>JANMAT010000188.1:0-21658 GCA_031359995.1 Actinomycetes bacterium
GCCCGCGCGCGAACCTCCGCCCCGCGCGATCGTGGCCCCCCCCCCCGCCACCCCGACGGCCTGGACGCCCCCGCCGGGCTGCACCCCCCAGACCCCCCCCCCCGGCGTGACGCGCGCCGCGGCGCCGCGGCGCCGCGGCCGGTGAGCAGGCTCGTCGCCGCGGCCTGGCCGGGCTCGATGGCGTTGATCCCGTGCTCCACCCGGCGGGCCCCGCCGCCGAAGCGTGCGTTGGGCCAGCGGGCGACGTCGCCCGCGGCGACCACGTCGTCCAGGCCGACGACGTGGCACGTCTCGTCGCACAGGACGCCGTCGCGCAGGTCGAGGTCGAGGTCGGCCAACCAGTCGACGCGGGGCATGGTGCCGATGGCCACCAGCACCGCGTCGGCCACCACCAGCGCGCCGTCGTCGAGCACCGCGGTGACGCCACGGGCGCTCGTGCGCCACTGGACGACGCTGCGCCCGAGGCGCAGGTCGACCCCGGCGTCGGCGTGGATCTGCGTCACCATGGCGCCCAACGCCGGGCCGACCACGCGACCCAACAGGTGGGGCGACAGATCCACCAACGTCACGTCGAGGGCGCGCCGGCGCGCCGTGGATGCGACCTCGCAGCCGATGAAGCCGCCACCGACGATCAGCAGGCGGCGGGCCCGACGCATCACCGCGTCCAGCGTGACGGCGTCGTCCACCGTGCGCAGCGCGACGACGCGCTCGTCGTGGCCGGGTGCCGTTGGCAACGGCCGGGCGCTGACGCCGGTGGCGATGACCGCGCCGTCGTAGGGAACGGGCTCGCCGGAGTCGAGCACGACGAGGCGCTCCACCGGGTCGAGACGGGCGGCCCGCACACCACGGCGGAAGTCGACGTCGAGCTCGACGTGCACCTGGAAGCCGAGATCGGCCGGATGCACCTTGTGCTCGAGGATCTGCTTCGACAGAGGCGGGCGGTTGTACGGCGCGTGGGGTTCCTCGCCGATCATGGTGACGGCGCCGGTGAAGCCGAGCTCACGCAGCCGCTCTGCGGCGCGCAGGCCGGCCAGCCCACCCCCGATGATCACGATGCGGTCGCGGTTCACGTCGAGCGCTCCTCGACGGTGATGGCCTGCATGGGGCACACGCGCGCCGCCTGGCGCACGGCCGCCAGCGACGCCGCGTCGGGCGTCGGGTCGTAGGCGAGGCGGCCGTCGGTGGTGAGCTGGAACACGTGCGGCGCCTCCTGCTGACAGACGGCGTAGCGGTGGCAGTGGTTGTTGTCGACGCTCACGGTGATGCGCACCGCGGGTGCGTCGATCGGCGGTGACCAGGTGTCGATCTCGATGGGGGACATGGGACGCTCCTCAGTGCTCGGCCGGCGCGACGGTGGTGCGCACCAGCGAGGTGGACGGAAGGGCACGGAACACGAACAGTGCGGTCACGCACAGGGCCGAGGCGACGAGCGCCGTGGCCACGAGCTCGGTGCGCACGTCGCTGCCGCTCACGACCGTGTGGGCCAGCGACAGCATGTACGCCGGGTAGGCGAGCCAGTGGATGCGGTGCCACGTGCGGTAGCCCAGCCTGCGCTGGAACCACACCGAGATGGTGATGCATGCGGCGAGCTCGGCACCCACTACGCCCATGCTCACCCCGAACGTGCTACCGGGGAAGAACGGCAGCACCGCGTTGGCGATGCCGAGCGGTGATAGCGGGTTGAACAGGTTGCCGGCGATGTGGATCGTCAGGAACGACAGCGTCATCACGGCCATGGTCATGTGACCGCCGTAGAGCGTCTGGCGGCGAACGCTGCGCCGGGCGAGGTGTGTGGTGGTCAGCACGCCCCAGCAGACGGTGCCGACCATGAGGGCGTAGGCCAGGAACCCGGCCGTTGCCGCCGTGCGATGCAGGGCGGCGACGCCGGGGTCGACGGTGCTCGAAGTGGGGAAGGGCATGACGAGCCACGCTACGAGTGGTCGCGACACGGAACGCCCAAGCGCGACCCACGATCAACCCATCGAAGGCAAGGACCGTCTTACGTCGACCCGGGAGGGTGAGACCTTAGGGGTGAGCACAAGGTCGCGCCTCCCTAGATCGAGCGACCCACGCCGTCCCAGTACGGGTCGCGCAGGATGCGCTTGTACAGCTTGCCCGTGGGGTGACGCGGCAGCGCCTCCTCCACGTCGATCGAGCGCGGCACCTTGTAGCCGGCGAGCTTCGATCGGCAGTACGACTGGATGTCGGCCAGCAGCTCGGGCGAGGACCCATACCCGTCGTGCAGCTCGACGGCGGCCTTCACCTCCTCGCCGAACTCCTCGTTGGGCACGCCGAACACCGCGGCATCGCGCACGGCCTCGTGGCCCACGAGCACGCCCTCGATCTCGGCCGGGTAGATGTTCACGCCGCCCGAGATGATCATGTCGATCTTGCGGTCGGACAGGAACAGCCAGCCGTCCTCGTCGAGGTAGCCGACGTCGCCGATGGTGAACACGCCCGGCTGCAGGTGGGCCTGGGCCGTCTTGTCGGCGTCGCCGTGGTACTCGAAGTCCATGCCCATCTTGTTGCGCACGTAGATGGTGCCCGACTGGTTCGGCCCCAGTTCGTTGCCGTCCTCGTCGATGATGATCACGTCGTTGGTGGGCAGCACCGGCCCGACCGTGCCCGGTTTGGCCAGCCACTGCTCGCTCGTGCACAGGCTCACCACGCTGGCCTCAGTGGCGCCGTAGTACTCGGTGATCTTCGGTCCCCACCACTCGATCATGCGCCGCTTCACCTCGGGCGGGCACGGTGCAGCGCCGTGCCAGACCACCTGCAGGCTCGATCCGTCGAACCCGGCGCGCAGCGCGTCGGGCAGCTTCAGCAGGCGCACGAACTGGGTGGGCACGAGGTGCGTGTTGGTCACGCCGTGGGTGTCGATGATGCGCAACGCCTCGGCCGGCTCGAACTTGTCGCTCATGACGACGCTCGATCCGGCCAGCAGCGGCAGCACGTTGAAGGCCCATTGGGCCGAGTGGTACACGGGTCCGTTCAGGTAGCTGACCGCGTCGGCGGGCAGGCCCATGCCCTGGCTGAACCCGGCGGCGATGAACTGCAGGATGCTGGCCGGCGCGCCCGGGGTCGACAGCGCGCTGCGCACGCCCTTGGGCCGACCGGTGGTGCCCGACGTGTAGAACATGGGCCCGCCGAGCAGCTGCTCGTTCGGTTCGTCGGGCGAGCCCGTGGCCACGAAGTCGGCCCACGGCGTGAACCCGTCCATGGCGCCGCCGACGGCGACGCGCGTGGTCAACTCGGGCCGCGTCGCCGCGGCGGCGACGGCCACCTCGGTGAAGCGCTCGTCGGCGAAGAACACGGTGACGCCGGCGTTCTCCAGGACGTAGGCGACCTCGTCGGCCACCCAGTGCCAGTTGATGGGCACGACCAGGAACCCACCGTGCGAGGCGGCGGCGAACAGCTCCAGGTACTCGCGCCGGTTCGGCAGCATGGCGGCGACCACGCCGCCCACCGGCACACCGGCGGCGCGCACGGCGTGGATGAGGCGGTTGGCCCGCTCGTTCAGCTCGCGCCACGTGGTGACCCCGGCCTCGTCGACGAGGGCAGGGTCGTCGGGTCGGGACGCCACGTACGGGAGGAAGATCTCAGCCATGGGCGCAGCGTAGAGGTGGACCCGGCGGGGCGACGGGACCAGCGTCGGCCGAGCGGGTCAGACGATCTTGTCGCGCCAGGCCCGCTCGAACGGCAGGCGCCAGGCGTACGGCGCAACCAGTTGGTGGATGGCGTTCGGCCCCCACGAGCCGGGCGAGTACGGCCGCACGGGCGGCGGTGCCTCCAGCAGGCCCGACGACAGCTCCCACAGCCGCTCGATGCCGTCGGCGGTGGTGAACAGGGTGTGGTCGCCGCTCATGGCGTCGTAGATCAGCCGTTCGTACGCCTCGAGCACGTCGGCCTGACGACCGGTCTCGTGCAGGGCGAACTGCAGGCTGAGCTTGTCGAGCTTCATGCCCGGGCCCGGTCGCTTGCCGTAGAACGACAGCGACAGCTTCGACGCGTCGGCGAGGTCGAAGGTGAGGTGGTCGGGCCCGTGGGCACCGACGCCGGAGTCGGCCGGGAACATGCTCTTGGGCGGTTCGCGGAAGGCGATCGAGATGATGCGGGCCCCTTCGGCCATGCGCTTGCCGGTGCGCAGGAAGAACGGCACGCCGGCCCAGCGCCAGTTGTCGATCTCGCAGCGCAGGGCGATGAACGTCTCGGTCTCGGAGTGCGAGGCCACGCCGGGCGCGTCGCGGTAGCCGATGTACTGCCCCCGCACGACATGGCTCGGCAGGATCGGTCGCATCGACCGGAAGACCTTGTTCTTCTCCTCGCTGATGGCGCGGGGCTCGAGCGCCGTCGGCGGTTCCATGGCCATGAACGCCAGCACCTGGAACAGGTGGGTCACGACCATGTCGCGGTAGGCACCCGTCGTCTCGTAGAACGCGGCCCGCGTGTCCAGGCCCAACGTCTCGGGCACGTCGATCTGCACGTGGTCGATGTGGTCACGGTTCCAGATGGGCTCGAACAGGCCGTTGGCGAAACGGAAGGCGAGGATGTTCTGGGCCGCCTCCTTGCCGAGGAAGTGGTCGATGCGGAAGATCTGGTCCTCGGTGAAGGTCTCGTGCACGAAGGCGTTGAGCATCCTCGCGCTCGCGAGGTCGACGCCGAAGGGCTTCTCCATGATGATGCGGGCCCGCTCGGCCAGACCGGCGGCGCCGAGCATGGCCACCACCGCGCGCGCCGCGGTGGGCGGCACGCTCAGGTAGTGCAGGCGGCGGGGTGCGCCACCGAGCTCGGCTTCGGCCTCGGCCACGGCGGCGGCGAGGCCGCCGGCACCGGCATCGCTGCCGACGAAGCGGAGCTTGCCCGCGAACGCCGCCCACTCGGCGTCGGTGACGGCCCGGCTGGCGAACTCGTCGCAGGCCATGCGGGCGAACTTCCGGAAGCGCTCGTCGTCGAGATCGTCGAGCGAGGTGGCCACGATGCGACAGTCGGGCACCAGCCCGGCACGCGAGAGGTGGAAGAGCCCGGGCAGCAGCTTGCGTCGGGCCAGGTCGCCGCTGGCCCCGAACAGCACGATGACGTGCGGGGTCAAGGGCGACATGAGCCCGGCGTTGATGTCGCTCGGATCTGTGTGCTGGTTCACCGAGCCATGCTCCGATGCGGGGACGGGGCACCGCCGATGGCACCGCCATCGTTCACGGTATGTTCGTCAAGCTGCCACGGTCAGGAGTCACGCGAACTCTCTTCGCGGCACAGCGGTCAGCGGACGCCGAGGAGCCCGGCCGCGCCGGTGACCAGCATGGGGATGCGGTCGGCCTTGTCGGCCATGCGGCCGTCGGTGCTGTCGCCCACGGCCCACCGGTGGTACAGCTGCTGCACCACGACCGCGGTCTTCCACAGCGCGAACGCCTCGTACCAGGCGATGCGGTCGACGGCCACGCCGGTGCGCGCCGCGTACCGCTCGGCGACCTCGGCCCGCGTGGCCATGCCCGGCACCGCCCCGCCGACCGACGTGCCCCGCTCCAGCCCGGGCGGGTCCGACGGGTCGGGCCAGTAGCTGAGCAGCGTGCCGAGGTCGATGAGCGGGTCGCCCAGCGTGGTCATGTCCCAGTCGAAGATGGCGGTGACGCGGTCGGGGTTCGCCGGATCGAACTGGCAGTTGTCGAGCTTGAGGTCGTTGTGCACGAACGACACCCGCGTGGGCGCCGGCAGTCGCTCGTGCAGCGCGGCGTGCACCGTGTCCATCAGCGGCGTCACCACCGCCACCGCCGCCGAGGTGAACCGGCTGGCCGGATCGGGGCGCACCAGATCCCAGCGGGTCTTCCACCCGCTCACCTGGCGGGCCACGAACCCGTCGGGGCGGCCCAGGTCGCCCAGGCCGCACTCGGTGGGGTCGAGCAGGTGCATCTCGGCCATGGCGTCGGTGAGGGCCAGGCCCATGCGGCGGGCCACGTCGGTGTGATGGGCCATCGCCGGTGGGATCACCAGGCGCATGACCTCGCCCACGCACCGCTGCATCACCACGAAGTCGGAGCCGACCACGTCGTGGTCGTCGCAGAACGCGTAGGCGCGCGGCGCGCGGTCGAAGTGGCGCCACAGCTTCGAGAGCACGCGGTACTCGCGCTTCATGTCGTGGGCGCCCGGCGCGATGGTGCCGAACGGCGGGCGGCGCATGACCAGCTCGGTGTCGCCGAAGCGCAGCAGGTACGTGAGGTTGGCGGCACCGTTGGGGAACTGCATCACGCTGAACGGTCCGTCCAGTTCGGGCACCTGGGCGCGCAGCCACGGCTCGAGCCGGTCCCACGCCAGATCCTCACCGGCGCGCACCGGCGCGTATTCGGCCGGATGGGTCGGCGGTGGCCCCGCGGTCACAGCTGCGCCACCTCGGCTTCGACGAGGTCGGCGTAGCGGGCGATGGCGGCGTCGCGCAGACCCGGAAGGTGACCGGTGGGGAACATGCCTTCGGCCGGCTTGTACCCGCTGAGCAGCAGGCGGGCCAGCGTGGCCTTGTGGACCTCGGTGGGGCCGTCGGCCAGGCCCATGTGGAACGACTCGATGACCATGGCCGAGAACGGCATCTCGTTCGACACACCGAGCGAACCGTGGATCTGCAGCGCCCGCGCCGCCACGTCGTGGAACACCTTGGGCATGGCCGCCTTGACGGCGGAGATGTCGGTGCGGACCCGCTTGTAGTCCTTGTACTTGTCGATGCGCCACGCGGTGCGCAGCACGAGCAGACGGAACTGCTCCATCTCGATCCACGAGTCGGCGATCATCTGCTGCACCATCTGCTTGCGGCCGAGCATCTCACCCTGGGTGGAGCGCGACACGGCCCGCTCGCACATGAGGTCGAACGCCTTGCGGACCTGGCCGCAGGTGCGCATGGCGTGGTGGATGCGGCCACCGCCGAGGCGGGTCTGGGCCACCAGGAACGCCTCGCCCCGACCGCCGAGCATGTTCTCCTTCGGCACGCGCACGTCGTTGTAGCGGATGTAGGCGTGCGTGCCGTCCTCTTCGCGGTGGTAGCCGAGGCCCACGTTGCGCACGATCTCGACCCCGGGCGTGTCGTTGGGGACGATGAACATCGACATCTGCTGGTACGGCGGGTTGTCGGGGTCGGTCACCGCCATCACGATCAGGAACGTCGAGAAGCGGGCGTGCGACGAGAACCACTTCTCGCCGCTGATGACCCACTCGTCGCCGTCGGCCACGGCTTGCGTCGTGAACACCTTGGGGTCGGCACCGCCCTGGGGCTCGGTCATCGAGAAGCACGACACGATCTCGTTGGCGAGGAGCGGCTTCAGGAAGCGCTCCTTCTGTTCGGGCGTGCCGTAGTGGGCCAGGATCTCGGCATTGCCCGAGTCGGGCGCCTGGCACCCGAACACGATCGACGCCCAGTGGGCCCGACCGAGGATCTCGTTCATGAGGGCCAGCTTCACCTGGCCGTAGCCCTGGCCGCCGAGCTCGGGGCCCAGATGGCAGGCCCACAGCCCGCGGTCGCGCACCTTCTGCTGCAGCGGCGGGATCAGCTTCTGGCGCACCGGGTCGGTCATGTCGTAGCCGTGCTTGATCACGAAGTCGAGCGGCTCGACCTCGGTGGCTACGAAGTCCTCGATCCAGTCGAGCTCGCGCTGGAAGTCAGGATCGGTCTCGAAGTCCCACGCCATGACGGTTGCCTCCCGGCGGTGCCAGCTCCCCATGGCCGGCCCCTTGGTCGTAGGGTACGGCGATCCGTGGGGGCGGATCACATCTGCACGAAGGGGACGTCATGGAACAGTTGGCCGGCCGCACCGCGGTGATCACCGGAGGAGCGTCGGGCATCGGCCTGGCCACGGCACGCCTGCTCGCCGCCGAGGGGATGCACCTGGTCCTGGCCGACATCGAGGACGGGCCCCTGCAGGTCGTCGCGTCCGAGCTCGGGGCGCTCGGCGTACGCACCGACGTCAGCAAGCGGTCCGACGTGCAGGCGCTGGCCGACGCAGCCTTCGCCCACAAGGGCGAGGTCGCCGTCGTGTTCAACAACGCCGGCGTGGCCGTGGGCGGCCCCACGGTGGAGATGAGCCACGCCGACTGGGAGTGGCTCGTGAACGTGAACCTGTGGGGTCCCATTCACGGGGTCGAGGCGTTCGTGCCCCGCATGGTGGCCCAGGGCACCGGCGGCCACGTGCTGTTCACCGCGTCGTTCGCCGGCCTGGCCCCCAACGTGGGCCTCGGCCCCTACTGCGTGACCAAGTACGGCGTGGTCGCTCTGGCCGAGGTGCTGCAGAAGGAGCTGCGGGGCAACGACATCGGCGTGTCGGTGCTGTGCCCCATGCGGGTGGCCACCAACATCGGGAGCTCCGAACGAAACCGGCCGTCCGAGCTCGGCGGCCCGGCGGCGACCCACCCGGTGCTCGACCAGGGCGACGACAACGCCGACCTCGCCGGGCGCGTGCTCGCGGTGGAAGACGTGGCCGCCGAGGTGGTCGACGCCATCAAGCGCAACCGGCTCTACATCGTGCCCCACCCCGAGAGCCGCTCGTTCGTCCGCCGGCGCTTCGAGCGCATCGACCGCGCCTACGAGGGCTGAGCCGGTTGCCCGGCACGACGCTGCACCTCGTGCGCCACGCCGAGGCGCAGGGCGACGGGCACGACGACGATCCCGAGCTGAGCGACCACGGCCGCCAGCAGGCCAACGCGTTGGGCGCCCGGCTGCGCGATCTCACCTTCGATGCGCTGTTGCACAGCCCGAAGCGGCGCGCCGCCGAGACGGCGGCCACGATCGCCCGCCACGTGGCCGGCGTGACGCCCGAGGCGAGTGCACTGGTGGACGACCGCACCCCGGTGCCCGACGACTGGTCGACGGTGCCGGTGCGCTACCACGAGCTGCTGCGCGCCGTGCCGGCCGCCGAGGCCGACGTGGGTGGGCGGTTGCTGCAGCGCACGGTCACCGAGCTCGGGCGCGTGGGCGACGCCGACCGCACCGTCATCGTGGTGACCCACGCCTTCGTGATCGGCTGGTTCGTGCGCCACGCGCTCGACGCCCCGTGGTGGCGGTGGATCGGACTGAACCCCGACAACAGCTCGCTGACGACCGTGCGGTTCCACGACGACCGTCCGCCGCAGCTGCTGGCCTTCAACGACCTCGGCCACCTGAACGTGCTCGACTGAGCATCAGGCCGGTCGCTCGCGTCAGGCGCTGATGCCGCCGCGCACGAGGCGACCCGGGTAGGCGCCGGTGTGCTCGCCGTCTTCGTAGGTGACGACGCCGTGGCACAGGGTGGCCCGGTAGCCGTGGGCCCGCTGCACCAGACGCTTGCCCCCGGCGGGCAGGTCGTACACCATGACCGGCTCGTCGAGGCGCAGCGCGTCGTAGTCGATGAGGTTGAGGTCGGCGCGGTAGCCCGGTGCGATGACACCGCGGTCGCTCATGCCGTAGAGCAGGGCCGAGTCCTGGGTCATCTTGTGCACCGCGAACTCGAGCGGGATCGTGGCACCGCGCTGCCGGTCACGTGTCATGTAGGCCAGCATGTAGGTGGGCACGCTGGCGTCGCACAGCACGCCGCAGTGGGCGCCACCGTCGGACAGGCCGAACACGCTGTGCTGGCGCTGGATGCCGGCGACCTGGGTGTCGAGGTCGCCCTGGTAGCCGATGAGGAAGAGGATCGGCCGGGCGTCGGCCATCACGTCCATCAGCGCTTCGCGCGGGTCGATGCCGCGCGCCTCGGCGATGCCGGCGATGGAATCGGCGTGGGTCGGCTCGTAGCTCAGGTCGGCGGGCAGGGCGTACATGCGGTGCCACGTGGAGATCATGCGGCTCGTGTCGGCGTAGCGCGCCTTCTTCGGGTCGTCGGCCAGCACCCGCGCCCGGAACACCGGGTCGCGCAGGATGCGGCGCTGCTCGTCGTAGGGCTCGTCCTTGATGTCGCGGTACGACGGGAACTGGCGCATCGGGTTCAGCGTGCCCTCCAGCATCATCAGCACCGACGCCGGGCGGGCACCGATCTGGGGCCGGATGCTGAGGCCCTCGGGGTTCAACCGGTCGGCCAGGTTCCAGATGCCGGTGCCCGTGTTCGAGCCCACCAGGAACGTGAGCGGACGCTTCGTGAGCCGGGCGATGTGCTCGATCCAGGCCAGCTCCTCGGGCTTGTCGAGGTGGTCCGAGATGATCTCGATGGTGCCGTGGTCGAGCCCCACGAACGCCTCGGCGATGGCGACCATCTCGTCGGCCGCCGCGTGGGTGCCGGGGATGTTGTTGCCCGCCTTGTCGATGTGGCCGTAGAAGCGCGACGTGGAGAAGCCGAGGGCGCCGTCGGTCAGGGCCTGACGCGTGATGGCGGCCATGGCCGCCATGTCGTCGGGCGTGGCGTCGTCGTAGCAGCGCTCGCCCATGACGTAGTGACGCAGGGCCACGTGGGGCAGCTGGGCACCGATGTCGAGCGTGTACGGCGTGTCGATGGCGTCGAGGTACTGGCCGAACGTCTCCCAGCCCCACGGGATGCCCTCGTGCAGGGCCGTGCCGGGGATGTCTTCCACGCTCTCCATGAGCTGGACGAGCTCGTCCTCACTGCCCGGGCGCACCGGAGCGAAGCCGACGCCGCAGTTGCCCATGACCACCGTGGTGACGCCGTGCCAGCTGGACGGCGTGACCTGCTTGTCCCAGCACACCTGGCCGTCGAAGTGGGTGTGGATGTCGACCCAGCCGGGGGTGACCAGGAGCCCCTCGGCGTCGATCACCCGCTGCGCCGGGCGCCCGGCGAGCGAACCGACCTCGGTGATGCGGCCGGCGTTCACGGCGATGTCGCCCATGAACGCCGGCGCACCGGTGCCGTCCACGATGCGGCCGTTGATGATGATGATCTCGTCCACGAGCGTCCCCTTGCGTCCCTGGTGGCGGACCCTACCTCAGGTCACCTCGGTGGCCGCCGCTGCGAACTGGGCCTGGTACAGGCGGTGGTAGGCCCCGCCGGCGGCGAGCAGCTGCTGGTGGTCGCCCTGCTCGACGATGCGCCCGTTCTCCATGACCAGGATCGTGTCGGCGTCGCGGATGGTGGAGAGCCGGTGGGCGATCACGAAGCTCGTGCGCTGCGAGCGGAGCGCGGCCATGGCCCGCTGGATCAGCACCTCGGTGCGGGTGTCGACCGAGCTGGTGGCCTCGTCGAGGATGAGGATGGCGGGGTCGGCCAGGAACGCCCGGGCGATGGTGAGCAGCTGCTTCTCGCCGGCGCTTACGGTGCCGCCCTCGTCGTCGATGATCGTGTCGTAGCCGAGCGGCAGGGAGTGCACGAACCGGTCCACGTAGGTGGCACGCGCCGCGGCGAGGATCTCGGCTTCGGTGGCGGCCGGGTTGCCGTAGGCGATGTTCTCGCGGATCGTGCCGCCGAACAGCCAGGTGTCCTGCAGGACCATGCCGATGTTGGACCGCAGCTCGCGCCGGGGCATGGACGCGATGTCGGCGCCGTCGAGCAGGATGCGGCCGCCGTCGAGCTCGTAGAACCGCATGATCAGGTTCACCAGCGTGGTCTTGCCGGCCCCGGTGGGGCCGACGATGGCCACGGTGCGACCGGGTTCGGCGGTGAGCGACAGATCGTCGATGAGGGACTTGTCGGGGTCGTACGAGAAGCGCACGTGCTCGAGCTCGACCTTGCCGCGTGCCGGCGGGGCGTCCTCGTCCGTGTCCCGGCTGTCGGCGCTCTGCTCCTCCGCCCCGAGCAGCTCGAACACCCGCTCGGCCGAGGCGATGCCCGACTGGAGCACGTTCATCATCGACGCCGTCTGGGTGAGCGGCATGCTGAACTGCCGCGAGTACTGCATGACCGCCTGCACGTCACCCAGGCCGATCTGGCCCGACGCCACCCGCAGACCGCCGACCACGGCGATGGCGACGTAGCTGAGGTTGCCGATGAACACCATCGACGGCTGGATGGAGCCCGACACGAACTGGGCGCCGAAGCTGGCGTCGTAGAGCTTGTCGTTGGTCTCGCGGAAGCGGGCCTCCACCTCGTGCTGGCGGCCGAAGGCCTTCACGATGGTGTGCCCGGTGAAGGCCTCCTCCACCAGCCCGTTCAGCGCGCCGGTGTGCTTCCACTGGGCGATGAAGCGGGTCTTGGAGCGCTTGGCGATCTTCTTCATGGCGACCAGTGACAACGGCACCGACACGATGGCCACCAGCGCCAGCACCGGCGACACCACGAACATCATGATGACCACACCGATGATGGTGAGCAGCGACGTGAGCAGACCGCTGAGGCTCTGCTGCAGGCTCTGGGCGATGTTGTCGATGTCGTTGGTGACCCGGCTGAGCAGATCGCCGCGGGCGGTGCGGTCGACGTAGCTGAGGGGCAGGCGGTGGATCTTCTCCTCGACCTCGGCCCGCAGCCGCAGCATGGTCCGCTGCACCACGCCGGCCAGCAGGTACGCCTGGCCGTAGCCGAGGACGAACGACACCACGTACACGCCGAACGCCAGCCACAGCGTGCGGTGCAGCCGGGCGAAGTCGATGCCCGTGGCGCCGTTGCGGCGCCGCAGGCCGTCGAACACGATGTCGGTGGCATGGCCGAGCAGCCGGGGGCCGAGCACCACCAGGGTGACGCTCACGACCGCGAGGGCCAGCACGAGCAGAGCCCGCGGCTTCTCGGGGCCCATGCGCTCGGCGAGCCGGCGGACGGTGGCCTTGAAGTCCTTCGACTTCTCCATCGGGATGCCGGCCACGCTCATGCGGCCCCCACCGGGGCCGGACCGCAGTTCGGACGGCGGTGGCCGGTGCGCCGCCGCCTCGTCGTGTCCGGCACCGCCCGGCGCCTTGCCGTTGCCGTTGACGTTGCTCATGCCGCGGCCTCCTCGGCGCTCACCTGCGAGGCGACGATCTCGGCGTAGGTGGGGCAGGTCTCGACCAGTTCGTCGTGGCGGCCGAGGCCCACCGCCATGCCGTCCTCCAGCACCAGTATCTGCGTGGCGTGGCGGATGGTGGACACCCGCTGGGCGACCACCACCACGGCGGCGGCGGCCGTGTGTGGGGCCAGGGCGACCCGCAACCGCGCATCGGTGGCCAGGTCGAGCGCAGAGAACGAGTCGTCGAACAGGTAGATGCTGGGTTGGTGCACCAGGGCCCGGGCGATGGCGAGCCGTTGTCTTTGACCGCCCGACACGTTGGCCCCACCCTGCGCAATGGACGAGTCGAGCCCGTCGGACATGGCCCGCACGAAGTCCTCGGCCTGGGCGATGCGCAGCGCCGCCCACATCTCGTCCTCGGTGGCGTCGGGCTTGCCGTAGCGCAGGTTGCTGGCCACCGTCCCCGAGAACAGGTACGGCTTCTGGGGCACCAGACCCACCAGCGACCACAGCACCTCGGGGTCGAGGGCGCGCACGTCGACGCCGTTCACCACCACTGAGCCCGACGTGGCGTCGACCAGGCGGGGCACGAGGTTCACGAGCGTCGTCTTGCCTGCACCGGTGGAGCCGATGATGGCCAGCATCTCGCCCGCCCGGCACGTGATGCTGATGTCCTGCAGCACCGAGCGCTCGGCGCCCGGATACGTGAAGCCGACGTCGCGCAGCTCGAGCGACGTGGTGGCGTCGACCTCGGTGACCGGCGTGGCCGACACCACGACCGACGACGGAGTGTCGAGCACCAGCTGGATGCGCTCGGCGCTGACTGCGGCCCGGGGCACCAGCGCCGCCATGAAGGTGGCCATCATGACCGCCATGAGGATCTGGGTGAGGTAGGTCAGGAACGCCACCAACGCGCCGATGGACATCTCGCCCGTGGCGATGCGGTTCGACCCGAACCACAGCACGGCCACGCTCGACACGTTCACCACCAGGATGACCGTGGGGAACATGAGGCCCATGAGCCGACCCGACTTCAGCGCCGTGCTCGTGAGTGCCTCGTTGCCGACACGGAAGCGCTCCGACTCCTCGGGCTCGCGCACGAAGGCCCGCACCACGCGGATGCCGGTGAGCTGCTCGCGCAGCACCTGGTTGATGCGGTCGATCCGCTCCTGCATGAGGCGGAACTGGGGCACCATGCGCGAGATGGTGGTGCCCACCGCGATCAGCAGCACGGGGATGGCGACCACCAGGATCCACGACAGGCCCACGTCCTGGTTGAGAGCCAGGATCACGCCGCCGACCGCGGTGATGGGTGCGGCGACCAACAGGGTGCACGTCATGAGCACCAGCATCTGCACCTGCTGCACGTCGTTGGTGATGCGGGTGATGAGCGACGGTGCCCCGAACTGGGCGACCTCACGGGCCGAGAAGTCGGTGACCTTGTGGAACAGGGCGCCCCGCACGTCACGGCCGAAGCCCATGGCCGCCTTCGATCCCTGGTACACCGCGGCGATGGCGAAGCCGATCTGCACGAGTGTGACCGCCAGCATGAGGCCGCCGAGCTTCCAGATCTCGCTCGTGTTCCCCTTGGCCACGCCCCGGTCGATGATGTGGGCGTTCAGCGTGGGCAGGTAGAGCGCGGCCGCGGTCTGCACGGTCTGGAACGCCACCACGAGGGCGAGCATCTTGCGGTAGTTGCGCAGATAGGTGGTCAGCAGCCTCTTCAGCACGACGGGGGACCTTCGGGACGAGCACGGGCACCGTCGAGGAAGAACCTGACGATGTCGCGCGGCTTCAGCGGACGTTCGGGGGCGAGGGCGGGGTGGGTCATGGCCATGGTGATGGCCCGCAGCGTCTGGGCGGCGTAGGCGGGACGGAACGAGATCGTCGACGCGTGGGCGGTGAAGATGGCGGTGAGCCCCACGAACGGCGTGGGCGACCCCTTGGGTTGCTTCGGTGGTGCGCCCAGCGCGGTCGAGACCTGCCAGATGTCGCGCAGGCGCCGCTGCATGATGCCGACCGCCTCGACGAGCTGGTCCTCGAACGGCAGCGACGCGTCGATGGCCGCCATGGCCCGCTCCACCGGTGCGGTGTCGAGGGCATCGTCGACCACGGCGCGCAGCAGCGAGTCCTTGTCGGGGAACACCCGGAAGATGGTTCCCTCGGCGATGCCGGCGGCCTCGGCGATCTGCTTGGTGGTCACGGCGGCGCCGTGCTCGATGAGCAGGGGTCGGGTGGCGGCCAGGATCGACGCGCGGCGCTCCTCGGGTGGCAGCGCGGTGGCTCGGCCGCGAGTCGGCGTGGGTCCCATGACCGACGAGTGTACCGGCACTGAGTGAGCACTCACTCAGCGATGTGGCACCCGTCGCCTCATCAGGTAGGTTGCACCCATGAGCTGGCTCCTGGACCGCCCCGCCGAACGCGCCGAGATCCTCGGCCTGCGCCCGGAACTGGCCGCCGCCCACGCCCGCCTGATCGATGCCCTGTGGAACGGCCCCGTGCCGGCCCAGACGCTCGAGCTGTGCCGCCTGCGCATGGCCCAGCTGCTGGCCGCCGGCGCCGCCCTGGTCGAGCGCTCGCCGCAGGCGCCGCTGTCACCCGATCGCGTCGGGGCGTTGGCCCGCTGGTCGACCGACCCCGCCTACACCGACGACGAGCGGGCGTGCCTGGCCTTCACCGAGCTGTTCGTCGTCGCCCATCACGACATCACCGACGACCAGGCCGCTGCGGTGCGCCAGGCCCACGGTGACGCCGGCCTCGTCACCCTCACCACCGCGCTCGCGGTGTGGGAGAACCAGCACCGCTTCGACATCGCCCTCGGGGGTTCCTGAATGTCCACCACACCACGGGTCGGGTCGGCCATCGCCGGCAAGCCGGCCCACATCGGCACGGCCCGGGCCCACACGCCCGAGCTCACCGCCACCTTCGACGAGATGTACGCCACGCTCCTCGGCCGGGGCATCGTCGGCATGGAGGTCAAAGAGGCGATGCGGCTGCGCAACGCCAGGATGAACTCCTGCTCGCTTTGAACGCAGGTCCGCTTCGACCGTGCCCGTGAGGCCGGTCTCGACGAAGCCATGATCGGCGAGCTGGCCGATCACCAGCACTCGGCCCTGCTGCCCGAGCGCACCAAGGTCGCCCTGGAATGGGCCGACGTGATCCTGGGTGGAGGCCACGGGGCCACCGACGAACTGCGGGCCCGGCTGCGAGCCACGTTCGGCCCCGCCGAGATCGTGGAGATCACGTACGCCATCGGCACCTTCATCGGGTACTCGAAGCAGATCATCACCCTGGGCATGGAGCCCGAGGCGCTCGACGTGATCGTGGTGCCCACGCCGGGCTCGGCCGGCTGACGCCGCGGCTAGGTTCGCCCGCATGGACGGCACTCCCTACCTGGACGGCATCCGCATCCTCGACTTCACCCAGTACCTGTCGGGCCCCACCTGCACGAGGTTGTGCGCCGAGATGGGCGCCGAGGTCATCAAGGTCGAGCATCCGCCCTACGGCGACCCGACCCGTCCCACCGAACCGCGCATCAACCGCCGCTCCGGCTACTCGGTCCAGCAGAACCGGGGCAAGAAGTCGCTGTGCCTCGACACGACCACGCCCGAGGGACAGCAGGCCGCGCGCGACCTGGTGCCCCACCTCGACGTGCTCGTCGAGAACTTCGCGCCGGGCGTGATGGCCAAGCGCGGCCTGGCGTGGGACGACCTGGCCCCCCTCAACGACCGACTGATCATGGTGTCGATCTCGGGGTTCGGTCAGACCGGCCCGCTGCGGTCGAAGACCGCGTTTGACTTCATCGTGCAGGCCTTCAGCGGCCACATGTACCTGACCGGCGACCGTGACGGCGCACCGATGATGACGGGTGCCGCGCTGGTCGACGGCATCGCCGGCGTGCACGCGTGGTCGGCCATCGGGCCGGCGCTGTTCCACCGCGAGCGCACCGGGCGCGGCACGTACGTCGACTGCGCCATGCTCGACTCGGTCTTCCACCTCGACGAGCGCTCGCTGTGGCAGAACTCGATGGACCCCACCATCGAGCCGCAGCGCACCGGCCGCGACGCGGAACCGGCCGCCCCCGCCGGTCGTTTCAAAGGCCCGCAGGGGTTCATCACGATCTACTGCCTCGAGAACCAGGTGCGGAACCTGTGGGCGGCCATGGGCCGGCCCGAACTGGCCGACGACCCGCGCTTCGCCAACAACCCGGCACGCCACGCCAACCGCATCGAGCTGAACGCCATGATCGACGCCTGGCTCCAGTCGTTCCCCACCGACGACGACGCCGTCGCCGTGCTGGAAGCGCACCGCGTGCCGGCGGCGCGCGTGCTGTCGCCGCTGCAGGCGGCGGCCCATCCGCACCTGGTGGAGCGCGGCACGGCCCGCACGGTGCACGACCGCCTCGCCGGCGAGGTCACGGTGCCGGGCTTCCCGCTGCGCTTCGCCGACGCGCCTACGAACATCGACCTGCGGGCCTCCGATCTCGGCCAGCACAACCGCGAGGTGCTGGGCGGTCTGCTCGGCTACGACGACGACCGCATCGCCGCCATGGAGGCGGCCGGCATCCTCGCCTCGAAGGACCGCTGAGCCGCCGCGGTCGCGCCCACCGACGCGTCAGACCGGCGGGATGCCGTGGCGCTTGGCCGGGCGCGGTGGGCGGTGCCCGCCGGCCAGGCCGAAGCGGCGGATCAACTCGTCGCGCAGGTCTTCCGGCTCGACGATGGCGTCGATCACCAGCTCACTGGCCAAGCGGAGCAGGTCGATGTCGGCCTCGTACTCGGCCCGCTTGGCCGCCACGAACGCCTCGCGCTCGGCCAGGTCGGCGATCTCGCCGATCTTCTTGAAGAACACCGCGTTCACCGCCGCCGCCGCGCCCATGACGGCGATCTTGGCCGTGGGCAGGGCCAGGCAGGCATCGGGCTCGAAGCCGGGTCCGGCCATGGCGTACAGGCCGGCGCCGTAGGCCTTGCGCAGCACCACCGAGATGGTGGGCACGGTGGCTTCGCTCATGGCCGTCAGCATCTTCGCCCCGTGGCGGATGATGCCCTGGCGCTCCACCTGGGTGCCGATCATGAAGCCGGGCACGTCGCACAGGTACAGCAGCGGGATGCCAAAGGCGTCGCACAGCCAGATGAAGCGGGCCGCCTTGTCGGCCGAGTCGACGAAGAGCACGCCGCCTTTGGCCGCCGGGTTGTTGGCCACGATGCCGATCGGGTTGCCGTTCAGGTGGGCCAGCCCCACCACGAGCTCAGGTGCGAACAGCGGCTTGAGCTCGCAGAAGCTGCCGTCGTCGACCAGGCCCTCGATGACGCGGCGCACGTCGTACCCCATCGTCTCCTCGGCGGGGATCACGTCGATGGTGAAACGGCGCGCCGCCGGGGCCGCCTCGACCGAGGGCGGCGCCTCCCGCCACGACGTGGGCAGGTACGAGAACCACCAGCGCGCCAGCGCGATGCACTCGGCGTCGTCGTGGGTCAGGTTGTCGCCACAGCCCGACAGCGTGGCGTGCATGCGGGCCCCGCCCATCTCCTCGAGCGTGACGCGCTCGCCGATGACCTCCTCGGCCATGCGGGGCGAACCCAGGTACATCGAGGCGTTCCCCTCGACCATGAACACCACGTCGCAGAACGCGGGGATGTAGGCGCCGCCGGCGGCCGACGGACCGAACAGGCAGCAGATCTGGGGCACCTTGCCCGACAGCTTGATCTGGTTGTGGAAGATGCGACCGGCGCCGCGGCGACCGGGGAACAGCTGCACCTGGTCGGTGATGCGGGCCCCGGCCGAGTCGACGAACCAGAACAGTGGGAGCTCCTGGTCGAGGGCGAGCTCGGTGGCCCGGATCATCTTCTCCACCGTGCGGGCGCCCCACGAGCCGGCTTTCACCGTAGGGTCGTTGGCCACCACGATGGCGGGGCGGCCGTCGACCAGGCCGCGCCCGGTGACCACACCGTCGGCGGGCAGGTCGCCGGCCGACGCGTTGGCCAGCAGGGCGTCCTCCACGAACGTGCCCGGGTCCATGAGCAGCTCGACGCGCTGGCGGGCCGACAGCTTGCGCTGCACCGCGGCGCCGCCGCGCACGACGCCACCGGCGCGGGCGTGGGCGATGGCCTCGGCGATGCGGTCCAGTTCCGGGCGAACGGTCATGGTCGGCATTGTTCCACCCGAGCACGATCACGCACGATCGTCGAAACCCCGCCATGCTCGGGGGCGATGGCGCTGCCGACCCCCGTTCCCCCCGGCCCCGGGCAGGAGAGCGTGTGGGACTACCCCCGGCCGCCGGCCGTGCGCCCGTGTCCCCACCGCGTCCGCGTCATCCACGGGGGCCGCGTCGTGGCCGACACGACCAGCGCGGTGAAGGTGTGCGAGACCAGCCAGCTGCCCGCCTACTACCTGCCCGCCGCCGACGTGCGGGTCGAGTGGCTGGTGCACTCGCCGGCCGGGTCGTTCTGCGAGTGGAAGGGCCAGGCCTCCTACTGGTCGCTGGCCGTACCCGACCATCCGGTCGTGGCCGACGTGGCGTGGAGCTACGAGCGGCCCACCGCGGGCTACCAGGCCGTCGCCGGCCACCTGGCGTTCTACGCCCGGATGGTCGACGAGTGCTGGGTCGGCGACCTGCGGGTCGAACCCAACCCGGGCAGCTTCTACGGTGGTTGGTACACGCCCGACATCGTGGGACCGTTCAAGGGCGAGCCGGGCTCGTCGTGGTGGTGAGGGCGGCGTTCAGGTTGCCCGAGCGCAGGCCCTCCAGATCGAGCGTCACGTACCGGTAGCCGGCCCCCTGCACACCCTCGACCACGGCCGCCCGCCGGGCGAGGACCTGCTCGAGCTCGTCGAGGGGCAGTTCGAGTCGGGCGGTGTCGCCGTAGTGGCGCACGCGCAGCGCGACGAAGCCGAGGGATCGCAGCGCGGCCTCGGCCCGCTCGACACGGGTCAGCAACGACACCGACACCTCCGTGCCGTACGGCAGACGCGACGCCAGACAGGCCGCCGCGGGCTTGTCCCACGTGCGCAGGCCGAGCGCGCCGCTGGCGGCCCGCACGTCGGCCTTGGTGAAGCCGGCGTCCACCAGCGGGAAGGCGGCGTCGTGTTCGGCGGCGGCGGCCTGGCCGGGGCGGTGGTCGCCCAGGTCGTCGAGGTTCACGCCGAGCAGCACGGTGGCCCCGCCGGCCGCCCACGGCACCAGCGCGTCCATGAGGGCGGCCTTGCAGTGGTAGCAGCGCTGGCCGTCGTTCACGCGGTAGGCGGCCCGCTCCATCTCGTCGGTGTCGACGGTACGCCACGTGAGGCCCCACTCCTCGGCCAGCGCGCGGCACTCGTGCAGCTCGGCACCGGCCAGCGACGGCGACACCGCGGTGACCGCGGTGGCGCCGTCGGGGCCGAGCGTGTCGTGGGCCACGTAGGCCAGGAACGCCGAATCGGCACCACCCGAGAAGGCGACCACCACGGGGGCCAGCTCGCGCAGGCGGGCCCGCAGGCGCTCGATCTGCTCATGCATCGTTCCAGCCTTCCGTCTGGCGTCGCGAGAGTCAAAGCGCCGGCGAGTCCCCCGTTGGCGGCTCTCGCTGCGGCCCGGACCCAGCCGGAGCATGGCCAGTAGCCCAATGGCTCCCACCGCTGTGGCGGTCCACACGCAGCGGCCGATCGTCCTCGTCGATGCGCTCCGTACGAGCGTGCCCGCACCGCCCCAAGCCCGGTGCGGGCGGCCAATCGGGGCGTGGCACGCTCCGTGCGTGAACTTTGCGCGGGTTGTCCAGGCCCTTGAACGGGTGAGCGCCGCGACCCAAGCGATCGGGTCGGCCGGCCCGAGTAGGGGCCGTGGCCCCACGCCGTACCAGGCCGACGTCCGAACGGTCCGCAATGCGCCAGACAGGGGTGGGACTGGACGAGCGGCGCTCCTCGGGGAGCTCGACGGCGTTGCCGCCCTTCGTGTCGCCCACAGCGCACTCATCGTCGACGGTCTCACTGACCTCTTCCGGGCAGCCGGCTCCCGAACACCCGGCGGTGTGAACGGTCCGGTCCTGGCGGCTGGCGTGCGCGCCCTCGCCGAAGCGGCTGCTGAGACGGCGTGGTTGCTCGACCCCTCCATCGACGGCATCGCACGGTGCCGGCGGTACATCCGCTGGAAGCTGCACGTGCACGACACCGACCTGGGGCACATCGAACGCGCACACGAAGATCCGACCACGGACGAGGACGAGGTCGCCGCCGCTCGGTCGGCGATGGCCGAGGAGACCGCTCGACTCACTGCCGACATCGAGGCCGCAGGCAGGAGCGTCTCGACGACCGGCAAGAACGGCAAGCCGGCATCGCTCGCCCTTCTCTCCCCGACCGGCGGGCGCGAGAGCTTTCCGAAGCGAGGCGAGCTCGTCGCAGGTCTGCTCGGTAGCCCACGGCTGTACCCGTTGATCAGCCGAGCCGCGCACATCGAACACTCCGGCATCACCGGATCGCTCACTCGTATCAGCGAGGCGCGGGACGGACGCGTGCTCGTCCACATGACCGGCGATGGGCTGCCCGACGGCAGCCAGCTGCTTGTGGTGGCCAAGGCGGTCAACGCCACCGCCGGGGAGCTGGCCGCTTGGAGCGGCCGGGCGAACGGTCACTTGCTTGAAGCACTTCGCGAGCTAGCGGCGCTTGGGCACGCCTCCTTCCAAGCCCGCCGCACCTGATCAGAGTGCGCCACGCGAGCAGGAGGGTGGCCGCTGCCACGCGATCCAGCCCTCCGCTGCAGACGGTGGGGTTCGGCCGTACGACTCTCCCCCATGACGTCGCCAGCAGCAGCACACGTCGAAGACGTGCTCAGCAAGCGAGCGGCGACGTCCACGGATCCCGGTCGTCAGCAGCTGCTGAC
>JANMAT010000105.1:0-3498 GCA_031359995.1 Actinomycetes bacterium
ACGCGACCTGCCACTCACTGACCTGCTCCGACCGGAGCGACACCGCGGGCACGTCACCGAGCGTTGCCCTGACCCGCTTCACCCGGTCGACGTACCGGCCGAACGAGGATGGGCGCACTCGGTGCTTGGCGACGTTGCGTAGCCACCAGTCGGCCAGCTCCCCCACCGTCGTGGTGGCGGTGAACACGGACGAGCACGGCGTGCCGTCCGCTGCGATGCGCTTGTCGCGCCGCGCCTTCGCCGCGTCGCGGGTCGGCCCGCTGGCCTTGCGTAGCTTGCCGTCGGGGCCGTACCAAGTGGCCCGCCAGCGGTCACCCTCGAAGTAGACGGAGCCCTCGCCGTTGCCGACCTTGCCCGCGACGGTGACAGTGCCGTCGCGCCCGGTCTTTCGCTTGCCCTTGGGTGCCTTGGGCATGGCCTAACTACCTCTCCGAAATGGGAGCAACGGGGGAGCAACGCTCCACAAACGCCGATGAACTTCGGTGAACGGTAGCGGACGTTTGCCCTGGTGGTTGCTCCCTTCCGGAGAGCATAACCCCAGGTCAAACGCCCTGAAGCGGAAGGGGTGGGATTTGAACCCACGGTCCCTTTGCAGAGACAACGGTTTTCGAGACCGTCCCATTCGGCCGCTCTGGCACCCTTCCGGTCGGGCACGCTATCGGCACCGGCTGGGGCGAGCCAACGGGTTGGCCGAGTTTCTGCCGCCCGCCGGCCGCGAGCCTCAGCGCTGGGCCGCGAAGAAGTCGGTGAGCAGCTGGGCCGACTCGGCGGCGCCCACGTTGTGGGTGACCGGCGGGTTGTGGTTCAGCCGGGGGTCGGCGCACACGTTGTAGAGCGACGCCGTGGCCCCGCCCTTGAGGTCGGCGGCGCCGTACACCAGACGGCCGATCCGGGCGTTGAGCAGCGCGCCGGCACACATGACGCACGGCTCGAGCGTGACGTAGAGCGTGCAGACGTCGAGCCGCCACGAGCCCACCACGGCCGCGGCGTCCCGCAGGGCCAGCACCTCGGCGTGGGCCGTGGGGTCGCCGAGCTTCTCGCGCTCGTTGTGCCGCCGGGCGATGACCTCGCCGTCGCGCACCACGACAGCGCCCACGGGCACGTCGCCGTGAGCCGGTGCGGCCCTCGCTTCGTCCAGCGCGAGGGCCATGAAGCCGGCATCGTCGATTGGCATGGCGGGAGTCTTGCAGCTTCTCTCGAACCCGACTGCGCCGTATCCCGGGACGCTCCGGAACCAGGTCGCCGTGGGAGGGTTCACATCTCCAGCAGCTCGGCGATGAGCTCGCGGATCTGACGTAACGCGACTGACCCGATGTTCACGACGTCCGTCTCGACGATTCGATCGACGCTGATCGTTGTCGGCAGATGGGCCTGGGCGATGCCGACGTCGGCGATCTCGACCTCGGTGAGCCAACCTCGTCGAGTGGTGGTGCAGGGCACGACGACAACCGCCGCCTGACGGAACTCGAGCACATCGTTGGACGTCACGACGATGGCGAGTCGAACATACCCGGGCTCACCTCGCGCGGGCATGCCGAAGTCGACGCGGACGATGTCACCCGCACGCATCAGCCACGTCGCTGGCCGAGGCGTCGAGCACCCCGCGCTCGTCGCGACCGAGCGGCGCGCTCGCCAGCTGAAGCCCGATGACGCGGCGGCGCTCGCGACGGATGAGGACATCGAGTTGAGCGTCCAGCGTCAGGCCATCACGCTCCGCCAGTTGTCGAAGGGCGTCGCGTGTCCGAGTCGAGACCTTGATGGTAGTCACTTCTGGCACACCACAGACTCTACCGTGCTCGACCACCTGCCGGTAGGGCACACGGCTTCCCCTCGAACCCGCTCGAAGGACGCCGGTTCGGAGCGGAGGGAGTGGGATTCGAACCCACGGAAGGTTGCCCTTCACACGCTTTCCAAGCGTGCCGATTCGGCCGCTCTCGCATCCCTCCCAGCAGGTTCGACGGCCCGGTGAGGGAACGGCGGGGCCCGCAGGTGCGGTCAGGCTAGCCGACCGCTACGCTGATGCCACTTGGCGGTTTCGCCCGCCGGGTGAGGTGGCGGCCGGGTCCTGTGCAACGGTCTCCCGTGAACCAGGTCAGGCCGGGAACGGAGCAGCCTTCAGCGGTCTCGGTCGTGTGCCGCAGATCACCTGGTCGTCACCTCAGCCGGCGGGAGAGCCGCCAAGGCCCGTTTTCCGCCCGGGCCCGCCCGTGCCTGCCACCTCCGTCACAGCCCCTCGCTACCATCGTGGCCGTGGCCTACCAGTCGCTCTACCGTCGATACCGGCCGCGCCGCTTCAGCGAGGTGCGCGGCCAGGATCACGTGGTCCGGGCGCTGCGCAACGCCGTGCGTGACGACCGGGTCGGCCACGCCTACCTGTTCTCCGGTCCGCGGGGCACCGGCAAGACCACCAGTGCCCGCATCCTGGCCAAGGTCCTCAACTGCGAACGCCCGGTCGACGGCGAGCCGTGCTGCGAGTGCGACTCGTGCGTGGCCGTGCAGGCCGGCACCAGCTACGACGTCCACGAGCTCGACGCCGCCTCCAACAACGGCGTCGACGCCATGCGCGACCTCATCGAGAAGACGGCGCTGGGCACCCCCGGTCGCTACAAGGTGTACATCCTCGACGAGGTCCACATGCTCTCGAAGGCGGCCGAGGCCGCCCTGCTCAAGACGCTCGAGGAGCCGCCGCCCCACGTGGTGTTCGTGCTGGCCACCACCGACCCCCAGAAGGTGTCGGACACCATCCGCAGCCGCACCCAGCACCTGCAGTTCCACCTGTTGCCCTCGGCCACCATGGCCGAGCACATCCGCTGGGTCGCCGCCGACGCCGGGCTCGACGTCAGCGACGACGCCGTGGAGTCGGTCCTGCGCCAGGGCGGCGGGTCGGCCCGCGACACGCTCTCGGCCCTCGAGCAGGTGGTTGCGTCCGGTGGCGTCGCCCCGGCCGAGGAACCGCTCGACGACATCGTCGAAGGCCTCATCGAGGCCGACACCGCCCGGGCCCTCACCGCGGTGGCTGCCGCGTCGAACTCGGGACGGGACGCCCGCACGCTCACCGAGCACCTGCTGGCGCAGCTGCGCGACGCCTTCTTGTCGCTCATGGCCCCCGCACTGGTCACTCTGCCCGACCGCAGCGCCGCCCGGGTGGCCGACCAGGCCAAGCGCCTCGGCGCGGCCAGCACCGTGCGGGCCATGGAGGTGCTGGGCGAGATCCTGGTCGAGATGCGTCACGCCCCCGATGCCCGCCTGCTGCTCGACGTCGCCCTGGTCCGCCTCACCAACGCCGCCGCCGACACGTCGTCGGGAGCGATGCTGGCCCGACTCGAACGGCTCGAGCGTGCCGTCGCCAGCGGCGGCACGGTGGCGGCGCCGTCGCCGAGCGGCCCGGCACCGGTGGCCCCGGCCCGCGCCGCGACACCGGCCCGCGCCGCCGCGCCGCTCGCCCCCACCGTTCACGACGACACCGTCCACGACGACACCGTCCACGACGACACCACG
>JANMAT010000120.1:0-1759 GCA_031359995.1 Actinomycetes bacterium
TCGTGCTGACGAAGCGCTCGACCTCCGGTCGTAGGCCGAGCACGACCGGGATGCCACAAAGGGTCCGGATCGCTGGCCGTGCCAGCGACGCCGGCGCCCACCATCCGGATGTGACCCGGGCGGTTGACGGCCCTCGGTAGGACTCGGGCATGGCACACAAGGTCTGAACCGCGCAGGAGCTCGAGCGCCTGTCCCCGGCCGAGCAGGACGCCATCTTCGAATCCAGCATCGTCACCGACCTCGACCAGGTGCCTGCTGCATTCCTCGACCGGGTGAGAGCACGCCTCGAAGTGCGCATCGCCCGAAGGGACCTCCCGAAGTCCCAGTGAGCGCCGAACGCCGGGTCGTCCGCCCGACCGCCGGCTTCTTCGACGACCTCGATCGCCAGCTCGGTCCGGAGCGCGGACCGAGCGGCGAGCCGTCCACGACGACTTCCAGGTGTTCGAGCTGTTCCGCATCATCGACCTGCTCGCCCCGCGCGGTTCGCTCGTGTTCGCAAAGGGCGACGAGGCCCACGACGTGCTCATCGTTCGTTCCGGCAGCGTGAAGGTGCTCGTGGTGGCGCTCAACGGTCGCGAGGTCGTGCTCGACGTGCTCGACGAAGGGGCCGTGCTCGTGCTGGGGCACGACGCGTTCGGTCGCCTGCTCGACACCCACGCCGACATGGCCCGCACCATCGTGGGCGTGCTGGTGACCCGCCTGCGCGGCGCCGACCGGCGCCAGCTCGAGTTCGGCTCCAACGACGCCATCGGACGTGTCTGCCACCGCCTCCTCGACCTGCGCCCGCGCTACGGCCGCGCCCTGGCGGACGGTCGCGTCCGGGTGGAGCTGCCGTTCTCCCAGACCGACCTGGCCAACTGGGCCGGCCTGTCCCGCGAGGCGGTGGTGAAGGGGTTGCGCTCGCTGCGGTCGCTGGGCTGGATCGAGTCCGACGGCCGGTCGATCACCGTGATCGACGAGACGGCCCTCGTGACGCGGGCCGCCCAGTAGCAGCGACCATCGGCGGCGTTCACCCTGCCTCCGACGTGCGATCATCCTGGTGCCGGCGCAGTCGCCGGCCGCACATCCAGGAGACCACCATGGCCGATCCCAACGAGTTCAACCGCGGCGTCATCGCCGAGTTCCGCGCCAACGAGGGCATCGTCGGCGGCCCCTTCGCCGGCGCCCCCATGATCCTGGTGACCCACACCGGCGCCAAGAGCGGCAAGGAGCACACCACCCCGCTCGTGTACTCGAAGGACGACGACGCTGTCGTCATCATCGCATCGAAGGCCGGCGCGCCCGACGACCCGCAGTGGTACCGCAACATGGTCGCCACCCCGGCCGTGAAGGTCGAGATCGGCACCGACAGCTACGCCGCCGTGGCCCGCGAGGCCAAGGGCGACGAGCGCGACCGTCTCTACGCCGCCCAGGCGGCGACGATGCCGAACTTCGACGAGTACGCGGCCAAGACGACCCGCACCATCCCCGTCATCGTCCTCGACCGCGCCTGACCGACATGCGGCGCGGTCGCCGGCGCGGCGCCGTCGCGCTGCGGTGGCGGGTCGAACCGGCGCGCAGACGTCAGGGCCGCACGATGGGGTAGCCCATGTCGGCGAGGGTGGCCAGGGTGCGGCGTATGTCGGCTTCGCGGTTCACCGCTCGGATGGTGAACGCGCTGATGGTGCGCAGGGCGTACACCTCGTCGACCACGGGGCCCAGCACCTCCTCGTAGTACGAGGCGGCGAAGCGGCGGTACGCCTCGGGCGTCCCGTCGAGC
>JANMAT010000171.1:0-1955 GCA_031359995.1 Actinomycetes bacterium
GGGGGCGGCGACCACACCCTGACGCTGCGGGGCGCGGTCGTGGCCCGCTACCACCCGGCCATCGGCATCTACGACCGCACGACGGGTGCGCTGCTCAGCGGGCGGGTGACCGATCTCGCCTACCCCGGCGCGCCGCCGAACCCGCCGTACTTCCTGGAGCCCGTGCGGGCCCAGTGGGAGCGCATCGACCTGACCGAGATCACCATGTCCGACAACGACCTCACCGACGGGATCACGCCGGCACCGCTGCGGGGGCTTCCCCCGATGAACACATCGTGCCTCGGCGCCGCACCGGCGCCCTACGACGGCACGTACCTGCGCGGCTGCCTCCGCTCGGGCTGACCGCGCCGCATCACGACCCGAGCAGACCCTGGTACCAGTCGACGATGCGGGCGCCCCACAGGATGCCGACGAGGGCCCCCATGGCCAGAGCAGGCCCGAAAGGCATGGTGGCGCCCCGGAGCTTGCCGGCCCGCGCCGCCTGGGCCACACCGACGACCGAGCCGATGAAGAACCCGGCCAGCACGCCCACGACGACGGTGCCGATGCCCCACCAGCCGAGCACGGCACCGATGGCCACGGCGTACTTCACGTCGCCGAACCCCATGCCGGCGGGCTTGATGACGTGCAGGACGAACAGGAACCCCGACGCCGCCAGGGCGCCCACGGCCACGCCGACCAACTTGCCCGGGCGGTGTTCGGCCAGGGCGGCGCCGACCAGGCCGACCCCGACGGCGGCCTGGGTCGTGAACACGATCCGGTTGGGCAGCCGACGGGTGTCGAGGTCGATGAACGCCAGCGCCACCGACGCGGCGGTGAAGAACAGCACGGCCGGCAGGACGGCGTGCCATCCCACCCGCCACGCCACCAGGGCGAAGAGGACCGCGCCGAGGGCCTCGACCAGCGGATATCGCGCCGAGATGGGGAGCCGACACGAGCGGCACTTCGCCCGCAGCAGCAACCACGACAGGATGGGGATGTTCTCCCACCAGCCCAGCTCGTGTGCACAGCGCGGACACGCCGAGGCCGGACGTACGATGGAACGGCCGTCGGGCACGCGGGCGATGACGACGTTCAGGAAGGACCCGATGAGCAGTCCGAAGAGCGCGCAGATGGGTATGAGGGCTGGCACGGTCCTATTGTGTCGACCCGGACCTACGATCGGTGGTGCACACCGACCGGGCGCGCCCGGATGCACGGCTCGGGTTGCCGAGGTAGGGATCGTCCAGCACTAGCGGGCGGGACGGTGGGATGACGATGGCCAGAGAAAAGCGCGCGAGTCAGGCACCGTCCAGCAACGGCATGGACGCGTCCGAGCGACCGGTGGTCCTCGGCGAGCTGCTCGGGGTGTCCCGCGACCGCAGGTCGGGCACCCGCATCGAGCCGGCCGACGGTCGTTCCGCCCCGGCCACGCCCGGTGAGGCGGCGACGAGCGTTCCCCCGCCGAGCCGTCGGCGCGCCGGCCAGAAGAACCTGCTGATCCTGCTGATGTTCGCCGCCATCGCCGCGTGTGGGGTGTTCGTCGGCGTCCAGGCCGACTCCATCGGCGATGCGCTGCGCACGGTTTCGGTGGTCCTGGTCATCACCGCCGTCCTCATCTACCTGACGGCGCTGTTGTTCTGGCTGCGTGGCCGTCGGCGCCCCGGCCGGGCCCGGGGCGCCGAGGCCGCCGCGGCCAGCCCGGTCGTCCCCCCGCGGGTCGAGGGGGCGCGCCCCGGTGCAGCGTCGGCTCCGACCTCGTCGCCGAAGGCGCCCGTGGCCACGGGCGCCACCCCGGTGCCCGGCCACCCTGCCGACGTCGGCGCCGGTGGCCCGCCCCGCGTGCCGACCCTCGCCGAGGTCGCCGCCCAGCTCGATGCCGCCCGGGGCGTCCGCCCCAGCGAAGCGGCCCCGCCGGCGCCCGTTCGGGCCGTCGCCGTCCCCGTGCCGGCGCCGGCCCCGGTCGCCCCGGTCGC
>JANMAT010000190.1:0-4550 GCA_031359995.1 Actinomycetes bacterium
GGCCCCGCAACCGCGAGCTCGCGTACCGCATCGGGCGTCAGGTCCTCAGCCACGCGTGCACCCTAAGTCCGTGTCGACGCGCCGGGTGTTGGCGACCCGTCGTGAGAGTGACTGCTGGTCTCAGATTGGTCACGGAAAATCTCGCAGAGGGTGCGAATCGACAGCACTAGACGAACACTGATTTCTGCGTCGCGCCTGGTAGATGGCACAGAACGGTACGAGACGACACCAGGCGGACGGGCCAGAGTGAGGTTCGATTCCCCCCAGCTCCACGGAAAGCTTCCGCAGGTCAGAGCCACAGTCTGGCCTGCGGAACGCGCTTACTTCTACCGGTTCTCTACCGCCCGGCACTCTCCAACGACTCCGCCATACCCCGGGGGCCAGGTCCTCGGATGCGACGACACGGCAAGGCCGGCCGACGCACTACTCGCTCAAGGTCGCGTGAATCGCAGATTCCATGGCCGTGGCCACGATCGGCGGCCGTTCACCAGTGAGAGATGCGACGAGTTCGGCGCACGCAGTCACGTCGCCGACCGTCAACCGGCCGCAAGCCCGAAGCGTCTCGGCACTCAGCCCGGCCATCGCGCCGAGGACGCTCGACGGCTCGCAGACCTGTCGAAGGCCAATGAGCGCTGCGCGCAGCCAGTCCCCGAGGACCATCGGCGCCTCGGCGTTCAGGATGGCCGCAA
Organism: Actinomycetes bacterium; assembly: GCA_031359995.1. Taxonomy (GTDB): domain Bacteria; phylum Actinomycetota; class Acidimicrobiia; order Acidimicrobiales; family Ilumatobacteraceae; genus JANMAT01. The sequence goes on from JANMAT010000190.1 coordinate 690, forward strand.
ACCGCAGCCACTTGTGGACCGCATCCTCTAGGTCGGCAGCCCAGAATTGGCCCCGTGCCAGGGCAAGAGCTCCACGTGTTGGAAGCCAGTCAGGGCGGGCCACGGAGGCGAGGTCCTCAGCCTGGAGCGGAAGGTCGACGACCGAGCGTCGATGGAGAACGACGAGATCCGCTTCAGTGGTGTCTCGCGCAACGCCGTTCTCAATGAGCACGTGCTGCAGCGCTAGGGTTCCGAACGCCTGGATGCCGCATTCCTCGGCGAGCCGGCGTTGCACGTAGTCGTCGCACCAGTATGGAATCCCCATCTGCAACGCAAGCTCCACAGGCCCCAGCCACGCTGGCGACGCCAAGGCGTTGGCGGCCTCCGACGCCTCGGCCGGTCTCATCTGCTTTGCGAAATGCCCACACACCGAGTCGAACGTGCTGACTGCCTGCAGGCGGCAAAGTGTCGTGAGGGCGCGGATCAGTCGTTCGACATCGCCAATGAGTTCGCCATGGTGGGAACGGTCAACATCCGCGAACACAAGCTCATCAGCATGAGGAGACAACGCCACGACGGTTCCTGCGGCTCGCCGCAGCTGCAGATGACGCCGAGTTGCGACAGCGTCGTCGACCGCAGCCTTCGGCGCGAGCACGCGTCTGAAGAGAGGGGCGAAGTCAGCAAACCGTTCGAGCACATTCGCGCTGAGATGTAGGGCGCTCAGATCGATAACCACATCACGATCGAGCGCAGACCGCGCCACGGAGGTCTCGCGGTCGAACTCCGCATCGTCAGGTCCGGCTGCGATGAACACTCCAGTGGGCGGAGCGACGACGACCATCGTGTATGGCACCCCCATCGCCGCAGCTACGCTGCCACCCGGCACTTCCCCGCCGAACAGCGCTGCGTTGAGCAACTCATTTCGCGCGCGATCAGCTTGGAAGCGTGCAACGAGTTCTACCCGGCTGACGGCTTGAACTCCGACACCAGCAAGGCCAATTTCCGCGTGTGATGGAGTCGCAGTGTCGGCAGCGGGAGAATCGGCCCGGTCACGGACTCCCGTATCCAACTCGCCGGCGTCGGCTACCTTCGCATCCGGCCGGCCAGAACTTTGAATTGCTGATAGAAGAAGTGATCGGCTCCGCTCGTCATCCGCGAACCGCGCGGCGTACTCCGCGGCGAGCGCTAGGTCGTCGTCGGACCAGCCGTCTAGGTCGTTGAGTTGCGCCCACAGGCCGGCTTCGTTCCCGTTGGTGACTGTCGGTCGGAGTCGCCTGAAGCTGGCAGATGCGGCGTTCAAGTCACGGCGGTTGAAGTACGCACCGACCACTGCCCAGCACGCTCGGTTGCGATCGGATGTGGTGTCGATTGGCGCCAACTCGGAGCTCGAGTCGTCGAAAACGCTTACGAGCGCGCCAGCCACGTCGGCAATCTCACCCCAGCGCGAGTCCTCGGTAAGAATATGCAGCAACCGCTCCATAAGCCCGACGCGCACGGCCGGCCTGAGGTCGTGCCTACCGAGGATCAGTCGAATTCTCGATTCGACATCGTCCCTACCCAGCTCGGCGGCGACATCAAGGGCATGAAGCCGGAGGCCCAAGTCGGATGATCGCTCGATCGCGTCGGCAAGAACCTCCAGCGCGGACTCTGCATCGCCGTGCTTGCGATAGACATCCGCCAGCTGATTCGCAGCTGCGAGCGAATGCGGAGCGTGTCGTCGGAGCGCGACCTTCGCCTCACGAACCAGACCCTTCGCGGCGAGCGCCTCGGCGCGCAGAAGAGCGTACGTCACCTCGTCCAGCGCACCGGTAGAGCGGTAGTCGTCAGCCAGCGCGATCGGCCACTCCCCCATCGTGGCGAGCCGCTGAATGGCCATAAGCCTCCAGATCGAGTCATCAGCCAGCTCCGCCACTTGCGCCCAGGAACTCTTCTGGTCGCGAAGGGCCTCCTCGCCGGCGTAACGACCGGTTTCGATCAGCAGATCGAGCTTGGTAGCTGACAACGCAGCGACATGACCAGGATCTTCGAGCCCAGATGCCAGCTCGTCGCCGAGTTCCAGATTTCCAAGCAGGTACGCAATTTGAGCCGCGCGGGCATGGGGCAGGTCGCTGACGGACTCGCGTTCCGTTGCTTCACCCCTGGGCGGCAGCAACACGGCCCGCAGAGCGCGTCGGTGGTCGTGACTCACAATCGACGCTCGTACGATGAGCTCAGCCGCCTCTTCGCTCGGGCCGCTCCACCGGCGCAGGTCCGCTCGCGCCAGCTCGGCCAGCTGTAGCGCACGTCGAAGACCGTCGGCTGCTGGGGTGGCCGAACGCGACGCTGCCTGCACCACAAGAGCCTCTGCGAGCGCCAACTGAACCGATGCGCTCGACGGCAACCTACGAAGGAGCGCTTCGTAGATCACGAGCGCCGCGTCGAGATCGCGCGCTCGAGCAAGGTGATCAGCGACAAGTCGAGCGATCACTGGGTCTGCCTCAGCCCGTCTGGCTTCCTCGAACATCTCAGACGGGAGAGGCGCCCGATCGAGCGCGCCCGCGGGCGCCGAACTGAAAGCCTCAACAGCGGCGACGAGAAGATCGGCGCCACCGACCCTCCTCGCCTGCGCCAAGCAGCGGCCAGCCATCTCTCGATCCACGGACAACGATAGGAGGGCCGCGAGCGAGAAGAGGCGACCGGCCTCGGCGTTGGCCGCGTTGGTGGCCGCTTTCGCGGCACGCTCAAACGCAGCGGCCGAGAGGGCGGGCAGCCGGTGCTCATTCGCATAGCTGGCGACCAGTTGCCAGCCCGCAACATGGTCGATCCCCGGCGGAAGGCCCTTGCGCAGGAGACGTGTCACGGCTCTGGCGGGCTCAGAAGCGGCCGCGGCGAGCCCGCGACCGAGCTGGAGCGCCGCACCTGCCGCGACTTCCGCGCCATCCGCCCACAGCCGCCGAACTCGCTCGCCGACGTCAGGGGGGAGCCGCTGTTGACACGCCGCAAGCTGTTCTGCCGGCGTCTCGCCAGTAGGAGCAACTCGATACGCGAGGGCACTGAGCCGCTCGCGAGAGGATTGATCGAAGGGCTGGTCATTCGGGACAAGCATCCGAAAGCCGGATCTCGACCGCTCGAGAGTGTCGGACCGCACTACCTGCCAGTAGGCGCGCCTCTCCCTTTCGTTGACGAGGACGACGATGACGGGCAGCGAGTGATTGAGCCAATAGGCACTGTGCTCGTCGTCGACCGGAAACCACCAGCCGTTCACGTGCTTTCGCCGGAAGTAGCTCGCACCGCTCTTGACCTGGACGGCTAGCAGGCGACCGGTCGCGTCCCCTCCATGAACCACCTCCAAGTGACAATCGATGCCGACGTCGCTCGTCGCCTGCTCGCGAAACAGCCACTTCAGTTCGAAGTGCGCAAGCTCCTGAGCCACGGCAATGCCCTGTCGCTCTACGACTTGCGCCGTCGCTACGCGCATCGCTGCCACCAGGATGGAAGGGACCGACCACTCGCCGCACTCGACTCTATGGTGGCAGCGTACGTCACCTGACCACGGTGTTCGGGCCGAAGACTGCGGATGCAACGGTGCTCGCCGCCTCATCGTGCATGGTCGGCAGGACGTGCGAGTAGGTCTGCAACGTGACGGCGATGTTGGCGTGGCCGAGGCGCTCCTGAACGACCCGCGGGTGTACGCCGTGCTCCAGGGCGATGGTCGCCCAGGTGTGGCGGAGGCCGTGTAGCGGGATGTTCGGTAACTCGTGACGGCGGAGCGCTCGCTTGAAGGCTTGGTACACGCGCTCGGGGTGGAGCGGTGAGCCGTCGGGTTGGCAGAACACGAGGCCCTGGTCGACGAAGCCGTCACCGACGAGGAGCCGTTGCTCGAGCATCCGCTTGCGGTACTCG
>JANMAT010000194.1:0-26003 GCA_031359995.1 Actinomycetes bacterium
AACGCCAGCTGACCGACCTCGTCCGCACTTCGGAGGAGGACCGTGTCAGACATCGTCGACCTCGTAGGCGCCGCGAGCGAGCGCATCTTCTCGGCGATGGGGACGCACGCGCACGTGCTCGTGGTCGGCGGTGCCCCCGAGCTGCTCGAGCGGGCGGTCGAACGCGTCGCCGACCTCGAGCGGCGGTGGAGCCGGTTCTTGCCGGCCAGCGACATCAGCCGGCTCAACGCCGCCGCGGGCGGCACGGTCGCCGTAAGCCCGGAGACCTACCTGCTCGTGAGCCGCTCCGTCGAGGCGTGCCGCCTCACGGACGGCCTGTACGACCCCACGGTGCTGGCCGCGCTGGTCGCGGCCGGCTACGACCGGTCGTTCACCGACCCTGCATGCGCGGTGCACCGCGTTTCCGACGCGCCGCCCGCGGGCGCGCCGTCGCCCGGCGCCGCCGGCATCGAGCTCGAGCCGACGTTGCGCACCGTGCGGCTACCGGTTGGCGTTGCGATCGATCCCGGTGGCATCGGCAAAGGGCTCGCCGCCGATCTCGTGGTGGCCGAGCTGATGGCGTCGGGCGCTGCGGGCGCGTGCGTGAACCTGGGCGGCGACGTGCGCGTGGCCGGCCACGCGCCCACCGATCTCGGGTGGCAGCTCGGGGTGCAGGACCCCGTGCGGCCCGGCTCCGTGGTGCCCGTGCGCCTGCGCGACGAGGCGGTGGTGACGTCCACCCGGCAGCTGCGCCGCTGGCAGCGGGCCGGGAAGCCCTTCCACCACCTGATCGACCCCCAGACGGGTCGCCCGGCGACCACGGCGATGCACACCGTGACGATCGTGGCGGGCCAGGCGTGGTGGGCCGAAGTGCTGGCCAAGGTGGCCCTGGTGGCCCCGGTGCCCCACGCCCTGCGGCTCCTGCACCGCGCCGGCGTGGCCGCGCTGCTGGCCGACGACGAAGGCCGTGCGCTCGAGCTCGGCGACTGGTCCGGGCGGGTGCTCCCGTCGTGATCGGCCGCAGTGGCGCCCTCCTCGCTGCCGCGGCTGATCACCGGGACGTTCACATGCTGTAGGCCGACTCGGCGTGCTGCGTCTGGTCGAGGCCGACGAGCTCGTGTTCCTCGGTGACCCGTAGCCCCATCGTGCGGTCCAGGATCAGGCCGAGCCCGTACGACACCACGAACGAGAAGCTGAAGGTCGCCACGACCACCACGGTCTGCTTGCCGAGCAGCGCGGCGCCGCCGCCGAAGAACAGCCCGTCGCCGCCGGCGCGGTTGATCGAGCGGTCGGCGAACAGGCCGAGCAGCACCGAGCCGAGGACGCCGCCCACCAGGTGCACGGCCACCACGTCGAGGCTGTCGTCGAAGCCGAAGCGGAACTTGAGCCGCAGCGCGAGGAAGCAGACGACGCCGGCGGCGAAACCGATGAGCAGCGGCGCCACGCCGCCCACGTATCCGGCGCACGGCGTGATGGCGACCAGACCGGCGACCGCGCCCGAGCAGGCCCCGAGCGTGGTGGCGTGGCCCGAGCGCCACTTCTCGACCACGAGCCAGCCGAGCATGGCCGCCGCCGCGGCCAGGTGGGTGTTCATGAACGCCTGGCTGGCCAGGCCGTCGGCGGCCAGAGCCGAACCGGCGTTGAAGCCGAACCAGCCGAACCACAAGATGCCGGTGCCGAGCACGGTGAAGGGAAGGTTGTGGGGCGGCATGGCGTCGTGCGGCCAGCCGCGCCGCTTGCCCAGCAGCAGCACCAACGCCAGCGCGGCGGCGCCGGCGTTGATGTGCACGACGGTGCCACCGGCGAAGTCGAGGGCGCCCCACTTGAACGCCCAGCCGTTGGGGCTGAACACCCAGTGGGCGACCGTCGAGTACACGAGCACGCTCCACACGCTGATGAACACCGCGTAGGTGCCGAACTTGAGCCGGTCGGCGGTGGCGCCGGTGATGAGCGCCGGCGTGATCACGGCGAACATCATCTGGTACGCCACGAACGCCAGCGCGGGCACGGTCAATGCGAGGCCGGGGACGGTCGACTGGGCCCGGCCCAGCCCGGTGAGGAACGAGAGGTCGAGACCGCCGACGAAGCGGTTGCCACCGCTGAAGGCGAGCGAGAAGCCCACGATGGCCCACACGACGCTGATGACGCCCATGGCGAACACGTTCTGCATGAGCATGCCCAGCACGTGCTTGCCCCGCACCATGCCGCCGTAGAAGAACGCCAGCCCGGGCGTCATGAAGGCGACGAGCGCGGCCGATGCCAGCACCCACGCGGTGTTCCCCGTATCCATCGCTGAACGACCCCCGTCAGAGCAGTGTGAGACGGAGGAAAGCTAAGCAACAGACATTGCCGTGGTGTTTCCGGCATGTGAACGGGCCTGCGGCGCGCCACCGCCTCGCGACCGGTCGCGGTCCGACTTGACCCTCGGGTCAAGCGGCGGCCACCATGCGGAGATGGACCTTGCGTACACCCCCGACGCCGAGTCGTTCCGCTCCGAGATCCGCGCCTGGCTCACCGAGAACCTGCCCCAGGGATGGTTCGACGAGGGCTTCGAGATGACGCCCGACGACCGGGCCCGGTTCAACGCCGGGTGGCCCACGAAGCTCCACGCCGGCGGCTGGATCTGCGCGACCTGGCCCACCGAGTACGGCGGCAAGGGCCTCACCGTGATGCAGGGCGTCGTGCTGGCCGAGGAGTTCGCCCGCGCCCGGGCGCCCATGCGGGCCGACTTCTTCGGCGACACCCTCGTCGGGCCGACGATCCTGCAGTGGGGCACCGAGCATCAGAAGCAGCAGTTCCTGCCCAAGATCCTGCGGGGCGAGACGCGTTGGTGCCAGGGGTTCAGCGAGCCCGATTCGGGCTCCGATCTGGCCAGCCTGAAGGCCGGCGCCGTGCTCGACGGTGACGAGTGGGTCATCAACGGTCAGAAGGTGTGGACCACCCAGGCCCAGCACGCCGACTACGTCTTCCTGCTGGCCCGCACCGATCCCGACGCCACCAAGCACAAGGGCATGTCGTACCTGCTCGTGCCCATGCGCCAGCCCGGCGTCGAGGTGCGGCCCATCATCCAGCCGGACGGCACCGCCGAGTTCAACGAGGTGTTCTTCGACAACGCCCGCTGCCCGAAGGACAACGTGGTCGGTGGGCTCAACAACGGTTGGGTCGTGGCCAACACCACACTGGCCCACGAGCGCGGCATGTCGGCCACCACCGGCTACCGGCGCTTCGAGGACGAGTACAAGCTCATGCGGGCCGCCGCCGAACGCAACGGCGCCATCGCCGATCCGGTGATCCGCCAGCGCCTCGTGCGCTTCTACTCCAAGGTGCAGATCATCCGCATCAACGGCCTGCGCGCCCTCACCGCCACCCTGCAGAAGAAGAAGGACCCGGGCGTGGCCGCGCTGGGCGCCATCAACAAGATGTTCTGGTCCGAGATGCACCGTGACGCGATGGAGCTCGCCCTCGACATCAACGGTGCCGACGCCATGTTGATCGACACCGGTTCGGTGACGGGCGCGTGGCCGGCGACGGCCCGCCTGCAGCGGCGCGACCGCTACCCGGTGAGTCCGATGATGTCGGCGTTCTTCTTTTCCCGCTCGGAGACCATCTGGGGCGGCACGGCCGAGATCCAGCGCAACATCGTGGGCGAGCGGGCGCTGGGCCTGCCCAGGGAGCCCCGCACCGACTGAGGAGTCACCGTGCGTGGTCGCACGGGCATCGCGCGCCGCGTGGTGGGCGCAGTCGGCTCCAGGTCCCTGCAGGATCTCCCATCCTCAACTGAAGCAGTACCGATCGGGGCCGCCAGGCCCCGGTGCGACGCAGGACGGGCATGACCATCACGGAGCGACCACCCGCGCCGCCGGCCGCCGTCGGGCTTCCCCGCCACATGCCGGCGCTCGACGGACTCCGCGGTCTCGGCCTGGTCGCCGTGTTCCTGGCCCACCTCGTCGAGTACCGCGGCCTGTCCGACTCGGCCCTCGACAACGCCGTGCTGAAGATCTTGCTCCGCGGTGGCTACGCCGTGCCCGCGGTCTTCACCGTGTCGGGCTTCGCCGCGCCGTCCGTCTTCGCCAGCCTCTCGGTGTGGTCGGCGCTGCTGCCGTTCACCGCCAACGTCATGTGGGCGCGGCGGGTCTACGATCGTGGCCGTCGGGTTCGTCCGCCTCGTGCCCCTGGGGATCCACGCCGACCCCCACAGCCGCGTGAGTCGGGTCGTGTGCTGGAAGCCGGCCGTCCGGGCCGGCCTGATCAGCTACGCGTTCTACGTGTTCCACCAGCCGCTGCTCTTCCTGATCGTGCGGGCCTGGCACCTTGACGCCCAGGACTTCCCGGCCGTCGCCGGGTCCCACCTGATCGGCCTGCTGGTGGTGGGCAACGTCGTCGGCGGGATCACCGCGGTGCTGTCCGTGGCCAGTGGGCGCCTGTTCGAGCCGCCGATCCTGAAGTTGGAGTCCCGGTTCTGACGATCGGGCGTCACCGATCCGACCCGGGTCGGGTGGTCCGATGTCATTTCCCCTCGTTCCGGCGCTAGACAGACCCATCGTGGAAACGTCGCGCCCGTTGTCGAGCCCGCCGGCCGCGCCCGGGGGCCCGGCCGCGGTCGAGCTGGCCGGCCTGCGCAAGCGGTTCGGCGACAAGGTCGCGGTGGACGATCTGTGGCTCACGGTGCCCGCGGGCAGCTTCTTCGGACTCGTCGGTCCCAACGGTGCCGGCAAGACGACCACGCTGCGCATGCTCACCGGCCTCCTGCGGCCCGACACCGGGCTGGTGCGGGTGGCCGGCGTCGACGTGTGGCCCGACCCGACCATGGCCAAGGTCCGCCTCGGGCTCGTGCCCGACGGGCTCACGGTGTTCGAGCGGCTCACCGGGGCCGAGATGCTCGTGTACGCCGGGCTGCTGCGCGGCCTCGACGAGGCCGAGGCCCGCTCGCGCAGCACCACCCTGCTCGAGGCGCTCGGCCTGAGCGCCGACGCCGACGAGCTCATCGTCGACTACTCCCACGGCATGCGCAAGAAGGTGGTGCTGGCCTCTGCCCTCATCCACCGGCCCGACGTGCTCGTGCTCGACGAGCCTTTCGAAGGCATCGACCCGGTGTCGTCGGCGGCCATCCGCGAGGTGCTGCAGCGCTACCGCAGCGCGGGCGGCACCGTGCTGTTCTCCAGCCACGTGATGGAGGTGGTCGAGCGCCTGTGCGACCACGTGGCCATCATCGCCGGCGGGCGCATCCTGGCGGCCGGGCCGCTCGACGGGTTGCCGTCGGGGCACCACCTGGAAGAGGTCTTCCTGCACGTGGTGGGCGGCCGACCGGTCACGGGCACCGATCTGTCCTGGCTCGACCGCCGGAGCGGGTGACCGTGGCCCTCGGCGCGGCGTCGGTGCCGGGCCGCCTGTCGGTGCCGGCCACGGCGCGGGTGTTCGCCCGCTTGAAGGTGCGCCTGGTGCGCAACGAGTGGCGGCGCGGACCGTCGGCCCGACTCGGCCTGGTGCTGTCGTGGATCGGCGCGGTGCTGATCGGCGCGGCCGTCGGGGTGCTCGCCGCCACGGTCGACGTGAGCCGACCCGCCGTGCTGCGGGGCTACACGCTCTTCGCCGCCGTCGGTGGGTTGGCCTGCGTGATCGGACCGATCATGATCGCCGGCGTCTCCGAGGTCATCGGTCCCGACCACCTGCGGCCCTACCCGCTGAGCCGCACGCAGCAGGTCGTGGGCCTGCTCACGTCCGCGCTGATCGGCCCGGTGCCGTTGGCCGGTGCGCTGGCGTTGCTCGGCGCGGTCGCCGGCATCGCCCGGGCCACCGGTTCGGTGGTGTCGACCGCGGTCGCCGGTGGCGCGGCATCCACGTACCTGCTCGGCGCCCTCGCCGCCTCACGGTTGCCCAGCGTGCTGCTGGCCCGCGTGCTCAACTCCCGCCGGGGTCGTGACGCCGCGCTCGTGCTCGCCTCGCTGCTCGGCATCGGCATCTACGGCATCCAGTTCGTGGTGCGGGCGGCCGACAAGCTCACCGACGCCACCGCCGACCGGATGGTGTCGGTGCTGCGGTGGCTGCCACCCGGTGCCCTCGGGCGGGCCGCGTCGCTCGCCGCGCTCGGCCAGGACCGTCTCGCCGTGCGCTGGCTGGGTGTCGGCCTCGCCGGCCTCGCCGCCGTGCTCGTGACGTGGGCGGTGGCGCTGCGCCGCATGGTCGGTACGGTGCCGACCGCGTCCACCAGTCGGCGGGCCCTCACCGACGAGGCGTTGTTCGACGGGTTCTCGGCCGCGCTGCCCCGCACGTCGATCGGGGCGGTCGCGGCGCGCGATCTGCGGTATCAGATCCGCGATCCCCGCCGTCGCGTGCAGGCGGTGACCGCGCTGCTCATGGGGCTCGTGTGGCCCATCGTCAACAACCTGCACAGCGGGCAGGGCAAGGCCCGCACCGTGCTGTTCGCCACCGCGGCGTGCTGGCTGGTGGTGTTCGGGGCGACGAACCAGTTCGGCCTCGACGGCCGCGCCGCGTGGTTCGACCTGTCGTCCACCACGGCGCCGCGTCGGCTGTTCATCGGGCGCAACCTCGCGCTGTTCGTGCCCGGCTTCAGCGCGGCGGCCGTGGCCTGCCTCGTGCTCGGGGGCATCACGGGCGGGTGGGCCTACGTGCCGGCGGCCATGGCCGTGTCGGCCGCCGGCATGGTGGCGGGCCTGGGCGGTGCCAACCTGGCATCGGTGGTGGCCCCGCTGCCGGTGCCCGAGGGGTCGAACCCGCTGAAGGCGGGCAACACCGGCCAGGGGTGCGTGTCGGGTCTGCTGTACGCGCTGGCGCTGGTGCTGCTCACCGGTCTGCTGGCGCCGCTGGTGGTCGGCGTGGCCGTGTTCCGCCGCTCGCCGTTGGCGTGCCTCGCGGTCGGGCTGGTCGGCGTGCCCTACGCCGCCGTTGCGTGGTGGGGCCTCACGTCGTGGGCCGCCCGCCTGCTCGGCCGGCGCACCCCCGAGATCCTGCGCGCCGTCGACCCCCGCTGAGGCGTCCCGGCGCGGCCAGGCCGCCCGGCGCTCTGGTCGCGTTGGGTCGTTGCGGAGCGTCTTGGTGTTCCGGGGTGACCCAGTGCTCCGGGTTGCTTTCGCGTTGGGTCGTTGCGACGCGTCCGGGTGCTCCGGGGTGACCCAGCGCTCCGGTGAGCGGCGCGCCGACGCCCGCGGTGGCGCTGGCGTACGCTCCGGGGCATGGGCACGCACCGCCGGTCTCGGAGGCGGTTGACCGTCGCCGCGGCGGCCGCACTGGTCGGACTCGTCGCCTGCGGCGACCCCCAGGCCCTGCGCGACGCGGGCCTCACGTCGACGACGCCCGTGCCGACCACGGCCGAGCCGAGCGCGACGCCGACCTCGCCAACCGGGTCGGCGCTCCCGGCCACGACATTGGCCACGCTCGTGCCCGGTCCCACGGTGCCCCTGACCACACCGGCCCAGCGATCGACGGCCACGCTCGAGGCCGGCGCGTCCTGGTGCCCGTCGTTGGCGGTCGACGGCGGCGGCACCGAGATGACCGACGAGCGGATGCGCGCCATCGACGGGGTGGCCCAGCGCGTCATGGGTGTGGTGAACGCCTACGTCGCCGAACGGGCCGATGTGGCCGGCAGTCCCTGGCTCGACTCGGGCACAGCCCAGCCCCGTGTGGTCATCGGGTTCACCCGAGCCATCGCCGACCACACCGCCGCCCTCGACGCGAAGCTGGCGCACCCCGAGGAGCTGCTGGTGTGCCAGATCCGCCACGGCCAGGCCGAGGTCACCACCGTGAGCCAGCAGATCCAGCAGGACATGATGGTCGGCGATCCGGGCCCGTACTCGAGCGTCGGAGCCGGCCCCGAGTTCGTCGAGGTGTCGCTGCGGGCCGATCAGGAGGCCCTCGCCACCGACCTCGTCGCCCGCTACGGCGACATCGTGCAGGTCACCGTCGGCCTGTTCCCGTACCCGATGGGCAGCCGGCCCGCCCGGTCGTACGCCACCGCCGTGTGCGCGGCCCAGCCGGTGGACGGGCCGATGAGCATGGACGGGGTACGGGCCACGGCGGTGCTGGCCGCCGACCACGTGACGAGCGGCGGCGAGATAGCGGGCACGATCACCATCACCAACGCAGGGACGGCGCCGGCCACGTTCACCACGGGCGACCCGCTCGTCGGCGTCGTGGTGCGCGCCGGCACCGCCGAAGCCGTAGGTGTTTCGACGATGGGCGTGGCCGGCGTCGGCGCCGGCGGCGTCCTCGAACCGGGCGGCTCGCTCACCGTGAAGCTGCAGGCGGGCACGGCCAGCTGCTCGCCCGATCGCTACGCGCTCGCCCCTGGCACGTACGAGGTGCGCGTGCCCGTGGTGGTCGACTACCAGGGCGACGCCGGCCGGCCGGCGGTGCGGCTCGTGAGCGAACCGGTGACGGTGACGGTGGTGGGCTGAGGTGACGGGCCGGCTCGTCGTGGCACTCGTCGCTTCCGGCCGGTTGCTGGTGGGGTGCGGCGCGGCGGTTACCGGCCGACCCGTCGGCGCGACGGTGCCGTCGACCACCGCAGCGCCCCTCACGACCGTGTCGTCGTCGACCGTGCCGCCGTCGACCGTGCCGCCGCTGCCCGGCACGTACCAGGTGCTCGTGCCCGTGGACGCGTCGCCCACGGGCTCGGCGTTGCCCCACGACCTCGTGGGCGAGCCCGTCACGCTGATCGTGACGGGCTGACCCGCAGGTGGTCAGTGGGCGACCATCACCACGGGCTCGCCACCCTCGTCGCCCGAGCTCGCACCCGCCTCCGCCGCCGGCATAGCGGTGGAGCCGCGCAGCGGCAGCTCCTTCATGAACATCATGATCACCCACGCCACGCACATGACCGGTAGGGCGAACACGTACACGCCCCGTACGCCACTGGCCAGCACCTTGGCGACCTCGGCGCGCTGCTCGGGCGGCAGGGCCCGGATGGCACGGGGGTCCTCGATGCGCTTGGCGATGGCGGCGGGGATCTTGCCGTTGATGCGCGACGCGAACACGGCGCCGTAGCCGGCCAGACCCAGGGCACCGCCGAAGGACCGGGTGAACTGCGACGCGGCGGTGGCCACGCCCATGTCCTTCTGGTCCACCGAGTTCTGCACGGCCACCGACGTGGTCGGCATGGTGGCGCCGATGCCGAGGCCCATCAGGAACTGCACGGCCGACACGTAGACCCGGCCGGTGCCCACGTTCAGTCGGGTGAACAGGAACACCGCCGTGCAGCAGAACCCGAGCCCCACCACCGGGAAGATCTTGTAGCGGCCCGTGCGGGCGATGAGGCGGCCGCTGGAGATCGACGTCGTGAGGATGCCGGCCATGAGCGGCATGAGCAGCAGGCCCGACGACGTGGCCGAGGCGCCGATGACGGTCTGCATGAACAGCGGCAGGAACGAGTCGGTCGACATGAGCAGGGAACCCACGAGCAGCAGGGCCACCATTGAGGACGCGAACACCCGGTTCGAGAACAGGTGCATGGGCACGATCGGCTCGGGCGCCTTGCGCTCCCACTTCACGAACGACACCCAGATGGCCACGGCGCCCCCGCCCATGGCGATGATCGTGGGCGAGGTCCACGCGTACTCCTTGCCGCCCCACACCGTGGTGAGGATGACGAGGGTGGTGCCCGACACGAGCAGCGCGGCGCCGAGCCAGTCGATCTTGTGGTCGCGCTTCACATGGGGCATCTTCAGCGCCCACGACGTGACGAACAGGGCAACGATGCCGATGGGCAGGTTGATCGTGAAGATCCAGCGCCACGACAGGTTGTCGACGAGGAAGCCGCCGGCCAGCGGGCCCACCACCGACGACAGGGCGAACACCCCGGTGAAGAAGCCGATGTAGCGGCCGCGCTCACGGGGCGGCACGAGGTCGCCGACCATCACGAAGGCCATCGACTGCAGGCCGCCGCCGCCGATGCCCTGGATGCCGCGGAACAGCACGAGCTGGCCGAAGGTCTGGGCCAGCGCGGCGAGCAGTGAGCCGACGAGGAAGATGACGATGGCGACCTGGAACAGCAGGCGTCGGCCGTACAGGTCGGAGACCTTGCCGAACAGCGGCGTGGCCGCCGTGGAGGTGAGCAGGTAGGCGGTGGCGACCCATGCGATGTGCTCGAGACCGCCGAGGCGCCCGGCGATGGTGGGCAGCGCGGTGGACACGATGGTGCCGTCGAGGGCCGACAGCAGCAGGCCGATCATCAACCCCCCGAACACCGTGTACAGCTGACGCTTGGACAGTGGTCCGGCGGGGGTCATGCGCGGGGCCTTTCGAACGGCGGGGCGGGGTGGGTCGGGTGGCGACGCGGACCGATCTAGTTGCAGACTGCAATCGGTCGGCGCAGTCTACCGACCGCCATCGTCGATGCCAGTGGGACGCCGGCCCGCGAACCGCTCGGCGCTGCAGTGCTCCTGGGCCAGGCGCCGCAGCGCGGCGAAGGCCTGTTCGGACACCACCGTGCCCACCACCACCGGGGTGATCGCCGCCTCCACGCCGGCGCCGGCGTCGATGGTGGCGAGCTCGAAGTGGGCCAGCTGCTCGGCCGCCTCGGCGTGCACCAGGAAGACCTCGGGGCCCACGTGCTCGCCGTCGAGGACGCGCGGCCCGGCCAGCACGGTGGCCAGCGCGTCGATCGACGGGCAGTCGTCGCGCACCCGCCAATCGCGCTGGTCGACGAAGCGCACCACCTCGGCCCGTGCCGCGGTGTGCGATGGTGAGGGGTCAGCCGGCCGCCACGTTCGACCACGACGGCGACGTCGTCGTCCTCCTCATCGGCATGCGCATCAACACGCTCGGCAAGGTGGCGGGCGTTCAACCAGCGCGTCGGCACCGACGGCGACGTCGGCATCTTCTACGAGACCTACACCGTGCCGGCCGGCAACACCGAGGCGATCTACAACAACATGCCCGTGTACGGGTTGGCCAAGGCGACCGCGTCGGTGCCGGTGGCCAGGCGGGGCCAGTCGGCCGCCTACCGGATGGGCCGCACCATCACCGACGACCCCGCCGAGCCGGTGCCCGCTTGACTGTTGATCAGATCACGTATCATACCTCGCAAGTAATCTAAGTGATCAGTTTCATCGCCGGATGACGTTCGTGAACCGGTCGGAGGAGCTCGCAGAACTCGATCGGTGGTGGAGCGGGCCGGGCGCGGCGATGGGTGTCGTGTGGGGCCGCCGCCGAGTCGGCAAGTCGATGCTGCTCCGGCACTGGGTGCGAGACAAGCGAGCGGTGTTCCACGTCAGCCGGAATCGTCCGGAGCGGGACGAGCTCAGATCCTTGAGTGACGCCGTGGCGTCCATCGGCATGCTGCCGCGTCGCAGTCTCGCGGACCGTCCTTTCCACGACTGGGACGACGCGTTCGATGTGCTCGCCGCGCTGGCGGAACACGAACCGCGCGGCTCGACGTCGTCGACGACGGGCAATGGCTGGTCGCTGCCCGCGAGCAGGTCACGAACGCCCCCGAGGGAGTGCTGACGGTGACCGCCGCCGACGTGTTCGCCTGAACGTCGCGGATGTCGGATTCCGCGGCACGGCCCGGTGGCGGTAGTTTCCCCGGTCGGGGGTAGGTCATGGCCGAACTGGACCGCGACGGGGTGCGCATCCACTACGACGTCGCCGGGCACGGGCCGGCGGTGCTGTTGACGCACGGCTACTCGGCGTCGGCCCACATGTTCGCCAACGTGGTGGAAGCCCTCGCCGTGGACCACACGGTGATCACGTGGGACCTGCGCGGCCACGCCCGCAGCGACTCGCCCGCCGACCCGGACGCCTACTCGATGGAGCTGTGCCTGGCCGACGTGGTGGCGCTGCTCGACCACGTCGGGGTCGAGCGGGCCGTGCTCGCCGGCCACTCGCTCGGTGGGTACCTGTCGTTGGCGCTGTGGCTCGCCCGCCCCGATCGGGTACGGGCGCTGGTGCTCGTGGGTACCGGACCGGGCTATCGCAACGACGACGCCCGCCAGAAGTGGAACGACATGGCGCTGCGCTACGCCGGCGCCATCGAGAAGCGGGGCGCCGACGCGCTCGGTGGCAGCCCCGAGGTGCGCGGCGTGGAGCACCGCGACTTCGCCGGCCTGGCCCGCGCCGGGCGCGGCATCCTCGTGCAGCGCGACGGTGCCGTGATCGACGCGCTGCCCCGCATCGACGTGCCCACGCTCGTGGTGGTGGGTGAGCGCGACGCCCAGTTCGTGGGCGGCTCGCGGTACATGGCCGAACGCATCCCGGGCGCGGCGCTCGACGTGATCGCCGACGCCGGCCACGCCCCGAACCTGTCGCAACCCACCGTGTTCAACGCCACGGTGCGGGCGTTCCTGCACCGCGTGGAAGGAGCCCACCCATGACGGCAACCGTCCAGGAGCGCTACGGCGACCTGAGCGTGACCGTGACCGACGACTTCGTCGCCACCGTCACCATCCACCGGCCGCCCGAGAACTACTTCGACCAGGCCCTCATCGCCTCCATCGGCGATGCCTACGAGGCGATCGACGCCGACGACCGCTGCCGGGTCATCGTGCTGCGCAGCGAGGGCAAGCACTTCTGTGCCGGCGCCAACTTCGGCAAGCGGGCCGAGCCCGTGCCGGGCGAGCGCCACCTGTACGACGAGGCCGTGCGCATCTTCTCGTGCGCCACCCCGGTGGTGGCCGCCGTGCAGGGCGCGGCGATCGGTGGTGGCTTCGGACTGGCCATGTCGGCCGACTTCCGCGTCGGCACCGCCGACGCCCGCATGGCGGCCAACTTCGCCCGCCTCGGCTTCCACCAGGGCTTCGGGCTCAGTGTGACCCTGCCGCTGGTGATCGGCCACCAGAAGGCCATGGAGATGCTCTACACGGGCGTGCGCTGGGGTGGCGAGCAGTGCAGGGCCGTCGGGCTGCTCGACCGGCTGGTGGCGCCGGCCGACCTGTACGACGAGGCCCAGCGCTTCGCCGCCGAGATCGCGCTGTCGGCACCGCTGGCCGTGGTGAGCATCCGCGAGACGATGCGGGGCCACCTGCCGGCGGCGATCCGGGCCGCGACCGATCGCGAGAAGGCCGAGCAGGACCGGTTGAACAAGACCGACGACTTCAAAGAGGGCATCAAGGCCACGGCCGAGCGGCGCCCGCCGCGCTTCCAGGGACGGTGATTCGATGAGCGTGCCGAGTCGTGACGAGGTCACCGCCGAGGTGCGGGCGTGGCTGGAGGAGAACTGGGACGCCGACCGCCCGCTCGGCCCGTGGCGGTCGCTGCTCGCCGATTCGGGCTGGGGCTGCCCGTCGTGGCCGAAGCAGTGGTACGGCCGGGGCCTGCCCGTGGCGATGGACGACGTGGTCACCGCCGAGTTCGCCCGCGTCGGCGCCGTGGGCGTGCCCGTGGGCGGTGGCATGGGTCTGGCCGCGCCCACGATCCTGGCCTGCGCCGACGACGACGTGAAGGCCCGCTTCCTGCGGCGCATCGTGACCGGCGAGGACACGTGGTGCCAGCTGTTCAGCGAGCCGACCAACGGCTCCGACCTCGCCGGCCTCATGACCCGCGCCGACCGTGACGGCGACGAGTGGATCGTGAACGGCCAGAAGGTGTGGAACACCAGCGCCCACCACGCCGACTACGGCATGCTCCTCGCCCGCACCGACTGGGGGGTACCCAAGCACAAGGGCATCACCTACTTCGTGCTCCCCATGCACCAGCCCGGCGTGGAGGTGCGGCCGCTGCACCAGATGAACCGCCACAGCAGCTTCAACGAGGTCTTCATGACCGACGCCCGCATCCCCGTGAGTCATGTGGTGGGCGCACCGGGCGAAGGTTGGCGGGTGGCCCTGAGCACGCTGGCCCACGAGCGCCGCTTCGGCGCCATGTCGAGGCCCAAGCTCAACGGATCGGGCCGTTGCGTGGACGAGGCGCGCGCCGAGGCCGAGGACTACTTCCAGGTGTACTCGTGGTACCCGCAGCGCGCCGGTAGGGCCGACCTGATGATCGAGCACGCCCGCCAGCGCGGCGTCGCTGACGACCCGCTCGTGCGCCAGGCCATCACCAGGGCGCTCAGCGTGTACCGCACCGGGCAGTGGACGGCCCAGCGGGCCGCTGCCGCCCGTCGGCTGGGCCGCGAGCCGGGCGCCGAGGGCTCGCTCGGCAAGCTCGGGTTGAGCAACGTGGCCCGCGCCGCCCACATCGCCCACACCGTGATCGCCGGGGCCAGCGGGCTGCTGAACGGCCCCGACGCCACCATGGACGGCGTCGTGGCCGAGATCCTGGTGTCGACGCCCGCACAGTCGATCGCCGGCGGCACCGACGAGATCCAGCGCAACATCATCGGCGAGCAGGTCCTGGGTCTCCCCAAGGAGCCCCAGGTCGACCGCGACCAGCCGTTCCGTGACGTCGTGCGCGGCGCGGGCGGCCGCGCTCAAGCGTGAGGCATTGACGAACCCGACAGCCCCGAGGAGGCTACGAACATGGCACTGCACCCGAACGGCGTCCACCACCTGGCGATCAGCACGAAGGACATCAAGAAGCAGATCGAGTTCTTCACCGACGTGCTCGGCGGCGAGCTGAAGGCGCTGTACTGGATGCACGGCGTCGAGAACACCTTCCACGGGTTCATCGAGCTGAGCGGCTCGTCCTACGTCGCGTTCGTGCAGCACCCCGACAACAGCGACACGATGGAGATCGGCACCACCCACGCCGGCACCGCCGCCGGCGCCATGCCCGCCGGCACCATGCAGCACGTGGCCTTCAGCGTCGACTCGCTCGACGACCTGCTCGCTCTGCGCGACCGCATCCGCAGCCGCGGCATCGTCGTCATCGGGCCGATGGACCACGGCATGTGCAAGTCGATGTACTTCGCCGGGCCCGAGGGCCTGTGCCTCGAGATCGCCACGGGCGGCCACATCGACGAGCGGGCGTGGATCGACCCCGAGGTGCAGCAGCTCGCCGGCATCGACGCCGCCGACCTCCAGCGCTTCCTGAGCCCGGCCGACTACGAGCGCCCGGCCGAGCCCCTGAAGAACCCGCCCATCGACCCGACCAAACCCAACCTCGGCTACCCGCCGGCGGTGTACCCGAAGGTCGCGGCCACGCCCGACGAGGCGATGTGGAACGCCGTCGAGAACCGCCCGCCCGTGGCGGTGCCGGCCCGCTGACCCTGGCGACCCGACGCCTCGTCCGGTCGCACGGTCGCTCCACTACAGTCCGGCCCATGGGGGCTCTGGACGGGATACGGGTCGCTGACCTCGGGCTGCTCGTGCAGGGCCCGCAGGCCGGACTGATGTTGGCCGACTTCGGGGCCGACGTCATCAAGGTGGAGCTGCCCAACCTGGGCGACCAGTCCCGCTGGATCTTCCCCGGCGGCGACATGCGCAAGGCGCCGTACTACCAGGGGTGCAATCGCAACAAGCGCTCGATCACGCTCGACCTGCGCCGGCCCGGTGGGGTCGAGGCGTTCAAGGAGCTCGTGGCCACGGTCGACGTCGTCATCTCGAACTTCAAGCCCGGCACGATGGAAGGTTGGGGCATCGGCTACGACGAGCTGTCGGCCATCAACCCCGGCCTCGTGTACGCGGCCGGGTCGGCGTTCGGCCCCATCGGCGACGACGCCGAGCGTGAGGGTGCCGACCTCGCCGGTCAGGCGTCGGGTGGGCTGATCATGTCGACGGGCATGGCCGACGGCGACCCGACCCCGGTGGGTGTCACCATCGCCGATCACATCGCGTCGCAGAACATGGTCGCCGGCATCCTCGCCGCCCTGCTCGCCCGGGGCCGTACGGGCCGTGGGCAACGGCTCGACGTGTCGTTGCTCGGTGGCCAGATCTTCGCCCAGACCTCGGAGTACACGAGCTACTTCATCACCGGCGAGCTTCCGGGCCGGTCGAGCAAGGGGCACCCCTTGCTGCACGCCATCTACGGCATCTTCCAGACCGCCGACGGTTGGGTGGCCATGGTGGGCGTGCCGCCGGCCAACAAGCAGGCGTTCTACGACGCCATCGAACGGCCCGACCTGAACCACGACCCGCGCTTCGAGGCCATGTTCATGACCGCCGACGTGAAGCAGCAGCTGTTCGCCGAACTGCGCCCGGCGTTTCTGAAGCGCACCAGCGCCGACTGGCACGTGCGCCTGCGGGCCGCCGGTCAGCGGTTCGCCCCGGTGCGCTCCTACGACGCCGTCACCGCCGACCCCCAGGCCCTCGTGAACGGGTACATCGTGCCAGTCGAGCACCCCGAGTTCGGCACCACCCACATGGTCGGGTCGCCCGTGCGCTTCTCGGACACGCCGGCCACCCCCAGCGCCGTGGCGCCCGAGCTCGGCCAGCACACCGAGGAGATCCTGCTCGAGCTGGGCTACAGCTGGGACGACATCGAACGCCTGCGGGCCGACGGCGCGTTCTAGCGCGGTCAGGGCGGGCGCCGACGGGTCGCCCCGTTGCCGCCCGGGGTCTCGTACGGGCACACTGCGGGCACCGCACCACCGGAGGTCCACCATGCCCACCCCGACATCGGTCGAGTTCTTCTTCGATCCCGCCTGCCCCTGGACGTGGATGACGTCGCGCTGGCTCACCGAGGCCGCCGAGGCGCGCCGCGTCGCCATCGAGTGGCGCAACATGAGCCTCGGCGTGCTCAACGCCGGTCGGGAGATCCCCGAGGAGTACCGGGCGCCCATGGACGCGGCGAAGCGGGTGCACCGGATGATCGCCGCGCTGCGCGCCGCGGGCCGAAACGACCTGATCGCCGCGCTCTACACCGAGTACGGCGCCCGGACCTTCCACGACGGAACGCCGGGCACCGAGGCGCTGGTGCACGAGGTGGTCGGCGCGGTGGGGGCCGGTGGGTGGTCGCCGGCCCTCGACGACGACACCCTCGACGTCGTCGTCGAGGGCTCCACACAGGAGGCGGTCGACCTCGCCGGTCCCGACATCGGCTCGCCCGTCATGGCCTTCGGCGAGCCCCGCGTCGGCATCTTCGGTCCCATCGTGTCGCCGCCGCCGACCGGTGCCGCCGCCGTCGAACTGTTCGACCACGTCGTCGCCCTGGCCACCCTGCCCGGCGTGTACGAGGTCAAGCGCGGGCGCCGAGCCGGACCCGAGTTCGGTCCCCGCCCCTGAGCGGCAGGGGACCTCCCGGGCGGTCAGCCCGCGGCGGTCCCGTCGGTCTCGACGACCACGAGCACGGCGCCGTTGTCGACCTGGTCGCCGACGGCGACGCGCACCTCCACCACCACGCCGTCGTTCGGCGTGGACAGGTGGTGCTCCATCTTCATGCCCTCCATCACCACGAGCACCTGCCCCGCCGTGACCGCGTCGCCCACGACGGCACGCACCTCCAGGATGCGGCCGGGCATGGGCGCCACCAGGCCGCCCGATGGGCCCTCGTCCACCGGGCGCGGGAAGCGGTCGACCACCGCGAGCTCCACCGCGCCGGAAGGAAGCTGCACGAGGTAGCGACCCTCGAGCGCGGTGACTGCGACGTGCAGGCGGTGACCGTCGACGCTCAGATCGATGGCGAGGCGATCGGCGGCCAGCACCAGGGCCCGATGGGTGGTGCCGTTCACCACGGCGGTGAAGCTGCCGTCGCGCTGGCGGGCGTACTCGACGGTGCCGTCCACCAGCTCGAACCGCTGGGGCGGCGTGGCCGACACCCGGAAGCCCGACGGCAGCGTCGTGAGCACGCTCGCCGCCGAACGGTTGCGGGCCTGCTGCCACAGCGCGGCGGCGATGGCGGCGGCGTCGCGCTCGCCGGCGCTCGGCACGCGCTGGCCGGCCGGCGCGTAGCGCTCGATGAAGTCGGTGGTCGTGTCGCCGGACAGGTACCCCTCGTGGCGCAGCGTGGCCACCAGGAAGTCGCGGTTCGTGGTGAGGCCACCGATGCGGGTGCGCTCCAGGGCCAGCGCCAGCTTGAGCGCCGCCTCGCGTCGAGTGGGCGCGTGGGCGATCACCTTGGCCAGCATCGGGTCGAAGCGGGTGCCGATGACCAGCCCGGCCTCGATGCCCGAGTCGAAGCGCACCACGGGTGCGGTGGCCGGCTGCCACACGGCCACCGGGCCGGCCGCGGGCAGGAAGTTGTTGGCCGGGTCCTCGGCGTACAGGCGGACCTCGACGGCGTGACCGGTGAGGGTGACGTCGTCCTGGCCGTAGCCGAGGGCCTCGCCCTGGGCGACGCGCAGCTGCTCGCGCACGAGGTCGAGCCCGGTGACCATCTCGGTGACGGGGTGCTCCACCTGCAGGCGGGTGTTCATCTCGAGGAAGAAGAACTCGCCCGAGGTGTCGTCGAACAGGAACTCGACCGTGCCGGCGTTGTGGTAGCCGACGGCGGCGGCCATGGCCACGGCGGCCGCGCCCAGGCTGGCGCGCGTCTCGGCCGAGATGGCCGGCGACGGGGCCTCCTCGACGACCTTCTGATGGCGCCGCTGGATGGAGCACTCGCGCTCGCCCAGGTGCACGATCGTGCCCAGGGTGTCGCCCAGCACCTGCACCTCGATGTGGCGCGCCCGCTTGACGTAGCGCTCCAGGAACACGGTGCCGTCGCCGAAGGCCGACCGGGCTTCTCGCTGGGCGGCGCCGACCGCCTCGGCCAGCGCGGCGGCGTCCTGGACGACGCGCATGCCCTTGCCCCCGCCGCCGGCCGACGCCTTCACCAGCAGCGGGAAGCCGACCGTGCCGGCGTCGGTCGGGTCCGTGGCCATGGGCAACGTGGGCACGCCGGCGGCGATGGCCATGCGCTTGGCCGTGAGCTTGTCGCCCATGGCCGCCACTGCCGCCGGGGGCGGGCCCACCCACACCAGCCCGGCGTCGCCCACCGCGGTGGCAAAGGCGGCGTTCTCGGACAGGAACCCGTAGCCCGGGTGCACGGCGTCGGCGCCCGTGCGGGCGGCGGCCGCGAGCACCTTGGCCACGTCGAGGTAGGTGGACGTGGCGTCCTGGCCGTCGAGGGCCACCGCCTCGCCCGCCTCGTGCACGAAGGGCGCGTCGGCGTCGTCGTCGGCGTACACGGCCACGGTGGCGATGCCCATCTCGTGGGCGGTGCGCATGATGCGCCGGGCGATCTCGCCGCGGTTGGCGACGAGCAGCTTGGTGATGGTGCGTGACGTGCTCATGGCCGGAACACCCCGAAGTTCGGCGCGCCCTGGACGACGTTGGAGTGGCAGGCCGACAGGCTCATGCCGATCACGTCGCGGGTGTCACGCGGGTCGATCATGCCGTCGTCGGAGACGCGGCTGGTGGCGTACAGGCCGAGCGACTGCTGCTCGGCCCACTGCTCGACGAAGGCGGCCCGCTGCGCATCGGCGTCCTCGTCGAAGGGCTGACCCGACCGGGCCGCCTGGGCCTTGAACACGATCGACATGACGCCGGCCATCTGCTTGGGGCCCATCACGGCGATCTTGGCGGTGGGCCACACGTAGGTGAATCGGGTGTTGAAGCCGCGCCCCGACATGCCGTAGTTCCCGGCACCGTACGACGCCCCGATGATCACCGTGATGTGCGGCACCGTCGAGTTCGACACGGCGTTGATCATGAGCGAGCCGTTCTTCACGATGCCCGAGTGCTCGAAGTCGCGACCGACCATGAAGCCGGTGATGTTCTGCAGGAACAGCAGTGGCACATCGATCTGGTTGCACAGCTGGATGAACTGGGTGGCCTTCTCGGCCGACTCGGAGTACAGCGCGCCGTTGTTGCCCAGGATGCCCACGGGGAACCCGTGGATCGAGGCCCACCCGCACACCAGCGTGCTGCCGTAGCGGGCCTTGAACTCCTCGAAGCGCGAGCCGTCGACGACGCGGCCGATGACCTCGCGGATGTCGAGGGGCTGGCGCAGGTCCTTGGCCACCATGCCGAGCAGATCCTCGGCATCGTGGATGGGCGCATCGGCCGACAGCGACGGGCCGGGCCCCGCCTTGCGCCAGTTGAGGTGCGACACCACGTCTCGGCACAGGCGGATGGCGTCGATCTCGTCGTTGGCGAGGTAGTCGCCGAGACCGGAGATCTCGGAGTGCATCTGGGCACCGCCCAACTCCTCGTCGTCGGCGTCCTCGCCGGTGGCCATCTTCACGAGTGGCGGTCCACCGAGGAACACCTTCGACTGGTTGCGGATGAAGATGTTGTAGTCGCTCGTGCCCGGCTGGTACGCGCCACCGGCGGTGGACGAACCGAACACCACCGACACCGTCGGGATGCGCATCTTCGACAGCTCGGTGATCTCGTAGAACATGCGGCCCGACTCGCCGAAGTGGGTGGTGCCGGTGCGCATCGTGCGCTCGGGATCGGGGTCGCCGCGCAGGTCGGCGCCGGCCGATTCCACGAACTGCACGTAGGGCAGCCGGTTCTGGCGGGACACCTCGAGCGCCCGCATCAGCTTCTTCACGCTGAACGGGGTCATGGCGCCGGCCTGGACCGACGGGTCGTTGCCATGGACCACGCACTCGACACCGGAGATCACACCGATGCCGGTCTGCACGCCGCCGCCCACGGCGAAGTCCGAGCCCCACGCCGCCAGCGGGCTGATCTCCAGGTAGGGCGAGTCGCGGTCGAGCACCAGCGCGACGCGCTCTCGGATCGGCATCTTGCCGCGGGCGGCCAGCCGGGCGTGGGACGTGGGCCCACCGCCCGCCGCGGCCAGTCTGAGCTGGTCGTTCACCGTGTCGAGGAGCTCGAGCATGTCGGCGCGGTTGCGCTGGAAGTGCTCGCTCCGCGAGTCGATGCTGGTGGGCAGGGGCCGGGCTTCGGCGACGCGCATGGCGCATGCTCGCCCCACCGGTTCCCCCGGTTCAAGTTGCGCCGCGGGCCGGCCACCGCGGGCAGGACCGACCATTGGCCGGACCTTCGGCCCTAGGACGCCGATGGGGGACGTCCGAAGATCGGGAGGTGGAGAGGGGCTCTCATGAGACACAGTGCTAGTGGTGACCAACCGATCTCGGTCCTGGGCCGCGTCTGCTCGATCCTCGACGCCTTCGGGCCCGACGACAGCGTGCTCGGGCTCCCCGCCCTACGGGCACGCACCGGCCTGCCCAAGGCCACGGTGCACCGCCTGGCCCACGAGCTCGCCGGCTACCGGTTGCTCGAGGTCACGCCGGGCGGTTTCCGTCTGGGGTTGCGCCTGTTCGAGATGGGAGAGCGGGTGCACCCGCGGCAGCGCCTGCGCGAGCTGGCCATGCCGCACATGGAGGACCTGTACGAGGCGACCCACCTGACCGTGCAGCTCGGCATCCTCGACGGCGACGACGTCGTCGTCGTGACGAAGTTGAACGGGCGGGGCGAGCTGTCGGTGCCCACCCGGGTCGGTGCCCGACTCCCGGCCCACGCCACGGCGCTGGGCAAGGCGCTGCTGGCGTTCTCGGCCCCCGATGCATGGCACCGCGTGCGTGACAACGGCCTCGCCGCACGCACGCCGTCGACCATGGTGGTGCCATCGCTGTTCGAGCAGGAGCTGGCCACCGTGGCCGCCTCGGGTGTGGCCTACGAGCGTGAGGAGGCCGACATCGGCGTGTGCGCTGTGGGTGCCGCCGTGCTCGGCCCCGACGGCCAGCCGCTCGCCGCCTTGGCCGTGGCCGGTCCCGTGGGGCACTTCGACCTGAGCCGGGCCGCCCCGGCCGTGCGCACCGCGGCGCTGGCGCTGACGCGCGAGTCGCGTCGGTCGGGCCCCGTGGTACCGAACCTCACCGCGGTGCCGGCGCCGTACGCCGAGATGGCGGCGATGTCCTGACCGCGCGCGGGATGCCATGCTGGCGCCCCGACCGAGGGGGAACATGAGCGACACCATCCCGAGCAGTGCCATCTCCATGGCTGGCGCCCAGAAGGTGCTGGCCGCGGCACTGGCCAAGGCCGATGAGATCGGACTGGACGCCTGCATCGCCATCTGCGATCCGGGCGGCCATCCGGTCCTCACGGCGCGCATGGACGGCGCACCGATCCTGTCGCTGACGATCGCCAACGACAAGGCGTACTCCGTCATCGCCTTCAAGGGCATGCCCACCCACGCCTGGTGGGGCGCCATCGAGAACGAGCCCGCCCTCGTGCACGGCATCACCAAGACCGACCGCCTCATCGTGTTCGGTGGTGGGGTCGGACTGCGCGCTGGCGGTGGCCTCGTGGGCGGCATCGGGGTGTCGGGTGGCTCGGCCGAGCAGGACCAGAGCATCGCCGAAGCCGGCGCCGCCGCGCTGACCTGACTCGGTCGCCGTTCCCACCGTGCCCCGCTCGATCGACGCCGTCCGCCGGCGCGCCCATGGGTTGCTGATGCACGCCTACGCGCCGGTGGCGCAGCGGGCCATCCGTCGCCGGGGTGCGTGGCGCTGGCGCGGGCTCACGCTGGAGGTGCCGGTCGGTGTGTTCCACCCGGGTCTGTTCTTCTCCAGCACGGTGCTGGCCGACGAGATCCGTCGACGGGCGCCGCGGGGGCGGCAGGTCCTCGATGTGGGCTGCGGTAGCGGGCTGCTGGCGCTGGCGGCGGCCCAGGCCGGTGGTGTGGTGACCGCGGTCGACGTGAACCCGGCGGCCGTGACCGCGACGCGGGCCAACGCGGCGCGCAACGGCCTCACCGTCGAGGTGGTCGAGTCCGACCTGTTCGCCGCGCTGGGCGATCGCCGTTTCGACCTGGTCGTCGTGAACCCGCCGTACTACCGCAAGGACCCCGCGGACGACGCCGAGCGGGCGTGGTTCGCCGGCATCGACCTCGGCTACTTCGACGGCTTCTTCGATGGGCTCGGGGCCCACCTGGCCGTCGGTGCCACCGTGCTGATGGTGCTCAGCGAAGGCTGCGACCTGGACGCCATCGGCGCCGCCGCCCGCCTTCACGGGTACGTGCTGACCGACGCTGTGCGCCGCTACGCGTGGCTCGGGCTACACGTGGTCCACGAGGTGCACCGAGTTGCCTAGCCCCCGCTTCGCCTTGACCGTTCACGAGTTTGCGGCGGTTCGAGGGTGGAGAAGTCGTGGTAGCCCGAGTGCGCGAGCTGGCGACTTCGGCCAAGCCGTGCTTCGTGAAGCGCAGCGGTCAGGCGTATCTCCGTTTCGCCGACGGCGACTACGCGTTGTCGCAGCTCGAGATCGAGGCCTTCCTCTCGAATCGATCGCGGCGACGTTGCGACGAGGGTGCAGTTGATGGCGCGACCACAGCTGACTTCGAGGCCGACCGAGTCAGCGACTTCCTCGCCACGGCGCGCTCATCGGATCGTCGGTTGGCCCGCATCAGCGATGATGCCGAGCTGTTGCGGCGCACTGGTGTCGTCGTCAACACCGGTGAGCCGACCGTCGCCGGACTGATTGCGCTCGGGGAATACCCTCAACAGTTCCTCCCTCACTACGCGATTCGCATCGCATCGCTGCCGGACACGTCGAACACCTCCGTTCGTGCACTTGACGAGGCGACCCTCACCGGCCCGATCGCAGCGATGCTCGACGATGCCGTGGCCTGGACTGCGCGCAACAGCCGTCGGCGACTTGTCACTGACCCTGCGAGCGGCCACGTCCGCGAGTTCCTCGACCCACCCGCCGTCGCCGTTCGAGAACTGATCTCCAACGCGCTCGTACACCGGGACCTCGCCGAATGGTCGACGTCGCGCTCGATCGAATGCCGCCTCACCCCAGACGCGTTCCGGTTGACAAACCCCGGCGGACTCTACGGCGTCACTGCAGATCGGCTCGGAATCCACCCGTTGAGGTCTGCTCGCAACCGACGGCTCGTCGACATCTGCAAGTTCATCCGGACCACCGACGGCAACGTCGTCGAGGCGCTCGCCAGCGGCATCCCCGCAGCCCTCGCTGCAGTGCGAGACGCCGGCATGCCCGACCTCGACTTCTACGACCAGGGCATCACCTTCACCGTCACGATCCGACGACAGTCGGCCCAGCGACCAGCCTCACCGACCGGACCGTCGCGCCGCATCGGAACTGAACAATCCGAACTGCTCGAACTGTTGACGACCCCGAAGACAGTCGGTGAGCTCGCCGAGCAGCTGGCCATCTCCGTCAACGCGGTCCGCAAACGACTCACGCCGTTGCGCTCGGCCGGCCTCGTGACCCAACACGGTGGGCCAGGACGGCGCACCACCTACGAGCGATCTCCATGAGTCGACAACGACAGTCGCTCGTCGCGGCGGCGTCCAATTGCGCTCTCCAACAGGAGGGCAAGCGTGGCCGGCAGCTACGGCAGTTCCACTGCGAGGTCACTCCTCGTGGCGACTTCTGTACGTA
The DNA here is from genome assembly GCA_031359995.1 of Actinomycetes bacterium. Lineage (GTDB taxonomy): Bacteria > Actinomycetota > Acidimicrobiia > Acidimicrobiales > Ilumatobacteraceae > JANMAT01. The sequence continues at coordinate 24,111 of JANMAT010000194.1, forward strand.
GCCGTTCGGGAGAGAGGGTCGTGGGTCGTTCGACGAGGAGCCGCCGCGCCGGCCCCGCTCGCGGGTCGGTCGCTGACGCGCCGAGGGGTTCGGTGCTGGTCACACTCCAACGTTGGCGGTAGTGCGCAATGGCATGGAGTTGAGCGACGGCTTCGGGTTCTAGATCGGTGGCCCATTGGGGCGCGAGCCCGCCGATTGCGATTGGCAGCCACGGCTCACTCGCTGCAACGGCCGCAGCGAGCGCGCTTCCCGGTTCGGGTGCGAGGTTGTCGAGGATGGCGGCTGTGTCGGGGCCCCACAGTTGGTGGATGTCGCCCGCCAGTGGCATGGGACCACTTAACAGGAGTTCCGCCAGTGTGATGGGACCACTGTTGCGCTAGCGAGCTAGGGGTCCAGGTCAGCTCCGGCAATCCAACATCGTCGCGCCGCTTTCGAGCGCGAAGTGACGTCACTGACCTGCCGCCGGGCTCCACGCAGCACCGACTGTTCTGGGGCAAGTAGCGAAAAGCGGGACAACTGATCGTGCCGGGGGTCATGCGGCGGTGATCCGATCGTCGCTTCGATCGAGTCCCGGTAGACCCGGATGGTGCGGGCCAGTTTCACGAACGGGGCGAGCTTCGAACGTGACGCGTAGTGCAGCCAGTCATCGAGGGCCAGGCGGGCCTTGAGGAGCGAGAGCCCGAGGATGTCGCGGAGCTCTTCTTTCAACTGGAACGCCCGGAACGCTCGCCGGTTCGCTCCCTCGAGAGCCCAGATCACCTCGCGTTGGCTCATCGTGAGGTGCTCCTAGTTGCGCCGCAGCAGGAACCGCAGGCCCTTGAACTCCTTGGCCGCTTTGGCACGCCCAGCCTGACGGAGCGTGTTCCATTCCTGGCGGCGGACCTCGTCCAGCGCGGTGGTCGCCCAGCCGATCACGTGGAACGTGTCCAGGCACACGACCGCGTCGGGGGCCCGCTCGGCGACAACATCGGTGATACAGGTGGCCCCGTCCGCGGTGACGAACTCCAAGCTGGCGGCCCGATCGCCGAACGCATCGAAGAACTTCCCGACGGTCTCTTTCGAGCGGCCCTTGGCGGCCCACACGACCCGGCCGGTGACGTGATCGCACACGACCGTGAGGTAGCGGTGGCCCTTCTTGTACTTGACCTCATCGATCGCGATCGCCACGAGCTCGTCGAGGAGATCGACCCGACCGAGGGCTTCTTCAGCCAGGCGGGTACACATGTTGTTCACGGCCCGCCACGAGATCGCGTAGCGATACGCGGCGGGCTGCTTGTTCCCCACGATCGCGTCGTGCACCACCACATCCTCGAACGCCCGGGTGAACGCCGACGCATGACGAGCCCACGGCATCGCCGCGACCGTCGGACCACACCCAGCGCAGTCCACTCGGCGGGCCAACGCAACGAGCTCGACCATGGCGAACCCGGCATCGAGATGCCGCCACGACCGCACCCTTTCACCGTTGTCGAACCACGCCGCCCGCTCACCGCACCGCCCACACCAGCCCCGCCGACGGGCCTTGGGCCGCACATGCACCCGCACCACCGGCCGCCCGCCACCGACCACCTCGGCCCCCATCACCACCACCTCGCGATCGACCCGCAGACCGCTCGCACTACCTTGCTGACGCGCACGCCGTTTGCTCCTCGCTACCGTTCCTCGACAGCTCGGAAGCTACGCAGCGGACGGCGTGCGCACGCGGACCACCCCCGGCACCGTTAGTTGAGGCCGATTTGGACCCCCACCCCAAAAGGCTTCAGTTGTGCTCGGACGCGCCCGTCAGGAACACCTCGGCTAGTAGTTCCTCGGGGTGTCCGCGGTGGGTCACGAAGACCGGCACCGGCGAATGAGCGATGAGGTAGTGGGTGGTGCTGCCGGAGATCGCGAGTC
>JANMAT010000203.1:0-37530 GCA_031359995.1 Actinomycetes bacterium
GCGCCGATGGCCATGCTGCCGAGGACGGTGCCGAGGGTGCGAAGGCTTGGCTTCTTCATGTGTGTGGCTCCTTTTCCAGTCACGCCACGGGCATGACCAGCGCGGACCCTAGGGCACCATCGCCGGTTTCCCTGGTCGGACGGCACATTTCCGTCGATCGATCTCACGTTCCCCGTACGAGCGACGTCTCTAGTGTGTGACCATCAAGGAGCCGTTCGAGAAGATCGTGACGCGTCACGGCGCCACCGTGCTGCGGGTGTGTCGGGCCGTGCTCGACCCGGTCGACGCCGACGACGGGTGGTCCGAGACCTTCCTCGCCGCGCTGCGGGTGTACCCGGCACTGCCGGGCGACGCCAACGTCGAGGCGTGGTTGGTCACCATTGCCCATCGCAAGGCGATCGACCTCGGTCGGGCCCGGGCCCGGCGGGCCGTGCCCACCCCTGCACCACCCGAGCGAGCGACCTCGGTCGTCGACGACGACCATGGCGACCTCACCCGCGCCGTCGCCGCGCTGCCCGACAAGCAGCGCCACGCCGTGGCCTACCACTACCTCGTCGGCCTGCCCTACGCCGATGTCGCCGCCATCGTAGGCGGCTCGGCCGACGCCGCCCGCCGCGCCGCGGCCGACGGCATCGCCGCCCTGCGGCGCAGCTACGCCGGCACCTCCACCACTGCGAAGGGACCCCGCTCATGAACGACGACCTCCTCGTGCAGGCGCTGCACGACCTCCCCGCCACCGATGCCGCCCATCTGGCCCGCCTGCGCGACCGGCTGGTCCGCGGGGCCGACGCCGACCACCTCGTCGACGTCGCCTACCGCAGCGTCGACTCGCCCGTCGGCCCGTTGCTGCTCGCCGCCACCACCGACGGCCTCGTACGCGTGGCCTTCGCTCGTGAAGACCACGACACCGTGCTGCAGACGTTGGCCGATCGCATCAGCCCACGCGTGCTGCATGCACCGGCACGGCTCGACGCGGTGGCCCGCCAGCTCGAGGAGTACTTCGCCCACACCCGCCGCGCGTTCGACGTCGTCATCGACTGGCGGCTCTCGGACGGGTTCCGGCGCACGGTCCTGCACCACCTGCCCGACATCCAGTACGGCCAGACCGCGAGCTACGCCAACCTGGCCCAACGGGTGGGCAACCCGAAGGCGGTCCGCGCCGTGGGTACGGCGTGCGCCACGAACCCGTTGCCGGTGGTGGTGCCGTGCCACCGCATCGTGCGGGCCGACGGCAGCCTCGGTGGCTACCTCGGCGGGCTCGACGCCAAGCGCGTGCTTCTCGAACTGGAGGCGGCGTGAGCATCGATGAGGCCGCGGTGGGCGCATCGCTCGGTCGTCTGCTCGACGACGACACGTTGGGGATCATCTTCCACGACGCCACGTGAGCACGACCCTGCCGGTCGCCGCAGGTGCGGTTGCGCCGGCGGCCCGCCGCAACGAAGATCGTGGGGTGGCCGGTGACGAGGAGCTGCTCCGCGAGCGGGCCTATCTCGAAGCCGCCTACAACCGCGTGGTCTCGCTGCGAAGGGCGGCCGAGGAGCTGGTGAGCACGACGCGCCTGCTCACCGAGTCGAGGCACGCCCAGCAGCTGTTCGAGCGCGACAGCGCCATCGCCGACGCCCGCCGACGGCTGGCGACCCTCGACATCGCCAAGGACCGGCTGCTGGTGGGCCGGCTCGACCTGGCCGATGGCACGTGCCTCTACGTCGGCCGCTTGGCCATCAACGATGGCGACGGCGACCCGCTCGTGGTCGACTGGCGTGCACCTGCCGCGGCTCCCTTCTACCGGGCGTTGCCCCGTGACCCGATGGGGGTGGTGCGGCGGCGGCACTTCCGCTGGCGCGACGGTGAGCTGGCGGACCTCGACGACGAGGTGTTCGACGTGGGGGCGGCGAGCGAGGCGGGTCTGTCGCTGGTGGGTGAGGGCGCACTGCTCGCCGCCCTCGACGCGCCACGCACCGGTCGCATGCAGGACGTGGTGGCCACCATCCAGGCCGAGCAGGACGTGGTGATCCGACGCCCGGGCGGTGGCGTCACCGTCGTGCAGGGCGCGCCGGGCACCGGCAAGACCGCGGTGGCGCTCCATCGCGCCGCGTACCTGCTGTATGCCGAACGGTCGCGGCTGGCCAGCGCCGTGCTGTTCGTCGGGCCGTCTTCCACGTTCCTGCGCTACGTGGAAGACGTCGTGCCGTCGCTCGGTGAGGACCGCGTGGTGCTGGCCACGCCCGCCGATCTCGGCCCCCCGATCGAGGTGACGCGTGTCGACCCGCCGGCGGTGGCCGCCGTGAAGGGCGACCTGCGCATGGTCGACGTGCTCACCCGCGCCGTGCGCGCTCGCCAACGGGCGCCGCAGGCCGGCATCACGCTGTGGGCGGGTCGGTTGCGCCTGGAGGTCGACCACCCCGATCTCGCCGCCATCGTCACCGCAACCCGCCGTCGCGCCCGGACCCACAACGGCGGGCGCGCCGTGGTGGAGCGCCTGCTGCTCGAACGCCTCGGGGACGCCTATCGCGACGCGCTTGAACGCGACCAGCGCGTGGGTCGCATCGGTCCCGACGGTGTGCGCAACGCGCCCCCGCTCCTGGACGTGATCGACCGGCCTGCGCTCACCGAGACGCTGCACGCCATGTGGCCCCTGCTCACGCCCGAGATGGTCGTGCGGCGATTGCTGACGTCGCCGACGCACCGCGCCCACGTCGGGCGCGACATCCTCACCGGCGACGAGATCGCGGCGTTCCCCGCATCGGGGGACGGTGCCGACGGGTGGAGCGAGCCCGACGTGGCCCTCCTGGACGAGGCGGCCGTGCTCGTCGGCCCGCTGCCCGCGCCGCGGCGCACGGGCCGGCGCGGCCGGCGGCGCCCCGACCATGTGGCCGAACGCATCCTCGAGGAGCGGCTGCCGGAGTGCCCGAACTGCGGTCGGGCCCTCGACTACGTGCCCGGCGACGCGTCGGGGAGCGACCGGCTGCACTGCCGCGAGTGCAAGAAGGCGTTCGCCACCACCAGGCTCATGGGCGACGCCGCCGCCAACGAACTGCACGGTGTGTACGAGGAGATCGCCAACCAGTTCGAGGTCGACGACGTGGTGTCGTTGCGCCCCGCCGACGCCCGTTACGGCCACGTCGTGGTCGACGAAGCCCAGGACCTGTCGCCCATGCAGTGGCGAGCCGTCGCCCGCCGTTGCCCCACCGCGGCGTTCACGTTGGCCGGCGACGAAGCGCAGGCCGTGCGCGCCGGCGCGGCGGCCACGTGGGACCGCATCGTCGAGTCGCTCGGCGTCGTGTCGTCGTCGGTGTCGCGCCACCAGCTCACGGTGAACTACCGCACGCCCGTCGAGTTCATGGACGTGGCCGGTCGCCTGCTGGCCCACTTTGCCCCCCACCTGAGCCCGGCGCGTTCGGCCCGGTCGGCCGGGTACGGCCCGCGGCGCGTGCACAGTGGCGGACGGCCGTTGCGCGTGGCCGACATCGCCGCCGCCACCGAAGAGGTGCGCCGCGAGGTGGGCCGCGGTCTCGTCGCCGTCATCGCGCCCACGTACCTCACGGGCGACGGGTTCGGGTACCTCGACGCCGTGGCGGCCAAGGGCCTGGAGTTCGACGGCGTGGTCGTGGTCGACCCGTGGGCCATCGTCGCCGAGTCGCCCGGTGCGACAGGCCTGGCGCGGCTGTACGTCGCGCTGACGCGCGCGACGACGCGGCTCACGATCCTCGCGCCGGCACCGCCGCCGCCGCCGCTCGACGACGTCCTCGGCCCGTTCGACCCCGTGGCCTGGCTGTGAGCGCGGTGCCCGACGGCTACGTGAGCGGCCCGGCGGCGGCCACGGAGGCGACGACGCGGGCGTTGGCGGCCATGGGCGACGCGTCGTAGGTGGTGCCCGTCGAGGGTGTGAGCGACCAGATCGCGCTGGAGACCTTGGCGCGTGCGATCGGCCGTGGCCTCGCGGCCGAAGAGCTCATCCGTGCCGTTACGCCGGCGGGCGTGGTCCCCGTGATCGACGCGGGCGGCGACCGCGATGCGTTCCGCTCGTGGCAACGCCAGCCGTAGCGGAGCGCCGGGTGCCCGAGCCCTTCGTGGCGCGCTCGAAGATCTTTCGCGCTGAGGTCCGGGGCGCCCGAAGCTGGAAACTCCGTCACACCCTCTCTCTACTGTGGCTGGCATGATCACCCTCGACGAGATCATCGATCGGCCGTCACTCGCCGACACAGCGTTCGAACGATTGCGACGCACCGTGCACGCCGACGCCGACGCCGGGCTGGACGACCGGTTCCGCGCCGCCGATGCGCTCCGCCGCTGGGCCGAAGCCGAGCTCGCCGTGGTGGCCGGTGAGGTCGATCGCCGCCGGGCCTGGGCGGCCGACGCCCACCTGAACGCGCGCGGCTGGATGCGTTCGACGGGGAACTGGTCGAGCGCAGAGGCGTTGCGGGCCAAGCGCCGGGCCAGGTTGTTCGAGCTGGCGCCCGCCGTCGGACAGGCCCTCGTCGACGGTCACATCGGCCTCGCCCAGGTCGATGCGTTGGCACGCGGCGCGGCCAACCCGCGATGCGGCGACGGGATCGTGCCGTTCGTGCCGCTCTTCCTGGAGCTGGCGACGAAGGTCGGTTTCGACGACTTCGCCCGGGCCGCGCGCTACTGGGAGCAGTTCGCCGACGCCGACGGCGCATTCCGCGAGCGGGAGGCCACGGTCGCCCGGCGTCGCGCCCGTGTCCAGGTCACCGACGGCGTCGTTCACGTCGAGGCCGTGGGCGGTGCGTTGGCCGGTGCGGAGATGAAGCAGATCTTCGACGAGTTCGTGAAGGCCGAACTGCTCACCGACCGGGCCGAGGCCGCGGCCACCGGCTCGGCCGAGCTGCCCCGCACCGACGACCAGCGCCGGTTCGACGTGCTGCACGCCATCTTCCTCGCCGCCGCATGCACCCCGGCCGACGCCCAGCGCCCGGAGCCGAGCGTGCATCTGGCCTGCGACATGGGCACATGGATGGAGCACCTCGCCCACCGCGGCATGGTCGAGCTGAAACCCGACTACCAGCCGCCAGACCCGCTGTCGCGCTGGTGCGTCACGAGCGACGGCGTCGTGCTGCACCCTGCCGACGTCTTCGCCGCTGCCGTTGTGGGCACGACGCGCCGCATCGTCTTCGACTCCATCGGCGTACCCGTCGACCTCGGGCGGCGCTCACGGTTCTTCCGCAACGGTGCCCGTGACGCCGTCCGTTGGGTCGCCACGCACTGCACGCAGCGGGGCTGCGACCAACCCGAGTCATGGTGCGACACCGACCATCTGACGCAATGGACCGACGAGGGCCACACCAGACCCGACAACGGCGCCCCGGCGTGCCGTGGCCACAACCGCGCCAGGCAGCGTGGCTTCCGGGTGCGGCGCGACGACGAGGGCTACTGGCACACCTACCGCCCCGACGGCACCGAGATCACGTAGCCGAAGAACGTCGTCGGCGCGCACGACTGCCGCCCGGCGGGGAGCGGGGCGCCTCGGCGCCACCGCACTCCCGATCATCGAGAGCGTGCTCGTGGCGAGGGTCGAACGGTTCACCCGTTCACCGGCGGGCGGTTACCTTTCGCATCATGACCGCCTACTTCGTCGTCGACATCGACGTGTCCGATCCGGAGAAGTTCGCCGTGTACCGCGAGGGCGTCGGGGCCTTCGTGGCCAAGCACGGCGGCGAGTACCTGGCGAGGGGTGGTGAGGCCGAGGTGTTCGAGGGCGACTTCGAGCCCCACCGGTTGATCATCTTCCGCTTCCCGAGCCGTGACGCCATCCGGGCGTTCATGGCCGACCCCGACTACCAACCGCTCAAGCGACTGCGGTTCGAGGCCAGCACCACCCGCGCCTTCGCGGTGGACGGCATCGCGTGAGCGCACCGGCTCGTCCGTCGCTGCGCCTCGGTGCCCACATCGGCCAGCAGAACATGAGCATGGCCGCCATGCGCCGCACGTGGCAGGAGCTCGACGAACCGCTCGACTGGTTGTCGGTGTGGGACCACCTGTACGAGGCGCCGCCCGCCGGCGGCACCATGGACCACTACGAGGCCATCTCGATCCTCGGGGCCATGGCCGTCGACACCAGCCACGCCACGCTCGGGTGCCTCGTGTTCTACGTGGGCTACCGCACGCCGGCGGTGCTGGCCAAGGCGGCCGTGACCCTCGACCATCTCTCGGGCGGCCGCTTCGAACTGGGCCTCGGCGGCGGTTGGCACGAGCAGGAGGCGGTGGCCTACGGCTACGACTTCCCCGGCGTGCCCACGCGGCTCGACATGCTCGACGAGGCGACCCAGATCATCCGCGGGCTGCTCACCCAGCCCCGCACCACCTTCCACGGTCAGCACTTCCGAGTGGAGGACGCGTCGTGCCTCCCGGCGTCGGTGCAGGCCCGGCTGCCGATCATCATCGGTGGCGTCGGGGAGAAGCGCACCCTCGGCATCGTGGCCCGCCAAGCCGACGGCTGGAACGCGGCGTACATCACCCCCGAGCGCTTCGCTGAGCTGAGCGCCATCCTCGACACGCGCACCACCGAGGCCGGCCGGGTCCCGTCGGCCATTCGCCGCGGCATCAACCTGACCTTCAACCTCGCCACCACCAAGGCGGCGGCGGCGCAGCAGGGGGAGGAGCTGCGGGCGCAGTGGGGGCCGATGTTCGACCGGGTCGCCGGTGGTGGTCTGTTCGGCACACCCGACGACGCCGTCGCCCGCATCGCCGAGTACGTCGCCGCCGGCGCGACCGACGTGAACATCGCGCTGCGCGCGCCGTGGAACGCCGACGCGCTGGCCGCCTACGTGGCCGAGGTCGTACCGGCCGTGCGGTCGGCGGCGGGCGTGGTCTAGCGTCTCCGGCGGGGGCAGCAACACGTCGGGGGGTCGACAATGGCTGGCATCTGCGAAGGTCGCGTCGTGGTGGTCACCGGAGCGGGGCGCGGCATCGGCCGCGGGCACGCGCTGGAGCTGGCGTACCAGGGGGCCCGAGTCGTGGTGAACGACCTGGGCGCCGAGGTGGACGGCACCGGCGGGACGGCCGAGTTCGCCAACGACGTCGTCGCCGAGATCGCGGCGAGGGGCGGCGAGGCGGTGGCCAACACCGCCGACGTCGGCACGGCCGAGGGCGCCCGCTCGCTCGTGCAGGACGCCATCGACCACTTCGGCCGGCTCGACGTGCTGATCAACAACGCCGGCATGCTGCGCGACCGCGTGCTGGCCAACATGACCGAGGAGGAGTGGGACGCGGTGATGCACGGCCACCTGCGCACCACCTACCAGCCGAGTCACGTGGCCGCTCAGTACTGGCGGGACAAGAGCAAGGCCGGCGAGGCCCACGACGCCCGCATCATCAACACGTCGTCGGCGTCGGGCCTGTTCGGCAACCCCGGCCAGGCGAACTACGGCGCGGCCAAGGCGGGCATCGCCGCCTTCACGATCATCGCCGCCAAGGAACTGGCCCGCTACGGCGTGACCGTCAACGCCATCGCCCCGGGCGCCCGCACCCGCATGACGATCCCGTTGGGCATGGGGCAGGACCACACCGCCGGCGAGTTCCACTGGACCGACCCCGAGAACATCGCACCCCTCGTCACCTGGTTGGCCAGCGGCGAGTCGGCCGGTGTCACCGGGCAGGTGTTCGAGGTGATGGGCGGGCGCATCGGGGTGGTCGAGGGTTGGCACCGCGGCCCGTTCGTCGACAGCCGCGACCGCTGGGACCCCGCCGCGCTCGGTCCGATCGTGAGCGATCTGGTGGCCCGTTCCCGCGAGGCCGAGGCGATGATGCCCGAGGGGATGTGAAACCTAACCCGGATTCGAATAGTGTGCGGGTCACACAACAGCGAGGAGCGTCGTGATGGATGTGGGGATCCAGACGTTGTTCTCCAGCCATGGCTGGGACGACATCACCGATGGCCAGGTCTACGCCGAGGACACCCGGCTCGGTCTGCTCGCCGAAGACCTCGGGTTCGACTGCGTGTGGGCGGTGGAGCACCACTTCTACGACTACTCGTTCTGCCCCGACAACACCGAGTGGCTGGCCTTCATCGCCGGGCGCACCACCCGCATCGACGTCGGCACCGCGGCGGTGATCATGCCGTGGAACGAACCGTTGCGCGTGGCCGAGAAGGTCGCCCTGCTCGACCACGTCGCCGGCGGCCGCGTGCGCTTCGGCATGGGCCGGGGTCTGTCGCGCCGCGAGTACAGCCACTTCCGAGACATCGAGATGGACGAGTCGCGCGGCCGCTTCGACGAGGGCTCGCTGATGGTGAAGGAAGCGCTCGAGACCGGCTTCATCGAGGGCGACGGCCCGTACTACAAGCAGCCCCGCACGCCCATCCGGCCCCGGCCCGAACGCAGCTTCGAGGGCCGCCTGTACGCGGTGGCCACATCGGAGGACTCGGTGGAGGCCGCCGCCCGCCTGAAGGCGGCCATGGTCATGTTCGCCGACCGCAAGTGGGAGACGCGCCTGCCCTCCATCACGCGGTGGCGCGAGCTGTACCGCGAGTTCCACGGGTCCGAGCCGCCGCCCCCACTGATCTGCGACTTCGTCTACTGCACCGACGACCCGGCGGCTCACGAGGAGAAGGGCAAGCAGTACATCGCCTCCTACCTCGAGAGCGTGCTCGAGCACTACGAGATCATGAGCGACCACTTCGACGGCATGCGCGGCTACGAGGACTACGCCGGCAAGGCCGGCGCCCTGCGGCGCATGGGAGCGTCGGGCTTCCTGAACGGCTTCCTGTCGGCCACCGCCAGTGGCTCGCCCGCGCAGATCATCGAGCGCTACCGCCAGCGACGCGAGCTGCTCGGCCCCTTCGAGGCGGCGCCGGCGTTCCGCTTCGGCGGCATCCCCATCGAGGAGGCCGAGGCCAGCATGCGCCTCTTCGCCGCCGAGGTGCTGCCCGTGCTCAAGTCCTGGGACTGAGCGCAGCGAAGGACCGGCGACCGCGCGAGCGCTAGCGAGCCGGGTGCCGATGGGGTCCGGGGGCGCGGCCCCCGAGCAGCGTGGGACTGAGCGCAGCGAAGGACTGATCAGAACAGCAGGACGGGCTTGATGACCGCGCCCGACGCGCTGGCCGCTTCGGCCTCGTTGATCTGGTCGAACGGGAACGTGGTGATCAGCTGGTCGAACGGGAAGCGGCCCGCCGCGTTCAGCTCGGCCAGGTGGGGGATGAACTCCGACGGGGTCGAGTCACCCTCCATCACACCCTTGATCACGCGGCCGCTCAGCATGGCGAACATGGGGATGTTCAGCTCGCCCAGGCCGACGCCGGCGATGCCGAGCACCCCGAGGCCGTTCAGGCCGTCGAACGCCGAACGCACGAGGGCGGCGTTGCCCGTGGTGTCGAAGGCGAAGTCGGCGCCGATGCCGGTGATGCCGATGATCTCGGCGGCCCAGCCGGCCGCGTCGCTCGAGATGGTGTGCGTCGCCCCGTAGGTGGTGGCCAGATCGAGGCGCGACCGGTGGCGGTCGATGGCGATGATCGTGGCGGCGCCGGCGACCTTGGCCGCCATGACCGCGCTGAGCCCGAGCGCACCCGAGCCGACGATCACCAGGCTGGAGCCGGGCGTCACCGAGAGGGTGTTGAGCACGGCGCCGGCGCCGGTCTGCACGCCGCAGCCCAACGGGCCGAGCTTGCTGATGTCGTAGGCGTCGTCGACCTTCACGACCGAGCGCTCGGCCACCACTGAGTGCGAGGCGAACGACGACTGGCCGAAGTAGTGCGAGCCGACCACGTTGCCGCCGGCGTCGGTGAGCGACGAGGTGCCGTCGGGTCGACGGCCCGAGGTGTTGTGGAGGCTGAAGTTCAAGCAGTACGGCAGGCGGCCGCGGTTGCACGCCGGGCAGTCGCCGCACGAGTTGAAGCTGAGCACCACGTGATCGCCGGGCTTCACGCGGGTGACGCCGGTGCCGACCGCTTCCACGATGCCGCTGCCTTCGTGCCCGTAGACCATGGGGCCGGCGAAGAACTCGGGCGGCAGCTCGCGCGCCAGCAGGTCGGTGTGGCACATGCCGGCGGCGACCATCTTCACCAGCACTTCGTGGGCGCCGGGGTCGCCCAGCGTCAGCTCCTCGACGGTGAAGGGTCCGTCGTTCGTGCGCAGCACCGCGGCCGTGATCTGCATGGGTCCCCCTGCTACGTGTGATCGACGGCGGACAGTATCGGCCCGCGCCGCTCAGCGCACCGACGCGCCGCCGTCGGGGTGCAGGAAGCGGCCCGTCATGCCCCGCGCCGCGTCCGAGGCGAGGAACACGTAGCTGGCGGCGTGGTCGGCGGCGGTGAGGGCCACGGCCAGCGGGGTGCGGGCCACCAGGTCGGCCTCGCGGCCGGGCGTGGCCCCGAGGGAGCGGTCGGCCAGACCGAGGGCGCCCAGGCCCCGCAGGTCGGTGCCCAGCGTGCCGCCGGGCGCCACCGCGTTCACCCGTACCTGGGGCGCCAGTTCGTGGGCCAGCGCGATCACGGTGCCCCGCACGGCGAACTTCGAGCCCACGTACAGGATGCCACCGCGACCGGGCTGGAACGACGAGGTCGACGCCGTGACGATCACGTTGCCGTGAGACGCGCGCAGGTGGGGGAGCGCCGCCTTCACGGTCAGCAGCACGCTCTTCACGTTCACGCGGTAGGCCTCGTCGAAGCCGGCGTCGAGCTGCTCGTCGGTCAACTGGTCGAGACCGAGGTAGTAGTCGAACAGGCCGACGAACGTGGCCACCACGTCGAGCCCACCGAAGCGCCCCACGGTGGCGTCCACCGCCGCCTCGACGTCGCGGCGCGATGTGGCGTCGCCGGCGACCACCACGGCGTCGGGATGGGCGGCGCGCAGCTCGGCGCACTTGGCCGGGTCGCGCTCGAGCACGCCGACCTTGGCGCCGGTGGCCACGAAGGCGTCGACCACGGCCCGCCCGATGCCGGAACCGGCCCCCACCAGCAGGGCTCGCCGGCCGGCAAGCACGCCGCTGCTCACAGGAACATCGCCAGGTTCTGGGTGCGCAGCACGGCCTCATCGGCGGTGATGACGCGGCGCGCCAGCCGGAAGCCGTCGGGCGTGCGCCGCAACCGGTCGGCCCGGCCGGCCGACAGCACATCGGGTTCGTTGCGGTCCCCGCGACTGCGGAACAGCAGCAGCGACGACTCCACCGCGAGCGTGTCGGGGTCGTCGGTGGTGAACGTGCGCACGTTGCCGAGGTGGTGGCGCAGCCGCGACGGCGGGTCTTCGGTCCAGGCGTACTTCGTGGCGAAGCGGTCGACCCGCTTGCGCAGCGAGTACCGATCCTCCTCGAAGTGGTGCATCGTCTGCACCGTCGATTCGTCCACCGACTTCACCGCGGTGACCCGCACCGGCATCACGTAGGTGATGTCGTCGGTGAGCAACGCGAACCAGTCGTCGAAGCGCAGGGTGTCGAGCAGGTGCGCCTCCTCCACGAGGAACTGGTGGGTCAGCTGGTGGTCGGCGTGGGTGTACGGCACCAGCGCCATCAGCGCGCTCCGTCGGGCACGCCGAACGCCACCGACGGCGTGACGGGCGGGGCCGTGCCGAGGGCGTCGGCCCACAGCCCCAACCAGTGGCGCTGGTTGGCCTCGCCGTAGCCCTGCTTGGCGAGGCCGGGCCCGGCGAACCCCGGGTAGGGCGATGCCACCGCCGAGCCGTCGTGGCGCAGCCCCATGCGGCTGTTGAGCAGCAGGCGCCGGGCCATGCGTCCGCCGGCCGTGGTGGTGATGGACACCCAGTTCTCCACGTCGTCCTGTTCGAACATGCCCGACGAGCCGAAGCACATCAGGTAGGCCCGGTACGAGTCGTGCTTGAAGCGCTCGGGCGCGTCGGCCGCCACCACGAACCACGACAGCACCTCGGTCTCGTCCGGGCCGATGGGCTGCCACAGCCGCAGCGAGATGAACGGCGCCACCACGCCCTCGGCCACCTCGGGCCAGTTGTGCACGAAGCTCAGGTTGGGGAACAGCGTGGCCGCCGACGGCATGAACCCGCTGCGACCCACCAGGTCCTGCTGCGCGCTCGTCCACCGCTGCCGCGTCGTGGCCACGACCTCGTCGGGGTAGCCCACGTAGCGCATGCCGGCGGCAAAGGGGTCGGCGGCACGGTCGCCGCCAGCCGGCAGCTTGTAGGTGGTGCCGGCACCGGGGCCGGCCAGCCACAGCACGCCCTCCTTGCGCTTGTTCGGCTTCGGCTCGCCGAACAGGCCGATCTCGACCACCGAGGCGTGGGTGTGGGGCGTGTGGTAGCTGTCGCCGCAGAAGTTCTCGGCGCCGATCTTCCAGTTGGCCTTCACCCGCCAGCGCTGCGGGCCCCGGAGCTCCATGCCGGCCGGGCTCTGGTCCACGTAGAGGTCGAGGTAGTAGGCGAACTCGCCCAGCCACTCCTGGAGCGGTGGTGCGTCGGGATCGAGGCTGGCGAAGATCAGGCCCTTGTACGTGGCCACCGAGGGCGCCGGCAGCAGGGCCTGGCCGTCACGCGCGAGGCCGTCCTCACCGCCGTAGGCCTCGTCGTGGAAGGGCACGCCCAGCAGGCGGCCGTCGTTGCCGTAGGTCCACGCGTGGTACGGGCAGCGGAACGACGTGGCCGCGCCCCGCTCGGCCCGACACACCTGCATGCCGCGGTGCACGCACATGTTGAACATCACGTGCACCTCGCCGGAGCGGTCGCGCGTCACCAGGAACGAGTCGTCGGCGATGTGGCGCACCACGTAGTCGTTCGGTTCGGCGATCTCGCTCTCGTGGGCGAGGAAGACCCACGAGCGCCCGAAGATGCGCTCGACCTCCAGCTCGTGTACGGCGGCATCGTTGTAGATGTGGGCCGGCACGAGACCCTCGCGGATCGGCGCGGTGAGCGCAGCGATGTCGATCACAGGGCGAGCTCCTGATCGGTGAGGTCGCCGCCGTCGGCGGCCAACACCGCGAGGTGGTGGCGCCACAGCACGTCGCGGTTGAACGATGCGCCCAGGTCGGGCAGCTCGGCCAGGTCGGCGTCGGGGATGGGGCGCAGCTCGCCGCCGGCCTGCACGACGGCGAGCGAGATGCGGGCCAGACGATCGACGGCGATGGCCCGCAGCATGGCGTCCTCGACCGTCGGCCCGGTGGCCACCAGACCGTGGCCGGCCAGGACGCACACCGGCGCGCCGCCCATGCTGGCCAGCATCTCGCCGGCCAGATCGACCCGGCGGATCAGCACCGACCGCGGGTGGATGGGGATGCCGTCGGCGGCGAGGCGGGCGGCGGGGATGTCGTAGCTGCCGAAGATCGGCCGCAGCGGCACGGTGGCCAGCGCGGCGACCACGATCGCCGGCGGGTGCACGTGGACCACGGCGTGCACGTCGGGCCGGCGGCGCAGGGTCTCGGTGTGGATGGGCGCTTCGCTCGGCGGCTGGTAGGCGCCGGTGGGGTCGTCGAGGACGCGACCATCGAGGTCGACGACCCGGATGTCGGCCGGGGTGGTGAAGCGCAGGCCCCGCTCGTGCGGCCCCCGGCAGCGCAGCAACGCCCGGTCACCGCCGAGCCGCAGGCTCACGTGGCCCAGGATGTCCTCGACGAGCCCACGGTGGGCCATCACCCGGCAGGCGCGGGCCAGCGCGACGCACGCGGGGCGGAGCGTGTCGTCGCGCTGGACAGGGGGGACGGCGGGGGACGGCTCGGTGATGGACCGATCTTTGCAGGCCGGTCCGGTGTCCCTAGTCGGCCGGGCCGGCGATCAGCGTGGCCGTGCCCGACTTGGTGGCGCCGGAGGCGTCGACCCAGCTGACCTTGACCTTGTCGCCGGCCTGGTGGGCGTGGAGGGCTGTGGTCAGGTCGTCGGAGGTGGCGATGGTGGCGCCGTCGATCGCGACGATCGTGTCGCCGGCGGCGAGACCCATCTTGGCCGCCGGGCCGCCGATCACGACGTTGGCGATGCTCACGCCGGTCTCACCGGCGGCGCTGTTCTGGGCGCTCACCCCGAGCAGCGGCGGCGTGCCGATGGTGATGCCGTCGCCGGCCACGCCCGCCTCGATCTTCTGCACCAGGGCGAGGGCGTCGTTGATCGGGATGGCGTAGCCGCGGCTCTCGTTGCCCCGCACCCGGTAGCGACCGCTCGCGCTGCCGGCCGAGTCGACGCCGACGACCTCGCCGGCGGCGTTGTAGAGCGGGCCACCCGACTGACCCGGCTGCAGCTGGGCCGAGATCTCGATCAGGTCGTGGAGGGTTTCCTGGTTGCCGCCGGTCTCGTCGGTTGCGGTGATCGTCTGGCCGAGGTCGGTGACCTGCCCGGTGGCGACGGTGGGCTCGCCACCGTCACCGCCGGCGTTGCCGACCGCGGTGATGGCGTCACCGATCTGCACCTTGCTGGAGTCGCCCAGGGTGGCCGGCGTGAGGCCGGAGGCATCGGCCAGTTGCAGGACGGCGATGTCGTTGGTCGGTGACGTGCCCACGACGGTGGCCTTGTACTCCTTGCCGCTGGCCACGACCACGACTTTGATCTCCGTGCTCCCGGCGATGACGTGGTTGTTGGTCAGGATGCGACCGTCGGCCGACAGGATGATCCCGGTCCCGGCCGCTTCAGCCCGCTGGTACTTGAGGACCGTGTAGATGTCGACGAGGCCGACGTCGAGGTCGATCTGGTTCGACGTGCGCTGGGGTGCCTCCGAGGTGGCGCTGGTCGCCGGCGTGCTGGTCGGCGGCGCGGTCGCGCGGGGTGCCGTGGTGGCCGGGGCGATGGTGACCGGGGCGGTCGTGCGCGGCGCGGCGGTGACCGGCGGGGTGGTGGCGGTGCTCGTGACCGGGGCCGAGGTGGGGTCGTTCGAGGTGGCTCGCACGATCACGGCCGCGCTCGACAGGCCGAGCAGGAAGCAGGCGGCGGTGGCGGCCACCAGGGTGCGCCGCCGGTGGGTGCGCCGGGGGTGGGCGACATGGGGCGGTGGGGTGACCGGGGTCGGCACCGCGGTCAGCGGCAGGCCGTAGCGGGTGGTGGGGTCCGGCGCGCCCCAGTGGTGCGCAGGGCGGTGGGAGTGGGGTTCGAACTCCATGGCGGTGCTCCCTGGATCGGTGGCGCCTTCCACTGAAGCCCCCGCCGTCGAGAACTCCATGATCGCAGTCCGAGAACTCGCTGTGAACGCGCCGGCCGCTCAGGCGGGGCGGGGCGCCGTGCGGACCAGGCGACCCAGCGGGGTGACCGACAGGCGCTCGACGAGCCGGCCGAGCACCGGCACGACGAGGGCGTGGCCGGCGACGGCGACCGCACCGCCGAGGGCGAGGCCGGCGACCACGTCACCCGGGTAGTGGGCGCCCACGTAGACGCGGGCCGCGGCCATGATCACCGCCGCCACCGCGGCCACGAGGCCGATGCGGCGGTTGGCCAGCAGCAGGCCACCGGCCACCGCCCCGGCGGTGGTGGCGTGGTCACTGGGGAACGAGACGTCGGTGGTGCGGGCCACCAGGACCTGGACGTTGCCGAGGACGTCGTAGGGGCGGGCGCGGCCGACGAGACCGCCGATCACCTGGGCCACGGCCAGGGCCACCAGTGCGGCTCCGCCGGCCCACACGGCGGCGGCGACGGCGCGGGGGTCGTTGCGGCGGCGGCCGTCGAGGTAGGCGACCAGCAGCAGCAGGGCGAACACGGCGATGCCGGGACCGGCGATCAGCTCGAGCGGGCCGTGCAGCCAGGAGGTGCGGCGGGCGAGGTCGTTGATCCAGCGGTAGAGAGAGGCGTCCACTGCTCCACCCTATTGCGACAGGTGTCGTCGTTGTGGTCACCCGGAAACCGTCGCGCACCCCGTCCGTAGCGTCGGCCCCGCTTCCCCTCCCGATGCCACCGGAGGTCCCGTCATGTCCGTCCCCGTTCCCCTCGATCGCAACCTCGTCATCCTGCGCGGCGTGCTCTCTCGCCCGCCCGAATGGCGCACCCTGCCCTCAGGCGATGCCCTGGTCGCCTACGAGGTCACCACCCGCACCCGCGACGGCGCCGCCCTGACCGTGCCCGTCACCTGTGACCGGGCCGACGCCCCGGTCGACCTCGAGACGGGGGCCGAGGTCGTCGTCACCGGGGTGGTGCGCCGCCGCTACGGCCCGACGGGCGGTGGCCCGGGCGTTGCTCGCCGCCGGGTGGGCCGCCTGAGCCGGTCGGACCGTGCGTCAGTCGGTGAACCAGCCGGCCACGTCGACCACCAGCGAGGCGCCGGCCGACGAGCGCAGGCACAGGGCCCCGTCGCTCGACAGGCGCACCACCGCCATGGTCGCCGCCGTCTCCCCGGCCCGGAAGTTCACGTTCGACGCCATCGGCACGGCGCCATCGCAGGGGAACGCCACCACGTAGCCGGCCGCGGCGGTGTCGGTTGCCGTCAGGTTCACCGCCACCGCCCGGGCTCCGGTGGGCACGCCGCGCCGGCCGGCCACTGCGAGCTCCACGCGCTGGCCGGCGGCGACCGGGCCGGTCCAGCCGCCGGTGGCGTCGCGGGTGTCCAGCAGCCGGGCCGGCACGACGCTGGTGAGGGCCGAGGTGGCGCCCGGGGCGAACCCGCCGGCCACATCGACCACCAGGTGGGTCGGCGACGAGCTGTGCACGCACAGCGTGGAACCGGTGCCGAGCTTCACCGTGGCCAGGTTGGCCACCGTCTGGCCGGCGGCGAAGTTCACGTTCGAGGCGAGGGGCAGCGGCATGTCGCACGGGTAGGCCGTCACGAAGCCGGCCCCGAGCGGGTTCGTGACGGTCACGTTGGCCACCACCGCGGTGGCGTCGTGGCCGAGCACGTCGTGCACGGCCACGGCCACGTCGGTGACGAGGCGTCCGCCGTCGCGGGTGTCGAGCACGCGGGCGGGGGTGACGGGCCGGTAACCGTCGCCGTCGGGCGCGAACCAGCCGGTGCCGTCGATCACCACGTCCAGCGGCGCTGACGTGTACAGGCACAGCGCCCGCGTGCTGTCGAGGGCCACGACGGCCTCGTTGGCCCGGGTCTCGCCGACGGCCACGTTCAGGCTCGACGCCAGCGGCCGGGCGGTACCGCAGGGGTAGGCGGTCAGGTAGCCGGGGCGCTGCACGCCGGTGGCCGTCAGGTTCACGACGGCGGCGACGGCATCGGCCGGCGCGCCGCGGCCCGGGCCGGCACCGGCCCCGAGGTCGATGCGCACGACCTGATCGGCCCGTAGCGGTCCGGTCACGCCGCCGGCACCGGTACGGCTGTCGGCCAGACGCTGGGGGGCGACGGCCCGGAACCGCCCGCCGGCGCGGACCGCAACGACCGCGGGTGGCGGCACCGGTGCGGCACCGGAGGCGAAGTCGAAGGTCACCCAGAGGTGGCCCGAGATCGGATCCTCGGTCACCCCGATGCCCACCCGGTCCCACGGTCCGACGATGTTGTCGCGATGGGCGGGTGACGCCATGAGGGCGTCGTGCACCCCGGTGACGGACCCGCCGTAGCCGATGTTCTCGCCGACGCGGGTCCATCCGGGAGCCAGCAGGGTCACCGCGGCCACCAGGTCGGGGCGATGGCACAGCGAGCTGACCTCGCACTCGTGCTCGTGGCCGGCCTTCACGATCGGGTCACCGGTGCGGGCGTGGACTCCGGCCATGTGCAGGGACCAGGTGGCGGCCACGCCGCTCAGCACGGCATCGAGCACCACCGGGGCGAGCCCGACGGCGGTGCGGCTGGCGTTGAGCAGCTCCAGGAACTGGGTGGGCCGGTCGGCCGGGGCGGTGCCGACCGCGGTGGCCGGGGTGGCCACGGCGGGGGACGCCCCGGCAGCCACCGCGGGCAGCGACGCGAGCGCCAGGGCGGCGAGCACCAGGCGGGGGAACAGAGGGCGGGAAGGGCGAGCAGGCACGATCGGGCGAGGGGCCGGCCATCCCGACGGAAGGGGCGGCCAGGCACAACAGGAGAGGTGTCGGACGCTGGGGGCCGCGTTCAATGATCGGCGGGCCCGTCGGCGCGAAATCGTGAGCGCCCCTGTGACCCCTGTGACCCCCCGCCTCCAACGGCGCTGTCGCGCGCGGCGGGGCGGTACCATCGCCGCTGTGGCCAGGGGCAGGGGAGGAACGCCACCGGGACGCGACCAGCCCGGGGCGAAGATGGAGCACGCGTACTCGGTGCTGCGCGACGGCATCGTGGCCGGCACGTACGCTCCCGGCTCCCGGCTCGTGCTGGAGGAGCTGGCCCGCGAGTTCGCCATGAGCCCGGTGCCGATCCGTGAGGCCGTGCGGCGGCTGGAGGCGGAGGGCTACGTCGAGGTGGAACCTACCGTCGGCGCCCGGGTCGTCTCGTTCGACGCCACGCAGTACGCCGACGCCATGCATCTGCTCGCCGTGCTCGAGGGCACCGCCACCGCGCTGGCCGCCCCGCACCTGCGGGCGACCGACCTGGCCCTCACCCGCCGGCTGAACCGCGATCTGCGCGCCGGCCTGGAGTCGTTCACCCCGCTGCAGTTCACCCAGCGCAACCGGGAGTTCCACTTCGCCATCTACGAGCGCTGCCCGAACCCGATGGTGACCGCCTCGTTGGAGCACCTGTGGCACCGCCTCGACGTGTTCCGCCGCTCGTCGTTCGTCTACGCGCCCGGTCGTCCGGCGGTGTCGGTCGAAGAGCATGCCCACCTGCTGGATCTGATCGCCGACGGGGCATCCGCCGACGTGATCGAGCAGGCGGCGCGCGCCCACAAGCAGGGCACGCGGGCGGCGATGATGCCTCTCGTCGCCGACGCCGGGCGGGCGTCGGCCTGAACGCGTCGTGGCCCCGGCCACCATGCACTCGCTCGTTGTCGGCCGTCACGTCGGCGCGCTGAGCGCGCCGGCCGGCTCGGCCGCCCGCACCACGACGGGGATGCCGGTCATGTGGGCCTGGCTCGACAGCGGTTCGTAGGAGCCGTCACCCACCGGCAGCAGCGCATTGGGGTTGGCCCCCGGGTGGGCGTGGGCCACGCGCAGGCGCGGGCTGGCGGCATGGCCCCAGCCGTGCACCATCGACACCACGCCGGGCATGAGGTCGTCGTCGAGCTCGATGACGGCGTCGATCGTGCCGTACTCGTTGCTGACCGTGACCCGGTCGCCGTCGGCCACCCCGCGCACGGCGGCGTCGTCGGGGTGCATCGACAGCGGGTTGGTGGTGCGCCCGCCCCGCTTCATGCGTTCGAGGTTGGCGAACCAGCTGTTGTGGCCCCACGCGTCGCGCTTGTGGATGAGGCGAAGCCCGGCGCCGTCGGCGATCTCGGCCCCCATGGCGTGGAAGAGCGCGGTGCAGCGGGCCAGCGCCGGCGCGAACAGGGCCGGGCAGCAGTCGACGCGCCCGTCGGTCGTGTGCACCTGATCGGCGTAGAAGCGGCCTGGCGTCGGGGGCGGCAGGAGGCGGGCCTCGCCGTCGGCCTGCAGATCGGCCAGGGCCACGCCGCTGCCCTTGGCCAGCATGTGCCGCCACTTCGACCACGGGTCGGGTGTCTCGTCGTCGAGCAGCGATGGGCGGCCCAGCTCGGCCAGCAGGCGGTGCATGATCCACCACTCGGGCCGGCGGTCGGCGTGGGCGGCCACGACGGCCGGCGTGTACTGGGCGTAGGGCACGGCTGAGGTGCCGATGTTGACGACGTTGAGGTCGTCGCGCTCGTACATGTCGGTGGCCGGCAGCACCACATGGGCCAGCTCGCTGGTGGCCGACGGGTAGATGTCGACGACCACGAGCAGTTCGAGTTGCTCGAACGCCTTGCGCAACCGCTCCTGCCCGGCGATCGACAGCAGCGGGTTGCCGGCCACCGCGATGAGCGCCCGCAACGGTTCGGTCGAGTCGAGGATGTGGTGCGACAGGAGCGTGCCCGGCAACGAGCCGCGCCGCAGCGTGCCGAACTCGGTGTCGACGTAGGCGTTGGCCCCACCGCTGGGCGAGGCGCCCGACGCGGCGTTCGGGTAGAAGCCGTCGCTCTTCAGGTTGCCGCCGGGCGCGTCGAGCCGGCCGGTGACGAACGACAGCATGTGCACCAGCCAGTAGGCCAGCGTGCCCTGGCGGCCCATGTTCACGCCCGTGGATGCATGGACCGACGCCGCCGGTGTGGCCACCCACGCCGCCGCCAACTCGCGCACGGTGGTCGCAGGGATGCCGGTGACCGGCGCGACCGACTCGGGCGGGTAGGGCGCCAGGAAGGCGCGCAGCTCGTCGACGTTGCGGCCGTGGCGGGCCACGACGCCGGCGTCGAACCCGCCGAGCTCGTCGATGGTGCGAAGCAGCGCGGCCAGGAACCACACGTCGGTGTCAGGCCGTATGAGGACCGTGTCGCCCACGCCGCCGGCGGCGGTCTCGATGCGCCGGGGGTTCACGAACACGATGCGGGCCCCGCGGGTGCGGGCCCGGCGCAGCTCGCCCAGCAGGTTGGCCGCCGACCAGAAGCTGCCCTGCGACGCCCGCGGGTTCTCGCCGATGATGAGGCACAGCTCGGTGCGGTCGAGGTCGGGGATGGGGTGCACGGTCGACGACCCGAACACCGCCTCGGAGGCCACGAACTTGTTGGCGCAGTCCTGCGTGCCCGACGAGAAGTTGCGGCGCACCCCGAGCGTGCGCAGCGCCGCGCCGATGTGCTGGGAGCCGAGCGCGTTGAACGCGGTCGGGTTGCCCACGTAGGCGCCGACCGCGCCGATGCCGTGGGCGTCGATCACGGCCTGGAGCCGGGTGGCCACCGTGGCCATGGCCTCGTCCCAGGACACGTCGGTCCACGAGCCGTCGGCGGCGCGCACCTGCGGGTGGTCGAGCCGATCGGGGTCGTGGTGCAGGTCGACGGCGGCGAGGCCCTTGTGACAGGCGAAGCCGTTGGTCGCCGGGTGGTCTCGGTCAGGCGAGAGCTTGACGAGGCGGCCGTCTTCGACCCGGGCCACCAGCCCGCAGCTCGGTTCGCAGATGCGACAGAAGGTCTTGACCGTCCCCATGGTCCATTCCCGTCGATCGAAGGTGGCGACACCTTACCGAGGGCGTCCCCCTGATCTCCTAGTGTGCGGCCCATGAGCGATGCCGTTGCCGAGATCCGTGCCCTGGAAGACCGCCGCTACGCCGCCACGGTGGCCGGCGACCTGACCGAGCTCGGCCAGCTGTTCGCCGAGACGTGCGTGTACACCCACTCGAACGGCTCCATCGACACCAAGGCCTCGTACTTCGAGTCGCTCAGCAGCGGTCGGCTCCGGTACCGCGCCATGGAGCGGCTGGAGGAGAACATCACGGTGTACGACGCCACCGCGGTGGTGTCGGCGCGGGTGCGGTTGGAGATCACGGCCGGCGGGGCCGACCGCACCATCAACGGCCAGGCCACCATCACCTGGGCCAACACCGCCGAGGGGTGGAAGTTCGTGGCCTGGCAGTCGACGCCCCTGCCCGCCTGAGCGCTCGCGGCGGCGGCTCCGGGCTGTCATGGCGGGCTCATGACCGGTACAGTCGTACTGTGAATGGCGATCTGGCGCTGGTGCGGCGCTGACGGGATGATGGGGTCATGACCGACACGGAACCTGCAGGAGGTCGGCGCCGACGCGGTGGCCGCAACGAGGCCGGCCGCAGCCGCCTGCCCGAGCAGAAGCCGTTCGCTCAACCCCGCATGCGCCTGGCGCCCACCGAGGTCGTGTCGGCCGATGAGTTGGAGTCCATTCACCAGGCGTCGCTGCGGATCCTGTCCGACATCGGCATGAACTTCCTGGACCCCGAGTCGCGCACCATGCTCGCCGCGGTCGGTGCCCAGGTCGAAGCAGGCGGCGAGCGCGTGCGCTTCGACCCCGCCCTGGTGATGGAGCTGGTGAGCACCTGCCCGTCCGACTTCACGCTGCACGCCCGCAACCCGGCCCACTCGCTCCACATCGGCGGTGACCGGGTGGCCTTCGGGTCGGTCGCCAGCCCGCCCAACATCGTGGGGCTCGACGGCCGCCGCCGCCCCGGCGACCGTGAGGGCTTCCGCGAGCTGCTCAAGCTGTGCCAGACGTTCAACGTGGTGCACTTCGTGGCCGGCTACCCGGTGGAGCCGGCCGACCTGCACGGCTCGGTGCGCCACCTGGGCGCGCTGCACGACATCCTCACCTTCACCGA
The DNA here is from genome assembly GCA_031359995.1 of Actinomycetes bacterium. Lineage (GTDB taxonomy): Bacteria > Actinomycetota > Acidimicrobiia > Acidimicrobiales > Ilumatobacteraceae > JANMAT01. The sequence continues at coordinate 21,994 of JANMAT010000203.1, forward strand.
CAAGAGCCTGCACACCTACAGCCTCGGCCGGCAGCGCAACCGTGACGCCCTCGAGATGGTGCGCATCGCCCGCGGCATCGACGACGCCACGCTGGAGCGCGAACCGTCGATCTTCAGCGTCATCAACACGTCGTCGCCGCTGCGGCTCGACACGCCGATGTCGCAGGGCATCATCGAGCTGTCGTCGCGCAACCAGATCATCGTGATCACCCCGTTCACGTTGGCCGGGGCGATGGCGCCGGTGACGCTGGCCGGTGCCGTGGCCCAGCAGAACGCCGAGGCGCTGGCCGGCATGGCCTTCACCCAGGTGGTGCGCAAGGGCGCCCCGGTCGTGTACGGCGGCTTCACGTCGAACGTCGACATGCAGTCGGGAGCACCGGCGTTCGGCACGCCCGAGTACGTGCGCACGGCGTGGCTCGGTGGCCAGCTGGCCCGCCGCTACCGCGTGCCGTACCGGTCGTCGAACGTGAGCGCGGCCAACGCGGTGGACGCCCAGGCCGCCTACGAGAGCGTGTTCTCGTTGTGGGGCGCGGTGTTGGGCGGCGTGAACCTGCTCATGCACGGCGCCGGGTGGATGGAGGGCGGCCTGCACGCCTCGGCGGCCAAGCTCGTGCTCGACGCCGACCTGCTGGGCATGGTGGCCACCATGCTGGAGCCGATCGTGGTCGACGACGACCACCTCGCCCTGCACGCCATCGCGGACGTGGGCCCGGGTGGTCACTTCTTCGGGACCCAGCACACCCAGGAGCGCTTCCGCAGCGCGTTCTTCCGTCCGATGATCTCGGACTGGCGCAACTACGAGACGTGGGAGGAGGCCGGTCGGCCCGAGGCCGCCGGCAAGGCCGTGCAGCTGGCCCACGACTTCCTCGCCGCCTACGAGACCCCGCCCCTCGACGACGCCATCCGCGAGGAGTTGGACGCGTTCGTCGCCCGCCGCACCGCCGAGGGCGGCGTACCCACCGACTACTGAAGGGATCCGTGTGAAGTCGTCGACGCAGGTCGTGGTGATCGGAGGCGGGGTGGTGGGCGCGAGCGTGCTCTACCACCTCACGGAGGCGGGCTGGACCGACGTGGTGCTGCTGGAGCGCAAGCAGCTGACCGCCGGCTCCACGTGGCACGCCGCCGGTGGCATGCACACGCTCAACGGCGATCCCAACGTGGCCCGCCTGCAGCAGTACACCGTCAACCTCTACAAGAAGATCGAGGCGCAGTCGGGGCAGGCGTGCAGCATCCACCTGCCCGGTGGCCTCATGCTGGCCGACACGCCCGAGCGCATGGACTGGCTGCGCATGGCGCAGGCCCGGGGCCGGTACCTGGGCATGGATCTGGAGCTCATCTCCATGGCAGAGGCCAAGGAGCTCAACCCGCTCATGGACGAGTCGTACTTCGTGGGCGCGCTCTACGACCCCGACGAGGGCAGCGTGGACCCCTACGGCGTCACCCACGCCTACGCCATCTGCGCCCGCCAGAAGGGTGCCGAGGTCTTCACCGACACCTGGGTCACCGATCTGCGCCAGCGGGCCGACGGCACGTGGGACGTGGTCACCGACAAGGGCGAGATCCACACCGAGCACGTCGTGAACGCCGGCGGCCTGTGGGCGCGTGAGGTCGGCCGCATGGCGGGGCTCGAACTGCCGGTGCTGGCCATGGCCCACCACTACCTGCTCACCGAGCCCATGGACGAGGTCATCGCCCACAACGAGCGCACGGGCCGGGAACTGCCCCACATGATCGACTTCTCCGGCGAGATCTACGCCCGCCAGGAGGGCAAGAGCATGCTGCTCGGCACCTACGAGCAGGACAACGTGGCGTGGGCGCCCAAGCAGACGCCGTGGGACTTCGTGTTCCAGCTGCTTCCGCCCGACCTCGATCGCATCGCGCCCGAACTGGAGCGAGGCTTCGCCCACTTCCCCGCGGTGGGCCGCGCCGGCATCCAGAAGGTCGTGAACGGCCCGTTCACGTTCTCGCCCGACGGCAATCCCTTGGTGGGCCCGGTGCGGGGGCTGCGCAACTACTGGGTCGCCTGCGCGGTCATGGCCGGTCTGTCGCAGGGCGGTGGTGTGGGCCTGTCGTTGGCCAACTGGATGGTCAACGGTGTGCCCGGCGACGACATCTTCGGCATGGACGTGGCCCGCTACGGCGAGTACGCCACGCTCGCCTACACGAACGCCAAGGTGCGGGAGAACTACTCCCGCCGGTTCCGCATCACCTTCCCCAACGAGGAGCTGGCCGCCGCCCGCCCGCTGCGCACCACACCCATCCACGGCCGCCTCAACGCGGCCAACGCGGTGTGGGGCGCGTCGTTCGGTCTGGAGCAACCGCTGTGGTTCCAGACGCCGGGCGAGCCGGCGACGGAGAACATCACCTTCTACCGCTCGAACGCCTTCGAGCGCGTCGGCGACGAGTGCCGCGCCGTGCGCGAGCGCGTCGGCATCACCGAGACCTCGAACTTCGCCAAGTACGAGGTGTCGGGCCCCGGGGCCGAGGCGTGGCTCAGCCGCATGCTCACCAACCGCGTGCCCGCCGTGGGTCGCATCGTGCTGAGCGCCATGCTGAACGAGACGGGCCGCATCGAGGGCGAGTTCTCGGTGGCGCGCACCGCGCCCGACCACTTCCTCCTGTTCGGCTCGCTGCCCGCCGAGGTGTACCACTCGCGCTGGTTCCTGGCTCACGTGCCCGCCGACGGCCGTGTCACGTTCCGGGTCATCGGACTCGGCCTGGTAGGCCTGTCGGTGGCCGGGCCCCGGTCGCGCGACCTGCTGCAGACGCTCACCGACACCGACCTGTCCACCGCCAACTTCAAGTTCATGGACTTCAAGCAGGTGAACATCGGACCGGTGCCGGCGTGGATGGGGCGCATGACGTACTCGGGCGACCTCGGCTACGAGCTGTGGGTCGCCCCCGAGTACCAGCTGGCGTTGTACGACGCATTGAAGCAGGCCGGCGAACCGTTCGGTCTGGCCGACTTCGGGCTGCGGGCGCTGCTGTCGCTGCGCTTGGAGAAGAACTACGGCACCTGGTTCCGTGAGTACCGCTGCATCTACACACCGCTGGAGGCGGGCATGGACCGTTACCTCCGCTTCGACCACGACTTCATCGGGCGGGCCGCGGTCGAAGCCGAGCAGGCCGCCGGGGGCCCGAAGCGCAAGCTCGTCGCCTTCACGGTGGAGACGGGCACCGGCGACGAAGCGGCCGACGTGATCGGCGACGAGCCGGTGTGGCACGACGGCACCGTGGTGGGCTGGATCACCTCGGGCGGCTACGCCCACCACGTGCAGCGCTCCGTCGCCCTCGGCTACGTCCCGACCGAGTTGGCCGCCGCCGGCACCGAGGGCTTCGAGATCGAGATCATCGGTCGTCGGCGCCCGGCCCGCCTGCAGCCCGAGCCGCTGTTCGATCCGGCCGGTCAGCGGATGCGGGCGTGAGCAACCGCTACGGTGGCCGCCCGTGAGCGGGGGTCGCATCATCGTCGAGGGACGACCGGCCGACTACGTCGACGGTGACACCGTGGCCGTGGCCGTGGTGCGCGCCGGCGAGCACCCGCACCACGGCGGCACCCTGTGCCTGGCCGGCGACTGCGGCAACTGCGTGGCCGTGGTCGACGGCACCGCGTTCGTGCGCACGTGCCAGACCCCGGCCACCGCCGGTCTGGTGGTGCGCCGCCACCCCGCCGTGGGGGCCCCGCCGCTGGACCACGGGCGCGACCCGATGGCGGCGCCGGCCGGGCCGACCGTGCACCACGACGACGTCGACGTGATCGTGGTGGGTGCCGGCGACAGTGGGGTCGCGGCGGCCGCCGCGGCCCGCGCCGCCGGCCACCACGTGCTCGTGCTCGACGACGGCACGGGCGACGACGTGGTCGGCGTGTACCCGGGGCCCACCGTGGTGGTGCGCCGTGCCGCCGGCATCTGGCAGTACCACGCCGACGAGGTCGTCATCGCCACCGGTGCGGCCGAGCTCCACCCCGTGTGCCCGGGCAACACGCTGCGCGGTCTGTACACGGCCCGCGCCGCCGCAGCGTTGCGCGCCGCCGGTGTCGACCTCGGGACCGTGGTCGAGGTCGCCGACGGGACGTCGCTCGTGCGCCTGGACGGCGACGACGGTCGGGTGCGATCGGTGACGCAGGTGGTCGACGGCAGGGAGTGCACCACGCCGGCCGACGCGGTGGTGTTCGCGCTGGGGTCGGCACCGCGCGACCGCCTGGCCCGCATGAGCGACGATGCCGGGGTGCGCGTGGTCGGCCCCGCCGCGGCGAGATTCGCCCTGCCACCCTGCCCGCGCGACGGCGTGCTTTGCCCGTGCTCGGGCTCCACGGTGGAAGACCTGCGAGGCGGTTGGGACCGCGGCTTCCAGCACCTGGAGCTGCTCAAGCGGTCGACCCTGACCGGCACGGGCACGTGCCAGGGCAGCGTGTGCGGACCCCACCTGCAGGCCTTCGTGGCCGACCGGCTGGGCGCCGAGCCCGCTCCGTTCACGGCCCGCCCGGCCAGCCGCCAGCTCACCATGGGCGAGGCCGGCGCCCAGGTGCACCTGGACGCGTGGCGTCGCACGGCCCTGCACGACGAGCACCTGGCGCTGGGTGCCCGCATGGACCGCTTCGGCGGTTGGTGGCGGCCGTGGAACTACGGCGACCACGAGGCCGAGTACTGGGCCGTGCGCGAGGGCGTGTCGCTGGGCGACGTGAGCACGCTGGGCAAGATGGTCGTGTCGGGTCCCGACGTGGTCGAGGCGCTGGAACGGCTCTACCCCACGCACGTGGCCGACATCCGGCCCGGGCGCAGCCGGTACGTGCTGCTGCTCAACGAGCGCGGTCACCTCATCGACGACGGCATGATCGTGCGTGAGAGCGACACCCGCTTCGTGCTCACGTTCACCTCGGGCGGTGCGTCGGCGGCCGAGATGTGGGTGCGCGACTGGCTGGAGACGTGGAACCTGCGGGTGCACGTGCTCGACCGCACGACCGCGCTGGCCGCCATCAACGTGACCGGGCCGCGCGCCGGCGAGTTGCTGGCCCGCGTCGGCGTGGCCGAGGCGCCCCGCTTCCTGCAGCACGTGCACGCGGAGGTGGCCGGCGTGCCCTGCCACGTGATGCGCCTGTCGTTCACCGGCGAGGCCAGCTTCGAGCTGCACCACCCGGTCGACCGTGCCGTCGAGCTGTGGCAGTCGTTGCTCGAGGCCGGCCGGTCGATGGGGGTGAAGCCGCACGGGCTGCAGGCCCTGTTCGGGCTGCGGCTGGAGAAGGGACACGTGATCGTGGGCATGGACACCGAGCTCGACACCACGCCGCGGCGCGTGGGCATGGAATGGGCCGTGAAGATGGACAAACCCGACTTCCTCGGCCGGGCGGCGCTGGCGCGCACGCTGGCGTTGCCCGATCACCGCCGCCTCGTGGGCCTCACCATGGAGGGCGCCGCACCGGTGGAGGGCATGCCCGTCGTGGTCGACGGCGGCGTGATCGGCCACGTCACGTCGAGCTTCACGTCGCCGGGCCTGGGCCGGGCGGTGATGCTCGGCTGGTTGAAGCGTGAGCCGTTCCCCACCAGCGTCACCATCGACGGCCGCACGGCCACCGTCACCGACGTGCCCTTCTACGACCCGGCGGGTGCCCGTGCCCGGGCCTGAGGTCGTGCGCGGTGTGCGGGTCGTGGCCGACCCCAGTGCGCTCGACCTGGCCGATTGGCCCGAGGGCGCCGAGGTCGTGCGCCTGGCGCCCGACGATGCCCTGGTGCTCGGCGTCGCCGACGTGCGGGTCGACGACCCCCACGCCATCGTCGAGCCCGACCACGGGTGGGTGCAGCTGCGCTTCGACCACGCCGCCTTCGCCGTTCGCGTGCGCCCCCACATCGACTGGGTGGTGTCGTCGGCCGCCGGCACGCTGGCCCAGGGCCTCGTGGCGGGGGTGCCGGCCAAGGTGCTCGTGGACGCCGACGGCGTGCGGCTGCTGTGCGGCGCGGCCTACGCCCACGAGCTGATCCAGAGGGTCGGGGCGTGAACGAGTTCGTCGAGACGTTGCTCGGCCTCACCTGGCACGAGCCGAGGTCCACCTACGACGTGGTCATCATCGGCGGTGGCGGGCACGGCCTGGCCACCGCCTACTACCTGGCCACGCGCCACGGCATCACCAACGTGGCCGTGGTGGAGCGCGACTACATCGGATCGGGCAACTCGGGCCGCAACACCACGATCATCCGGGCCAACTACGGCCTGGTCGAGTCGGTGAAGTTCTACTCGCACAGCCAGCAGCTGTACGCCGGGCTCGAGGCCGAGACCGGCTGCTCGATCATGCACGCGCCCAAGGGGCTGATGTGGCTGGCCCACACCGAGACGGGCATGCGGGCCGAGCGGGCCCGCTGCCTGTTGAACCAGGAGCTCGGCGTGGAGACGGTCATGATCACGCCGCGCGAGGCCGAGCAGCTGTGCCCGCAGCTCGATGTGAGCGGTGGCGGTCGCTACCCGGTGCAGGGTGGCTCGTTCCACGTGCCCGGGTCCACCGCGCGCCACGACCGCGTCGTGTGGGCCTACGCCCAGGGGGCCATGAAGCTGGGCGTGCACGTGCTGCAGGGCACCGAGGTCACTGACCTGCTGCGTGATGCCGGCGGCCGGGTCACCGGGGTGCGCACCAGCAAGGGCGACCTGTCGGCCGGCATGGTCATGAGCGCGGTGGGCGGCGACGTGACCCGCGTCGCCGCCATGGCCGACGTGCGCCTGCCGATCCACACCCACCTGCTGCAGGCGTTCGTCACGAACGGCTACGCCCAGGCGCTCGGCCCGATCGTGTCGTCGTCGGAGCTGCTCTGCTACGTGTCCCAGACGCCGCGCGGGCAGCTGCTCATCGGCCACGAGTACGAGCGCCAGCCCAGCTACTCGAAGCAGTGGTCGTCGTTCCAGTTCCTGCAGAGCTGTTCGGCCAAGGTCGGCTACCTGCTGCCGTTCACGCGTGACCTGCGCATCCTGCGCCAGTGGACGGGCGTGTGCGACGTGTCGGCCGACTTCTCGCCGATCATGGGACCGACCGGCGTGGACGGGTTGTGCATCAGCACCGGCTGGGGCACGTGGGGTTTCAAGGCCATTCCGGCCGGCGGCGAGCAGATGGCGCAGTACATCGCCACCGGTACGGTGCCCGAGCTGATCGCGCCGTTCTCGCTCGACCGCTTCGCCGCCGACCACGCCATGGCCGACCAGGGTTCCACGGGGACGCGCTGATGCTCTGGATCACCTGCCCCCAGTGCGGCGCCCGCCCGGCCGAGGAGTTCCGTTATGGCGGCGAGCTCCCCACGGTGCCCGACCGCGTCACCGAGCCGGCGGCCCGCAACGTCGACTACCTGTGGATGTACGACAACGTCGCCGGGGTGGCCGTCGAGCGCTGGTTCCACGAGGCCGGTTGCCGTCGCTGGCACACCGCCCACCGCGACACCCGCACCGACCGCTTCGTCGACCCGTCGTAGGGTCGCCCCGTCATGGCCCGCACCCCCGATCTGGCGTTGAAGCAGCAGCTGCTCGACCAGGTCGTCGCCTACCTGGGCGCCAACGGGCTGGGCGCGGCGTCGTTGCGGCCCATGGCCACGGCGCTGGGTGTGAGCGTGAACGCGCTGGTGCACCACTTCGGCACCAAGGACGAACTGGTGGTGGCCGCCCTCGACCGGGCCATCGCCATCCAGGGCGAGGTGCGCACCGGTTGGCTGCGGCGCAACCCGCGCCTGTCGCAGGCCGACCTGCTGCGCCGGTGGTGGCGGTGGATCAACGCGTCGCCCGACAACCTGGCCCTGGTGCGTCTGGGCCTCGAGGCCGGCGCCCTGGAAGCGACGGTCACGGGCCTGCCCGGGCAGGTGCGGGCCGACCAGATCGGCCTGTGGCGCTCGAACATCGAGCAGCGCCTGGTGAACGAGGGGCTCACGCCGGCCGCGGCCGGGGTGGAGGCGTCGCTCACCAAGGCGATGTTCACCGGGCTCGTGCTCGACCTGCTGGCCACCGGCGAGCGCCGCCGGCTGACCCGCGCCCTCGAGGTCGGCCTGAGCCGCCTGGAGCAGCTGGTGTGGGCCGGCGCCGGCCTGAGCGACGCCGCGGTGCCGGCCCGCACCCGGGCCCGGTGACGCGCTGGTGGCGGTGACGACGAGGGGTGAGCAGGATGGACACCAACGGCGGTTATGGTCATACTTGTGACTATGAGGACGTCGATGTCGTTGGCGGAAGTGAAAGCACATCTGTCCGAGGTGGTGGGTCGGGTAGCAGGCCAGCACGAGCGAGTCACGGTGACGGTCCATGGCACCCCATCAGCGGTGCTGATGTCACCCGAGGACCTCGACTCGCTGGAGGAAACCCTGGCCGTCCTGTCGGACCCGGCCACGATGCGTCGTCTGGCAGCCTCCGAGGCCGAGCTGGCCGACGGGCAGGGCGAATCCGCCGCAGACCTGGCCGTCGCCATGGCCCGTCGCCGTGCCCGGTGAACCGGCCCGCTACGAGCTCGTCATCACCCCAACCGTCCGCCGCCAGCTGACCGACATCCTGCCCGAGGCCGTGGCTTCAGCCGCGTACGAGCTGATCGTCGGCCCTCTTTTGGACAATCCGCACCGCGTCGGCCGGCGCTTGCAGGCCCCGCTGGCCGACCGGCACAGCGCTCGACGTGGCACGTACCGGGTGATCTACCGGATCGATGACGACGCCGGCACGGTCAGTGTTTTCGATGTCGTCCACCGCCGCGACGCCTACCGCGTCCATGACTGACCAGACCCGAACACCCTCGACGCGTCTCCCATCGCCCGAGCGGCAGGTCACGGCCTCGGTGTGGCGGTGGCGACGGCATGGTGGTGCTGCACCACCATGGCGTCGTAGGGGCAGCACACGTCGGGGCGGAAGGCGATGCGGGTGAACGGGCCGTAGTGACCGGCCACCTGGCCGGCGGCGGGCTCGGGCGTGGGCACGGTGGTGCCGTCGTCCTCGAACGTGACCCGGCCGCCGAGCACGGTCATGGTCACCTGCGCGCCCGGGATGTCGTGGGGGTCGAGGGCGGTGATGTCCTCGCGCAGCACGCACAGGTCGGCCACCTTGCCGACCTCGAGCGAGCCCTTCCAGTGTTCGGCCCGGTCCTGCCACGCCGGCGTGATCGTGTACGTGCGCAGCGCCTCCATGAGCCCGATGCACTCGTCCGCCCCGAACACCTGCCCGCTGGCCTTCGACTCGCGCAGCAGCATGGTGGCCACGCCCTGGCGCCAGTCGGGCATGGTCACCGGTGCGTCGGAGCTGCTCGACACCTTCACGCCCGCGTCGAGCGCAGTGCGGTACGGCCACTCGTAATCGGCCAGCTCGCGGCCGACGAAGTCGACCTCCAGGTCGGCGATCGTCCACTTGATGGCCGGGTTGAAGTTGGCGCCGATGCCGTGGTGCCGGCACAGCTCCATCTCGCGTGCGGCCAGGAAGTCGGCGTGGATCACGTAGTGGCGCGGGTCGGGCCGGGGCGACGCCTCCATGGCGGCGACGATCGCCTCCACCACGGCGACGGCGCTGCGGTCGCCGGTGACGTGGACGCCCATCTGGTCGCCGCGGTCGTGGATGAACTGCACCATGCGCCGCAGCTCGGCCTCGCGCTCGTCGTGGGTGTCGCCGGCCACGGTGAGCGACCCGTGGCCGCCACCGCCCGGGTACTCGGCGTGCATCCACGCCGTCTTGTTCGGGGGGATGCCGTCGGCGAACAGCTTGGTGCCCACCACGTCGAACATCCGCGAGTCGGGCGTGTCGGTAGCGGGGAACGAGGCGAGGTTGGTGCTCAGCTCGTCGTAGCTCGACCCCGACATGCCGCAGGCGAAGCGCAGCACGTTGACGCGCACGAGCGCCTCGCCGCTGGCCGCCAGGGATCGGTAGGTGTCGAGGCCGCTGGTGCCCATGCCGCCGGCCGGGTCGGCCGGGCCGAGGGCGGGGTCGGTGATGCTGGTGACACCGAGGGCGGCGAGCTGGTGTTGCACCGAGCGCACCGCGAAGAGCCGCTGCTCGTCGGACAGCGGCGGGATGATGCCCTTCAGGTCGGCCTGCTGGCGCTCGTAGAGCACGCCGGTGGGGCGCCCCTGCGCGTCGGCCACCACCAGCGGGTCGTCGCCGTAGTCGGCTTCCAGGTCGAAGCCGGCCAGCTTCAGCGCCGCGGTGTTGACCCAGCCCGTGTGGTACGAGAAGTCCTGCAGGAACACGGGGTTGTCGGGGCTCACCGCATCCAGGTCGGCCCGCGTGGGCTGGCGGCCGGGCTCGTGGAGGCACTCGTCGAGGAAGCCCGGGTCCCAGCCCGAGCCGGTGATCCACTCGCCCGGCTGGTGGGCGCCGGCGGCGGCGCGCACCAGGTCGACCACGTCGGCGATGGAGCGCACGCTGGGATACGCCACGTCGAGCGTGAGGGGCGGCATGAGCATGCCGAGGCTCACGGCGTGGATGTGGGAGTCGTTGATGCCGGGCAGCAGGGTGCCACCGGCCAGGTCGACCGTGCGCGTGTCGGGCCCGATCAGCACCCGCACGGTCGCGTCGTCGCCCACCGCCACGATCGCACCGTCGCGCACGGCGAGGGCGTCGGCCACAGTGTCACGATCGTCGACCGTGATCACCCGTCCGTTCACGAAGACGAGATCGGCGGCATCGCTCATCGGGTACCCCATTCCCCAGACGGATCGTTCGCACCCGAACGGTACACGGCCGGCCGGCCGCCGCCGTTCGTCGTCGGAGGGGGCCATCTCAGTGCCACTCCTCGGGCAGGTCGGCCTTGCGGCGGGCGATGAAGTCGACGAGCTCGTCGTGCACGGCGTCGTCCATGGGCGGCCGTTCGTACCCGGCCAATGTGCGTTCCACCACCCGGGCGGCCCGGGTCACCGTGTCGGTCTCGCCGGCGTCACGCCACTGCTCGTACGAGCTGTTGTCGGCGGTGGACGCGTCGTAGAACGCCGTCTCGTAGTGGCGCAGCGTGTGCTGGGCCGAGAAGAAGTGCTGTCCGGGGCCGAGCTCCAGGAAGCCGTCCAGGGCGAACTGGTCGTCGCTCAGGTCGAGCCCCTTGAGGTAGGTGTGCAGTGCGCCGCACAGGTCGGCGTCCATCACGAACTTCTCGTAGCCCATGGTGAGGCCGCCCTCGAGCCAGCCGGCCGAATGCAGGATGAAGTGGGCGCCGCACAGCACGGCCGCCTGCATCGACACCGCAGACTCCAGCATGGCCTGACCGTCGGCGATCTTCGACGCGGTGAACGCGCCCGAGCACCGCAGCGGCAGCCCCACGCGCCGGGCCAGCTGCCCGACCACGAGCGACCCCAGGGCCGGCTCGGGTGTGCCGAACGTGGGCGAGCCCGAGCGCAACGACATCGACGACAGGAAGTTGCCGTAGATCACCGGCGACCCGGGCCGCGTCAGCTGGCCGAGCGCCACGCCCACCAGTGTCTCAGCGTGGGCCTGGGCGATGGCGCCCGCGGTGGTGACCGGCCCCATGGCGCCGCCCAGGATGAACGGCACCACCACCGGGGCCTGGTTGGCGGCGGCGTACGTGCGCAGGGCGCCAGTCATGGCCGCGTCCCACACGAGCGGTGAGTTCACGTTCACGTTGCCCAGGATCACGCAGTCGCGCTCCACCACGTCGGCCCCGAACACGATGCGGGCCATGTCGATGGAGTCGGCGGCGCGGCTCGGATGGGTGACCGATCCCATGATCGCTTTGTCGCTGTAGCGCAGGTGGGCGTACACCATGTCGAGGTGCCGCTTGGTCACAGGTACGTCGACCGGCTCGCACACCGTGCCGCCCGAGTGGTGCAGCCAGGGCGTGGCGTAGGTGAGCTGCACGAAGCGTTCGAAGTCGGCCAGCGTGCCGTAGCGCCGACCGCCGGCCTGGTCGCGCACGAACGGCGAACCGTAGGCGGGGGCGAACACCACCGCGTCGCCGCCGACCTGCACCGAGCGCGCCGGGTTGCGGGCCCGCTGGGTGAACGACGACGGCGCGGTGGCGCACAGGGCCCGTGCGTGGCCGGGGTCGAAGCGCACCAGTTCGCCGGTGACGGTGGCACCGGCGTCGGCGAACAGCTGGCGGGCCACCGCGTCGTTGCGGATCTCGATGCCGACCTCGGCCAGCAGCCGGTCGGCCGTGGCCTCCACCAGGGCGAGCCCCTCCTCGGCCAGCAGCTCGTAGGTGGGGATGCGCCGCCGGATGAACGCCGGCGCCTCGGGGTGGCGCTGCTGCTCGGCGCGGGCCGTCACCCGGGCGGCCCGGCCGCGGCGCGCTCGGACAGGGGCATCGGACATGGCGGCTCCTCGACGGCTCGGTGCGAACCCTAACGAGTCCGGCCCTTTCGACCCATCGCCGGTGCCGACGCCGTGGCGCGATCAGCCCCATCGTGCGGGCGCCGTCGATGGTCTCGCGGATGATGTCGGCGTGGCCGGCGTGCTGGGCGGTCTCGGCGATGATGTGCGTGAAACGACCCCGACCGCGATGACTGGCGGACGTTCCGCGTCGACCGCATGAGCCGGCCCGCCCTGGCCCGCAACACCTTCGAGCCCCGCCCGCCGCCGGCGCGCAACCTGTACGACCACGTCCGCTTCAACATGCGCGAGCGTCATGTCCGGCAGCGGATCGTCCTCGAGGTCGACGCTCCGGGGGCACTGGTCCGCGACCGGTACGGCACGTGGGTCGAGGTCGACGACCTCGCCGACGATCGTTGCCGGGTGACGATCGACGCCGACTCGTTCCAGTGGCCGACCCACATCGTCGCCAACCTGGACGCGCCCGTCACGGTGATCAGCCCGCCGGCGTTCTCGCAGCAAGTGCGTTCGGTGGCGAGACACCTCCACGCCGCCGCACGGGCGGGCCGCTGACCGGTTCGATTCCCCGCACGGACGCGCGGGGAATCGGCAGCGACGAGCGCTTCCCTCCCAGCCCGGTTTTCCGTAGAGTGGACTCATTCCGAAGCCTGGAACAGGGGATGACATGGCCTTTCCGTCCGATCTGGAGATCGCGATGGCCGGTGTGCTGAAGCCGATGGGCGAGATCGCCGCCCAGATGGGGATCGGCGAGCACCTGCTCGAACGGCACGGCGACAGCCTGGCCAAGATCGCCCTGTCGGCGGTCGAGGAGCTGGCCGACCGCCCGAAGGCGAAGTACGTGGTGGTCACCGCCATCACGCCCACGCCCCTGGGCGAGGGCAAGACCACCACCACGGTCGGTCTCGGCCAGGCCATGGCCCACATCGGCAAGCGGGCCACGATCAGCCTGCGTCAGCCGTCCATGGGCCCCACGTTCGGCATCAAGGGTGGCGCCGCCGGCGGTGGCTACAGCCAGGTCATCCCCATGGAGCTGCTGAACCTGCACCTCACCGGTGACTTCCACGCGGTCACGGCGGCCCACAACCTGCTGGCCGCCATGCTCGACAACCACCTGCACCAGGGCAACGAGCTCGGCCTCGATCTGCACAACATCACGTGGCGCCGCGTGCTCGACGTGAACGACCGGGCCCTGCGCAACATCATCGTCGGCCTCGGCACGAAGGAGGACGGCGTCACCCGCCAGACCGGCTTCGACATCACCGCCGCCTCCGAGGTCATGGCCGTGCTGGCGCTGGCCACCTCGCTCGACGACATGCGGGCCCGCCTCGGGCGCATCGTGGTGGGCTACACCAAGAGCGGCGACCCGGTGACCGCCGAGCAGCTCCGCGGAGCCGGCTCCATGGCCGTCATCATGCGCGACGCGCTGAAGCCGAACCTTCTGCAGACGCTGGAGAACACGCCGGTCATCGTGCACGCCGGGCCGTTCGGCAACATCGCCCACGGCAACTCCTCGATCGTGGGCGACCTGATCGGCATCCGCACCGGCGAGTACCTCATCACCGAGGCCGGCTTCGGCGCCGACATGGGCGCCGAGCGCTTCTTCAACATCAAGTGCCGCAACTCGGGGCTGGTGCCCGACGCCGCCGTGCTCGTCGCGACGGTGCGGGCGCTGAAGGCCCACTCGGGCAAGTACCGCATCGTGGCCGGCAAGCCGCTGCCGCCCGACCTGCTGGCCGAGAACCCCGACGACGTGCGCGCCGGTGCCGCCAACCTCATCAAGCAGATCGAGAACGTGAAGGTGCACGGCGTGTCGCCCGTGGTGGCCATCAACGCGTTCCCCACCGATCACGCGTCCGAGCACCAGGTGATCCGCGAGATCGCCGAGTCGATGAGCGCGCGCGTCGCGGTGTGCACCCACTTCGCCGACGGCGGCAAGGGCGCCACCGACCTGGCCCGCGCCGTGGTCGAAGCGTGTGACGAGCCATCGACGTTCGAGTTCCTCTACCCTGACAGCTTCACCCTGAAGCAGAAGATCGAGCGGGTCGCCACCGCCATCTACGGCGCAGCCAAGGTCGAGTACTCGGCGGCCGCGAATCGTCAGCTCGAGAACTACGAGCGCAACGGCTTCGGCCACCTGCCGGTGTGCATCGCCAAGACGCACCTGTCGATCTCGGCCGACGCATCGCTGAAGGGCGCCCCCACCGGCCACACGCTGAACGTGCGCGAGGTGCGCGCCTCGGTGGGCGCCGGCTTCGTGTATCCGATCTGCGGGGACATGCGCACCATGCCAGGCTTGGGCACGCAACCCGCCGCCGCCATCATCGACCTGCTCGAGGGCGGCGAGATCACCGGCCTCTCCTGATTCGACTGCGAGCTTCCTGCATGAGCGACCTCACCACCGAACGCACGCCCGGGGGCGCCGTCCTCATGGACGGCAACCGCCTGCGCGACGAGATCGTCGCTCAGCTGCGCGCCACCATCGAAGCGGCCGGCTCGCCGCCGGTGTGCCTGGCCACCGTGCTCGTGGGCGACGACAAGCCGAGCCAGATCTACGTGCGCAACAAGCACAAGAAGGCCCAGGAGGCGGGCATGGTCAGCCGCCAGGTGGGCCTGCCCGCCACCGCCACGCAGGCCGAGGTCGAGGCGGCCGTGCAGGAACTGGTCGATGATCCGGGCGTGCACGGGATCCTGTGCCAGCTGCCCCTGCCCGACGGTCTCGACCCCGAACCGGTGCTGGCGCTGATCCCGCCCGAGAAGGACGTCGACGGTCTCACCGAACGGTCGATGGGTCGCCTCGTGCGCGGCCAGCCCGGCCACGTCGGTTGCACGCCCGTCGGTGTCATGCGGCTTCTCGAGCGCTACGGCGTGCCCATCGCGGGCCAGCGGGCCGTGGTGGTGGGTCGCTCCACGTTGGTCGGTCTGCCCCAGGTGCTGCTGCTCGGGCGCAAGGGCACCGACGCCACCGTCACGCTGGCCCACAGCCGCACCGCCGACCTGGTCGCCGTGTGCCGTGAGGCCGACATCATCGTGGCCGCCGCCGGTTCGGCCCGCATGATCACCGCGGCGCACGTGAAGCCGGGCGCCACCGTGATCGACGTGGGCGTGTCGCGCACCGAAGCCGGCATCGTGGGCGATGTCGACTTCGACGCGGTGCAGGCCGTCGCCGGCGCCATCACGCCGATGCCCGGCGGTACCGGCCCCATGACCATCGCCTGCCTGCTGGAGAACACGCTCGCCGCCGCCCGCATGCAGGGCGCCTTCCCCGCCTGA
>JANMAT010000206.1:0-9887 GCA_031359995.1 Actinomycetes bacterium
CGCGCCGAAGGCCGAGCGCCCCCAGGCCAGGACCCGCCGGGAAACAGAGGCCCGAGCACTGTGCGACGCGTGCCCCGTGGCCACAGAGTGCCGCGCCTGGGCCCGCATGAACCACGAGTACGGCTACTGGGGCGGCGAGTCCGAGGACGAACGCCATCTGCTCGGCTACCGCGTCATGGCACCGAGTCACCCGTCTGACGTCGAGCGGCCAGCACAGCAGCGACCGATCGGTATCGACGAGCAGTCCGGCTTCATCGTCCAAGTGGACGACATCCGGCGCGTGACCTCCGCCGGCTGATCACGCACGCGCTCCGCTCCTCCCCTACCGTCGCCGTCGATGCCCGAAGGCCACACGATCCATCGCATCGCGCTCGACCACACCAGACTGCTGCGGGGCGAGCACATCGCCGTGTCGTCACCCCAAGGGCGCTTCTTCGATGCCGCGCTGGTCAACGGACAGCGGCTAGACGGCGTCAGCGCTCACGGAAAGCACCTGTGGTACCAGTGGAGCAACGGTCTGCTGACGCACGTGCACCTCGGCCTGTTCGGGAAGTTCCGCGTCGCCCGCCATCCTGACGGAGAGCCTCCCGAACCCAGGGGCACGGTTCGGATGCGGCTGTCCAGCGACGACGTCACGATCGACCTCTCTGGCCCTACCGACTGCTCCGTTGGCGACGAGGGCGACTGCGACGCGATCCTTCGCCGCCTCGGTCCCGATCCGCTGCGCCCGGAGGCCAAGCCTCAAGTCGCCTTCGACCGAATCATGCGGAGCAAGCAGCCGATCGGTGCTCTGCTGCTGGATCAATCGGTGATCTGCGGTATCGGCAACGTGTATCGAGCCGAAGCACTCTTCGTGAACGGCATCCACCCATCACGACCTGGCCGGGACCTCGATCAGGCCGAGCTGGAAACGCTGTGGGCAACGATCGTCTCCATGCTCGAGCAGGGTGTCAAGGACAACCGCATCGTGACCGTCGAGCGACGGGAACTCGACCTGCCGAAGAGCCGGCGCCTACGGCGAGGCGAGGCCACGTACGCCTACAAGCGCGACCACTGCCTCCGTTGTTCCACACCGGTCAGTTCGGTCGAGTTGGCCGGGCGACGGTGCTACTTCTGCCCAGTGTGCCAACCGGTGTAGACGGACGTCGGCCGCCATCGAGTGGATCTCCCGGACCCCTGTCCAAGACCTACTGCGTGCAGCCGTCCGGGAACGGCGCCATCCACATCGTCGTGCGATCCCCGCCCGGCCTGCCGTCCTCCAACCGAGGGCAGCTGTCGATCGCATCCTCGGCTTCGAGCGAGACTGGCCCACATGGCCACCCGGATCCTGCCCTCTCCTGAGCCGGGCGTCGACGCCGCATCGGCGTTCGTTCAGCAGCACCTCCGTCATCTGGTCTGCGACGATGTGCGGGCATCTGGCGCATTCCGTGGTGGTCAATCTGCCGCCGACGCTGCCCTCGCTGCGTTCGACGTCACCGGCTACGCAGCGCGCCGGAACGAGGTGGTTCCACAACATCGCAGGGGTGCCTCCCGGTTGTCGCCCTACATCCGGCACGGGTTGCTCCATCTCGAACGCGTCTGGGACCACGTCGCCGACGGACCGGCTCGAGATGTGGAGAAGTTCCGAGACGAGCTCCTGTGGCAGGAGTACGCACGTCACTGGTATGCGCGACTCGGTGCCCGAACGGGCCGTGCGGTTCGCCACGACATCGTCGATCACCCGCTTGCCGGCGGGCGACCCGACGAACCATGGGACCCGGACCTGCTGTGCATGAAGACTACCGTCGACGAGCTGTACGCTGACGGCTGGCTGGTCAACCAAACGCGGATGTGGCTCGCCAGCCAATGGGCGATTCGCCATGGCGCCCCATGGCGCGACGGCGAAGACCAGATGTTCGCACACCTCCTCGACGGATCGCGCGCCGCGAACCGGCTCGGATGGCAATGGACCACCGGCGTGGGCTCCGCGAAACCCTACGGATTCAGCAGATGGCAGGTCGAACGGCGGGCGCCCGGGCTGTGCCAACAGTGCGGTCTTCGCGAACGTTGTCCGATCCAGCACTGGCCGGACGAACCGACCTACGCCATCGGTTCCCAACCTGCATCGACGCGCGCAGATCCAGCTGTCGACACGACGGCCGGGCCTCGAACGGTGCGCTCCACCGGCATGGTCGACGTCGTCTGGCTGACGGCCGAGTCGTTGGGATGCGACGACCCTGCGTTGGTCGCCAATGACGGCATCCCGGCCGTGTTCGTGTTCGATGAGGTGCTCCTCAACGCGCTGCGCCTCTCATCGAAACGACTGGTGTTCCTCACCGAGACGCTCGCCGAGCTCGCGACCACACGCGATCTCGCCGTCGCCGTCGGCACCCCCGTCGATCACCTCGCCGGGCACCGGGTCGCCGTCACCTACGCCCCAGTGCCCGGCTTTCGCACGCGCCGCGCCCAGATCGACGTCACCGAGACCCACCCGTGGCCCTGGCTCATCGAGCCGTACGCGGGCTCCATCGCCTCGTTCACCGACTGGAAACGACACACCGTCCATCGACGCTCCCCGATCGACCGGCAGCGTCGCTCCGTGCGTTCACCCAACGCAGGTGGACCCTGCGACACATCTGGATGACCGGCGCCACTCACAGGTCCGACGCCTCGTTGGGCCAAGTCCTGTGATCCGCCCGGAGCCCCCGACCGCCACGGAGTCGCCTACGGGCGCGCGCCAACGCAGCTACTCGCGGTCCATCGACACGGACATGCCGGGCAGCGACACCCAGGGCTGACGATCGACGCACCACGCTTCGATGGTCGGCAGCACCGTCGACTTGTCGTCGAGCGTGCCCGCCTTCACGGCCACGATGCCGGCGGACTTCGCCAGCTCCGACACGATCGGCGAGCCGCAATCCGGGCAGAAGCGCCGTCGCACGTACACGTCGTCGCCCCGCTCGCCGCGCTCGTCGTAGGTGCGCAGCTCGCCGTTGATGGTGAGCTGCGACTCGTGCGCCACCAGGTTCACCGAGAACGCGCTCCCGCCCTGCCGTTGGCAGTGATCGCAGTGGCACACCGCCGTGGCGAGCAGATCGCCGGTCAGCTCATAGGTCACCGCACCGCACAGACACCGTCCCGTAGCCATGGGCGGATGGTACCCCGTGTGCGGGAACGGCGGCCCCACCGCGTCGGCCACCGGGCGGCTCGCTCGCGATTGTCGCCCGGCGTTCGCGTGCGGGGATCCCGAAGGGGTCGGGGGTGAGGGGAGAAGTCGTGAGGATCGAGTTCGGCGCGTTTCTGGCACCACACCATCCGATCGGCGAACACCCGATGCTCCAGTACCGGCGCGACCTCGACCTCGTCGAGCAGCTCGACAAGCTGGGGTTCGACGAGTTCTGGTGCGGTGAGCACCACTCGACGGGCTGGGAGGTCATCGCCTCGCCCGAGATGTTCCTGGCCGCGGCAGGGGAGCGGACCCGGCGCATCATGCTCGGCACGGGGGTCCTGTCGCTGCCGTACCACCACCCGTTCCACGTGGCCGACCGGATGGTGCAGCTCGACCTGATGACCGGCGGGCGCGCCATCATGGGCACCGGTCCCGGTGCGCTCCCGTCGGACGCCAAGATGCTGGGGATCGACCCGATCGTGCTGCGTGACCGCCAGGACGAGGCCCTCGGGGTCATCAAGCGCCTGCTGGCCGGCGAACGGTTCAGCTACGAGAGCGAGTGGTTCACGCTGGTCGACGCCCGCCTCCAGGTGCTGCCCATGCAGGCCGAGATGCCCATGGCGGTGGCCTCGATGGTCAGCCCGTCGGGACCCGAGCTCGCCGGCAAGCACGGCGTCGGGCTGTTCTCCATCGGTTCCATGAGCGCGGCCGGCATCACCGCCATGCCCCACCAGTGGAGCTTCGTGGAAGAGGCCGCCCGCCTCACGGCCAGAGCGCCGATCGCCGCACCTGGCGGGTGTTGGCCAACTGGCACATCGCCGAGACCCGCGAGCTTGCGCGTGAGCAGGCCATGGCCGGCTTCCACCGCTGGCACAACGAGTACTCGGTGGCCACCCTCAACCCCGAGGCCGGCATCGGCTACCCCACACCGGAAGAGACCTTCGAGACGCTCACCGCTCCCGGCGGCCCGGCGGTGGTCGGCACGCCCGACGATCTGGTCGCCCGCATCCACGAGCTCTACGCGCTGAGCGGCGGGTTCGGATGCCTGATCGGGTTCGTCAACGACTGGGCGCTCCCCCATCACATCGCCCGCAGCTGGGACATGGTGGCCCGCTACGTGGTGCCCGAGGTCAACGGCTTGCTGTCCGGCTTCCGCGAGTCACGCCAGTACGTCATCGACAACCGTGCCCCGTTCCTGCGGGCCGGTGAGGCCATCGGCGCCAAGATCATGGCCAACGACCACGCCCGCGACGTGTTCACCACCGAAGGCATCAACGGACAGACGATGATCCCGCCGACCGTGCCCCAACACAGTCAAGCCACCACTGCGGCCGACTAGTCGAGCTCACGCAGGGCCCGGGCGAGCGATGTTGGAGCTGATCAGCGGCACGCCACCCGTCGACCATGGCCGACCAGGTCGTGTTCATCGGTGCGGTCTTGAAGCCGTGGCGCTTGGGTCGGACCGCAATGCCGCGGCTGGAATCGAGTGCCGGACGCCTCTGTTACGGTCGATCGTGCGGCCACCGCGAGGTGGCCCGACAGAGGGGGGCCTTCCGTGGCCAGGACCGTTTTGATCGCAGGCGCCAGCGGGCTCGTCGGCACCGCTGCCGTCGAGAGCTTCCTCGACGACGGCTGGGATGTCATCGCACTGTCGCGGCGCCGACCGGAGGTCGACTCGACCCGGCCGTTCCGCCACGAGTCGATCGACCTGCGCGATGCCGACGCCACCCGCGCCGCCGTTGCGTCGTTGGGCGCCGTCAGCCACGTCGTCTACACCGCGGTGCACGAGCTACCGGGCCTCGTGCCCGGCTGGAGTGAGCGCGTGCAGATGGAGACCAACCTCGTCATGCTGCAGCACCTGCTCGACCCGTTGAGCGCCACCGGCACGCTCGAGCACGTGAGCCTGTTGCAGGGCACCAAGGCGTACGGCGTGCACCTGCACCCGATGCGGGTGCCGGGCCGCGAGCGGTTTCCGCGTGATCAGCACGAGAACTTCTACTGGTTGCAGGAGGACTACCTGAAGGATCGCTCGGCCGCGAATGGCTTCGCGTTCAGCATCTGGCGGCCACAGCTGATCGTCGGTCCGAACTATGGCGTCGTGATGAACCTGCCGCCGATCATCGGCGCCTACGCCGCGATCTGCAAAGAGGAAGGCGTCCCGTTCGCCTACCCCGGCGGGGTCTCCTGGGTCTGGGAGGCGGTCGACACGCGCCTCGTGGCCAACGCTCTGCTCTGGGGGGCCACGGCACCGACCGCGATCGGCGAGACGTTCAACCTGACCAACGGCGAGGTGTTCGAGTGGCGCGACATGTGGCCGGCGCTGGCCGCGGTGCTGGGCGTCGACACGGGGCCCGATCGGCCCGCCTCGCTCGCCGCGATGCTCCCCGCCAAGGCCGACGTGTGGGATCGGATCGTGGCCAAGCACGGGCTGCGACCCGTGTCGATGGCCGAGTTCGTGGGTGAGTCGCACCACTACGCCGATTTCTGCTTCGCCTACGGGGCGACCTCGTCACCGCCGCCCGCCTTCGTGAGCACGGTCAAGGTCAAGCAGGCCGGCTTCACCGAGACCTACGACACCGAGGCATCGTTCTGCCATTGGCTCCAGGTCCTCATCGACCGCAAGATCTTGCCGCCACGCTGAAGGGTTCGGTCACCCTCGCCGGGCACGGTACGCCGCTCCCGGGTGATCGTCCGGCAACGTCGGATCGGCCGTGTCGAGGAGGCGTTGCCGCAGCGTCGGCGCGTCGTCGTAGACCGGCGCCACGCCTCGATCCCGCAGCATGGGCAGGACGAGCTCCACGAAGTCGATGGTCGACGCCGGCTGGATCTGGGGATGCAGGAGGAACCCGTCCAGGTCTGCTTCGTCGGCGAGCGCGCACAGGTGATCGGCGACCTCAGTGGCACTCCCGACGAACGGCGTCGCGCCGACGCCGTGGGATGCCCAGTCCTGGAGCACCTGGCCGACGGTCTGGCTGGCGAACCGCGTCACCTGCGTCTGGGACAGCTCGGTGCGGAGGTCGGTCATCGGCGTGTCGGGTGGGTAGGAGGACAGGTCCAGGCCGGTGAACATGGCGTAGGACGCCACGGCGACGTCGGGGCGCTGGCAGGCGATGATCGCCTCGTGCTTGGCGATGGCGGCTTGGCGCGTCGGAGCGACCACACAATCGAAGGAGCTCATGACCTTCACCGCGTCCGGGCGACGGCCGGCCCGCACGGCTTCGGCGCGGATCGCCCGCGTCTGCTCGGCCTGGACCGCCGCGCTCCCACCGCCGAGGAACGCAGCCTCGGCGTGACGTCCGCCGAAGGCCCGACCCGCCGGCGAGGATCCCGCCTGGAAGAGCACGGGCGTCCCCTGTGGCGAGTAGGACGTGTTCCCATAGCCGTGACACCGGAAGTAGGGACCGTCGTGGTCGATGCGGTGCACCCTCGCCGGGTCGGCGAACCGACCCGCCTTGTCCTTCTCGAGCGCGTCGCGCTCCCACGCCCCCTCCCACAGCTCGTACACGAGCTCCATGAAGTCGTCGGCCATCGCGTAGCGCTCGTCGTGAGCCACCATCGGGACCCCGAACGCCTCCACGGCGGTGCTCGCCGTCCCGGTGGTCACGATGTTCCAACCCAGACGACCTTCGGAGAGGTGATCGAGACTGGCCAGGCGGCGCGCCAGCGCGTACGGATGCTCCAGCAGGGTCGAAGCCGTGATGACCAGGCCGAGTCGCTGGGTGCACGTGATCAACGCGGCGGCCACGACGGCCGGATCCAAGCGGGGCAGGTCCAGCGACTCGATCGAGCAGATCTCGGGACGCTGTCCGTTCAGCTCCGACCATCCCCAGGCGTCGGCCAGGAAGAGGAAGTCGAACTGCGCGTCCTCGCACAGTCGGGCGATGCCCACCCAATAGGACAGTTCGTCGAACCGGTGCCGCTCGCTCGACGGGTGCCGCCAGGTGGCCATCCCGGAGCCGTTCGCCTGCGGATTGTCGAACAGCCCGAGGTGCAGCCTCTTCACGTCGTTCCCCCTGTCGCACCGCGACGTGCAGGCTACGTCCCCCGGGTTCCGACCTGCTGCTCAGGCACGCGCATGTCGCGCTCGGACGGTCTGGCCCCACCGGCACGAGGACATCATGGCGGGGTGCGACCCTCGCGTCGGCGACGTGGTGCGGCAGAGGCCGATGCTGACCGGTCGGTCGTGGCTCGGACGACGGTGCCCGAGCGCATCAGTCGTTCAGCCGACGAGGCCCATGAGGTCGACCACGATGTCGGTGCTGCCGCTGCCGCCGGCGAAGATCGTGAGGTTCGACTCGAACAGCGTCGCCATGGCCAGGTTGGCGAGGATCTGACCCGAGTCGGACCAGTTGATGTTCGACGTGGTGCGGGTGCCGGTCGGACCGGGGTTGCCGACGCTCAGGAACCCGCTGCCGACCGTGTTCACGATCGTCAGGTTGATCATCGCGGCCCGGACGCTGGAGGCGATGGGTTCGAGCACCTGATCGTCGTTGCCGATCTCGATGCTGATCGTCCGGTTCGTGCCGCTGGGCATCGGCCCGTTGCGGGTGGTGCCACCGATGTGCGGCGTGCGGCTGTCGTACAGGCGGATGGGCTGGGGCAGCACGAGCAGCGGCCCGAACCCGACCGTCGCCACCCGGGTGAGCTCGCCGTTGGTCTGGAGGAACAGTCCCTCGGTGCCGTTGTAGGCCAGCGTGCCGTCGCTGTAGGTGCCCAGCAGTGCGTCTCCGGGCGAACCGACGAAGCGCAGATGACCGCCCGGGCTCCGCAGTTCGAGCGCCACCGGGGCCGGGCCGGCGAGATCGGGGAACGGGCCGTCGTTCTGCAGTGATGTCACCGCCTCGGCCGTGTTCGCCTGCCCGAGCAACAGGTTCCCGCCGTTGGCGGCTGCTGCCGGGCGTGCGAGTGCGGCGGCACCACCGGCGACGCCGAGCGCACCCACGGCGGCGCTGCGCAGGAGGTGGCGACGGGACGTGCCCGCAGGGGCAGTGTCACCCCGCACGTCCTCGGCGTCTCGCGCCGCCAGTCCGGCGCGGAGGGCGTCGACCTCGGCTTCGAGGGCGCGCAGTCTGCGGTGCAGGTCGTCGGTCATCGTGTCGCTCCTGTCGTTGCGATCGCTCACGGACCAAGAGCATGGCAGCCGGCGCTGGATACGCCGTGCAGCGTCGGCCGGGCTCAGACGCCCAGCAGCGTGCCGACGCCGCCGAAGAACGAGGCGCGCACCTCGTCGCCGAGGCCGGCGGCGGCGAGCTGGCGCTCGCACAGGTCGACGGCGCTGGCGCTGCCTTCGACATGCGGGTAGTCGCTGGAGAAGCACAGGATCTCGGCCGGCACGTGCTCGATGACGCCCGAGATCGGATGCGTCGCCGGCAGTGGCGTCACCCGGACCTGGCGCCGCACGTAGTCGACCGGGGCGAGGGGCAGGCGGTAGCTCTGCCCCGGCACCAGATGACTGGGACGCACCTCGGTGTCGTGCTGCTCGGGACGGGTGCGCCCGATGCTCAGGTCCATGGCCGTGAGCAGGTGCGGTAGCCACTCGATGCCGACCTCCTCGACGACCACCGTGAGATTCGGGTGGCGCTCAAGCACACCGTCGTACACGAGCGCGGCGACCAGCGCCTGCGGCCCGATCTGCGAGGCCACGAGGAAGTTCAACAGGCTGAACGTGTTCAGGTCGTCGGCGCCGTTGTTGGCCCAGCCCGGGTTGATCTTCTCCCGGGCGAAGCCGACGTGGGCGAACGCGGCCATGCCCAGGTCCTCCGCCGCGCTCCAGATCGGATCGAAGTCGGGGTGCGAGATCGACCGCGCCAGCGTGCGCTCGCCGTCGGGTCCGCGCCGCCCGCCGCCCACGGGTGACTCCGCGATCACGAAGGCACGACTGCCGCGGGCCCGCATGCGCTCCATCTCGGCGATCGACCAGTCGATGTCGCTCAGGTCGATCTGCGTCACCGGGATGAGCCGATCCGTGTGGCCCGCCACCAGATCGGTGGACCAGGTGTTCCAACAGCGTCGGATGCGCTGGTCGAGATCGTGCCGGCGCAGACGGGCCGCCTGGACGAAGGAGCCCACGAGGAAGGTCGGGTTGAGGAACTGGACGTCGATGCTCCGCTCGTCACAGAACGCGAGCCGGGCCAGCGGCGCGTAGAAGGGGTCGGGGCCGTCGTCGTCCTGCCGCTCGGGCTGCAGGGTGTCGGTCAGCTCGAGGTGATGGACGAACCCGGGGGGCACGAGATCGAAGCGGTCCTTGGGCCGCTGTGGCTCCGGCAGGGACGCGAACGACGGATCGTTGACACCGAAGACGCTGCTGGCGATGTCCATGAACCGGGCCGGCGCACCGAGAGCATCGGCCAGCTCCGGGTCCGTGCGCTGCACCCAGTCGAGCGGCTCGTGCAGATGGGCGTCGACATCGATGATGCGCATGGCGGTCCTCCCCAAGGTCCCGCGCCCGACCGTAGCGCTCCCGAGCGAGACGACACCACGGTGGCCGTGGTCCGCCTCGGCGTCGCTACCGGATCCGCTGGAGTGCGGTGGCGGCCCTGGTGTCGGTGAGTACGGCTACGAGGTCACCGTGCGCGTGCCGGCGGCCGGTCGTTACCTCCTCGCCTTCGGCGTGCCGTCGCGCGGCCTCGGCTCGCACCGGTTCGACCCGGCCCTCGTCCAGGCTGCGTCCTGACCCGGCGGGCTCGCGGCCCGCCCGCTCCTCGATCCTCGGGTCGGTGGCGCGAAACTCTGTCGCACC
>JANMAT010000228.1:0-4426 GCA_031359995.1 Actinomycetes bacterium
GGCCCCCGAGCTCGGTGGCCGTGTTGGCGTCCCTCTTGAACGGCGGGTTGCGCGGCGGCGCGTACGAGGTCATCGAAGGCGAGTCTGACTACGAAGGCTGCCGTCTATGCCGATGGGCGCGGTCGACGCCGATGATGACGCCCGTCCTGCCGACCGCGCAGCGCAGTCGCGAGCAGCTCGCTGATCCCGAGCGATATCGATGCCCGGCATCGGCCGGTTCTTGGGCGGTCCTGCGCTGCAGGGTCGGGAGCGAACTGGTGCAGCCTGGCGGCCCGTCCCAGGTGGAACTTGGCGAGTGGTCACGCTCAAGCGGGCACGACGAAGGCCTCGTCGACCAGTGCGCGCATTGACGTCCACAGCGACGGTCCGCTCGTTCGTCACAGACGAAGCAGCCAGGCAGCCCCCGCTGCGCGATGTCAGGGTGCGTGAAGCTGTGACCGACACCGCCATACACCTCGGGCTTCCGCCACTGGGCGTCGCGTCGCACGAGGTCGGTCACGGGTCGCTGCCGAGGACGTGGTGGCTGGCTAAAGCGATCTTGAAGGGATGTTGCAGCAGCGGCGTCCAGCGTGAGACCTGTCGAGCCTGCGCGATGCAGGACCTCAGCTGGTTGGAGTGGATCATGAACGCGAAAAGGATGCCCGAACTGCACTTCGAGCCGTACCGCACCCAGGGTGGTGAGGCCTCAGGGGAGCTGGGCCAGTCGGATGTGTCATGGGGTGTTCGGCCCGCCGTCACGCGGTGGGTGGCGGCGGCTGCAATGGTGATATTGGTGGTGTTGTCGGCGATCACGTTCGCCTCAGGCCCACCCCGACGGGAGAGCACCGGCGGAGCGGTGACGTCAGGCGCTCCGAGCGTCTCCACAGACGGGCTTGAGCACCGCGTGGGTTATCGCTCGCGCTACAACCTTGAACCTCGTATTCCCGCTTTGTACAACTTGGCGGCGTTCTATCTCCAGGCCGTGTCGCAGTAACCCTGCTCCCGCGGCTGGCTTTGGGAGTGGCGACCGGTCCTGCCCCTCTCGCGGCCCCGCATGCCGGGGCTGGTGTAGCCTCATGGCGCTCGGGCCGCTGGAGGGGATTCCATGGCGATCGAGTTCCGTGTGTTGGGACCACTCGAGGTTCGCCGCGGAAGCGCGCTCGTCAAGATCTCGAGCCCCAAGCAGCGGTTGTTGCTGACGCTGCTGTTGGTGCAGGCCAACGAGGTCGTGAGCGTCGATGTCTTGATCGATGGCTTGTGGAACGGGACGCCCCCGGCGTCCGCGGTAGGCTTGGTTCACACCTATGTGAGCCAGTTGCGAAAGGCGCTGGAACCGCCAACCCCGGGGCCAACTTGTGAGCAGGCGCTGAGGCGAGCCGATGCCGGGTACCGGCTCGTGGTCGACGCGGAGCACTTTGACGCCGACCGTTTCGAAGGAATGCTCGATGCCGGGCGGCGGGCGCTGGTGGAGCAACGACTCCGCGACGCGCTCGGGATACTGGACGAAGCCGCGGCCCTGTGGCGCGGGCCCGTCTTCGGGGAGTTCAGCCACCAGCCAGCCGTGCTGGCTGCGGCCGAGCGACTGGGAGAGCTGCACCGACTGGCGCTGGAGTACCGGGCTGACGCCGCCATCGGGCTGGGCCGTCACGCCGAGCTCATCGGCGAGCTCGAAGCCCGCCTGCGCGATGACCCGCTGCGCGAGCGCACCTGGGCCCAGTTCATGCTGTGCCTGTACCGCAGCGGCCGTCAGGCCGATGCCCTCGGCGCCTACCAGCGGCTTCGTGGCCGCCTCGGCGAAGAACTGGGCCTCGAACCGAGCGCAGCGCTACGCAAGCTGGAAACCGACATCCTCCAACAGCTCCCCTCCCTCGACTGGACAGCTTCGCTCAACGAAGCCGACCCCACCGCCATCCGGTCGCTACGCGACGCGGTGCCCGGAAACCTACCCGTGCCGGCGACGAGCTTCATCGGGCGGGAGTCCGACGTGAAGGACGTCGTGACGCTGATCCGGGGTCACCGGCTGGTGACCTTGACCGGTGTGGGTGGCGTGGGCAAAACGCGCCTGGCGCTGCAGGCGGCCGCCGACGTGGTCACCGAGTTCCCGGATGGGGTGTGGTTCGTGGAGCTCGCTCCAGTCGGCGACCCATCGGCGGTCGCCGACGCCCTGGCCGGTGTACTGGGGGTGACTCAGCAGGGCGGGTTGTCGCTGCTGGACAGCGTCTGGCAGGCGCTGGCGGGGCGCCAGGTGCTGGTGGTGCTCGACAACTGCGAACACCTCCTGAGTGCGGCCGGGGATCTCGTCGAGTCGATGATCGCCCGGACGACGTCCATCAACGTCGTGGCAACCTCGCGCGAGGGGTTGCGTCTCGCCGGTGAGCGCCTCTGGTCGGTCTCTCCGCTGGAGCTGCAGCGCGGGGCGAGGTCCGACGCCGTCGGGCTGTTCGTGGAGCGCACCAGGGACGTGCGTCCGGGGTTCAGGCTCACCGACGACGAGGAGGCGGCGGCCGTCGTGGAGATCTGCGAACGCCTCGACGGCATCGCGCTGGCCATCGAGCTCGCGGCAGCCCGGATGGTGTCGATGAGCCCGCAGGAACTGCGCGGCCGCCTCGATCACCGCTTTCGGTTGCTCGCCGGTCCCCGCCGGGGGCTCGAGCGTCACCAGACGTTGCGCCACACCGTCGCGTGGTCCTACGACCTTCTCGACGAAGAGGAGCGTGCGGTTCTGCGCTGCTGCGCGGTTTTCGCGGGCGGCTTCGATGTGGTGGCAGCCACGCATCTCCACGGTGGCGACGCGGACGAGATCCGCGTGCTCGACCTGCTCGATTCACTAATACGTAAGTCGATGGTGACTGTCGACCACGCTGGGGCGCGCACCCGTTACGGGATGCTCGAGACGATTCGTCACTATGCCCTCGAGCAGCTGAGTGCCGATGCCGCTGACGACCTCCGCTCCCGACATGCTCGGTACTTCGCCGCGCAGGTGGTCGAGCAATGGATGGTGTGGAACGGACCGCGCCAACGCGAGGCGCTGGATTGGGTCGAAGCGGAGTTCGCCAACCTCCGCACCGGCTTCCGCTGGGCGTCGGAGTGCCGCGATCTGCCGACCGCAACGGCGATCGCTGCCCACAGCGCCCTGTTGACGTGGACGCTGCAGGGCTTCGAGCCCGTGGGCTGGGCCGTGGAGCTACTGGCGGACGCGACCGCAGCCGACGTCGCGCAGCTTCCCCGTCTGTACACGGCGGCCAGCATCTGCTCGGTAATGGGTGCGCCTGATGCCGCCCGCGACTACGCCGAAACGGCCCGCGCCCTCGAGCATGCCGGTGGGTACGACCCGTTCGACGCGGCGTGGAGCGGCCTGTTCGAAGCGGCCGCCCATTTCTTCCTCGGGAGACCCGAGCGTTGGCTGGAGATCTGCGCCGAGCTCGCCGATCAGTCGGGCACGACCGCTGCCATCGGGCTGAGCGCGATGTTGATGGCCCTTCCCGTCCTGGGACGGATCGACGAGGCGAAGGCCGTGCTGGACGGCGCGCTCGAGGCCGTTCTCGCTACCGGGAACCCAACCCTGATCGCCTACGCCATGATCGGGCAGGCGAGAACGTTGAAAGAGTCCGAGCCCGACCGCGCCGTGGAGGTGCTCCGGCACTGCCTCGACTACTGCCGGGAGAACCGCCTGATCTTCGTGGGCGCCCTCACCGCCTCGGACGCCGCCAGCGTCGAAGCCGTGCAGGGCACCCCTGATGTGGCGCTCGGCCTCTTCACGACCGCCATCGAACAGTTCCACCGATCCGGCAACCGCGTGAGCCTGGCGATGACCCTGGCCGAGCTCGCCGTGTTCCTCGCAGGAACGGGAGAAGCGGCGAGCGCGGCGACGCTGTGCGGCTTCGGGCACCAGCACTCCGTGGAGACGATCGTCGCCGGTGTCAGCGACGCAGTCGAACAGATGCGGGTGCAGCTTGGAGACGAAACCTACCGAGCGTGCGTGGCCCAGGGGGAAACGCTGTCACCGGCCCAGGCAACGCACGTTGCGACCGACCTGATCCGCTCCGCGCGCCGAAAGCTCGAAACCCCCTCGTGAACCATCGGCGCGCCTGAGCTCGAACGTCCTCGGTTCAACGGTTCGCCGTCGCCGCTCCGATCAGCGACCGACATAGACGGCGAGGTGCTCGCCCGTGAGGTTGGCGCTCGGGGGCGCCCGCAACCGCGGCCTGGATGTCTCAGCACGCGCACTCCAGAACGCGCACCCCTCGATGACCAGGCCCGCCGCCAAAGTGCTGATCGGAGACGCTCGATAACGTGAGCGCTGTAACCCGCCGACGAGCGATCGAGATCCAGCGCATATCTACCCATATCGGGCGCCCGAGATCAGCGCGGCCGATCCGCCCCGATGTCGTGAAACTGCCTCGACCTCGTGAGGTCCGGTGTCAGGCGCCTCACCGGACGGCTCGAA
>JANMAT010000240.1:0-9474 GCA_031359995.1 Actinomycetes bacterium
GGGGGCCCCCCGGGCGGGGCCGCCCCCCGCGGTTTTGCGCCGCGCCCCGCCCCCCCCGCCCCCGGGGGGCGCGCCCCGGCGCGGTCCCGAACGACTCGGCGCCCATGCTGGGTCGCTGCGGCGCACCCCGGTGCTCCGGAACGACCCATCACGGGGACGGCCGGCGGCGCGGACCGGTCGCTCAGCCCGTGATGGTGAAGGGCGTGGAGATTCCGTCGCCCTTCTTGCCCGGCTTGCACACGAACTTGTAGGTGCCGGCCTTCAACGTGACCGTGAGGTTTCGGGTGGAGCCGACGCCCACGCCTTCGACTTCGCCCAGGATCTTGTCCTCGGGCGTCTTCACGTAGAGCTCGTTCTCGATGCCGGCCTTGTTCGAGAAGGCGAAGGCGATGCGGCCCGGAGCGATCGAAGTGGCCGCCGGCGTGCACGCGGTTTCGGTGCCTTCCACGGCGACGGTGGCGTCGACCTTGGCCTTTCCACAGGCGGCGAGGCTGAACGAGGCCAGCGCCAACGCGGTCACGGGCGCGACGAACCAGGGGCTACGACGGGACATGGGTTCTCTCCTGAGCTGGGTGGTGGTGAACCGGGGGTGATGGGATCAGTTCGAGGGGATGGCGATGAGCGGGCGGGAGTCGCTCGCGCTCGGCTTGCGCATCCGCACCGGACGAAGGAACAGGACGATCACGGGGACCAGGTAGGCGGCCCAGGCGACCAGCTGCAGCCACGTCGTCTGGGGGTTGAAGTTGACGGTGCCCTTCAGCAGCGTGCCGTACCAGCTGCTCGGCGGGATCTGCTCGCGCACGTCGAAGGCGACGCGGGCGATGCCGGGCAGGTAGTCGGCTTCCTGCAGGTCGTGGATGCCGTAGGACAGCACGCCGGCGGCGACCACGATGAGGCCGAGCCCGGTGTAGCGGAAGAACTTGGCCAGGTTGAGCTTCACCGAGCGCTTGTAGATGAGCCACCCGATCACCAGCGCGCTGAGCAGACCGAGCACCGCACCGGCCGGGGCGCCGGCGCCGCCCGCCTGCATGGTCGGCCACAGGAACAGCGCCGTCTCGAGCCCTTCGCGACCGACGGCCAGGAACGCGGCCAGCGCCAGCGCCAGGCCACCCATCTTGACGGCGTGCTCGACCTTGCCGTGCAGCTCGTCCTTCATGGCGTGCGCCGTGGAGCGCATCCAGAACACCATCCACGTCACGAAGGCCACGGCGACGATCGACATGGTGCCGCCGAACAGCTCCTGCTGCTGGAACGACAGCGAGCGCGACGTGAAGGTGAGCAGCGCGCCCACGCTCAGGCTGAGGGCCACGGCGATGCCGACCCCGGCCCACACCCACACGAGCCGGTCGCGCCGCTCGGTGCGCACCAGGTAGGCCACGATGATGCCCACGACGAGGGCGGCTTCGAGCCCTTCGCGGAGACCGATCAGGAAGTTGGAGAACATGACGCCTCGCTCGTCTTGTTCGAGGGGCCGGTCAGCGGCCCGTCTGTTGATTGTTAGGTTTGCCTAACACGCGCTGGCTGTCAACCCGTCCGTACCCGTGCGCAGAACAGGATCCGCTTGAACGGGTAGAAGAACGGGCGCTGCTCACCCAGGCGCAGGAGCAGCTCGACCCGGTATCGCTCGACGAGCTCGGCGAACACCTCGGGGACGAGCGCGGCCTTGAACCGGTTGAGTGTGGTGCCCTTCACCCACTCGACCACGTCGGCCGTCCCGTCGAGCAGGTGGCCGTAGACCTGCAGGCGCACGCACACATCGACCATGCCGAGCTCGTGCAGGAGCACGGCGTAGGCCTCCGGGGTGAGCACGTTGGCGGCCACCGGGTCGGGTGGCGGGCCGGTTGGGAAGGCGTGGGCGAACCGCTCGCTCGCCGCCACCTCGGCGGCGACGGTGTGCGACGGGTGGTCGTGGTTGGCCGGCACCTGCACGGCGAGCTGCCCGCCCGGTCGCAACGAGGCGACCCAGCGGGCCAGCACGGTGGCATGGTCGGGCACCCACTGCAGGGCGGCGTTGGCCAGCACCACGTCCCAGGCGCCGGGCTGGTGGAACGCACCGATGTCGGCGCGGTCGAACCGCAGCCGTCCGCCGGTCGCCCGGGGTCGGGCCTCGGCCAGCATCGCCTCGGCGTGATCGAGGCCGAGCACCTCGGCGGCGCCGAGCCGATCGACGAGCGTGGCCGTCAGCTCCCCCGTGCCGCAGCCGAGGTCGACGACGCGCCCGCCCGGCGGGACAGGGCCGAGCAGGTCGACCAGATCGAGGAACGGTTGGGTGCGCTCGGCCTTGAACCGGTCGTACTGCGCGGGGTCCCAGGCGGTGGCGATGGCGGGCGTGGTCATACTTGTATGGTACTTGTCTACATGCAAGCCGGCAACGAACTGCTTGACGGCGGCTGATTACCCATGAGTAGGTTTCCGCCATGAAGCAGATCCTCGAAGCGATCCTGACGGGCGCGAGCGGCGACGAGATCGCGGCGCTCCCCATCCCCGACCACTACCGCGCCGCGTACGTGCGCCGGGAAGACGTCGGCATGTTCGAGGGCCTCGCCTCGGTCGACAAGGACCCGGCCAAGAGCGTCCACGTGGCCGACGTGCCCACGCCCGAGCTGGCCCCCGACGAGGCCTACGTGGCCGTCATGGCCAGCTCCATCAACTTCAACACGGTGTGGACGTCGATCTTCGAACCGCTGCCCACGTTCGGCTTCCTCGACCGCTTCGCCCGCGAGTCGGTGTGGGCGGCGCGCCACGCCCGCGACGAGCACGTGATCGGCAGCGACGGCGCCGGTGTGGTGCTGCGCGTCGGCTCGGCCGTGCGCAACTGGAAGCCGGGCGACAAGGTCACCATCCACTGCAACCACGTGGACGACCAGGACCCCACCGCCCACGACGACTCGATGCTCGGGTCGAACCAGCGCATCTGGGGCTTCGAAACGAACTTCGGTGGTCTGGCCGAGCTCACCATCGTGAAGGCCAACCAGCTGATGCCCAAGCCGAAGCACCTCAGCTGGGAGGAGTCGTCCGTGAACGCGCTGTGCAACTCCACCAGCTACCGCATGCTGGTGAACGCCAACGGCGCCCGCATGAAGCAGGGCGACGTGGTGCTCGTGTGGGGCGCGTCGGGCGGCATCGGCGGCTACGCCGTGCAGTACGTGCTCAACGGTGGCGGCATCCCCGTGGGCGTGGTGTCGACCCCCGAGAAGGCCGAACTGCTGCACGAGATGGGCGTGGAGGCGGTCATCAACCGCAGGGAGCAGGACTACCGGTTCTGGAAGGACGAGCGCACCCAGGACGAGCGCGAGTGGCGCCGCTTCGGAGGCGACATCCGCGCCCTGGTGGGCGAGGACCCCGACATCGTGTTCGAGCACCCGGGCCGCTCCACCATGGGCGCGTCCATCTACGTGGCCCGCCGCGGCGGCACCATCGTCACGTGCGCCGCCACCGCCGGCTACATGGTCGAGTTCGACAACCGCCACTTCTGGATGAAGCTCAAGCGCCTCATCTCCTCGCACTTCGCCAACTACGCCGAGGCGTGGGCGGCCAACCGGCTGGTGTCGATGGGCAAGATCCAGCCCCTGCTGTCGGACGTGTACGACCTGGACCACGTGGGCGTGGCCGCCCGAAAGATCCACCGCAACGAGCACGAGGGCAAGCTCGGCGTGCTGTGCCTGGCGCCCAGCGAGGGCCTCGGCATCGACGACCCCGAGTTCCGCGCCAAGGTCGGCGAGGACAAGATCACCCTGTTCCGCCGCCACGGCGTCTGACGGCCGGATCCAGCCAGCCGCACTCTTGTCCGGGTTGGCGGCCAGCCGCGGCGGTGACGCGGGTCGGGCGCGTCGAAGAGACTGGCGCGATGTTCACGTTGCCGCAGGAGCCTGATCCGCGTCCGGGCCTGCCCATCGGGCCGCTCGTCGTGCCGCCGTCGCCCGCGGCCGCGCCCGTGCCCCGGCGACATCTGCTGGGGGCCGGCCATCGCCCGCTCGGCCGTCACGACCGAGGCACTTTTCCTCATCGCGTCGCTCGTGTTCGACGAGCTCGGCTACCGCCGCTTCGAGTGGAAGTGCAACGCCCTCGACGAACCGTCACGACGCGCCGCCGAGCGCTTCGGGTTCACCTTCGAAGGGCTCTTCCGCCGGGCCATGATCGTGCGGGGGCGATCGCGCGACACCGCCTGGTACTCGATCATCGACGAGGAGTGGCCCGACGTGAAGGCGGGCTACGCCGCCTGGTCGGCCCCGTCGAACTTCGACGCCGCCGGCCGTCAGCGGTGGCCGCTGGCCGCTCGCCGCTGACCCGATCCCTTCACGGTTTCCTCACACCTTCCCCGAAGACTCCGAACAGGTGAGCGGGATGGTGAGCCCGACCAACGACGGTCGAACCACAGGAGACAGACATGAAGCGATCGAAGTGGGCAACGGCGGGGCTGTTGTCCGTACTGCTCGGCACGGCCATCGCCGCCGTCAGCACCAACCCGGCCTCGGCCGCGGTGCCGACCCGGGGCACGTTCTTCCCGCTCGACCCCGTCCGCGTGCTCGACACCCGCGACGGCCTCGGGGTGGAGGGCCAGCACCCGGGTCCGCTCGGTGACGGCCAGGTCACCAAGCTCCACATCACCGGCGTGGGCGGCGTGCCCGAGACCGGCGCCGGCGCCGTGGTGCTCAACGTCACCGCGGTCGAGGCGCCCGGCAACGGCTACATCACCACCTACCCCTGCGGCGGCGACCGCCCGGTGGCCTCGAGCGTGAACTTCACCAAGGGCGTGGCCGTGCCCAACCTGGTGACCGTGAAGGTGGGCACGAACGGCGACGTGTGCTTCTTCGCCCACACCCAGGTGCAGATCATCGCCGACCTGTCGGGCTACTACGGCGACGACTTCGCCGCCAGGCCGGGCTACCACTACCACGAGCTCGACCCCGCCCGGATCCTCGACACCCGTGACGGCACCGGTCTGCAGGACGGCCGCGTCGCCGGGCCGCTGGCCGCCGGCGAGACCATCGCCCTGCAGGTGCACGGCGCCGGCGGCGTGCCCGACAGCGCCGACGTGCCCGACAACGCCGACGTGAAGGCCGTGACCATGAACGTCACCACCGCCGACGCGGCCACGGCGGGCTACCTGACCGTGTTCCCGTGTGACGCGCCCAAGCCCGGTTCGTCGAACGTGAACTTCGACCCGTCGGCCCCCGCCGTGTCGAACCTGGCCACCGTGCGGGTGCCGGCCAACGGCGAGGTGTGCCTGTTCGCCAGCCAGCCGGTGAACGTCATCGCCGACGTGCAGGGCTACTTCTCGCCCGGCGCCGGTGTGGACTTCACGCCGGTCACCCCGCTGCGGGTGCTCGACACCCGTGACGGCACCGGGGTGGACGGCCATCGGGTCGGCAAGCTCGGTCGGGCCCAGGAGTTCCGCCTGCACATCGGCGGCACCAACGGCGTGCCCGCCGACGCCCGTGCCGTGCTGCTCAACGTCACCGTCACCAACGCCGACGGCGCCGGCTTCGTGACCGCTTACCCGTGCGGCCGCCTGCGCCCGTTGGCCAGCAGCCTCAACTTCGTGCGGGGCGTCGACCGGGCCAACCTCGTGAAGGTCCGCATGAACAGCGCCGGCGACGTGTGCTTCTACGCCCACACCGGCACCGACCTTGTCGCCGACCTGAGCGGTTACTACACCCCGATCGCCGCCGTCTGAGCTGACCGCTGCCCTCCCTCGCCTCGTGCTCCCGGTCCGCCCGCCGGGGGCACGAGCGCGTCAGGCTTGCAGCAGCAGACCCTTCAGGTAGGCGGCTTCGGGGAAGGTGAGCGCCACCGGGTGGTCCTCGGCCTGGTGGAAGTGCTGCACGATCCACGCGTCTCGGCGGGCGTCGAGGGCGGCGCCGAAGACGATCTTCTGGAACAGGTCGTCGCTCACCGCACCCGAGCACGAGAACGTGGCCAGGTGACCGCCCGGGTGCAGCAGGCCGAGCGCCACCCGGTTCAGGTCCTTGTAGGCCCGGCTCGCCTTGTCGACCTGGGCCATGCCGTTGGCCAGCTTGGGCGGGTCGAGCACGATCAGGTCGAAGCGCTCGCCGGCGTCGCGCCGGGCCCGCAGTTCGGCGAAGGCGTCGGCCTCGCACAGCCCGTGGGTCGGATGCCCGTTGCGGCGCAGGTTCTCGGCGGCCACGGCGAGCGACGGACCCGACGAGTCGACGGTGACGACGTCGGTGGCGCCGCCGGCCCACGCCGCCACGCTGAACCCACCGGTGTAGGCGAACACGTCGAGCACGCGGCCCCCGGTGCTGCGGGCCTGCACCGCGGCCCGGGCGTCGCGCTGGTCGAGGTAGAAGCCGGTCTTGTGCCCGCGGCGCACGTCGACCGCGTAGGTGCGCCCGTCCTCGGTGATGGTGACGAGCTCGGGCGGTTCGGCGCCACGGAGCACGCCGGTGCGCACGCCCAGACCCTCCTTCTTGCGCACCGCGGCATCGGAGCGCTCGTACACGCCCTGCACCCCGGGCAGCGCGGCGAAGGCGTCGGCCAGCACGTCACGCCAACGATCGGCGCCGGTGGCGGTGAGCTCGAGCACCACCCACGGGCCGAAGCGGTCGGCCACCACACCGGGCAGGCCGTCGCTCTCGGCGAACACGAGGCGCACACCGTCGGTGCGACCGGCCAGGGCCGAGCGCCGCGCCGCCGCGGCCGCGACCCGCGCCGCGATGAACGCGTCGTCGATCACGGTGACGGCGTCGAAGGTCCACAACCGCGCCGCCAGCTGCGACTGCGGGCTGTAGGCGGCCCGGCCGAGCACGTGCCCGTCGGACGACTGCACGACCACGGTGGCACCGGGCGCTGGATCACCCGACACCTTGGCCACGCCACCCGAAAATACCCACGGGTGCCGGCGCACGACCGACTTCTCGCGGCCAGGTCGCAGGGTGAGCGTGGGTTCGACGGCCATGGCGGGAGCGACCGTACCGTGCCGACGACAGGCCCTCCCACTGGCCGTGCCCGCTCCCGCTGGGCCACCATGAGCCCATGCTGCTCACCGAGATCGACCACGTGGCCATCGCCGTGAAGGACCTGGAAGCGGCCGTCGACTACTACCAGCGGGCCTTCGGCGCCACCGTGGAGCACCGCGAGGTCGTGGAGAGCGACGGTGTGGAAGAGGCGCTGCTGAAGGTGGCCGAGAGCTACATCCAGCTCCTCACGCCCACCCGGCCCGACTCGCCCGTGGCCAAGGCCATCGAGAAGCGGGGCGAGGGCCTGCACCACGTGGGCTACCGCGTGGCCGACTGCGGGGTGGCGTTGCAGTCGATGCTCGACGCCGGTGCCACCGCCATCGACAAGGCGCCCCGCCCGGGCAGCCGCGGCACCACCGTGGCCTTCGTCCACCCGAAGGGCAGCTTCGGCACGCTCATCGAGCTCGTGCAGGAGTAGCGGCGTCAGCCGTCGTTGTCGCCGCCGGCAGGCGGCGCGGTCCTGCCCGTCCACGTGGCGTCGGCGCCGCTGTGACCGGCCCGGAACACCCACGTGGAAGCGAACGCACCCAGCACCAGCGACAGCACCATGCGACCCTTCAGGAGCACGCCGGCCTGCGGCGGACGCGTTGCCATGCGAGCGAACCACCAGTCGAGAGCGACCCACACGAACAGCATGAGCAGGAAGCCGGCGGTGATGACCTTGGCCTGATCGCCGAGCTCCACGTGCTGGCTCACCTTGGCCGTGCGCGTCGCCTGCTCCTGCAGGTCCTCGCCGCTCTGGCTGGCCAGCAACGTGCCGAACGCCGCGACGACGGCGACCAGCGCGGTGGTGATGGCGAGCTTGTCGAACCACGACCGTCGCACCGTGATGGCGATGGTCGCGGCGAACAGCAACGGCACCAGGACGACCGGGATGTGCACCAGCAGCGGATGCAGCGGGAGGGACGCGAGGAGGGTCACGCCGACGTTGTACCCCCTTTGGGTTGGCGCCATGATCGCGACGGTTTGGAAATCGGTGAGAGGGACCTCGGCCCGCGTGCCGGTTGGCACACCGGACCTCGATTGCGAGCAACTGAGCGCGCGTCCGCTAATGTGGTCACTCGGCCTGGCAACGCCTGGTCGCTCTGTGGCGCTTCGGGTTGTGATCGAAGAGGTCTGCAGACCCCGCACCAGTTCCCATCGGTGCGGTCCCCCTTCGATCAGGAGAACCATGTCTTCCACGTTCATCGACCTCGGGCTGCCCCGCGACCTGGCGGAGCACCTCGCCGCCAACGGCATCGAGTCGCCCAGCCCCATCCAGGCGGCCACGCTGCCCGATCTGCTCGCCGGCCGTGACGTCCTGGCCGCCGCACCCACCGGCTCGGGCAAGACGCTCGCCTTCGCCGCGCCGCTCATCGCCCGCGTGGGCAAGGGCATGCCGAACCGTCCCGCCGCCCTCGTGCTCACCCCCACCCGGGAGCTCGCCGCCCAGATCCACACGGTCCTGGCCGACATGGGCCGCGTCCGCAAGAAGTGGTCGTCGTCGGTGTACGGCGGCGTCCGCCAGGGCCCGCAGGTCAACAACCTGCGCCGTGGTGTCGACGTGCTCGTCGCCTGCCCGGGCCGGCTCGAAGACCTCATCGAGCAGGGCCACGTGAAGCTCGACAACGTCTCGATCGTCGTCATCGACGAGGCCGACCGCATGGCCGACATGGGCTTCCTGCCCTGTGTGCGCCGCATCGTCGACCAGTGCAGCCGCGAGCGTCAGACCATGCTGTTCTCGGCCACGCTCGACGGCGCGACCGACGGCCTGGCCCGCACCCACCTCAACAACCCCACGCGGCACAGCGTCGCCCCCAAGGTGGAGGACGAGGGCAAGGCCACCCACCTGTTCTGGGCGGCCAACCCGGCCGATCGTCCGAACCTGTCGGCCGACATCATCCGCAAGGCCGGCCGCACGATGCTGTTCACCCGCACCAAGCACGGCGCCGACCGCCTCACCGAGAAGCTGAACGCCATGGGCGTGCAGGCCGCGGTGATCCACGGTGGTCGCAGCCAGGCCCAGCGCGACAAGAGCCTCTCCGACTTCCACCGCGGCCGCGTCGCCGCCCTGGTGGCCACCGACGTGGCCGCCCGTGGCCTCCACGTCGAGAAGGTCGCCTGCGTCGTGCACGTCGACCTGCCCGACAGCCCCACCGACTACCAGCACCGTTCGGGCCGCACGGCCCGCGCCGGTGAGCGCGGCGTGGTCGTATCGCTGGTGACGCCCGAGCAGCGCCGCCACGCCAAGAACGTGCAGCGCCACTTCGGCTTCCCGAGCGCCAACAGCCGACCGGACATGGACCACATCGAGGCCGGCGAGGTGCCCGTCATCGTCGACCGTCCCGTCCGCCCCGAGCGCGACGACCGCCCGAGCCGGCCCTACGGCCAGCGCGACGACCGCCCGAGCCGGCCCTACGGCCAGCGCGACGACCGCCCGAGCCGCCCCTCCGGCCAGCGCGACGACCGCCCGGCCCGCCCCAACGGCCCCCGCGACGACCGCCCCCCCCGCCCC
>JANMAT010000043.1:0-34389 GCA_031359995.1 Actinomycetes bacterium
CCCCATCATGAGCATCGACTACGACTCGCGCCGTAGCACATTGGTGCTAGTACTGCCGGCGGCAAGTGGTGACCCCTCAACCACCCGGCGCGTCTGCCGACAGCCAACGATCGACCACGGGACGGCAAGCTCGGTCGGAAAAGGTAAAGCGATCACCACGATCCGTCCCTCGCTCCGTCCGTTCTACTGGCCGCGAGGTCGTAGGACCGCGAGAACCTAAGGGTCGCTAGCACGGGTCGTAGCCCATCGCTTGTCAGCTCCCGACGAGGCGCCGCACGACCTGGATGCGCTCGTACGGCAGCGGCCCGACCTTCACCACGTCGCCGGTGCGCGGCGCCAGGACCCACTCGGTCGCCGAGATGGCCATGCCCACATGACCGAGGTCCTGCGACGGACGACCGCCGCGCACGAAGATCAGGTCACCGGGCTTCAGTGGCTCGGTCTTGGGGTCCACTTCGCGGCCGTACTTGGCCTGCGAGAAGGTGTACGCCGGGATGTCGACGCCGATCTGCTTGTACGCCGCGGTCATGAGACCCGAGCAGTCGAAGGTGTCGGGGCCCTTGGTGGCCCACACGTACGGCTTGCCCTGCTGGGCCAGGGCGAAGCGCACCACCGTGTCGGTCTGCTGCTCCGCCGCGGTCTTGGCTCGCACGGCGGTGACGGCGGTCGTGCCCGGGCCCGCGGCCGCGCCCATGGCGCCGAGGCCCACCGACGCCCTGGTCGCGGCGACCGTCGGCGTGAGCCCCGTGGCATACGCGCCGACCATGGCGCCCAGGCTCACCGTCTCGTGCGGTGCAGCGGCACGCAACTGCTCGGCGAACGCGGTGCCGCTGGCGATGGCGTCGGCCACGCTCGGCAGGAGGGTCGGGGCGGAAGTGACGGGTTCGGGCATGGCGGCTCTCGGGTCTCGGATCCACCCGTCACCCTGTCGGCCCACAGCCCGCAGCGGCCCGCAACGGCCCGGAGTGCGGGGCAGCACGCTCCGCCGGCCACCACGGTACGAGCGACCGGCGCGGCTCCGGCCGCCGACGTGGGCACTCAAGGGCTCACGCAGATCTTGACGAGGGCCTGACGGGCCGCACGGGGCCGATCATCGGGCGGAGCCCGCACGGTGAGGCCAGGACCACGACGGTCCGACCCGCAACCCGGAGCTCTTCCATGTCAGACACGCCCGAGCGGCCCGATTCCGAGGCAAGGACCACCACCGACGTGGTCACGCGCCGCGGCACGAGCCCGACGGGCCTGGACGCCGCCCGTCAGCGGCCCGGTGACTCGCACGGCTGGTCGCCCGACGACCTGGTGACCGAGCACCTGTGGCTGGTCGACCGCCTCGCCGCCAACGCCGCCCGGCGCTACCCCGCCCACACGGATCGCAACGAGCTGTGGGCGGCCGGCGTGCTCGGTCTGGTCGAGGCCTCGCGCCGCTTCGATCCGAACGAGGGCGTGCCGTTCGCGTCCTACGCCTCGGCACGGGTGCGCGGTCAGATCATCGATCAGGTCCGCTCCCGCGATCTGGCCTCGCGGCGGCTGCGCCGCATCCTGCGCGTCGTGGTGCGGGCGTCGGAGTTCCTCGCCCAGCACCTGGGGCGGGCGCCCACGATCGAGGAGATCGCCCAAGCCTCGGGCATGCCGCTCGAGATGGTCCGTTCCGCCCTCGACGATCTCACCGCCCTCAGCGATCCCGCGTCGCTCGACGAGTCGGGCCCGGGTGCCGACGCCATGCTCGTGGACCGCGCCGACGATCCCGGTGACCAGCTGGCCGAGGCCGAGCTGGTGGGGACGGTGCGCGAGGCCGTCGACCGACTGCCCGAGCCGTTGCGCACGATCGTGATGCGGTCCTATTGGGACGGCACCCGACTGCAGGACATCGCCGAGGACATGGGCATCACCTTCCAGCGCGTGGCCCAGTACCGCGCCGAGGCCCTCACCGCGCTCAACGCCTGGTTCTCCCACCTGTACGAAGACGAGCTCCACAGCACCGGCGAAGCCCGTGGACCGGGGCAGGCCCGCCGCACCGCCTACTGCGCCACCATGGCGACGAACTCCACGTGGCGCGCCCGCCTCGAAGCCGGCCGCGCCGGGTTCGTGTTGCCGACCACGGCGGCGCTCGACCCCGTGGCACCCACCCCGGCCACCGCCAACGAGGCCGACACCTCCACGTCCAGCGACGGAGCCACGCCATGACCGCCATCGACAGCGTCGGGATCGGGGCCGAGCTCCGCTACGGGGTCGACGGCGCCCGGTTGAGCCCACGCGTTGCCGCGTGCGTGCGCGAGCTCTCGCCCGACGGTGCCACGTTCGATTTCCTGGAACGCCAGGTTTCCCAGCACCAGGGTCGGCTGAAGTGGGCCGCCCACGCCGTGCTACGGGGCTGGTGCTCCGACTTCACCGTCAACGGCCTGCTCGGCACGTACCGCCTCCACCTGCTGTCGGCACTGCAGTGGCAGTCGCTGCTCGGCGCCGGCAACGGTCACCTGCTCGACGTGGGCGCCGGCGTGGGTGACGTGACCGCGGAGCTGATGCGGGCCTTCGACGACGTGCTGGCCGTGGAGACGGTCGCCAGCCTCGTGCACCGACTGAAGAGCGCCGGCATCCCCGCCGTGCGGGCCGACCTCACCCACATGGCCGTGCCCGGCGCTCCCTACGACGCCATCTCGTTGCTCAACGTGCTCGACCGGTGCGGGCGGCCCCGCACCCTGCTGGCCAAGCTCGTCGCCGCGCTGCGGCCCCACGGACAGCTCATCGTGTCGATGCCCCTCCCCTACGACCCGATCCACTGCAACGGTCGCCGCACCCACGAACCCTCCGAGCGGCTGCCCCTCGGCAGGGGCCCGTGGGAGGAGCAGGTCGAGCTCCTCGTGGCGCGGGTGCTGGAGCCGGCCGGCCTGGAGTTGGAGAGCGTGAGCCGGGCGCCCTACCTCAGCGAGGGCGATCGGTCGATGGCGTTCTACGAGCTCGACGCCGCCATCGTGATCTGCCGCCGGGCGGCCTGACCGACGCCGGTCAGATCCGGCCGGCCGTGCGGCGCCGACCGATGAGCACCAGGCCGACACCGATCAGCAGCAGCGACACGGGCAGGCGCAGGTCGGTGCTGCCTCCGTTGGCCCCGGTGCGGGGCAGGGTCACGGCCTGGGGCGTGGCGCCACCGAGCACGTCGCCGGCGGTGGTGCTGGTGGTCGACGTGGCGTCGATGCTGGCATCGGGAACCGTGGGCGGGGCCACCGTGGTCGGGGCCACCGTGACCGGGGCGGCCGCCCACACCGCCGCGGCCCGGGCCGTGGCGCCGCTCAGCGACGACGTCTCCGTGCTCAGCATGCCCTGGCACGCCGAGGTGCCGGCGGCCCGCTGCCAGAACTCGAGGGTGGTGGCGGTGATGCCGGCCACGGTGAGCTGCAGCGTGCCCGCGCCGGCCGTGGACCGCCATGCGCACAGGGCGACGGGCTTGGTCTTGTCGGGGGCCACCACCGACAGCGTGCCGTTGGCGACGCTGGCACCGGCCACGCCGGGGCACACGTCGATGCCGTCGAAGCCGGTGGCGTCGACCGAGAGCTCCTTGGCGTCGGTGACGACCTCGAAGCGGACCGTGTCACCGTTGGTGGCGCTGACCGCGGCGGCCGTGACGGCGACCGACGGGTTCACCGCGAGCGTCGGGTCGAGGTTGGGCCAGTTGGGGCAGGGCAGGTTCCCGTCGCGGGCGTCCTTGAAGTAGCCCGGCGCGTTCTGGCCGGCGGCCACGTGCTCGGTCACGCACCAGACCTGCCGCTGGCTGGCGATGCGCGTGTCCTTGTCGGTGTTGTCGATCTTGTTCTGCAGGAGCCAGGCCAGGCGGGCCTTGTCGACGGCGGTGAAGGTGTTCACGTTCGTGGCCGCCGAGCCCTTGGCCACCATGGGCTCGGTACCACACGTGTTCAGGTCGGGGGCGGTGCAGTAGAGCCACTCGTGGTCGATGCTGCCGTCGGCCACCTTGTGGGCGCCGCAGATCGGCGCCGACATCGAGTTGTCGGCCGGCGCGGGGAACGTGACGCCGCCGGTGTTGTCGTGGAGCGGGATCATGGTGCCATTGGCGAAGAGCGCGTCGTCGAGCCGCACTGAGACGGCACCCGTATCAGTGGACCCGGTGGAGGCCGCGTCGCAGCCGCCGATCGTGACGGGCGCGGCGCTGGCCACACCGGTTCCGATGGCGTTCACCGCGCCCACCATGGCGACCAGCGACAACACGACCACGACACCACGGCGACGACTCGTCTTCAAGATCCGGCTCCCTGTGTTTGTCCGCGGGGTGCAACCCACGGCGAGCCGGTCCGCTGCCGGCTCACCCAACCCGAGAGGCCGCCCGGCAGCTCGGAGTACGTTGGATGTCGACAACGCTAGCCCTCTGGGGCCTCCTACCCGGTCGGGCTTGACCGCAGACAGCCGCTCACCAGAGCGTTCCCGGAGGGAACGGGTGCCCAGCGCAGTCGTGACCCGCCGCTGCGTGAGGCGTCCGTGATGGGCCGGACGTGCTCAGTCGTCGAGCCGGAGGGCGGCGACGAAGGCTTCCTGCGGGACCTCGACCCGACCGATCGACTTCATCTTCTTCTTGCCCTCCTTCTGCTTCTCGAGGAGCTTGCGCTTGCGGGTGATGTCGCCGCCGTAGCACTTGGCCAGCACGTCCTTGCGCTTGGCCTTCACCGTCTCGCGAGCGATGTAGCGCCCGCCGATGGCGGCCTGGATCGGCACGTCGAACATCTGGCGCGGGATGAGCTCCTTCAACTTCTCGCACATGCGGCGCCCGTAGTCGTAGGCCCGGTCGCGGTGCACGATCGAGCTGAACGCGTCGGCCGGGATGCCGTTGAGGAGGATGTCGACGCGCACGAGGCCGCTCGTCTCGTAGCCCGACAGCTCGTAGTCCATGGAGGCGTAGCCGGCGGTGCGGCTCTTGAGCTGATCGAAGAAGTCGATGACGACCTCGGCCAGCGGCACCTTGTACACGAGCTCCATGCGCTCCGGCGACAGGTACTCGATCTTCTGCATGTCACCGCGACGCGACTGGCACAGCTCCATGATCGTGCCGGCGTAGTTCGACGGCGTGAGGATCGTGACCTTGAAGAACGGTTCGTCGATGTGCTCGATCTCCTGGGGCGGCGGGAGATCGCTCGGGTTGTCGACGACCTCCACCGTGCCGTCCGTGCGCGTGACGCGGTACTCGACCGACGGCGCCGTGGCGATGAGGTTCAGGTTGAACTCACGCTCCAAGCGCTCCCGCACGATCTCCATGTGCAGCAGACCGAGGAAGCCACAGCGGAAGCCGAAGCCGAGCGCCTGCGAGGTCTCGGGCAACCAGGTGATGGAGGCGTCGTTGAGCTTCAGCTTCTCGAGCGACTCGCGCAGGTTCTCGAAGTCGTCGCCATCGACCGGGTAGAGGCCGCAGAACACCATCGGCTTCGGGGTGCTGTAGCCGGCGAGGGGCACGGCGGCAGGGCGGGCGGCATCGGTGACCGTCTCGCCGACACGGGCCTGGGCCACGTCCTTGATGCCGGTGATGAGGTAGCCCACCTCGCCGGGGCCGA
The DNA here is from genome assembly GCA_031359995.1 of Actinomycetes bacterium. Lineage (GTDB taxonomy): Bacteria > Actinomycetota > Acidimicrobiia > Acidimicrobiales > Ilumatobacteraceae > JANMAT01. The sequence continues at coordinate 5,550 of JANMAT010000043.1, forward strand.
GCTCGGCGACCGGCGTGATGAGCGGCATGCGCGCACCGATCTCGTTGACCGGGTGCATGGTGCCGGCCTGCATGAAGCGGACCTTCTGATCGGTGACGATGCGACCGTTCATGACCCGGATGGACGACACCACGCCGCGGTAGGCGTCGTACTGCGAGTCGAAGATCAGCGCCTGCAGCGGGGCGTCGATGTCGCCCTTGGGCGCGGGGATGCGGGCGCACACCGCGTCGAGCAGCGCGGGCACGCCCTCGCCGGTCTTGCCCGAGATGCGCAGGATCTCGTGGGCGGGGATGCCCAGCACCGACTCGATCTCGGCGGCGTACCGGTCGGGGTCGGCGGCGGGCAGGTCGATCTTGTTGAGGGCGGCCACGATCTCGAGGTCGCTCTCGAGGGCGAGGTAGCAGTTGGCCAGCGTCTGGGCTTCGATGCCCTGCGACGCGTCGACCACGAGCACCACACCCTCGCAGGCGGCCAGCGACCGGCTGACCTCGTAGCCGAAATCGACGTGGCCGGGCGTGTCGATCAGGTGCAGCGTGTACTGCCGCCAGCGGACCCGCACGTTCTGGGCCTTGATCGTGATGCCGCGCTCACGCTCGAGGTCCATGGAGTCGAGGTACTGCTCGCGCATCTCCCGGGCATCCACCGCGTTGGTGAGCTCCAGGATGCGGTCCGACAGGGTGGACTTGCCGTGGTCGATGTGGGCGATGATGGAGAAGTTGCGGAGAAGAGCGAGGTCCATGGGGGTGCGGACAGGGGCATGAAGGCCTCCCGACCAGCCGCTCAGCCTACCAAGCGCGACCGCGCGAACCCGAGCCGCCCACCGCGGCCCGACGCGGGGCCGGCACCGGCTCCCGGGCCCGATGAGCTTGGGATCCGGCCCGTTTGCTGCTAGATTCTTTCGGCCTTCCGAACGCAAGAGGACTGACACGTGGCGAACATCAAGAGCCAGAAGAAGCGCATTCTCACCAACGCCAAGGCGGCCGACCGCAACAAGGCGGTGCGCGCCGAGCTCAAGACCCGCGTGAAGACCGCCACCAAGGCCGTCGGCGGCGAGAACGAGACCGACGCGTTCAAGCTGGCCCAGAAGCGCATCGACAAGGCGGCCACCAAGGGCGTCATCCACAAGAACCAGGCCGCCCGGCGTGTGTCGCGGCTGGCCAAGAAGCTCAACGCCGCCAGCTGATCCGCCGTCTGCGGCTCCCGACCTGCGCCCGGTCCTGGTGACCGGGCGTCGTCGCGTCCGGGCTCCGGCGCTGGCCCTGTCGCCGCACGCGGTTCGCGCCGGCGGGGCCGTCAGCGACGACCTGAGGGGGCCAGGCGGGCCAGGCGGCCCACCAGCACCTCGAGCACGAGGTCGCCCGGCCAGTCGCGCGCGCCGCGCAGGTCGAGGTCGGCCCGGGCCAGCAGGGCCACCGCCCGGGCGATGCCGTCGTGGCCGAGCCGGCGCACGCCGTCGAGCGCCTTGCGGGCCTGGAACGTGGACCGCACACCCAGGGCCTCGGCCGCCGCCTTCTCGTCGCGCAGACCCGACCCGTCGAGGCGGAGCAGTCGGGCGTAGTGGCCGTGCAGGATCGCCATCACCTGCAGCGGATGCCGCTCCCCCGCCCGCATCATGCGGTCGAGCATGCCGAGGGCCGTGGCCACGTCGCCCCGGTCGATGGCGTCGGTGAGGTCCCACGGCGGCACGCTGCCGGCCTGACCGAGGAACGGCTGCACGTCGGCCAGACCGAGCTTGGCGCCCTGGCCGAAGGTGCTCTGCAGCGTGCCGACGATCGACGCCAGCCGGCCGACGTCCTCGCCCAGGTGCTGGCCCAGCGCGGCCTTGGCCCCGCCGTCGAGGCGCAGCCCCGATGCCTGCAGCTGGTCCTCCAGCCAGGCCCGGCGATCCTTGGCACCGCTGGGGGCGTCGGTGTCGACTACCTCGCCGCCGGTCTTCTTCACGCCGTCGGTCACCGCCTTGGGCAGTCGACCGCCGCCCCCGGTGAGCACGAGCTGCGTGGACGGCAGCGGGTCAGCCAGATAGCTGACCAGCGACGCCAGCTCGTCGGCGCTGAAGCGCCCGATGGCCCGCCCGACGACGACGCGCGTGTCCGTCAGGAACGGCGGGGTCTGGGCGGCGTCGACCAGCGCCCGCAGTTCGTAGTCGTCGCCGTCGAACTCGGTGACGACCAGGGTCCGGTCACCGCGGCCCACCAGCCGGTGCACGAGCTCGGAGACGGCCCGCGACAGCAGGGATTCGTCCTCCCCCCGCAGCAGGTACACCGGCACGACCGAGCTCATGGCGGAGCCGAGGTTACCGGGCGGCGTCGGCGCGCGACGGTGACGACCGCCGCGCCGACGAGGCCCAGCACCACCAGGCTGGGCACCAGCGGCGCCCGAGCGGTGACGGCGGCGACGAGCTGGATCCAGCGCACCGCCACCAGCGTGGGCAGGTGAACCAGCCGGGCGAGCCAGGGCGGGCCCAGCCCGGCGGCCAGCCCCGCCGGCAGACCCCACACCATCACGAACGCCGCCGCTGGTCCGGCGAGCAGGTTGGCCGGCACCGCCAGCAACGGGACGTGTCCGAACACCAGCAGTTCCACCGGCAGCACGCCGAGCTGGGCCGCCGCCGTGGCCGCCAGCGGCTCCACCACGGCGCGCGGCCCCGGCAGCCGGCGCGCCAGCGGACCGGTGAACAGCGAGAGCCCGGCCGTGGCGCCGACCGACAGCCACCAGCCGGCGGCGCGCACCAGCATGGGGTCGAGCAGCGTGAGTCCGGCGACCACCAGGGCCAGCAGCCGCAGCGGGCCGGCCCGACGATCGGTCAGCCGGGCGGTGGCGGCCAGACCGGCCATGGAGCAGGCCCGCAGCACCGACGGCTCGAACCGGGTCAACAGGGCGAACCACGCCACCAGCGCCACCGTCGCCATCCACCGGCCCCGCAGCCCGAGACGCCGCAGCAGGGGCCCCGCCACGATCAGCAGGAAGGCCACGTTCTCGCCCGACACCGCGGTCAGGTGGGCCAGGCCACTGGCACGGAACGCCTCGATGGTGGCGGCGGGCTCGTCGCGGTCGTCGCCCAGCACCAGGCCCCGTACGAGGGCGGCGTCGGTGGCCGGCAGCACGGTGGTGCCCCGGGCCAGGGTGCGGCGGACCCGGTTGGCCGCCTCGCCCACCACCGGCCCGGGCACCCAGTCGTGCACCACCGCGATCTGCAGCTGAGCGACGACGTGCCGGGTCGCCGCGGTCCGGCGGGCGCGGGCCGACAACGGGCCCACCGTGCCGTCGAGCCACAGCCGGTCGCCGGCGAGCCGCGGTCGCAGCGCCCCCGCGGCGCGCCCGAAGGCGATGGCGTCGTAGCGGTGACCGTCGTAGCGAACGGTCACCGCGACGCCGACCCGGCCCACCGGCCGGGGGTCGTCGGCCAACGCCACCATGCCGCCCTGGACGGCGTGAGGCAACGGTGGGGCCAGCCCGTCGACCGAACGCTGCGCCAGCCCGCTGGCCAGCGCCAGCACCGCCACGCACGCCAACACGCCCCGGCGGGTGGCCAGCGCGACAGCCAACGCCAGCGCGGCGGTGGTCACCGGCACCGACCGGGGCACCGCCGCGCCCACGCTCGCCGCCACCGCCAGCAGTACGGGCCAACCTCCCTCGCGCCACCGGCCGACGTAGGCTCGGGCTCCGTCATGGCCACCACGTCCAGCCCACCCACCCGGACCCCCGTGCCCGGTGGGCCTGTCGCCTACCGCCGGCGCATCCGCCGCTACGGCGGTCTCATGGGCCTGGTCGTGCCCGCGGCGGCGATGGCCCTGGCCCTCGCCGTCTACCGCCTGTCGCCGTGCGACGGCGTGGCCTGCGTCGAGAACCAGAGCAGCTGGGTCCTGGCCGCCATGGCCCTGCCCACCGCTCTGCTGTGGGGCATCCCGCTGCAGACCGGGACGGGGCGGTACGCCGCCGCCGCCGTCACCAGCGCCGTCGTATGGGCGCTGCTCGGTCACCTCGCCGGCGTGCGAGCGTGCCGCCGCGGTCTGTCCACCTGGCGGACGTGGTGGGGCGAGTTCGTGTGGTTCATGCTCGCCGTGTGGGCCGGCGTCGCGATGGGTCTGCTGCTCGTGCGGTCGTACGCGCTCTGAGCGGTCCACGTCACACCGTCACGAGCGGGCGCAGGGCGTCGAGCTTGGCCGGCCCGATGCCGGGCACCTCGGTGAGCTCGTCGACCGAGGTGAACCGGCCGTGGCGGTCGCGGTAGGCGACGATCGCCTTCGCCGTGGCCGGCCCCACGCCCGGGAGACGGTCCAGGTCCTGCATCGTCGCCGCGTTCAGGTCGACCGGGCCCGCCGCCACCTCGCTCGCCGCTCCTGGGGTGTCGCCGCCCGGTGGGCCCGGTGCCGCGGTGACCGGGTCGCCCCGGTGGGGTACGGCCACCCGCTGGCCGTCGATGAGCTTGGCCGCCAGGGCCACAAGGTCGACGTCGGCGTCGCCGGCCGGTCCGCCGGCCGCGTCGACCAGGTCGGCCACCCGGGCGCCGGCGGGCAGGCGGTACACGCCGGGGTGCTGCACCGCACCGGCCGCCTGCACCACGATCGCCGCCGCGCTCGTCGTGGGGGGGCCGCCGGCGCTGGTCGTCGTGGCACCGGAACCGGTGCGGACAGCCGACGTCGTGACGGCGCGGGGCAAGGTGGCCTCCACGGGCAGGCGGCCCGGGCGCAGCAACCACCACGCCGTGACGGCCACCAGCAGCACGGCACCGGCGCCGGACGCCAACCGGCCCACGGTGATCGCGCCGAGCCGGGCGGCGAGCCACTCGCGCCATGGTCGCGGCGGCTGGGGTCGGAGCAACTCGCCCATGGGCACCCTCCCTCGACTGGGCTCGCGTCGCGGGCGCGACGGAGCCACCGGAAGGGGAAGTTGCGGGCGTCAGTGTAGAGGGTTGGGCGACGGTACGTGGGCGCGATGGTCGTCCGCCGCGTGCCACAGGGTCCGGCGCGCCACCCAGTCGGCCTCGATCTCGAACCGGATGCGCCGGTAGGCGGCCTGGTGGCCGCGGCCACGGAGCCGGTGGCGCAGGTAGTCGCCCACGTACCGGATCGAGAAGCCGAGCACCCCGTAGCGCTTCCACTGACGCACGTGCACCAGCTCGTGGCGCAGCAGGTACGGCGACGATGCTGCGTCGGCCCGCACCGAGATCACGTGGCCGAGGGTGATGCCGTCGGAGCCGCGCGGCACGGGGCCGCCCACGACGAGCACGTAGCCGTCACGTCGTTCGATGCGCATCCGACCCCGCCTCCTTCGTGCAGCGTAGCGAGCGGGTGGCGGGCGGCACGAGCGGGAGACCGCCCTCAGAACAGGCGGCTGGTGAGCTGCTTGCGGTAGCCGGCGGTGCGGGGATCGTCGGGACCCATGACCTCCAAGATGTCGAGGTACTGCCGGCGCGCATCCTCGTCGTCCTTCACCTGGTCGATGAGCGTGGTGAGCTGGGCGTCGTAGTCGTCGCTGGGGCGCGTGGCCAACCGGGCCTTGGCCGCGACCAGACGCACGGGCTCGGTCTCGGGCACGCGGTTCAGCAGTTCGAGCGCTTCCTCGGACCGGCCGTCCTCGACGAGCAGTTCGGCCAACGGCACGATCACGCGCTCCTCGCCCGGCTCGAGCTCGAGGGCGGCGAGCAGGCTGGCCTCGTCGCCCGCGGCGATGAGGGCGTTGACCTCGTTCTGCTCCTCGGTGGGCACGAACTGCGCCATCCACTGGCGCACCATGTGCTCGGGCTGGGCGCCGAGGAACCCGTCCACGGGCTCGCCGTTCTTCAGGGCCACGACCAGCGGGATGGACTGCACGCCGAAGGCCTGGGCGATGCCGGGGTTCTCGTCGATGTTCACCTTGGTGAGCACGACCTGGCCATCGGTCTCGTCGCACACCTTCTCGATGATCGGTCCGAGCGTTCGGCACGGCCCGCACCACGGCGCCCACAGGTCGACCACCACGACCACCTCGTTCGAGCGGTCGATGACCTCTTGTTGGAACGTCGCGTCGGTGACATCGGTGACCATGAACGTGCAGGTTACCGGCCAACGTGTGGTCTGTTGCAGACCGCAACTACGGTGCCGGCCATGGAAGCTGAGCTGCACGGCATCGACGTCCCCCGTGTGACCTCGTGGCTGGAGGCGAACGTGGCCGGTGCGGTCGCTCCGTTCCGGTTCGCCCTCATCGCCGGCGGCCACTCGAACCTCACGTACCGGGTCACGGGAGCCGACGGCGCCCGCTTCGTGCTGCGCCGGCCGCCCATGGGCCACCTGTTGGCCTCGGCCCATGACATGGGGCGCGAGCACCGCATCATCGCCGCGCTCGCCGGTACGCCCGTGCCCGTGGCGCCGGCCGCCGGCTTCTGCCCCGACCCCGAGGTGAACGGCGCGCCGTTCTACGTCATGAACTTCGTCGACGGCCTCGTGGTGCACGACCGTCCCGAGGCCGAGTCGTTGCTCACGGTGCCCGCCCGCGAGCGGGCGAGCCTGGCGCTGGTCGATACGCTCGCCGCCATCCACGCCGTCGACCTCGACGCCGTGGGCCTGGCCGGGCTGGGCAAGCACGAGGGCTACATCGCCCGCCAGCTCAAGCGGTGGTACGGGCAGTGGAACGCCCAGAAGACCCGCGAGCTGCCGGCGATCGACCTGGTGCACGACGCGCTGGCCGCCCGCATCCCCGAGCAGGGCCCGGCCTCGATCGTGCACGGCGACTACCGCCTCGACAACTGCATGGTCACGCCCACGGGCGATGTGGCCGCCGTGCTCGACTGGGAGATCTGCACGCTCGGTGACCCGCTGGCCGACGTCGGCCTGCTGATGGTCTACTGGACCGGCCCCGACGACGAGCCGTCGGCCTGGGAGGGCATGGCCACCACGGCGCCCGGCTTCGCCAACCGGCAGGCCCTGGCCGACCGCTACGCCGAGGTGAGCGGTCGGGACCTGTCGAACCTCGACTTCTACGTCACGTTCGCGCTGTGGAAGCTGGCCTGCATCCTGGAGGGCGTGTACGCCCGCTACCTCGAGGGTGCCCTCGGCCAGCACGATGAGGCGGTCACGGCGCCGTTCAAGCGTCAGGTCGACGACGCCGCGGCCAAGGCCGCTGCCGCCGTGGCGAGCTGGTCGTGACCGACCCCGCCCCGCGCGCCGCGGGGCGGTCCGGCCTCCGGGTCGTTAGCCTTGGTGAGACCCATGAGCACTGACCACGAACGCCACGAACCCTGGCCCGAACCGGCTGACCAGCGCGTGCTGGTGATGATGCTGGCCGGCTGGATCGATGCCGGCGCCGCCGCCGCCACCGCCGTCGCCGCCCTCGACACCCAGCTCGATGCCCACACCATCGTCACGTTCGATCCCGACACCTACATCGACTACCGCGCCCGTCGCCCGGTGATGGAGCTCCGTGACGGCGTGAACACCCGCCTCGTGTGGCCCGACCTCGTGCTCAAGTACGGCACCGATCGCGATGGCAACGACGTGCTGCTGCTCACCGGCAACGAGCCCGACACCGCCTGGCGGCGCTTCTGCACCACCGTCGTGGGCCTGGCCCAGGAGCTCGGCGTGACCAAGGTGGTGGGGCTGGGCGCCTACCCGTTCGGCAGCCCCCACACGCGCCCTTCGCGCCTGTCGGTGTCGTGCTCCAGCGCCGACGCGGCGGCCAGGGTGCCGTTCCTGAAGAACTCGGTCGACGTGCCCGCCGGCGTGGCCGCCGCGCTCGAGCGGGCCTTCGGCGACGCGGGCATCCCCGCCATCGGGCTGTGGGCCCAGGTGCCCCACTACGTGGCCAACCTGCCGTACCCGGCGGCGTCGGTCGCCCTGCTCGACGGCCTGTCACGCGTGGCCGCGGTGTCGGTGGAGCTCGGCGGGTTGCGGGCCGACGCCGCCGCCCACGGCGCCCGCCTCGACGAGCTCGTCGCCGGCAACGCCGAGCACCAGACCATGATCGGCCAGCTCGAGTCCGGCTACGACGACGAGGTCCGAGCCGCGTCCGAGCCGGCGCCCATCAAGGCCGGCGACATCCCCTCGGCCGACGAGCTCGCCGCCGAGCTCGAGCGCTTCCTCCGCGAACAGGGCTGACCCGGACCGGACTGGTCGCCCCTCCCGCCCCCGGTTGCTTTGTTTGCGCGGGCCGGCACATCGCGCTGGTTCGCGCAACCAGAGCACGCCGGCGACGATCCGTCGCCCGCCCGGGCCCCCGGCCGGCCTCGGCTCCCGGAACGGGCGGACGCCGCCGCCGGCTACAGCGTGGCGAGGGTGCCGCCGTCGACGGCGAGGACGTGACCGTTCACGTAGGACGACGCGTCCGACGCCAGGAAGATCGCGGCGCCGACGAGCTCGTCGACCGCGCCCCAACGGCCCGTGGGCGTGCGGGCCTTCACCCACTCGTCGAACGTGGGGTCGGCGGCCAGTGGCCGGGTCAGGTCGGTCAGGAAGTAACCGGGGGCGATGCCGTTGGCCTGGATGCCGAAACGGGCCCAGTCGGCGCACATCGCCTGGGTCAGCATCTTCAGCCCACCCTTGGTCGTGGCGTACACGCCGCCGCCGGGGCGCACCTGGGTGCTCATCAGCGAGCACGTGGTGATCAGCTTGCCCCGACCCCGGGGGATCATGCGGCGCGCCGCGCTGCGGGCCACGAAGAAGGCGCTCGTGAGGTTGGTGTCGAGCACCAGGCGCCACGCGTCGTCGTCGAGCTCGTGCAGTGGCGCGCGGCGGGTGATGCCGGCGTTCACCACCACGATGTCGAGCGGTGCGACATCACGCTCCACGGTGTCGATCATGGCGTCGACCGCGACGGCGTCGGTCACGTCGCAGGCGTGGGTGTGGGCGTCCAGGCCGGCATGGCGCAGCTCGGCCGCGGCCCGTTCCACCCCGGCGCCGTCACGGCCGTTCAGCACGACACGGGCCCCCGCTCCGGCCAGCCCCCGCGCCAGGGCCAGACCGATGCCCCGGCTGGAGCCGGTGATGAGCGCAGTGCGGCCGGTGAGGTCGAAGAGGGCGATCGTCATGGCCCCATCATCGTCGGTTGGCCAACCGGTTCCCCTCAACCACTACGGTGCGGTCAGTCGTTCGGCGAGACATGGGGGATTCGCATGAAGGTTGATGGTGGCATCGGCTTCGATCTGAACAAGGCGGCCGACAACGCCCGTGAGGCGGAAGCGGCGGGCTACTCGGGCATCTGGTCGGCCGAGACGTCGCACGACCCGTTCTTCCCACTGCTGCTGGCGGCGGGGGCCACGAAGGACATCGAGCTGGGCACGTCGCTCGCGGTCGCGTTCGCCCGCAACCCGATGATCACGGCCAACATCGCATGGGACCTGCAGAGCTACTCCAAGGGCCGGTTCCTGCTCGGCCTCGGCAGCCAGATCAAGCCCCACATCACCAAGCGGTTCTCCATGGAGTGGAGCCACCCGGCGCCGCGCATGCGCGAGTTCGTGCTCGCCATGCGGGCCATCTGGGACACGTGGCAGCACGGCACGAAGCTCGACTTCCGCGGCGACTTCTACACCCACACCCTCATGACGCCGTTCTTCGCCCCCGACAAGGGCGACCTGGGCGACTTCGGTCCGCCGAAGGTGTTCCTGGCCGGGGTGGGTGCGCTCATGACCGAGGTGGCCGGCGAGGTGTGCGACGGCTTCCTGTGCCACGGCTTCACCACTGAGAAGTACCTCCGCGAGGTCACCCTCCCGGCGCTGGCCAGGGGCCGGGCCAAGGCGGGCAAGACCATGGACGGCTTCGAGCTCGTGGGCCCCAGCTTCGTGGTCACCGGCACCAACGAGCAGGAGATGGAAGCGGCCAAGGCCGGTACCCGTCAGCAGATCGCGTTCTACGGCTCCACCCCCGCCTACAAGGGCGTGCTCGAGGCCCACGGCTGGGGCGGCCTGCAGGACGAGCTCAACACCCTGTCGAAGCAGGGCAAGTGGGTCGAGATGGGCGACCTCATCGACGACGAGATCCTCAACACCTTCGCGGTGGTGGGTGAGCCCGAGCAGATCGCACCCGAGCTGCACCGTCGCTACGGCGACATCATCCACCGGATCAGCTTCTACGCTCCGTACAAGACCGACCCGAGCCGTTGGTCGAAGGTCCTCGCCGACCTCAAGGCGTCCTGACCGGGGCGGGTCGCACGACCTGCCCCACCAACACCTTCACCTCATGAGGCGACACCCGCGTGCCGCGTACCAGCGCGCCGAAGTAGATGGTGCCGAGCAGCGCGTCGACCGCCAGGTCGATCGACCAGCCGGGGGCCAGCCGGCCCTCGGTGCGGGCCTGACGCAGCAACCCGCGCAGCACCTGGCGCCGGCGCGCCTCGACGCGGTCGGCGGCAGCGCGCAGCACCGGTTCGTGGTGCAGCTCGCCGACCACCGCGGCCAGCGCTGCGCCGAACGGGGTGTCGTGCACCAGATGCACCACGTTGGTCAGGGCGGCCAGCACGGCCCGGCCGACGTCGGCCGGCGCGTCGGGTGGCGGGTTCACTTCGGCCAGGGCGTGCTCGAAGGCGTCGGCCACCAGCGTGGGCTTGTCGGCCCAGCGGCGGTAGATGGCCGGCTTGCCCACGCCGGCGCGGGTGGCCACGGCGTCGATCGTGGTGGCGCCGTAGCCCACCTCGGCGAGCAGCCCCAGCACGGCCGGGCGCACGAGCACCTCCACGTCGGTCCGGCGGGGCCGACCGGTCATGGCGTGGCCGAACGCTCGCGCCCGTAGCGCCGGTACCCGTCCTCCACGGTGGTGACGATGCGCTCGACCACGAAGTACGGCGTGGAGAACAGCTCGGTGTCGCGCACCTCCTCCCAGCACCGGTACCAGGCCCACGGGTCGGTGGTCTCCACCAGGAGCACGTCGGTGCACCCGCTGGCGAAGGCCTCGGCGTCGAGCCACCGCACGGCGACCGCATGGTGCCGCCCGACGATGGCCCGCACCGCGCCCGCCTTGGTGTCGCGCGTCGAGCGGTCCAGCCCCAGCCACACCGGCTGCACCTGCAGCATGACCAGGAACACATATCGCCCATCGTCGGTCACTTCGTCGGCCATGGCCGCACCTCCCGTTTCGTACGCCACCGTACGTATTCGGAGGGTCCGCCGCAAGGGGTAACCTCGGGCCATGCCGTACACCGGGGATCGCCTCGTCCACGACGCCGACGCGCACATCATGGAGCCGCCCGACTGGCTCATCGAGCACGCCGACCCGGCCTGGCGCCACCGCATGCCGCGTGTGTTCACCGAGTCGCTGCAGCCCGGCGAGGGTGCCGCCACCGAAATGGACCAGTACCGCGCCCGGCACGCCGACCCCGGGTACCGGGCCGACGACGCCGGCCAGATCATGCTGCGCAAGAACTTCTTCGCGACCGGTTCGTTCCTGGCCGACGACCGGCCGCTGGCCGTCGACCTCATCGGGGTGGCCAGCCAGCTCGTGTTCAACACGTTCACCAACGCCCACCTCGTGCACGCCGAGCACACCGACGCGGCGCTGGCCAGCGCCATGGCGCGGGCCCACAACCGCGGCATGAACGAGTTCTGCTCGATCGATCCCCGCCTGCTCGCCGTGGGCTACGTGCCCCTGGCCGACCGCGACGAGGCGCCCCTCATCGCCGAGGAAGCGGTCGACGGTGGCGCGGCGGCACTCATGGTCGCGTCGGCCTGCCCGGCCACGCACTCCCCCAGCCACATCGAGCTCGACCGCGTGTGGGCCGTCGCCCAGGACGCGGGGGTGCCCGTCGTGTTCCACGTGGGCGGCGGCGGCCAGCTGCTCTCGCCCATGTACATGGTGAACGGCCTGCCCCCGGTGCCCGACTTCCACGGCGGCGCCGAGAACTTCCGCTCGGTCGACTACATGGCCATCCCGTACTGGCCCCAGCAGACGCTGGCCACGCTCATCTTCGACGGCGTGCTCGACCGGTTCCCCCGCCTGAAGTTCGGCTTCATCGAGCTCGGCGCCTCGTGGGTGCCCGGCCTCATGCGCAACCTCGACTCGGCGTTCCACGCCTTTCGCAAGAACGAAGATCGCCTGCAGCGCCTGAGCGCACCCCCGAGCGAGATCGTGCGCCGCCAGGTGCGGGTCACGCCCTACCCGCACGAGGACGCCGGGTGGATCGTCACGCAGTCGGGCCCCGAGGTCGCCATGTTCTCGTCCGACTACCCCCACGTCGAGGGCGGCCGCAACCCGCTGGCCCGCTTCGACGCCAGCCTGGCCGGCGTGAGCGACGAGGAGCGGCAACGCTTCTACTTCGACAACTTCGTCGACCTCATGGGCGACGTGCTCGTGCGCCACGGACTGCCCACCACCGTTCCCACCGCCGCCTGAAGGAGCCCTCCGTGCCCACCGCCTTCCTCCATCCATTCGCGCGGCCTGCCGCCGAGGCGTTCATCACCATCGTCCGCGGCCAGGGCGCCCTCGTGTACGACGACACGGGCAAGGACTACGTCGACGGCATGGCCAGCCTCTGGTACGCGAACGTCGGCCACGGCCGCGGCGAGATCGCCGACGCCGTCGCCGCCCAGATGCGCCAGCTCGCCGCATACCACTGCTTCGACCCGTTCACCAACGAGCCGAGCGAGAAGCTGTCGGCCCGGCTGCGGACCCTGGCCCCCATGGATGACGCCCGCGTGTTCCTGACCGGTTCGGGTTCCGAGTCGGTCGACACCGCCATCAAGCTGGCCCGCATGGCCCACGTGCAGGCCGGCCACCCCGAGCGCACGATCATCGTGTCGCGCCAGCGCGGCTACCACGGCGTCACCTACGGCGGCCTCTCGGCCCAGGGTCTGCCGCTCAACCAGGCCGGCTTCGGCACGCTGCTGCCCGGCTTCGTGAACCTGCCGGCCGACGACAGCGAGGTCGTCGCCCAGTTCATGAGCGAGCACGGCCACGAGGTCGCCGCCATCATCACCGAGCCCGTGCAGGGCGCCGGCGGCGTGTGGCCGCCACCCGAGGGCTACCACGCCGACCTGCGCCGCCTGTGCGACAAGCACGGCGCCTACCTGATCATGGACGAGGTCATCTGTGGCTTCGGCCGGCTGGGTGAGTGGTTCGGCACCCAGTACTTCGGCGTGCGCCCCGACCTGATCACCTTCGCCAAGGGCGTCACGTCGGGTTATGTGCCCCTCGGTGGCGTCATCGTCGACCGCAAGGTGCACGAGGCGCTGGCCACCGACAGCGCCTTCCTGCTGCGCCACGGCTTCACGTACTCGGGCCACCCCACCGCGGCCGTGGCCGCCATGGCCAACCTCGACATCATCGAGAACGAGGAGCTGATCAAGCGGGCGATCACCATGGGCGCCCGGCTCGAGTCCGGCCTGCGATCGCTCGCCGCCGACGGCCTCATCGCCGGGGTGCGCGGCACGGTGGCCGTGTGGGCGGTGGCCCTGAACGAGGGCACCGACGCCAACGCCGTGCGCAACGGCATGCTCGCGCGCGGGGCGATCTGCCGGGCCATCCCGCCCAGCACCCTCACGTTCTGCCCGCCCCTGGTCACCACCGACGAGCAGATCGACCGCCTCGTCGACGCCCTGGCCGGCTCCCTGGGCTGAACGTTTCCACGACGGACCTGACCATGCACACGTAGGTGGCGTGCGTGAGGAGGTGAACAACCGATGGCTACAGTTGAAGAGATGGAGCAGGCGGAGCAGACCGTCGTACGGGACGCCATGTCCCTGGACGACTTCTTCGCGCTCGACATCGAGCTCGTCGAGCTCGTGGAGGGTCAGCCCGTGCTGTTGAGCGCGGCGACGGGCCCCCACCAGGTGGCGGTCACCGAGTTGTTGCTCCGTTTGGTGGGCTCGCTCCCGGCCACCCACCGGGTGCTGACCTCCCCCATCGACTGGGTCCTGTGGGACGGGCCCCGGCCGACCGTGCGCCAGCCCGACCTTGCCGTGGTGACGCGCGAGCAGGCGCGCGAACGTCGGCTCACCGAGCCGCCGATGCTCGTCGTCGAGGTCCTGTCGCCGTCGTCGATCGAGCGCGACCTGGTGGCCAAGCGGCGCGACTACGCCCGCGCCGGGTGCGCCCACTACTGGATCGTGAACCTCACCGTGCCCGAGGTCGTGGCCCTGCACGCCGAAGGGGACGACTACGTCGAGGTCGCCCGCCTCGTGGGTGGCACCACAGGCACTCTGCACGAGCCGGTCGAGGTCACGCTCGACCCGCGCCAGCTGCTGGCCTGAACGCCGCCGTCACCCGGGTGCGGGCCTCGGCCCGCCGGGGCAGCACCGGCAGGTAGCTGCACACCATGCTGATCAGGTTCACCGCGGCATAGAGCCCGAACAGGGCCCACCACGCCGTGTAGGCGTCAGTGGAGGCGTGCTGCACCCGGGCCAGCACCACGCAGCCCCCGGCGGCGATGGCGTAGCCCAGGCCGGTGACCCCGGTGGTGACCCAGCGCGCCGGCCGCTCCATCCAGTTGCTCGACAGGTAGGCGATGAAGGCGGCGCCGACCACGACCACGGGCGGTCCGATCCGCACGGTGCTCGTGTTCATCACCAGGCAGACCAGGGCCGTGAGCAACGTGCCCATGTACCAACGGGTGTTCGGGTGCTGCCAGCGCAACACGCCGCGTGTCTTGGCCCTCCAGAGCCGCTGGGCGGCGATGGCGGCGATGACGAGCACGGTCAACGCCGCCACGATGGGCAGGACGCCGGCGTCCCACATCATCGACGGCTGCCAACGCGCGTCGCCGCCGGCCATGAGCACCTTGGTCCACGCGAAGCCGTCCTTCACCCGGTAGCGCCACGGGCCCACCAGCCAGCCGGCGGCCGACATCATGACCAGGGCGAGAGCGCGGGGCAGCGAGAGCGCGGCGAACGACGAGTACAGGTACAGCGGCTTGAAGAGCCGCATCACCACGCGGGTGCCGCGCGACTTGAGGCTGTCGGTGTCGGGCTGCAGGGCCCGGAAGCCGACCATCGAGAGCCGCATGCCGATGCGGGTGCGGCGCTTGGGGTCCAGGGTCGCCAGCGACTCGGCGCCGACCCGGTAGTGGGCCAGCGCCGCGTCGAGCTTCTGCGGCTCGAGCGGTTCGGCCGCCTCGGCCGCCGCCCAGTTCGGGTGCTCGTCGAGAGCCAGCACGCGGGGCACGAGGTCGCACATGATGTGGCGCTGCAGCGCCTCGACGAGCAGGGCCTTGATGGTGGGGATCCCGAGCACCTTGTCGGGCGCGGTGGTGAGGTCGTCGAGCTCGACGTCGATGTCGTGCCAGCGGTCGGAGTCCATCGGGCACGACGCCTGGGCCGCGGTGTCGCGAAGGAAGTCGCGCAGGGCCTGGCGCCCACCCCCGAAGGTGGCCAGGCGGTCGGACCGCACGGTCATGTCGATCAGGCTCTTGGCCGCGTCGAGGCGGCCCCACATCCAGTCGTTGGCCCGCCACCGGGCCGAGAAGAATGCGGCGAAGTTCACCAGGTCGTTCCCGCACAGCTTCTCGGCCACGCCGAAGGGCTTGCCCGGGCTGAGCAGGGGGGCCAGCGGCGAGACGCTGTTGCCCGACACCCGCAGGAAGCTGATGATGTTGTCGCTGGCGATGGTGCTGGCCTGCAGCGGGGTGAGGAGCACGAGCAGCGCGTCGAGCGCGTCGTCGAGGTGCTCGCCGGCGTTCTCGAGCACGCGGAACACGACCTTGTCGCTGGCGTGGTCGGCGACGTCGATGGCCTGGTCGATGCAGCGGCCGCAGCGCACGAGCCCCTGCCACAGCAGCTCGCCCAGGTTGGCCCCGTCTTCCACCAGGTGCTCGGTGCGAGCTCGCGACCGGACCTTGGCGTCGAAGGCCTCGGTGGCGTCGAGCAGGGCGGTGTCGTCGATCGTGGGGATGCACGAGCCGTCCAGCCGGGGCGGGTCCTGGTGGTCGAGGCCGAGGGCCGTCACGAGGCGAGCGGTCTCGTCCTTGGGCGCCCGGGTCACGACCTGGGTGGCCAGCCCGATCGTGGTGGCCACCCAACCCCGCGTCGGCGCGTCGTCCTCGTGGCGGGCCGCTTCGGTCCACACGAAGTCCGACAGCTCGGCCAACCGGGTGGCCACCTGACGCAGGCGGTAGAGGTAGTGCTTGGCCCGGCCCAGCAGGTCGAGAGCACGGTCGTCACGGATGCGGCCCTGCAGGTCGCGCGTCCAGTTCAGGAGTTGCTCGGTGGTGAGGGCCAAGGAGTCGCCGGCGCGGAACGCGGCCGACTCGTCGGCCTCGTACCACTCGCGCAGCAGCTCGGCGATGGTGTCGGGGGTGATCTCCTTCTCGGCGCGCCGGTCGGCCCGGATGAGCCGGGCCACGCGGTCGGCGTCGATCTCGGCCTGGCGGGCCAGTGCCGAGCGCCGGACGCCTCCGCCGTGTCCCCTGGCCGCCTCGATCACCGCGCTGGCGACGACATCGTCCTTGCACGACGCGAACGGTTCGACGATGGCGTCGCGGCGCAGCGCCTGACGGTCGGCTTCCTGGTTGTACTGGGCCAGCTCGTCCAGATCGGAGAGCAGGCTCTCCTGGCTGAACATGGCCGCCGCCGTCTGCACGAGCGTCTTGACGGCGCGAGGCGAGGTGGCCGCCGGGAGGTCTTGGCCGGCGTGCCCGTCCGACGGGCTCGGGTGCAGGAACAGCAGCCACCGCTCGGTGGGGCCCGACGCCGGCGCGGCGGCGATGGCCTCGATCGCCTTGGCCACGGGGATGTTGTCGAGCACGCCGCCGTCGAGCACCTGCACGGCCCGGTCGCGGTCGCAGTCGCTGAACACCTCGGCGGCGACCGAGGGGATGGTGGCCGGTTCGAACGCCACCGGGAACGACGACGTGGCCCGGCCGGCCAGGGCCAGCAGGTTCACGGTGGAGGCGGCGTCGTCGGTGGCGGTGGCCTTGTCGTCGAAGCGGAAGCTGCCGGCGGTGTGGTGCCGCGTGCCCGGGTAGCGGAAGTGGAACGAAGCGCTGCGGCGCAGCTCCACGATCGGCGAGTACGGATCGTCGGTGCGGACCTCGGCCGTGGGGTTCACCAGCGTGGCCGACAGGATCAGTTCGAGCGGATCGGTGCGGGGGATGCAGGCCGTGGGGTCGGCCTGATCGCGGGCCAGCGCCTCGTCGATGCGCACCTTGAGCTCGTCGCGGAGCTTGGTCTGGAAGTAGTCGTCGCCCCGCAGCAGCGACGGCGGCCGCGGGGTGCGCAGCGCGGCCCGATCGTCGACCCCCACGGTGGCCCGGCCGAGCTGCTCGATGTCGCCGAGCTGCACCCACACCGGGAGCATCTCGTCGAAGTCGAAGCCGTAGACCTTGCTGGCGGCGTAGATCACGCCGTTGAGGCCGCCGGCGCTGGCGCCCGTGAGCACATCGATGACGACGTCGGAGTAGCCGGTGCGGTCGAGGATCTGCCGGTAGAGGCCGGCGATGTGGTCATCGGGCGTCTTGCCGGCGCGTCCGAAGCGGTCGACCTCGGCCAGCGCTCCGCCGATCCACACGGCCAGGCTGACGCCTCCCCGCATCGACAGGGCGAGCCGCAGTTCCTGGCTGCGGCCGTTGGCCAGCACCGGGGGCGCGCTCTGGGTGATGGCCTTCATGCCGTCTAGAGAACCAGACCCGGCCCGCTGATACCACCGTACTGGCACGTGTTGACGCAGAAAGTGCGCATTCCCGCCTCGGACAGGGTCACGACGGTGCGATGATGACGCCCGCCGCGACCACCGGGGGGAGGTCGGGCCACGAGGAGCGCCATGGTCACGATCCCGGCTTCCGTCTTCGAGATCGACAGCGACTGGCTGTCCGAGGCGCTCGGCCGTCGGGTCCAGGTGGACCGGGTCGAACAGATCGCGGTCGGGGAAGGCTTCGTTGGTCAGCTCGGGCGCCTGCACCTGGCCGACGGCGAGACGCTCATCGCCAAGATGCCCACGGCCGATCCGGGCGGCCGCTTCATCGGCGAGCTGCTGCGGCTCTGGGAGCGCGAGGGCCGCTTCTACGAGCACGTCGCGCCCAAGCTGTCGATCCGCGTGGCGCGGGCCCACGTGAACCTGGCCGATGACGAGGCCAAGCGCTACCTGCTGGTGATGGACGACCTGGCGCCGGCCCGCGCCGCCGACCAGGTGGCAGGGGCGACACCGGGCCAGGCCCGCCAGGTCGTGGAGTACATCGGCCACTTCCACGCCCAGTGGTGGGAGCATCCGATGCTCGATGAGCTCACGTGGATGCCCCGCATCGACGACCCCACCACGAAGATGGTCACGCCCATGTTCCTGCAGGGGTGGTCGGCGTTCCAAGAGCGGTTCAAGGACGTGCTCCCCCGCCGCACCCTCGACTGGGTGCAGGCCTTCGGACCCACGTGCGCCGACTTCCTCGACCTGTACGCCGACGATCCGGTCACCATCATCCACGGCGACTTCCGGCTCGACAACATGATGTTCGACGAGGCGGGCGACGTCACGCTGGTGGACTGGCAGATGGCCACGCGGGCGCCGGGCTTCTCCGACATCGTCTACTTCGTGGGCACGAACCTGGAGCCCGACGTGCGTGAGGCGCACCTCGACAGCCTGCTGAAGCTGTACGTGAACACGCTGGCGGCCGGCGGGGTCGCCGTGCCCGACGACGACGTGATCCACGACAGCCTCCGCAAGGGGATCCTGATGTGGATGGTCGCCATGGCCGGTGGCATCGGCACGCTCGACCCGGCCAACGAGCGCGGCGTGGCCCTGTTCGACAAGATCATCACGCGCCTGTTCACCACCGGTGACGCCATCGACGCCGGCCAGTTCCTCCCCGGCTGGCTGGCCCAGTGGAAGGGCTGATCAGAGCAGGCTGCCCGGTCAGAGCAGGCTGAGCGTCTCGCCCAGGTACTGCTCGCGGCAACGGGCCCGCTGCAGCTTGCCGCTCGAGGTCTTGGGCAGGGTGCCGGGCTGCACGAGCATCACATCGCGCGGGGGCAGGCCCACGACCTGCACGCACCGGTCGTGCACGTGGCGGCGCACCTCGTCGAGCGCGTCGGGGTCGGCCTTGGCCTCGGCCACGATCACCACCGACTCCTTGCCCTTGTAGCCCTCGACGCCGAAGGCGATGACGTTGCCGGCCCGCACGCCGTCGATGTCGCCGACCGCCCGCTCGATGTCCATGGGGTACACGTTGCGACCGCCGACGATGATCACGTCCTTGATGCGGCCACACATGACCAACTCGCCGTCGACCGCGTAGGCGAGATCGCCGGTGCGCAGCCAGCCGTCGTGGAACAGCTCAGCCGACACATCAGGGCGCTTGTAGTAGCCCGGGGTCACCGAGGTGCCCCGCAGTTCGAGCTCACCGACGAAGCGGTCGCCCAGCACCCAGCCGGTGGTCGGATCGCAGATGCGCATCTCGAGGCCGGGCACCGGTGCGCCGAGGAACGGGATGCGGCGGGCCCGGACGTGGTCGACGGCCACGGGGACGGCTTCGTGCTTGGCCTCGAGCACGGCCCGGTCGACCACGTCGACCCGCAGGCCCCGCCCGGGCGGCGGGAACGTGCCACCGATGGCGACCTCGGCCATGCCGAACGCGCAGAACACGGCGCCGGGCGGGAAGCCGAAGCGACCGGCCTCGGCCACGAACGCCTCGACCGCGTCGGGGTCGATGGGCTCGGCGCCCGACAGCGCCACGCGCATGCTCGACAGGTCCAGATCCTTCATGCGCTTGAGCGCCCGGGTGGCCAGCACCCACGAGAAGTTCGGGCCTGCCGTGGCCGTGCCGCCGTAGCGCGAGATCCACTCCATCCAGTGGCCGGGGTGGGCCAGGAAGTCCTGCGGTGCGGCCTGCACGTGGTCGAGACCGAGCGTCATGGGAAGGGCCAGCAGACCGACGAGCCCCATGTCGTGGTAGAGCGGTAGCCACGACACGGTCACGTCCCGGCCGACGACGACCTGGGCGGCGGCGGTGATGCCGTCCAGGTTCGCGCCGAGCACGCGGTCGGGGATCATGACGCCCTTCGGCTCGCTGGTGGAGCCGCTCGTGTACTGCAGGATCACCAACCGCTCGGGGTCGGGCCCGGGCAGCACGGCAGCGTCGGGCGACGGCGCGCCCGGCGCGCCGGGCAGCACGTTGCCCAGAGGCTCCATGGGCGGGTCGCCCTCGACCGATTCGTAGAACGGCGCGAGCTGGTCGTCGATCAGCACGAGGCGGGCGTCGCCGTGGCGGATGCGGCCGCGTGTCTGGGCGATGAACTCCTGGAGCGACCCCATGCGCATGGGCAGCGGCAGCACCATCGATGCGGCGCCGGCCAGCCAGCACCCCTGGATGACGGTCACCAGGCCACGGCTCGTGGGGCCGAGGATCGCCACCTGGTCACCGGCTCGGATGCCGCGGGCCTGCAACGACGCCGCCACCACCCGGGCCTCGGCGTGGAGCTGGGCCCAGCTGACGAACGTGTCGCCGTTGGCGCCGACGAAGCGCACCCCGCGATCGGGCACGGCGGCCCGCACGAGGCGTTCGATGATGGGAACTGGGGTCGGGCCGGCCACGGTCGGCCAGTCTTCCAGATGCCCACCCGCGGAGCGGGGCCGGGCCAGTAGCGTTGGATCGCCATGGCCAGCGACACCCCCACCTCCACCAGCAGCGAGCCCGCGGTCCCTGCGTTCCGGTACACCGCCGCTCTCGCCCGCGCCATCGAGGACCGCTGGCATGACCGGTGGGACGCGGACCACACCTACGAGACGCCGAACCCGGCCGGCCCCCTGGCCGAGCCCGACAAGGTCAGCGGCAAGCCGAAGCTGTTCGTGATGGACATGTTCCCATACCCCTCGGGCGACGGGCTGCACGTGGGCCATCCGCTCGGCTACATCGGCACCGACGTGTTCAGCCGCTTCAAGCGCATGAGCGGCTTCAACGTGCTGCACACCCTGGGCTTCGACGCCTTCGGTCTGCCCGCCGAGCAGTACGCCATCCGCACCGGCACGCACCCGCGGGTGCGCACCGAGCAGAACATCGCCAACATGCGCCGCCAGCTGCGCCGCCTGGGCCTGGGCCACGACCAGCGGCGCTCCATCGCCACCACCGACGAGCGCTACTACCGGTGGACGCAGTGGATCTTCCTGCAGATCTTCAACAGCTGGTACGACACCACGCAGGCAAAGGCCCGCCCCGTGGACGAACTGGTAGCCGAGCTGGCCGCCGGCACCCGCGCCACGCCCGACGGTCGCCCGTGGTCGGCGCTGAGCGCGCTGGACCGGCGCAAGGTGGTGGACGACCACCGCCTCGTCTACGTGGCCGAGACGCCGGTGAACTGGTGCCCGGGCATGGGCACCGTGCTGGCCAACGAGGAGGTCACCGCCGACGGTCGCAGCGACATCGGCAACTTCCCCGTGTTCCGCCGCACCATGCGGCAGTGGATGATGCGCATCACCGCCTACGCCGAGCGCCTGATCGACGACCTGGACGTGCTCGACTGGCCCGAGCCCATCAAGCTGATGCAGCGCAACTGGATCGGCCGCTCCGAAGGCGCCATGGTCCACTTCCCGAGCGGGGCGGGCGACATCACCGTGTTCACCACGCGGCCCGACACGCTGTTCGGCGCCACGTTCATGGTGATCGCGCCCGAGCACCCGCTGGTCGACGCGCTGACCACGCCGGAGCAGTCGTCGGCCATCGCCGCCTACCGGGCCGAGGCGGCCCGCAAGAGCGACCTGGCCCGCCAGGAGGACGCCCACGACAAGACCGGCGTGTTCACGGGCTCCTCCGCCACGAACCCGCTGACCGGTGGCCAGATCCCCGTGTACGTCGCCGACTACGTCCTCATGGGCTACGGCACCGGTGCCATCATGGCCGTGCCCTGCGGCGACCAGCGCGACTTCGAGTTCGCCGGGGCGTTCGGCCTGCCGATCCCCGCCATCCAGCAACCGCCGGCGGCCTGGTTCGCCGAGCGCGGCATCGAGCCCTCGCTCGACACCGCCACATGGCCCGGAGCGTTCGTAGGCGACGCCGTGTACGTGAACTCGGCCAACGACAGCCTGGACCTGAACGGCGACCACACGGTGGCCGAGGCCACGTCGCTGACCACGGCGTGGCTGACCGCTCACGGCAAGGGCCACGGCACCGTCAACTACAAGCTGCGCGACTGGCTGTTCGCCCGCCAGCGCTACTGGGGCGAGCCGTTCCCGATCGTGTGGGACGAGCACGGCCCCCTGCCGCTGCCCGACGACCAGCTACCCGTGCGGCTGCCGGCGATCGACGACTACAAGCCCCAGGCGCTCGACCCCGACGACGCCAGCAGCTCGCCCACGCCGCCGCTGGCGCGGGCCGAGGCGTGGGCCCACCCCACGCTCGACCTGGGCGACGGGCCGCGCCAGTACGAGCGCGACCTGAACGTGATGCCGCAGTGGGCCGGCTCGTGCTGGTACGAGCTGCGCTACCTGGACCCGACGAACGAGAACGCCTTCGTCGACCCCGAGGTCGAGCGCTACTGGATGGGTCCCGACCCGGAGCACCCCGGTGACCCGGGCGGCGTCGACCTGTACGTCGGCGGTGTGGAGCACGCCGTGCTGCACCTGCTGTACGCCCGCTTCTGGCACAAGGTGCTGTTCGACCGGGGCCACGTGTCGAGCTTCGAGCCGTTCCGCCGCCTGTTCAACCAGGGCTACATCCAGGCCTACGCCTACACCGACACACGCGAGATGTACGTGGAGGCCAGCGAGGTCGACGAGGTCGACGGTCGCTACCTGTACAAGGGCGAGGCGGTGAAGCGCGAGTACGGGAAGATGGGCAAGAGCTTGAAGAACATGGTGACGCCCGACGAGATGTACGACGAGTACGGCGCCGACACGTTCCGGCTGTACGAGATGTCGATGGGTCCGCTGGACGCCAGCCGCCCGTGGAACACCCGTGACGTCGTGGGCATGCAGCGCTTCCTGCAGCGCCTGTGGCGCAACCTGGTGGACGAGACGACGGGCGAGGTGCGCGAGGGTCCCGATCAGGCCGACGAGGAGACCCGGCGCCTGCTGCACCGCACCATCGACGGCGTGCGCGCCGACATGGAGAACCTGCGGTTCAACACCGCCATCGCCAAGCTGATCGAGCTGAACAACCACGTCACCAAGCTGGGCGCCACACCTCGGGAGGTGGCCGTGCCGCTGGTGCAGATGCTGGCGCCGCTGTGCCCGCATCTGGCCGAGGAGCTGTGGGCCAAGCTGGGCGGCACCGGCTCGATCACGTTCGTGCCCTTCCCGGTGGCCGACGCCAGCCTGCTCATCGACGACACGGTCGAGTACCCGGTGCAGGTGAACGGCAAGGTGCGCGGCCGCGTCACCGTCGCCGCCGACGCCGCGCCCGACGCGGTGCAGGCCGCCGCCCTGGCCGACGACAAGGTCATCGCCGCCCTCGACGGCAAGGCACCGAAGAAGGTCATCGTGGTGCCCGGCCGCATGGTCAACATCGTCGTCTGACCCGCCTCACGGCGCGGCCGGCACCAGCTCCACCCGCAGGCCGATGTGGTCCGACGGTGGACCGATCGTGGGCGACAGCTTCGCCGCGCCCACGGCCTTCATCGACACGGCCTGCAGGCCGGCGCCCACGAACACGCGGTCGAAGCGTGCGGTGCGCTCACCCAGACGCCACGTGGTGCTGGTGGCCGCCGGCGCGCCCAGGTCGAGCCACGCGTCGCTCATGTCGACGCGCCCGGCGACCTGCTGCCACTCCACGTCGCGCAGGTTGGCGTCACCACCGAACACCGACCGCTCGTCCATCGCCCCAGCCACCTGCATCAGTTGATCGACCCGCACCTCGCCCTCGTGCGGGCCGTTGTCGAAGTGGGCGGTGAGCACCCGCACCCGGCCATCCATGCCGGGCACGTCGTCGACGTCGACGACGTGGAGCTCGCGGCCGAGCAGCGACGACGCCAGCGGCATGGTCGACGAGTGCACGATGCGGGCCGGCCTGCGCACGGCGACGACCTCGAACGGCTCCCGCTCGGGCGGCCGAGCGATGTGCATCTCGTAGCCGGCCCGCGGGAGGTGGACCCGCAGGTGCACGCGGTACGTGTGGTCGGTGACCTCCTGCAGCAGCAGCACGTCGGGCCCGTGCGTCGTGGGCTTCATGCCCTTGCCGATCTGGCGCAGCGTGCGCCCGGTGACGGCCAGGAACACCGCCGCCTCGGTGCGCTCGTCGATGCGCCCGGTGCCGAGACCGTCGAGGTTCCACGTGAGCACCTGCACGCCCCGATCATGCCCGGCGCGTCGGGCCCGGTGCCGGCTCGCCGGCCGTCAGGGGCGGCGGGCGGCGAACAGGCGCACGGGCGCCGGCCACCGGCGGGGCACCTCGCGCCCGTCGGTGAAGCCGTGGGCGGCGAGCAGCTCGAGCAGGTCGTCGGCCGGCCACGGGTAGCCGCCCGAGCGCACGGCCCGCAGGTCGGTGAGCAGCTCCGACAGGCGGCCCTCGGGGCCGGCGAACAGGCCGGGCAGCAGCCAGCCGCCCGGCCGCAGCGCACGGGCGGCCGCGGCCACTGCGGCAGGCACGACAGCCTTGGGCAGGAACGGCAGGGGCAGCCAGATGGCGTCGTAGGCGTCGACCTCGCTCAGTTCGGCCACGTCCTGCGTACGGATCTCGATCCGGTCGTCCATCCCTTCGGCGGTGACGTTGGCGCGAGCCAGCACCAGCGCCGGTTCGAAGATGTCGAGGCCCACGACCCGTGCGGCCGGGTAGCGCCGGGCCAGCGCGACGGCCAGCCACGCCGTGCCGGTGCCCACATCGAGCACGGCCGCCCCGGGAGCACGGAGCGCCTCGCCCAGGCCGGGCAGGTCGGCCTCGGCCACGCCGAGGGCGTCGGCGATGGCCATGGAGAGCCGACCCATGCCCTGCAGCAGCGCGACGTCGAGCTCGCCCCAGGCGCCGACGCGCCCGGGCGACTCCACCAGATCGATGGCCTGGCGGAGGAACGCCCGGGCCATGCCCACTGCGGACGGCGCGGTCGGGTCGGGCGCGTCGGTGGCGGCGACACCGGTGACCTCGGCCGCGATGGCGTCGAGCAGCGCCCGCACCGCCGGATCGATGTCGAGCCCCTCGGTGGTCACGCGAGCGTGGGCGGCCAGCGCGGCGAGCGCATCGAGCGACACCCCGAGCCGAACCGCGTGGGCGATGAGCGGTTGGTCCGCCATGGCGATCTCCTCTGCGCACTGGCCCGCGCCGGGTGACCGTACCGCAGCGTTGACCGGCGCCAACGGCCTCGGCCCCGTAGGGTGCGCGGCGATGGCGGGGTGATGGCGCGGCGACGCGGGTTGCGTCGGGCGGTCGCCGTCGCCGGGGTGCTCGGTCTCGGTGTGCTCTCCATCGCCGTGGCCCGCGCGTGCTGCACGTGGCCCCGTACCTCGCGGCCGCGAGGCCCGACCCGGCGTGCGGCCGCAACAGCCTCCTGGCTCGCGTGTTCGGCGTCATCGACTACCTGCTGACGGCGGCCCTGGCGATCGGGGTACCGGTCGCTTCGCCCGGTGGTGGTGGGAGTGGGTCCCGCACCTGATGAACCACGGCTGCATCTGAGCCCCGGACTCGGCCGAATCGCGCTGGGGCTGCGACCAGAGGCGATGGATCCCGGTTGGACGATCGCCGTCTTGCTGCTATCGTTCGTCCTCCGTCAAGGGGCTGTAGCTCAGTTGGCAGAGCACTTCCATGGCATGGAAGGGGTCTGGGGTTCGATTCCCCACAGCTCCACCCAAGACGCAGGTGGCCGCCCTCGGGCGGCCACCGTCGCGTCCGGGGTCCGACCGGCCGCCAGGCCGCAGTACCAGCCATCGATGTCGGCCAGCAGCTCGGTCGTCACGGTGCTGGCGAAGCCCCCGGCGTCGGGTGGCGCCGTCGCGTTCAACGCTGACGGTCCCCACACCCGACGCCGGCATGCGCCCGGCCCGATCGGTCTTCCTCACCGCGAGCCACCGCGCCGACGAGAGTCAGCAGACGACCGCGACCGACTGGGCGATCACGTTCAGTTGGGCGGCGCTCACGCCGGCCCCGATGTTCGTGCTACCCAGCACGCTGAAGGTGGTCGTGCCCGCGTCGACCGTGAAGAGGAACGATGTCGAGAACGGCTCGCGCCACTGGCCGGGCGACGTGATGTTCTGGTTGAGCACGCTCCCGCTGACGAAGTTGGTGCCATCGGTGCTGAGCGCCACCGTGGCCGAGCCACCCGAAGCGGCACCGCCGGTCAGGAAGTAGCCGTCGGCCTGCACGAGCACATGCCACTGGTCGGGTGCCGCTGGGCAGGCGTCGGGGAGCGTGAGATCGACCGACGAGATGCTCCCGAGCGTGGCCGGCAGGGCAGGGCCGCTCACGGTCTGGGTCACCACGTTCGCGAACTGTGGTCCGGTCGCGGCGGTGAAGTAGCCGGCCACGTCGGCCAGCACGTTCACGGTGCCCGACTTGTTGTAGAAGCTGACCTTGCCGGCCGTGCCGAGTGGGACGGTCACCCCGTTGGGCGTGGCGTCGGCGTTGGTCCAGTTGAGCACCGAGGCCGTGGGCCGGACGGCACCGGTGGGCCACGCGGTGAGGAAGCTGGACGTCGTACCGCCCACCACCGTCACGTTCAGAACGACCGCGGTCGCGTCGAGCGGCACACCGTGGGTGCCGCCGATGGTGACGTCGAGCGTCGCATCGGCGCCGACCGGGCCGACCGGCACGCCGCCGTCACCCGTGCGGGTGTCGAAGACACGCACCGGCGCCAGGGCGTGGAATTGCGCTCCCGCCGAGGAGGTCGAGGCGTGGGCGAGGGCGAGGCCGCCAGCACCGAGCGTGACGGCGACGGCCGCGCCAACGGCAGCCCATCGGGAACGGAGGAGGGCGGGACTCAGAATTCGGGACATGGACGGCACCTTTCACGCGTGGACCACTTCCCCGAGTCCGCAGCCCGCCGCCGGATACGAGCAGCCCGCCGCCGCGCACGCCGCTCGGATGCCGCGGTCGCTGTGCTTCCTGTCCTTGTCCTTCTTTCGGCGGTTGTCAAGGGTTCAGTAGAACTCCGCGGCGGTCGGCGCAACCGCCCGGACGCCTCTACCGCCCGTCGACGATCGGTGCTCCGGTGGAGGTGGAAGCACCACCGCCGGAGGATCCCATGGCCACGCCGAGCCCGTTTTCGTTCTGGTTCCTGAACCGCATGGCGAACCCGGTGCTGCGGCACCTACTGCGCACGCCCCTCGGCCGCCGGCCGGGCCGCCGCCTGGCCGCGCTGCGCTACCACGGTCGCACCTCGGGCCGGCTCCACGAGCTCGTCGTGATGTATGTGCGCGTCGCCGACACGGTGTTGGTCATGGTCGGGTGGCCCGAGCGCAAGCGGTGGTGGCGCAACCTGGTCGATGCCGCACCGGTCGAGCTGTGGATCAGCGGTCGCCACGTGCACGGCTCGGCGGTGGTGCTGCAGCCCGGCGACCGTGACGACGAGCGCCTCGCCGGCTTCGCCGCCTACACCGCGGTCTTCCCGAAGGCACCCGGCCCGGCGGCCGACGCGGTCATGGTGAAGGTGGTGCTCGACGGCGAGGCGTGAGACGTGCGAAGCGGTCAGCCCACCGCGGGTGCGGCGAACCACCCGTTGAGATCGGCAGGTCGGTGACCTTGACCTCGAGGATCGTCGAGGCCCCGAGGGGTGCCTTCGGTACGACCCTCCTCGCAGCTGCGCTGGACCCGGCACGGGTGTCGAACAGACGGGCGGGTCCCACCCCCGAGAACGAGCGGCCTGCGGCGATCCATCCGTTGATGTCGACGACAACGTCTGCCTCGCTGTGGCTGGCGAAGCAGACGGTACCCGCCGGCGACACGGTGGCGAGCACCGCGTTGGCCACGGTCTCGCCGGCGAGGTAGTTCACGCTCGACACCTCGGCGGCGGTCCCGCACGCGTAGACCGCGATGAACCCGGCCGACGCGCCGCCGATCGCGGTGACGTTGAGGGACACGGCACCGACGCCGGCGGCCGGCACGAGACCGGGCAGATCGGTCATCTGCATCTCGAGCACGGCGCCGGGCGCCACGGCGTGCTTCGGCACGCTCATCAGGGAGGACGGGCTGAGGTCGACGCGAGTGTCGAACATCCGTCGCGGGCCGACGCCGTGGAACGCCTGGTCGCCGGCGAACCATCCATTGCGATCCACCACAAGGTCGGTGGTCCTCGAGCTGTAGAAGCAGACCATGCCGGCTGCGGACACCGTCGTGACGACTGCGTTGGCCACGGTCTGGCCGGCGTCGTAGTTGACGCTCGAGACCTCCTCGCGGGCGTCACACGGGAAGACGGTGAGGAACCCGGCATCGGTGGGGTTCGTCGCGGTCACGTTCAATGACACCGCGAGCGGCTCGGGAGCCTGTGACTCGGCGCCCACGTTCAAGGAGTCGTACCCACAACCGGGGAAGCACGCTGCGGTCTTGCCGAGCGGCGGCGACCCGTAGTGGGTGGTGGTGTAGGCCACCGTCCAGATGACCGAGTCCGGCAGGGCCGGGCCATCCGCGATGTCGAACATGACCGGCGTCGCGAACCCACTGAAGCACGCGACACGTCCTGACGGGCTCCACTTGTTGTCCGGGCACAACGGCGTGTGCGACAGCCGGAACGGGATGTCGAACGTCACGGTTCTGGTCCCCACCAGCCCACCCACCGTCGGTGCGGTCGCCGTGCCGCCGTTGGCGTAGATGTTCAAGGTCAGCGGATGGGTGAACGTCTGGTGACCGACGACAGCGTGCGCGGGCCCGCCGCCAGCTCGACGAGATCGCCGAACTCCTTGGTCCCCGTGGCTTCGAAAGCTGCGCTGACCTGCCCGCCTTTGCTGTTTCTCAAACCATGGGATCAGATCCCGTTGGGGCGCACCAGCACCTTGGCGTGACGCTCGGGGTTGGCCAGCTCGTCGAACGCGGCGGCGACACCCTCGAGCCCGACGTCGGCGGTGATGAGCGGGGCCACGTCGAGGCGGCCCTCGGCGATGCCGAGCAACGA
>JANMAT010000080.1:0-10985 GCA_031359995.1 Actinomycetes bacterium
GCGCCTCGGTGGGCGGACGGCGATGAAGGTGTGGTCGGCCGAGGAGCTGCGGACGTTCCTGGCCAGCATCGAGGGCAACGACCTGTACACGGCCTTCTTCCTCGTAGCGAACACCGGGATGCGGCGCGGCGAGGTGCTCGGGCTGACGTGGCGCAACGTCGACCTCGACACCGCTCGCCTGGTGGTCAGCCAGTCGGTGCTGTCCGTGGACTACGAGGCGAGCGTGGCCGACGTGAAGACGGCCACGAGCCACCGCACGATCGACCTCGACGCCCGGACCGTGGCGACCCTACGAGCGTGGCGTCGGCGCCAGCTCGAGGAGCGCCTCTCGACCGGGCGCCGTGACGACGAGTTCGTGTTCGCCCGCCCCGACGGCCGCCCAGTCCACCCCGACTACTTCAGCCAGTGCTGGGACCACCTGGTGGCTGCCAGCCCGCTCCCCCGCATCCGCCTCCACGACCTCCGCCACACCCACGCCTCGATCCTGCTGAAGGCCGGCGTGCCGGTGAAGGTCGTCAGCGAGCGCCTCGGCCACTCCAGCCCGGCGTTCACGATGACCGTTTACCAGCACGTGCTCCCCGGCATGCAGGCCGACGCCGCAGCGGCCTTCGGCGCGGCGGTATTCGGGGCCACGCCGCCAACACCGGGCAGACACATGGCGGAACTTGAGAGTCCGTTGCGACAGTAGGTGCAAAGTGTGAACTACAGTGTGAACTGTGACGAGACTACTCGATCCGTTCGGCGATGCACCGATTCCGGAGGTCCCGCTCTCGAAGGCGCCCCTTGTGCACGTCCTCGCCCAGATTCGGTTCCCGAAGCAGATCGGCTTGGTGACTGCGAACGGCATCGATCCGATCCGCCGACGGCTGCGCAGTGACTACCCGATACTGAAGGAGGATCGAAACACAGCGATCGTCCTCTCACCCGAGGGCGTCACTGCCCAGCCGCAACTCGAGACGGTATGGCGGCTTCAGAGCAAGGCGGGCGATTGGCAGGTCTCGATCGGGGAAACGTTTCTCGCCCTCGACACCTCTGCCTACATCTCGCGCAAGGATTTCTGCGAGCGGCTCAAGGTCATTGTCGATGCCTTCGGCGCCATTGTTGAACCGATCGTTGCGGAGCGCCTTGGACTGCGGTACATAGATCGGATAGATCGGCCAGAGCATCTTGAGCGCCTTCGTGACTTTGTGTTCCCCGAGGTACTTGGGGTGATGCACCTAGGCATCGAGAACAAGGAGCGGCTGGCGCACACGATTACCGAGGCCTTGTTCACGATGCCCGAACACAAACTTCTAGCTCGGTGGGGACTGCTTCCGCCCGGCGCAACAGTGGACCCAGTCCTGAAGCCGGTGCAGACAAGATCTTGGATTCTCGACATCGACGTGTTTTCCGACGATCGCGTCGACTTTGCGACGGAGCTGCTAATTAGTAAGTTTGAGCTGTTTGCCCAGCATTCATACCGGTTCTTCCGTTGGGCCGTCACCGAGGAGCTACTCCGAGCCGCCGGGGGTGAGATATGAGTCTGGCCGTCCAGGACGACCGAACAACGACCGGTCCCGTTGAAACGCAGAAGCGAGTTCCTTCATGGATTGTCTCCAGCTCAATGGCCCTATCTCTCTTGACAGGAACTACCACGTCGGCTCCGCCGACGCCTCGTGCGCAGGTCATCGTTCTAGACCGCGCAACCAGTATCGGTGGCTTTGAAGTCGCCACTTCGTCCGCTACGTCCGACGGTACGGCCGACTCGATCAAGAGGCTCCGATCACGGTCGGGCCTCTCCTGGGACCAGATTGCGCGTATCTTCGGCGTTTCCCGACGCTCTGTCCACAAGTGGGCAACCGGAGGGCCGATGAACGGGCGGAATCTCGAGCGGCTAGCCGAACTGACGCAGGTCGTCGACGCGCTTGGCGGCGACGCTCGTGAAGTGCGCACCAGGCTTCTCAAACCCAACACCATCGGTAAGACCGTCTTCGCAGACCTAGTCGCGAGCGCCCACCGCCACACCGCTGCCCCCGAGGGGCTAGATGTCGAGCAACTCCTCGGCGCTCGACGAGACGACGACGTCACGCACTTCGGGCGTTTCCTCGACCTCACCGATGACGAACTTGCCGAGACGTAGGTGGGTTGGACGTCAGCATGGTTGAGTGGGACAGTCCCGAGGCTGTCGACAAGGTCAATAGCGCAATGCGGGCCTGGCGACAAGGCGATGTGATACGGCCCGCCAAATTCGTGCATTTGGCTGACCTGTCTCGTCCAGGCACACCGATTTCTGCCGCGGCGGCTGAGCGCGGACGTACCGGCGCGATGGCAATCGTCGCGGCCGAGCCGGACGGACTGGTCGTTATCTCGCAGACCTGCGACATAGTGGCAAAATCCCCCATAGATGCGCCATACGTAAGTGCCGGAGTACTCGTTCGACTCGACGGTGATCGTGCGGCCGCGGCACGGGCCGGAGAGCGACCAAGATACGTGCACATCCCCCAGCTCGGCCTTGAATGGTTTGTCGACCTTGACCAGATCGTCTCTGTCGAGAAGGCGGCCCTCGTAGGCGTCTCCCCTGAGAGGGGACTTGAAGGCTCGCACGAGGAGTCTCGATTCGGCGCCGCTGTCGGTCGGAAGTTCAGTAGGTTCGCGTTTCCGGACGACCTTCATGAATCACTTCGCAGTCTGCAGGAGCGCTTCAAATCTCGGCACACAAGGCCGAACAGCGCCGAGGGCGACGCTCTTCGACAGGTGACGCAGATTCGCGTATCCACCGACGGCGACTGGTCCTCAGATTCGCTGAACGTGCACCTGGTCTTCCTGGTACCACCTGGAACGCTGCCACCAGTGGAGGCAGACGACGACTTTGCAGAACCCACGTTCGAACTTCAGCAATGGCTCGACGCGAAGGCTCGGGCTGCCGCGGACATCGCAGAACGACTCCGGGCGAGCACGACTCTCGGCGACCGCACAGTGCTGTGGAGTCGCCTCGCGGACGCGTGGGCAGGAATGGCCGCTACTCCATGCGGTGTCGTCACACGAGTCACCGCTGAGGTTCTGGGTGCGGACGAATACAGCGTGGCTCGCTACTGGTCCTCGGAACGCCTGGACCTCGACTACCTCAGCGGACCGAGCAGCCCAGGCTGACGCGGTTACTGGGGCGTGCACCGCGTACCGCGTGCAGTCCGACCGTCAGCGGAACTGTCCATTAGAAAAACCATTAGAAGTCGGGCGGAAAACGAGTGAGGCCCAGGCCGAGCGTGTGCTCTGACCTGGGCCTTCGTAGTGGCGGGGATAGGATTTGAACCTATGACCTTCGGGTTATGAGCCCGACGAGCTACCAGACTGCTCCACCCCGCGGCGTGGACTGCACGATAGCGCGCCGGGGCTCCTCGGCCAACCTGGTTCTTGCGGTCAGGCGTTCACCGAGGTCGTGGTCGTGGCGCCGGGGGCGGTGGTCGTCGTGGTCGAACCCGTCGCGGCGCCGTCCTTGGCCCCGGCCTCGGCCAGGCGGTTGGCCCGGGTGGCCAGGTCGTAGGCCTGCTTGAGCTGGTCGATCGCCTTGGCCGAGTCGCCGTCCAGCTCGCTCCTGCGGGCCAGGTCGAACATCGCCTGGGCGCGCGCCATCAGCGACACCGAGGTCTCCTCGCTGTCGTTCGGACCGGGTGGCACGGCTACCGATCCGGCGCCGGGCTTCACCGTGGTGAACCCCGGGTCGACCCCGAACCGGTCCTCCACCGCCGCCTCCACCGAGCGGCCGATGCCGACCTTGCCGTCGGCCAGCACGGCCACACCACCCAACGCCGGCTTGCCCACGTTGGCCGCACCGGCCGCCGGCCCGTACCACGGCAGCACCCAGGCGAACGTCTCGTCGAGACGCACCAGCTGCTGCTCGCCGAACAGGGGCGTGCCGGCGTTGCGGGCGAAGATCTCGGCCTGCAGCTGCGACCGGGCCGTCGCCGGGCTCGGGATCGCACCGTCGGCGCGCAGCACGCGCAGCTTGGCGTTGCCATCGCTGTCGAACCAGCCGACCACCAGCGCGGCCATGTCCTCCTTGGCCACGGCCGGACCCGACTTCGACACCATCGGCTGCACCGCCACCATCGTGGTGCCCCACAGCGCGTACGAAGGGCTGACCGGCACGGCGGCGCGCGTCGACGAACCCGACACGCTCGTGGTGGGGCCTGCCGTGGGCGAACTGCTCGAACCGCTCGACGCCCGCGCCGTAGTGCTCACCGCCGTGCCCGCGGTGGTCGCCGGCTGCACGCCGGCCACCGTGGTCTCGGTGGGCGCCACCGCCCACGCACCGGTCGACGCCGCAAAGCCGGCGGCGTCGTCCTGACGCTGCTGATCGGTGCGGTACGTGCCCCACATCGTCGTCTGCACCCGCAACAGATCGGACGGATACCGCAGGTGCGATCGCACCTCGAACGGCATCGCCGACGCCGTATCGAACAACGTGGGGAACGCGGTGCGCCACGCCGTCAGGACCGGGTCGGCCTGATCGGTGGCGTACAGCGTCACCTGCCCGGTGTGGGCATCGACCACCGCCTTCGCCGAGTTGCGCACGTAGTTGAACGGGCGCTTCAACGCCGACGCGGCGTCGAGCGCGCCCACGTCGGCCCGCTCGGCCGCGGGGAAGCGATCGGACAGCGTGTACGCGTCGACCACCCACACCACCCGGCCGTCGGCGACCACCGGGTAGGCATCGTCATCGACGGCCAGGAACGGGGCGAGCTTGCGCACCCGGTCGACCACCTGGCGCACGTAGAGCACGCGATCGACGCCACCGGTCTGCTGGAGCACCGCCAGGTCACCGAAGCGCAGGGCGAAGGCGAGCCGACGCGAGAACGACGCCAGGCTCACGCTCGTCTCCCCGGGCGCGTCGCTCTCCTTCACCACCGCGTAGGCGCGCGTGTCGGTGCTGAGGAAGATCTTGCCACCGGCGGCGACGGGCAGCGTCGTGCGCTCCGACGACGTCGCCTCGGCCTGTCCGTCGCTGGCGACCAGGCTGGCCGGCACGACCGTGGGCGGCGGCGCCGACACGTCGAGCTCGTGACGCACCTTCCAGCTCGCACCGCTACCGGGATCGATCGACGGGATGGCCAGGTACACCTGTTCGGCCCGGCCGTCGATCACGTAGCGACTCGGCTCCAGCGTGACCACCGACGAGCCGGCCGCCCCGCCCGCTGTGGCCCGAGCGGCCACCGCGGCACGAGCCACGTCGGGCGATACCACCCGCACGTCGGCCAACGGGCTCAGGTCGGTCTCGTCGGGCACCACCGCGGCGCCGCTGACCGCGTCGGTCTGCAACCGCGTGCCGTCGAGTCCCATCGCCAGCCGCGTGGCCCGCAGGTTCCGGTAGATCACGTCGCTCTCGCGCCGGGCCGGATCGTCGTGGGCCACCACGCGCTGCACCACCGCGGGGAAGATGGTGCCGGCCATGAGGGCCACCACCGCCCACGACGCCGCCGCCACCATGGGCAGGCGCCACGACCGCTGGCGCAACCCGACCACGACGAGCGCCGCCGTGGTGAGCGCGATGAGCACGAGCAGGAGCAGGGCCGGGCGCACGTGATGCTCGTCGGTGTAGCCCAGGCCGCGTACGTAGCCCCGCGTCGACCACACCAGCTCGTAGCGGTGGAACCAGTACGCCACCGCCCGCAGCAGGGCCAGCACCACCACCAGGATCGACAGCTGCACCCGCACCGTCGACACCGCCCGGCGGGGTCCCGCCAGGCGGATCGTGCCGCTCAGGTAGTGGGCGGCGAGCGTCACGAACGTGGCCGCCAGCACGACCGTGAACGCCCACTCGATCACGAAGCTCAGGAACGGCAGTTGGAAGACGTAGAAGCCGTAGTCCTTGTGGTACACGGCGTCGAACTGCTTGAACGACACCGCGTTGCGCAGCAGCAACCAGTCGCTCCATCGGGCCGCCACCGCCAGCCCGGCCACCAGCCCGAACAGCCCGGCGGTGCCCATGCGCACGGCCAGACCCCGCTCGGCCACCACGATCTGGTAGCGAGCGACCAACTGGTCCTCGGGCCCGAACGTCTGCTCGATGGGCGGCGTGCGGTGCACGACCAGCAGGCAGCCGTACAGCACGGTCGCCGCCACCAGCCCGAACACCAGCCCGAGCTCGATGCGGGTGCGGCTGATCTTCGACAGCACCGCCCGCTGGCCGAGCGCCTCGAACCACCAGCCGTCGGTCACCAGCCGGGCGAACCACCGCGCCAGCACGGCCAGGACGATGACGCCCACGATGCCGACGATCAGCGCATTGCGACCACGGCGGCCGAAACGAACCGCCCCGCGACGGCGAGGCAGATCAGAGGACTGGCGCACGCGAAACGAGCGTAGTGGAGGTTCTCAGCGAACGGCCGGCGCCAGGGCGCACCGGCACCCGGCGTAGGCCGGCGCGCACAGGTGCCCCGTGGGGAACGGCTCGCCCGCCGCCGTGGTACCGCCCAGAGCGTTGTCCTCACCATCGGGACACGGCTTGGCCGGATCGATCACCCAGCACACCGCGGTGCCCGGCACCAGGGCGGCGTACGCAGCCTGGCCGTGGGCGGTCAGGACCACCAGCCGGGCGGCCGGATCGATGCGCTGCGTCTTCCACTCCCGGTACAGCGTGCGCAGCGCGTCGCTGAGCGTGGACGGGTCGTTGGCGCCGGCGATGGCGCGGCCCACACGCTCGCGCAGGGGCCGCACGACCTCGTCGCCCACGCCGGCGAGCACGCCCTCGACCTTGGCGTCCACCAGGGCGCGCACCTCGTGGTCGTCCAGCTCGGGGCGCAGCGAGCGGGCGCCGGCCACGAGCGCGGGCCACACCTCGTCACGGACGGCCTCGCGGTACAGGGCCACCTGGTCGACCTCGGTGCCCATGAGCGCGTCGAGCTCGAGGGTGGGGTTCTTCTGGCGCAGGCGGTCGAGCACCTCGTTCTGCTCGTCGGCCAGGACGCGCTTGAGGCGACGGGCGACGGTGGTCTCCACCGGCGCCAGGGCCTCGTTGCGGGCGCCGATCACATCGACCAGGTCGGCCACGGCCACGGCGACGGCGACGGTGGCGCGCACTGGCTCGGCCGCGACCTCGACCGGCGCGGGCGTGGCCAGCAGCTCGGTGACGTCGGATGCCAGGTTGGCCCGTGCCGCCCGGATGCGGGCGAACAGGTCTTCGGCCGACGGCCGGTGGCGGTCGGCGTGGGCGTCGTCGGTCGGCTCGGCCTCGGGCGCCTGCTCGACCGCGGCCTCATCGGCGCCGACCTCGTCGGTCGCCGCGCCGATCTCGTCGAGCTCGACGTCGACCGCGTCAGCGGGCTCGATCTCGACGTCGACCTTGGGCGGCGTCGGCTCCGACCGGGGTGCGAGATCGGCCACCGGCAGGGGCTCGCCGAGGGCGAACGCGCTCACCAGGACCGTGGGGCGAGGCGGTTCGGCGTCGGCATCGGCATCGGCGTCGACCGCGACATCCGGGTCGACCGGACGGTCGGGCCCGGCCTCGAGCCGGGGCACGCTCACGGGGACGGGCGACGGTGCCGCGTCGGCCGGCAACTCGACAGCGATCTCGTCGCGCCCACGCACCGGCGGCACCACCGGCAGCGGGCCGGTGTCGACCGTGGTGTTGCGACGCACGTCCGGGGTGAGCGAGCGGAGCTCGTCGGTGATCTGGGCCAGCGCCTCGGTGGCGAGCTCGAAGGTGCCCATCACCCGTTCGTGACCCAGGCGCATCTGCTCGAGCTGACCCCGAGCGACCTCCTTGCGGCGCTGCAGGTCGGCCATCATGCGCTCGCGCACGGCGCGGGCCTCGGCCACCATCTCGCGACCCTCGGCCTTGGCCGCCTCGACCTCGGCGTTGGCCCGCTCGGTCGCGTCCTGGCGCAGGCGGGCCGCTTCCACGTCGGCGTCCTGGCGCAAGCGGGCGGCGTCGAGGTCGGCGTCGTCCACCAGCGTGGCCGCCGCTTCCTCGGCCTTCGTGCGGATCTGCGTGGCCGCCTCGCGCGCCGTCGTCAACAGGTGCACCGCTTCGTCGCCGAGAGCCTGGGCGACGGCCGCCTCGTCGAGGCTGGCCACGTCCTTCGGGCGGGCCGCCTGCTGGGCGCGCAGCTCGTCGACCTCGGCGCGCAGCCGGCTCAGTTCCTGGGCCAGCCCCTGCAGGTAGGCACGGACCTCGTCGGCGTCATAGCCGCGACGGACCACCGGGAACGTGGCGGCCGCGACCGCGTCGGACTCGAAGCGGAAGGTTGCTGCCATGGCGCAAGCGTACGGTCCCCGTCCCCGTGGGGTGGGGACACCCCTCACGACGTCTTGGTGGTGAGGGCGTCGACGTTGCCGCCCAACTGGCGCAGCGCGGCCAGTGCATCGTCGAGGTCGCGCACGCCGATGACCTTCAGGCTCGAACCCTTGGCCTCGTCGATGGCCGGTTGGGCCTCGTTCATCGGCACCAGGAACACCTGGGCCCCCGCTCGCTTCACCGCCACCGTCTTCTGGCGGATGCCGCCGATGTCACCGACGCGCGAACTGGGCGACATGGTGCCGGTGGCGGCCACCTTGGCACCACCGGTGAGGTCGCCCGGGGTGAGCTTGTCGAGCAACGCCAACGTGAAGGCGAGACCGGCCGACGGGCCGCCCACCTGACCCGAGTCGATGCCGATGTCGATCGGGAACTGGAACTTCAGATCGGCGGGAGGCGCATCGTTGGGGATGAAGCCGATGATGGTGCGCTTGCCGCCCTCGTCGTCGGCCCCCTGCAGGGTGACGGTGACGTCGACCGGCTTCTCCTCGCCGTTGCGCTTCACCGTGATCTTGGCCTTGTCGCCGGGCTGGCGGTTCTTGAGCAGCGTGCTGATGTCGACCGACACGTGCACCGGCTGGTCGTCGATGGCGACGATGACGTCGTCGTGGAGCAGAAGACCGGCCTGGGGGCCGTCGGTCTTGCAGGTGCGGTTGTCGTCGGCGAACTCGAGGCAGGTGCTCTCGACCACCGAGCCGCCCCCGGTGAGCTGCACGTCGTAGCCGAGGCGGCTGAGGGCGACGTAGGACGCGAAGTCCTTCGAGTAGCCCATCAGCTGCAGGTTCTCCTTGCGGTTCTGATCCGGCGTCTTGTCGCCCAGGATGGCCTTGGCCGGCACGATCTCCGTGTCGGCGTTGCGCTCGGCGATCTGCTCGCTGAGGACGTTCAACCGCGGCACGCCGACGGTGACGAACAGCACCTCACCCTTGGAGTCGGCGTAGGAGGTGGCCTTGGTGACCTGGATGCGCGAACCGGTCTCGTTGGCCTCGCCCGGGGTGATAGCGAAGGCGTTGCGGGTCACACCCGAGGCCACGACCAGGCCCGACGGGCCCACCACGGCGAACACGGCCAGTACCACGGGCCATCGCCGCTGCCGCAGCGAGGGGCGCGTGACGGCCCCGGTCGGCGCCGCGGGCGGGGGTAGCATCGGTTCTATCGCGCTCACCTCGAAGCTGATCTTCTGGGCGTTCTTCGTGTCGATCGGTGCCGTGCTCGTCTTGGTGGCGATCGACCGGCGACAGCCTGCCAGACGCCGTCACGTGGTTCCACGCGCCGTCGGAGAAGAACGACCGTTGGCGACCACCGTGGTCGTCCGGGGGCGGCGCCGGCCCATGGCCACGGCCGCGGTCCGAGAGGCGCCCGCCGTGCTGTACCGCCGCACCCCGCTGTGGCGCCGGTTCCTCGCTCTCGTCGGCCTGGGCGCCATGGGCACGGCGATCGGCGCCATCGTCGCCATCGTGCTGGCCGGCCTGGCCATCGGGGTGCTCTGGGCCCTGTCGGGCGCGGCGCGCTGATGGCGCCCGCCGAGGTCCCTACGCGTCGTTCGGTCACCGTCGCCGGCCACCGTGGCGACGCAGGCGCGGCGCGAGCTGGCCTGCGGTCGGCGGATCCGCTGGTGCGGGCCGCCGCGCTCGGTGCGCTCGACCGGATGGGTGCGCTCACGGTCGCCGAGGTCGAGGCCGCGTTGACGGACCCGGACGCGGGCGTGCGTCGCCGGGCGTGCGAACTGGCCGGCACACGGCCTGGCGTGTCGCTGCGCCAGGTGCTCGACGACCCCGACGCCGGCGTGGTCGAAGTGGCGGCGTTCGCCTGCGGCGAGCAGGAGCAGGTGGAGTCCGACGTGGTGGATCGGCTGGCCGTGCTGGCCACGGGCCACAAGGACGCCCTCGTGCGCGAAGCGGCGGTGGCCGCGCTGGGGGCGATCGGCGACCAGGCAGGTCTGCCGGCGATCCTGGCGGCCACACAGGACAAGCCGGTGATCCGCCGCCGGGCGGTGATCGCGCTGGCCCCCTTCGACGGGCCCGAGGTCGACAACGCGCTGGCCCGGGCGCGCACGGACCGCGACTGGCAGGTCCGCCAGGCCGCCGAAGATCTGTCGGACTGAGCGCTCGGTGGGCGACGGCCGTCAGCGGTTGACGTTGACGACCCGGAGCTCGACGACCTCGATCGGGGCGACCACCGTCTGGGTGCGGGGCGCGAACTCGAAGACGCGCCCGGCGGCGATGGCGGTCACGTTGTAAGTGATGGTGATCGTGACGGTGCCGTCGCCCTTGGCCCGGGGTGTCCACACGCAGTCACGGGAAGCGAAAGGATGATCGGGCGGATCGAACCAGTTCGGCTCGGCGGTGAACCCCACGGGCTCACTGGGGAAACGAACGCTGCCGCGCACGTACCGGTGCGCGGCGACGTCGCAGGCGACCGCGTGGCGGGCGTCGACCTGGTCGACCGTGAACGCCAACACGGTCGGCCGCACGGTGAGCGTGACGTCCCAGCCGTTGACGATCTCGGTCGGCGTGGTCACCGACCGCCACGACCCCGGGGTGACCGCCAACCACGCCGGGCTGTTCACCTTCAACCACCCGAGCGGCCCCGGCTCGGGCAACGTCACCAGTTCCGGCACCGGCAGCGTGATCTGCCGCGTGCGTCCTTCGACCCACACCCGGATGTCGAGCAACGGATCCGTGATCGGGAAGAACCACGGGAACGCGTCGAT
>JANMAT010000090.1:0-22261 GCA_031359995.1 Actinomycetes bacterium
AGCGGGGTAGCCCTGGTCGCGCAGTTCGGCGGCCGACAGGTTCACGCCCAGGCGCACCGGACGGTCGGGCCACGTCGCCCGCCACTCGGCGATCTGGGTGGCGGCGGCGCGCAGCACCCAGGTGTCGAGATCGCGGATCAGGCCGGACTGCTCGGCGACGGGGATGAACTGGTCGGGACGGATCGGTCCCAGCACCGGATGATCGAAGCGCACCAGCGCCTCCACGCCGCGGATCTCACCGGTGGCGAAGTGCACGATCGGTTGGTACACGAGCCGCAGCCCGCCGGTGCTGATCGCGTCGCGCAGGCCCTCGCGGATGGCCAGGTGGTGGCGCAGCTCGTCGCGCAGGACCACGTCGTACACCGACACGCACCCGCGCCCGCGGCTCTTCGAACGGTAGAGCGCAAGGTCGGCGCCCTGCAGCAGGCTGCTCAACGTGACCGGCTCCGTGTGGTCGTCGTACTGCTCGAGCAGGGCCACACCGGCGCTGGCGCCGAGCACGACGCGCGCCCCGCCGCACCACATCGGCTCGCTGAGCGCGACCAGCAGCCGCTCGGCGATCTTCACGGCACCGAACTCGTCGGAGCAGTTCGTCGCCGTGGGCGTGGCCCAGCGAGTCGCTCACGACCTTGAACTCGTCGAGGTCGAGCAGGATCACGGCCACGCCCCGCCACGACGGGTCGGGGTGGGTCAGCACCTCGGCGGCGCGCTGGGCGAGGCGGGCACGGTTGGCCAGGCCGGTGAGGGCGTCGGTGGTGGCCGCCGCCTCGAGTCGCAGGCGGGTCTGGCGCAGCTCGAGCGCGGCGCTGAGGGCCATGTCACCGCGCGCCAGTTTGCCGTCGGGTGGGCGCGTTCACACGGGGACAATCGGCCGTGCACCGGCGATCTGAAGGGGCCGAGGTCAGAACACCGACGGTGGATGGGCCGCTCGGCGCACGCGCAGCACCTCGGCCACAGACCACGCCTGGAAGGGGCAGCCGGTGGCCCCGTGCGGGGCATCGCCGTCGGCGGTTTCGCTCAGAGAGCCCAGGCCCCACTCGGCGAGGTGATGCTCGAGCCCGTCGAGCACGCCGGTGACCGGCACGGACGCCCGTCGGCAGGCGTCCACGTAGGGTCCGATCAGCCAGGGCCACACCGTGCCCTGGTGGTAGGCCTCGTCGCGTTGCGCACGGTCACCCCGGTGGGTGGCCCGATAGGCCGGGTCGTCGGGCGCGAGCGTGCGCAGGCCGAGCGGGGTCACGAGCGGGGCGCAGGCCGAGAGCACGGAGCGCAGCACGTTGGCGTCGCGCACCGGCGCGTTGGGCAGCGACAGGGCCAGCAGCTGGTTGGGTCGCACCGCGGCACCGGCCGCTCCGCCATCGGCGGCGTCGTCGCCGTCGATGACGTCGAGCAGGCCGTGGCCGTCGGTCCGCAGGAACCGGGTGAACGAGTCGGTCGCCGTCGCGAAGGCGCGGCGCCAGGGCTCGCCGTCGTGGCGGGCGCGGCCGAGCAGGTTGCCCATCGCGGCCAGCCCGTTGATCCAGAGCGCGTTCACCTCGACCGGCTTACCGAGGCGGGGGGTGATGACGCGCCCGTCCACCCGGGCGTCCATCCACGTGAGGGCCACGCCGCTCTCGCCGCCCCGGAGCAACCCGTCGGCCGGGTCGACCCCGATCCCGTAGCGCGTGCCGGCCTGGTGCCGCTCCAGGATCGTCGCCAGCACGGGCGCGATCTCGGCGACCAGGTCGAGGTCGTCGGTGGCGGCGACGTAGCGGTCGACGGCGTGCAGGAACCAGAGCGTGGCGTCGATGGTGTTGAAGTCGGCCGCGCCGCCATCGGTGGTGTTGGCCACCAGGCCGTCGGTCACCGCCCCGGCCGCCCCGGCCAGGAGCAGCCGGGCCTCGGCGTGACGGTTCGTGGCCAGCAGCAGACCGTCGACGCTGATCATGGTGTCGCGCCCCCACGTGCCGAACCACGGGTAGCCGGCCACGATGGCCGGCCCCGCCGGACGTTGCACCACGAACTGATCGGCGGCCAGCACGAGCTGGGCGTCGACCCCGTCGGTCGCCGCCGCCGTGGCCAGCACCTGGTGGGCGCGCCGTCGGGCGCCGCTCACGATCAGCTCGCCGTCGGGTGCCGGCGTGTCGAGGCCGGCGGCGCGGGCCACCACGCCGGTCGCCTCGCCCGGGTTCACCACCGCGGCGAAGCTGCCCACGGCGAACACGTCCTCGATGGGGTCGAGGCCGCGCTCGGCTTCCTCGCCGAGCCACACGTCGCGGTACCACCCGCCGCCGGCCTGCCAGCCCGGGCCGTCCACGCGATACCGGCCTTCGAAGGCGAACCCGGTGTCGGTGGGCGTGACGTACGGGTCGGGCCCGGCGCGGCGTTCGCCGTGGGCGTCGCGCCACGTGCACAGCGGCGTGAGGTACAGGCGCACCGGCGCCGGGGCCCGCACCACCCGATGCACGACGGCGACCGTCGGGTGGCCGTGCCACGCCGCCACCTCGCGCTCGATGATCACGTCGCCGATCTGCCACCGCCACCGGGGCACGCCATCGGTCAGGTCGAACCCGACCAGCAGCTCGTGGCCGCTGGGGTCGACGACGCCGCCCGACCACGCGTCGCAGGCCAGCCGGATGCGCCGGTCGCCCAGCGCCACCACCACGTCCAGGGCCACCAGGCCGACGTGGCGCCGGCCGGCCTCGTCGCCCGCCACGACCTGCAGGGCGTGGTAGCGCCGTCGCCGCAGACCGGCCACGGTGCCCATCGCGTAGCCGCCCAGGCCGTCGGCCACGAGCCACTCCTGGTGCGACGCGACGGCGAGGTCGGTGCAGTGCTGGGGGCCGAGGCCCAGGAACGGTCGCGGCGGTCGCATGCCCCCATCGTGTCGCAT
Source organism: Actinomycetes bacterium (assembly GCA_031359995.1). Classification (GTDB taxonomy): domain Bacteria; phylum Actinomycetota; class Acidimicrobiia; order Acidimicrobiales; family Ilumatobacteraceae; genus JANMAT01. Next base: position 2,873 of record JANMAT010000090.1, read on the forward strand.
CGCGGCGCCCGCAGCCGCACACCGGCCTACCATCGGCGCCGTGGACGACGCCGAGCGCACCCGCCTGGCCGAGGCCGACGACGGCACCGCGGCGTGGCGCCGATGGGGTCCGTACCTGGCCGAGCGGGCGTGGGGAACGGTGCGGGAGGACTACTCACCCGGGGGTACGGCGTGGGAGTACCTGCCCCACGACCACGCCCGAAGTCGTGCCTACCGCTGGAACGAGGACGGCATCGCCGGCTGGAGCGACGATCACCAGCACGTGTGCATGGCGTTGGCGTTCTGGAACGGCGTCGACCCGATCGTGAAGGAGCGCTTCTTCGGCGTCACCGGCGACGAGGGCAACCACGGCGAGGACGTGAAGGAGTACTACTGGTTCCTCGACGGCACGCCGAGCCACGCGTACCACCGCATGCGCTACCACTACCCGCAGCGCGAGTACCCGTACGCCGACCTGGTGGCCGAGTCGGGCCGGCGCGGGCGCGACGACTTCGAGTACGAGCTGGCCGACACCGGCATCTTCGACGACGACCGCTACTGGCGCATCGAGGTCACCTACGCCAAGAGCTCGGTCGACGGGGTGTGCGCGCGGGTCGACATCACCAACATGGGCCCCGACGCGGCGACGCTGCACGTGCTGCCCACGTTCTGGTTCCGCAACACGTGGTCGTGGTCGGTGGTGCCGACGGCGCGGCCGCGCCTGTGGTGGGACGGGCGTTTCCTCCGCTTCCACCACGACGATCTGGGCCCCATGGCGGTGGTGGCCGACGGCGCGTTCACACCGCTCGTGTGCGACAACGACACCAACCACGCGCGGCTGTTCGGTCAGGAGAACGCCACACCGTTCCCGAAGGACGCCATCAACGACCGCGTCGTGCACGGGGCCGACACCGTGAACCCCGCGCTCGAGGGCACGAAGGCGGCGCTGTGGTACGAGCTGGCCGTCGGGCCGGGCGACACCACCAGCATCGAGTGGCGCTTCGGCCCCGCCCACGAGGTGGAAGACCCGGTGCGGTCCACTGACGAGGTGATCGCCGGCCGCCGGGCCGAGGCCGACGAGCTGCACGCGTCGGTGCTTCCCTTCGGCACGACCGACGACGACGCGCTGATCGCCCGGCAGGCGTTCGCCGGCCTGCTGTGGTCGAAGCAGTGGTACTACTTCGACGTGCCCCGCTGGCTCGACGGCGACAGCGCGCAGCCGGCACCGCCGAGCGGCCGCACCCGCAACGCCGAGTGGCGCCACCTGAACAACGCCGACGTGATCCTCATGCCCGACACGTGGGAGTACCCGTGGTACGCGGCGTGGGACCTCGCCTTCCACGCCGTGACGCTGGCCCACCTGGACCCCACGTTCGCCAAGCAGCAGCTCGTGCTGCTGTGCCGCGAGTGGTACATGCACCCCAACGGCCAGATCCCGGCCTACGAATGGGCCTTCGGCGACGTGAACCCTCCGGTGCACGCGTGGGCGGCGCTGCGCGTGTACGACATCGACGGCCGGCGCGACGTCGACTTCCTCGCCCGCGTCTTCCACAAGCTGCTGCTCAACTTCACCTGGTGGGTGAACCGCAAGGACGCCGAGGGCAACAACGTCTTCGAGGGTGGCTTCCTCGGCCTCGACAACATCGGTCCCATCGACCGCTCGGCCACCATCCCCGGTGGCGGCGTGCTCGAGCAGTCCGACGGCAGCGCGTGGATGGCCAAGTACTGCCTCGACCTGCTGGAGATGAGCCTCGTGCTGGCGCGGCACGACCGCAGCTACGAGGACGTGGCCACGAAGTTCTTCGAGCACTTCACGCTCATCGCCACGGCCATGAACACCAAGGGCCTGTGGGACGACGACGCCGGCTTCTACCACGACGTGCTGCGCCTGCCCGACGGCCGGGCCGAGCCGCTGCGTGCCTTCTCGGTGGTGGGCCTCATCCCCCTGCTCGCCGTCACCATCCTGGACGCCGAGACGCGCGGCGCGCTGGTCGACTTCGCCAGCCGCATGGAGTGGTTCCTGGCCAACCGTCCGGTGGAGGCCGCGGTGGTGGCCCACAGCTTCCAGCCGGGTCGCCACCAGCGGTGGCTGCTGTCGATCGTGGGGCCTGAACGTCTGCTGCGCATCGCTGCGATCATGCTCGACGAGGACCGCTTCCTGTCGCCCCACGGGCTGCGCTCGCTGTCGCGCGAGCACGCCGCCGCGCCGTTCGTGCTGGCCGTCGACGGGCAGCGCTACGAGCTGCGCTACGAGCCGGCCGAGAGCCGTAGCGGCACGTTCGGCGGCAACTCGAACTGGCGGGGGCCCGTCTGGTTCCCGCTCAACCACCTGGTGATCGAGTCGTTGCGCGAGTACCGCCGCTACTTCGGTTCCGACGTCACCGTCGAACTGCCCACCGGCTCGGGTCGCCGGGTCGATCTCGACGGTGTCGCCGACGAGCTCACCGAGCGGCTGATCGGGTTGTTCCGCCGGGGCGCCGACGGTCGCCGGCCGTGCCACGGACAGGTGCCGCTGTTCGCCGATGCGAACTGGGGCGACGACGTGCTCTTCCACGAGTACTTCCACGCCGACCTCGGGGCCGGGCTCGGCGCGTCGCACCAGACGGGGTGGACGGCGCTGGTGGCCGACCTGATCGTGCGGCGCCCGCCCCGCCCGGCCTGACTCGCCCGGCTTCGCGGCGCTCAGCCGGCGACGAGGATCTTGCGCAGCGGCTTGATGCGGTCGATGATCGCCGCGCCCAGCCACGCCAACAGCAACGTCGGCGCCGCGCACGCCAACACCATGCCGAGCGACACGCGGGCGGTGAAACCGTGGTGGAGCTTGTCGCCCACGTCCTGCACGACCTGCAGCACCGCGGTGTGCACCAGGAAGATGCCGAAGCTGTGGCGCGCCACGCTGCTGACGGCCCGGGAGAACCGCCCCGGCACCTGTGGTCCACGGGTGGCGAAGCACACCAGCAGCAGCGGGAACGCCACGACCAGCTCGCGCAGGATGTGGGGCTGGAACGGCCGGAAGAGCACTTCGACGATCACGAACGCGGCGGCGCTGCCCAGGAGCACCGGGCGGGGGCAGCGGCGGTCGAGCCGGAACACCCGGACCACCACGGCGAGCCCGAGGTAGGGCAGGAAGCGCAGGAGCCACGCCACGATGACGAGCAGCACCCGGACCACCGCGTCGGCGGCGTGGGTCCGGGTGGGGTCGACCAGGTCTCGGAAGGCCGTGGCGGTGGCGATGTCGTAGCCGTTGCCGGTCCAACCGAGGTACCAGTAGGGCAGCACGCACACGGCGGCGAAGCCGAGCGCATCGGTCTTGTAGCGCAGCCGGCGGGCCATCGCGTCGGCCACCGGGAGCAGCAGCATGCCGATGGCGAGCATGGGCAGGAAGTAGAGCTGCACCGAGGCCCCGCCGAGCAGCACGAGGCGGCCCGGGTCGCGCAGCAGTGAATCGAGGCGGTCGGGGTCGTCGGCCAGGGCGGCCGACAGCGCCTTCAGCCCGATGTAGACGCCGGTCCATGCGGCATAGGGCACGAGCAGGCGAGCGAGGCGCTGCCGGGCGATCGACCACGCCGACCGCGTGGCGCTGATCGACTTCACGCCGAACACGGCCGAGGTGGCCAGGAAGAACGGCACCGCGAAGCTGGCCAGCTCGCGCAGCGTCGCCGCCGCCGAGTCGACCGGCGCGTCGCCCGCGGCCGACGCGTGGATGATGACGACCGCGGCCGCCGCCAGGGCGCGCCCGAGGTCCACGCCCCACGTCCGCACGACCGGTTTCACGGCGGGGACGTCGGGCGCTTCGACCGTCGTTGCCGCGCGCTCACGTTCGAGGACCATTGCTCCTGTAGACGGTATCGGCGCGGCGCGCGAAGGGGTGCGCTCGGACCGTCAAGAAACCTGCGGGTTCTGACAGTTGGCAGCCACGGTGCGCCGCGCCCGGTGGGGTGGGAGCCGCGCTCGGCCCACGGGTACGCTGCCGCCGGTTCGACCAGGGGGGATCCATGACGTTCGTGACGTCCGACATCACTGCGACCGTGTGGCAGGTGCGCACCGAGGTGGGCGCCGCGGTCGCCGAGGGCGACGAGCTGGTCATCCTCGAGAGCATGAAGATGGAGATCCCCGTCACCGCGCCCCACGACGGCACCGTCACCGAGATCCACGTCGCCCCCGAGGACCGCGTCGCCGAGGGCGACGTCGTGCTCGTGCTGGAGCGGTCGTGACCGTCCACCACACCTGGCACGGCGACGTGCTCGAACTGGCCCTCGACCGTCCCGAGCGCCGCAACGCCGTCGACCACGCCACGCTGGTCGAGCTGGCCCACGGCCTCGACGAGGCGGCCCGGGCCCGCTGCCTGGTGGTCACCGGTCGGGGTGGCGCGTTCTGCGCCGGTGCCGACCTGACCGGGGTTGAGGGCGACGAGTTCGGTGCCGCCCTGGCCAAGGTGCTGCGGGGCCTGGTGGCCCTGCCCATCACCACCATCGCCGCCGTCGACGGGCCGGCGTTGGGCGCCGGCTCGCAGCTGGCCATCGCCTGCGACCTGCGGGTGGCCACGCCCCGCAGCCGCTTCGGGGTGCCGGCGTCCAAGCTCGGGCTCATGGTCGACGAGTGGACGGTGCAGCGCTTCGCCGCGCTGGCCGGTGGCTCGCTGGCCCGCAGCGTGCTCCTGGCCGCCGACGAGGTCGACGCCACGCGAGGTCACGCCGTCGGGTTCGTGCACCGCCTGGGCGACCTGGCCGAAGCGCTGGCGTGGGCCGACAAGATCGCGGCGCTGGCGCCGTTGTCGGTCGCCGGTCACAAGCTCGCCCTCGAGCGGGCCACGGCCACGGTGGGGGACCCCGACGTGCAGGCCATGTTCGCCCGGGTGTGGCGCAGCGCCGACGCCCACGAGGGCCGCACGGCGTTCCTGGAGAAGCGACCGCCCCGCTTCACCGGCGCCTGAGCCGGGTGACCATCACGTCGGTCGGTGGTCCCGCCGGTCCGGGGCGACCGTCAAAGGTTTGACGATCTCGACGGCGGGAGTAGGATCGAGGGTCCGGGGGTGCACCATGTCCGAACGGGCCGACGAGGGTGAGCTGACGACGTTCCACGCCGTCATCGAGCGCGACGAGCGCATCGAGCCGACCGACGCCATGCCCGACGGCTACCGGCGCACGCTGGTGCGCCAGATCGCCCAGCACGCCCACTCCGAGATCATCGGCATGCAGCCCGAGGGCAACTGGATCACACGGGCGCCGAGCCTGCGCCGCAAGTCGATCCTGCTGGCCAAGGTGCAGGACGAAGCGGGCCACGGGCTGTACCTGTACGGCGCGGCCGAGACGTTGGGCGTCACCCGGGACGAGCTCGTCGACGCGCTGCACGCGGGTAGGCAGCGCTACTCCAGCATCTTCAACGAACCCACGCTCACGTGGGCCGACGTCGGTGCCATCGGCTGGCTCGTGGACGGAGCCGCCATCACCAACCAGATCCCCCTGTGTCGCTGCTCGTACGGGCCCTACGCCCGGGCCATGGTTCGCATCTGCAAGGAGGAGAGCTTCCACCAGCGTCAGGGGTTCGAGCTGATGCTGGCGCTGGGCCACGGCACGCCCGAGCAGAAGGCCATGGCCCAGGACGCCCTCGATCGGTGGTGGTGGCCGTCGGTCATGATGTTCGGCCCGCCCGACGACGAGTCGCCCCACTCGGTCCAGTCGATGGCCTGGAACATCAAGCGCTTCTCCAACGACGAGCTGCGGCAGCGCTTCGTCGACGCCACGGTGCCGCAGGCCGACCTGCTCGGCCTGCGCATCCCCGATCCCGATCTCCGCTACGACGAGGCCAGTGGCCACTGGCAGATCGGCCCCATCGACTGGTCGTACTTCCAGGCCGTCATCGCCGGCAACGGGGTGTGCAACCGCGAGCGCATCGAGCACAAGCGCGCCGCCCACGAGGCCGGCGCCTGGGTGCGTGACGCAGCTGCGGCCCACGCCGCCAAGCGGGCCACCGCGGCGGTGGCGTCGTGAGCGGCGCACCGTTGTGGGAGGTGTTCGTGCGGGCCCGCCGCGGCACCAGCCACGTGCACACCGGCAGCGTGCACGCACCCGACGCCGAGCTGGCGCTGCAGGCCGCCCGTGACCTGTTCACGCGCCGGGGCGAGGGCATCAGCCTGTGGGTGGTGCCGGCGGCGGCGATCACCGCGTCGGACCCCGACGACAAGGCGTCGTTGTTCGACCCGGCGCTCGACAAGGTCGAGCGCCACCCGACGCACTACCAGCTCCCGGCCGCCGTGGCCCACATGTGATGGCCGTCGCCGCCGCGCTCGCCGACCTGCCGACCGACGCCCGGTTCCGGTACCTGCTGCGCCACGCCGACCGGGCCCTCGTGCTCGGCCAGCGCCTGTGCCAGTGGGTCACCCACGCGCCCGAGCTGGAAGAGGAGATCGCGTTGGCCAACGTGGCCCTCGACCTCGTCGGCCAGGCGCGTGTGCTCTACGCCGAAGCAGGGGCCACGTCGGGTCGCGGCTGGACCGAGGACGACCTCGCCTACTGGCGCAGCGGTCGCTCGTTCTTCAACCCCCTGCTCGTCGAGCAGCCCAACGGCGACTTCGCGTTCACCATGGTGCGCCAGCTGCTGCACGATGCCTGGGTGGCCGAGCTGTGGGGCGCGCTGCGCGACTCGACCGATCCGTTCGTGGCCGGCGTGGCCGGCAAGGTCGTGAAGGAGACCGCTTACCACCTGCGTCACGCGACGGCATGGGTCGTGCGGCTGGGCGACGGCACCGACGAGAGCCACCGCCGCACGGCGGCCGCCCTCGACGACCTGTGGCGCTTCACCGGCGAGCTGTTCGAGGCCGACGAGGTGGAGACCGAGCTCGTGGCCGGCGGCGCGGTGCCCGACCCGGCGTCGCTGCGGGCGCCGTGGCTCGCCCGCGTCGACACCGTGCTGGCCGAGGCCACGCTGGCGCGCCCGGCCGACGGGCCCATGCGCAGCGGCGGTCGCACCGGCCGCCACGGCGAGCAGCTCAGCCACCTGCTGGGCGAGCTGCAGGTGGTCGCCCGCTCCCACCCCGGGGCGATGTGGTGACGGTGCTCACGCACGAGGCCGCGTGGACGGTGGTGGCGACGGTGCCCGACCCCGAGCTGCCGCACGTGACCATCGGCGACCTCGGCATGGTGCGCGACGTTCGCGTCGGGGTCGGCGGGGTCGAGGTCGACATCACCCCCACCTACACCGCGTGCCCGGCCACCGAGGCGATCTGCGCCGACATCGTCGCCGCGCTGGCCACCGCCGGCGCGCCCGGCGCCCGGGTGCAGGTGCGGCTGGCCCCGGCGTGGTCGAGCGACGACATCACACCGCTCGGGCGGGCCAAGCTCGCCGCCGCCGGCATCGCCCCGCCCGGCGCCGCCGCGTCGGGCGCGGTCGAGCTGCCGCCGCCATGCCCGCGGTGCGGGTCGCGCCGCACCCGTCTGGTGTCGTGGTTCGGCGCCACCGCGTGCAAGAGCGCCCACCGGTGCCAGGCGTGTGCCGAGCCGTTCGAGGCGTTCAAGTCGATCTGACCGTGAGCACCGTCGCCCCGCCCTCGCACCACGCGCTGGTGTTCCATCCGCTCACCGTCACCGTGGTCGAGCACGACACCGCCGACGCGCTGGTCGTCACCTTGGCCGTGCCGGCCGAGCTGGCCGACGTGTACGCGTTCGCGCCCGGTCAGCACGTGACCCTGCGCACGGTGCTCGACGGTGACGACGTGCGCCGGTCGTACTCCATCTGCGCACCGGCGGGGGCCGCGCTGCGGGTCGGCATCAAGCGGGTGCCGGGCGGGCGATTCTCCATGTGGGCCCACGAGCACCTGCGCCCCGGGGTGGAGGTCGACGTGCTGCCACCCACCGGTGGCTTCACCTGCCCGCCGGTCGCCGGCGCGGCGCGCCACGTGGCCGCGCTGGCCGCCGGCAGCGGCATCACGCCGATCATCGGCATCGTGGCGTCGCTGCTCGCCGCCGAGCCCGACACCACGGTCACCGTCGCGTACCTGAACCGCACCACGGCCGACACCATGTTCCTCGACGAGCTGCACGACCTGAAGGACCGCCACCTCGGGCGGCTGGCCCTGTGGCACCTGCTGACGCGCGAACCCACCGACGCGGCGCTGGTGGACGGACGCCCCGACGCCGCCGCGCTGGCCGGCCTGATCGCCAAGGGCGTGCTGCCCGCCGACGCCGATGCCTGGTACCTGTGCGGCCCTCTGGCGCTCGTTGCCGACGCCCGCACTGCGCTGGTGGCCGCCGGCGTGCCCGACGCCCACGTGCACACCGAGCTGTTCGGCACGGGTGCGGCGGCGCCGGCCGAACCGGTGGTGGCGGCCGACGCCGACGTGGTGGCCACGCTCACCGCCCAGCTGCTCGGGCGGCGCACCGCGTTGCCCGTGCAGGCCGGTGAGACGTTGCTCGCCGCGGTGAGTCGGGCCCGGCCCGACGCGCCGTTCTCGTGCCGCTCGGGTGTGTGCACGACGTGCCGGGCGTTGGTGCGCGAGGGCAGCGCCACCATGCGGGTGTGCTACGGCCTGGAGCCGGGCGAGGTCGCCGCCGGCTACGTGCTCACGTGCCAGGCCACGCCCACGTCGCCCGTGCTCGATCTCGACTTCGACGCGTGAGGTCAGCTGCGCATGCGGGCCGACATGCCGCGGAAGGCGGCCACCACCTCACCGTCGGCCGTGACCACGGCGTCGAACACCCAGCGGCGCGTGGCCGCCAGCGACTCGTACGCGGTGGCCTCGATCGTCTGGCCCACCTGCGCCGGCGCCAGGAACTCGATGCTGGCGCTGGCCGCCACGGTGCCCGGGCGCGCCGCGTTGCCGGCGAGGGCGAACGCCTCGTCGGCCAGCAGGAACAGGTAGCCGCCGTGGCAGAGCCCGTGGCTGTTGGTCATGTCGGGGCGCACCAAGGTGCGCACCGTGGCCCGGCCCGGTTCCGCGTGCACGAGCTCGAACCCGAGCGACTGGAACACGGCGTCGTGGCTGAGCATCTCGACCACGGAGGCCGGCGTGTCGGGCGGTAGCGCGGAGGGCATGCCCCTGTGTAGCACCGAGGCCTTCGACGACGCGGCGCGGGCGCGGGTGGCCGCGGCGCTGCCGGGCACCGACGTGGAGGCCATGGGCCTGCTGCTCAACCTGATCCGCATGGCCAACCGCGTCGTGCAGGACCTGGAGACCAACGTGCACCGGCCCCTCGGGCTGTCGTGGGCCGGCTTCCGCATCCTGTTCACGCTGTTCGTGCTCGGCTCCCTGGAGCAGCACGACCTGGCCCGCTACTCGGGCGTGTCGCGCGCGGCGGCGTCGAGCGTGCTGGCCACCCTGCAGCGCGACGCGCTGGTGGCGCGCCAGCGATCGACGACCGACCGGCGCATGGTCGTCGTGGGGCTCACGCCGGCTGGTCGCCGTCTCGTGACCCGGGCGTACGCGGCCCAGCGCCAGCGCGAGCCCGGCTGGGTCGCGCCGCTCGACGCCGACCAGCGCCGCTCGCTCGACGCTCTCCTGCGCACGTTGCTGGCCCACCATCCCGAGGAGGCCTGAGCGATGGCCCGGCGCACGCTGCTGCTCACCGGCGGCTCCGGTCTGCTCGGCCGCGCCGTGCCGCGCTCCCTGGCCACCCGGTTCTCGTCGCCGCGGGACGTGGTGGCACCCGGCCACGCCGCCGTGGACGTGCTCGAGGGCCTGGCGCGCGGCTGACCCCGGGCGGTCACCTACAGTAGGGAAATGGCCATCACGCTCATCGACGGGGAGACCGCCGAACGCCGTACCGTCACCATCGATCCCGCCTCGCCCGACCTGGCCCTGCTCGGTTGGGAGCGCAAGCCCGAGGGCCTGTGCCGCGACGACGTGTGCATCCGGGTCGGCGACGGCCCGCTCGACCTCGCCGGCGTCGCCGCCGCGCTGCAGCGGCCGCTCGTGGTCGACGCCGCCGCCGGGGTCGGTGCCCTCGGCGCCTCCACCCGCGAGCGGGGCAGCGCACTGCAGTCGGGTCAGGCGCCCGATTTCGTGCTGAAGGACCTGGCCGGCCGGGAGTGGACGCTGTCACAGTTCCGGGGGCGCAAGGTCGTGCTCTACGCCTACGCCAGTTGGTGAGGCTGCCGCGCCGATCTGCCCGTGTGGCAGACCCTGCACACCGAGCTCGAGTCGCTCGGCCTCACCGTCATCACCGTCGCCTTCGACAAGTCACCCGACGACGCCCGCCCGTGGATCGAAGCGGCCGGGGCGACCCACCCCAGCCTCATCGACACCGAGTACGTGCTGGCCGACGTCTACAACATGGTCAACGTGCCGACGGTGCTGTGGATCGACGAACAGGGTCGCATCGTGCGACCCAACGACGCCTTCTTCGTGTCCGACACGTACACCGCCGTCACCGGCTTCACGCCCGACAAGCCCATCGCCGCCCTGCGGGCCTGGGTGCGCGGCGACGCGCCAGCGCTGGCCGACGGCATCGACGCCCGCCCGCCGGCGCCCTCTGACGACCACCAGCTCGCCCGCACCCACTTCCTGCTCGGTTGGTGGCTGGCCCGCCAGGGCCGCGCCGGCGACGCCGAGCCCCACTTCGTGCGGGCCGGCGAGCTGGCCCCGCACGACTTCACCATCCGCCGCGGCTCGATGCTCGTGCGGGGCAAGGACCCGGCCGGCCCCGAGTTCTTCGCCATGGTGGGGGACTGGCGCGGCGCCGGTCACGAGTACTACGTGCCCCTGCCCGACCTCGCCCCCGAGCACCCGGCGCTGTAGCCCGCTCAGATGTTGGGCGGCAGGAGCCGGGCGACGTTCTCGTAGAAGAAGTACAGGAGCACCAGGAACGGCCCGATGCCGGCCAGGGCGCCCACCCAGTTGCGGTGGACCCTGCGGCTCAGCCGCCAGGCCAGCAGGGCCACCGCGCCCAGCGCGGCGCCCCAGGTGACGACCCCGCCCCACGCCCGGTCGTCGGACCACCAGCCCTTGCGGAAGGCGTCGGCCGACCGGGTCGCCGGCGTGACGACCGCGGTCGTAGGGGTGGTGGTGGCCGCCACCGCGTCGGCCTTCGCCGACGTGGTCGGCGTGATCGCCCCCACGGTGGTGGGCGGGGTCGACGTGCTCGTCGACGCCGGTGCCGGCTTGCTGGCCGACGCGGCGGTGTCGAGCACGGCGCGGATCACGATGCGCTTGTCGGCCGAGTACTTCGGCCAGCACGACGTGAGCGTGAGCTGTGCGTCGGGCGTGTCGGCGATCACGCTGATCTCGGTCGGCTCCACGATCACCTTGTCGACGACCTTGTAGACGAACCGCCCGGAGAACGTGGTCACGTCGATCTCGTCGCCCTTGTCGAGCTCGTCGACCCGGGCGAAGGGCGCCCCGAACGTGGACCGGTGACCGGCGATGGCGGCGTTGCCGATCTCGCCCGGCATGGGCGTGTCGGGGTAGTGGCCCGGACCCTTCTCCAGGTCGGCCAGCTTCACACCCGAGATGACCACCTGGTCGACGTCGATCTTGGGGATGATGAGCCGGGCGATGGGGTCGCCCTCCTTCACCGGGCCGAGCGACCGCGGCGCCGACGACACCGACGACGACGCCGTGATCGTGTCGTCGAGCACGGTGGGCGGGGCGCCGACGGCCGAGCCGGTGCCGCTCGGGGTGGTCCCCGCGCTGGTGCTGACGGCCGAGGTGGCCACCGTGGTGGCCGGGCCGCCCTGCTGGAGCACCTGGGCGAACTTGTCCTGGAGCTCGTTCTGGCTGCGGGCCTGCTGGATGCCGGTGCCCCACAGCTGGTAGGCGACGAAGCCGAACAGCAACATGCCGAGCGCGATGAAGATCCGGCCGGTGCCGCCCACGACCGAGCGCCAGTCGACCCGGCGGCGTGGTCGCGGGGCCTCGGGCTCGACGCGCGGGGGCCACTCGATCTCGATCGGGTGGCGCGCGGGTGGGAAGTCGTCGTGCACGATGGTGGCGAGCGTATGCGCACATCCCGGGACCCGGGCGGCATCCCCGTTCGGGTGCACCCGAACGCACCGGCCCGTTGGGGGCGGCCCGACGGTGGGCAGTACCGTGGCTCGACCGCTCATGGACCCTGCCGTCTCCCTCCGTTCCGCTGTGGCGCTCCTCGGCCGGTTCCCCGCCCTGGCCGGCGTGGACCTCGACGTCCAACCCGGCGAGGTGGTGCTCCTGCGGGGGCCCAACGGGGCCGGCAAGTCCACCCTGCTGCGCGTGTGCGCCGGCCTGGTGGCCCTCACCGAGGGTGAGGGCACGGTGCTCGGGGTCGACCTGCGGGCCGGGGCGGCCAGCCTGCGCCGCCGGGTCGGCCTGCTGGCCCACGCCAACGGCCTGTACGACGACCTCACCGTGGCCGAGAACGTGCGCTTCTGGGCGGGTGCGGCCGCCGCCGCGCCGGGCGAGGTGGCCGACGCCCTGGCCCACCTGGGCCTCGACGGTCGCCTGGCCACCACGGGTGTGGCCAAGCTGTCGGCCGGCCAGCGCCGGCGCACCGCCCTGGCTGCCATGCTGGTGCGCCGGCCCGAGCTGTGGCTGCTCGACGAACCCCACGCCGGCCTCGACGCCGAGGGCCGCGACCTGCTCGACGCCCTGGTGCGCCGGGCGGCGGCCTCGGGGGCCACGGTGCTGGTGGCCTCCCACGAGCTCGACCGGGCCGGCAGCCTGGCCGGTCGCGCGGTCACCGTGGTCGGGGGCCGGATCGTGGCCGACGAACCGGTCACCCCGACCACGGCGGGGCCGCCGTGACCGGCCGCACCCTGCGCCTCGTCGCCGGCAAGGACCTGCGGATCGAGTGGCGCAGCCGCGTCGCCTTCCTGCAGGTGCTGCCCTTCGCCGTGGTCACCCTGACGCTGTTCGCCTTCGCCCTCGACCCCGCCAGCGGCCTGCTGCGCCGGGCCACGGGGGGTCTGTACTGGGTGACGATCCTGTTGGTGCTGGTCCTGGCGGCGCAGCGCTCGTTCGCCATCGAGACGGCCGACGGTGCCCTCGACGCTCTACGGCTGTCGGGCCTGCCCCCGGCCGGGATCTTCCTGGGCAAGGCCTTGGCGCTAGCTGTGCAGCTCTGGCTGCTCCAGGCGGTGCTGGCTCTGGGGGTGATCGTCCTGTACGACCCCACCGGCAAGGTCGCCGGGCCCGGCCCGGCGTTCCAGTGGAGCCTGGGCCGGGTGGTGCTGTTCGTCATAGCGGCCGTCGCGGCTACGCCCGGACTGGCCGCCGTAGCTACGCTGCATGGTGCGCTCGCCGCTGGCAGCCGGGCCCGGGACACCCTCCTTCCTCTGCTCGTGCTGCCGATCGTGGTGCCCGCGTTGCTCGGAGGTGTCCGCACGTTCGAAGCCGCGTTGGCACTCGGTGGTCGTGAGACATCGGAGGGGTGGCCGTGGGTCGGGCTCCTGGCAGCGTTCTCGCTGGTGGCCGTCACGGTCGGCACCGTGGCCTTCGGGCCGTTGATCGAGGAGGACAGGTGATCGCCAGCGCACGGCCCACGGGCCGGACCGGAACCGGAACCCGGGCCACCGGCGCGCTCGGTCTGGTCACCCTGGCACTGTTCGGCTTCCTGCTCGTGTTCGGTCTGTTCAACTCGCCGGCCGATGCGGTGCAGCGCGACAGCGTGCGGATCCTGTACCTCCACGTTCCGTCGGCCGAGATGGCCTACATCGCCTTCGCGGTGGCCGCCGTGGCCAGCGCCGCCTACCTGTGGCGCCGCACCCGCTCGAAGGCGTGGGACCGCGTGGCCAACGCCTCGGTCGAGCTCGGTGTGGTGTTCACCGGCCTCACCCTCGTGACGGGGATGATGTGGGGCCGCATCTCGTGGGGCGTCTACTGGGACTGGGCCGATACCCGCCTGGTGTCCACCCTCCTGCTGTTCGTGATGTTCGTGGGGTACCTGGCCGTGCGCCGCCTCGACGGCAGCGACGACCAGCGGGCCCGCCGGTCCGCCGTCGTCGCGCTGGTCGCCATCCTGGACGTGCCCCTCGTGCACTTCAGCGTGGAGTGGTTCCAGACCACGCACCCGAAGTCGTCGTTGGAGACGGCCGGCGCCATCGACGGCACGTTCCGCTTCCTGCACTTCGTGGGCGTGGTCACGTTCTTCTGCGGCTACCTCTGGCTGATGATGCACCGCAACCGGGTGGCCATGCTGGAAGAGCGCCTGGCCGGCGAGGAGCTGGCCACCGCCATCGCCGAACGCCAGCGCGAGGGTGTGGCCGGGGTGCCGTCGTGACCGCCGCTGTGCTGGCCTACATGCCGCGCGAAGACGTCGGCATGATCGTGGCCGCCTACGTGATCGTGGCCGCCGCCGGGGGTGCGCTCGTGTGGCGCGTGCGCCGCCGGGGCCGCCAGCTCACCCAGCGGGTACCTCGGGAGGAGTGGCCGTGGACGTGACGCCTTCGCCACCGTCGACGCCGGCATCGCCTCTCGACCTCACGCCGCGCACGTCCGGACCCGTCGGGGGAACGCGCAAACGGAAGTGGCTCGGCCCTCTCGTGGTGTTCGTGCTCGTCGCCGGTGCCGGCGTGGTCATGTGGCAGCTGCTGGCCAGCGCCACCACCTACTACTGCAACGCCGACGAGCTCGGCGCCAAGACCGGCTGCGAGGCGGGCAAGCGCTTCCGTCTGCTCGGTCAGGTCGACCAGGGTTCCATCGTGGAGGGTGCACCGTTCAAGTTCACCGTCACCCACAACGGCAAGACGGTCCCTGTGTCGTATGAGGGCCAGCCCGCCGGCAAGTTCCAGGCGTGCGTGCCGGTGCTGGTGGAGGGCCGCATGGTCGACGGCGTCTTCATGGGTGACCGCATCATCGTGCGCCACACCGAGAACTACGTCGCCAAGAACCCGGGCCGCGTCACGGGCTACTCGGCCGATGGCGCGTGCAGCGTGGAGCCGACTTCGTGAACGCGGCCATCGGGGTGGCCGCCGTGGCCGCCGGTCTGGCCGCATCGCTGCTGGGCTTCGTCACGGTCATCGTCGGCATCACCCGCAACCGGCCCCGCATCCTGCGCCTCGGCGCGGTCTACGCGTGGATCGTGGTCGGTTCGGCCGTCGTGCAGTTCGCCATCATGGAGCGCGCCATCGTGCAGCGCGACTTTCGCCTGGCCTACGTGCAGAAGGTCGGCTCGAAGCTCACGCCCCGGTTGTTCAACGCCGCCGCCATCTGGTCGAACCTCGAGGGTTCCATCCTGCTGTGGGTGCTGATCCTGGCCGGCTACCTGGGCCTCGTGGTGTGGCGCTTCCGCACCCGCCGCAGCGACCCGCTCGTGGCGTGGGCGCTGGTCACCATGTTCGGCATCACCACGTTCTTCTACCTGCTGCTCATGGGGCCGGCGAACCCGTTCCGGCTGGCGGCCGCCACCGTGGCCGACGGCCGGGGTCCGAACCCGCTGCTGCAGGACCACGTGCTCATGGCGTTCCACCCACCCCTGCTCTACCTCGGCTACGTCGGGTTCTCGGTGCCGTTCGCCTTCGCCATCGCCGCGCTGGTGACCGGCCGGGTGGGCGAGGGCTGGTTGCTCGAGACGCGTCGCTGGACGCTGGTGGCGTGGGCGTTCCTCACCGCCGGCATCGTGCTCGGCTCGTGGTGGAGCTACGAGGTCATCGGCTGGGGCGGCTTCTGGGCGTGGGACGCGGTCGAGAACGCCAGCTTCCTGCCCTGGCTCACCGGCACGGCGTACCTGCACTCGGTGCTCGTGCAGGAGCGGCGCGGCATGCTGCGGGTGTGGAACCTGTCGCTGCTGGCGGCCACGTTCTCGCTCACCATCCTGGGCACGTTCCTGACGCGCTCGGGTGTGGTCGACAGCGTGCACTCCTTCAGCGAGTCGGGCATCGGGCCGTACCTGCTGTCGTTCTTCGGCGTCACCGTGTTCGTGGCCCTCGGGCTCATCGGCTGGCGCGGCGACCGCCTGCGCTCGCCCGGCAGCATCGACTCGCCGGTGTCGCGCGAGGGCGCCTTCCTGGCCAACAACGTGATGTTCAGCGCGTTCGCCTTCGTGGTGCTGCTGGGCACGGTGTTCCCGCTCATCGGTGAGGCGCTCGACGGTCGCAAGCGCTCGGTCGGGGCCCCGTTCTTCGACAAGCTGTCGGTGCCGATCGGGCTGTGCCTGCTCACGCTGATGGCCATCGCCCCGGTGCTGCCGTGGCGCAAGGCCTCCACCGAGCTGCTGCGTGAGCGGCTGTTCTGGCCGGCCGTGTCGTGCGTGGCCATGCTCGGCATCACGGTGCTGCTCGGGGCGCGTGGGTGGGCGTCCACCATCGCCTTCGGCCTCGGCGGCTTCGCCGGCGGTGCCGCCGTGCGCCAGCTCGGTCTGGCCATGCGTCGCCAGGGCTGGCGCGGCGTGGTGGGCCGGGCCAACGGCGGCATGGTCGTGCACCTGGGCATCATCATCATCGCCGTGGCGCTCTCGGCCGCCCGCAGCCACCAGCGCACGCTCGAGCTGCGCATGCAGCCCGGCGACAACGCCACCGCCTTCGGCCACGCCATCACCTACCTCGGCACCGAGCAGATCGAGACGAAGCAGAAGTTCTCGCTCGTGGCCCGGGTGGTGGTCGACGGCAAGGAGCTGCGGCCGCGCCAGAGCGTGATCAACGCGTCGGGCGAGCCGATCATCACGCCGTCGGTCGACACCGGTCTCATCCGCGACGTGTACCTCACGCTCGAGAACCGTCCCGGCGACGGCGAGGCCGCCCTCATCAAGGTGCTCATCCAGCCCATGGTCACGTGGCTGTGGATCGGTGGCGCGCTCACCTTCGGCGGCACGTTCCTGGCCGCCTTCCCCGGGCAGAAGCGGCGCCTGCCCACCCAGCCCACGTCGGAGGTTTCGGCCCGCGGTCAGGGCCCGCGGCCCGACACCACCGACCCCGCCCTGATCGGTGCCGATGTCTGAGCTCGAGACCTCCTCCGAGCCCGGGCTGCCCGAGTCGCCAGCCGGGTCGGCCGACGAGGTGGTCGATCACGACGCCGTCGCGCCGGCGTCGTCGCGTCGTCTGGCGCCGTACCTGGCCGGGGCCATGGCCATCGTGCTGGTGGCCTTCGTGATCGTGCTGGCCCGCGGCCGCGGTGGCATCGCCGAGCGGCAGGTGACGCCGCTGCTCAACCGGCCGGCGCCGGCCCTCGTGGGCACCACCATCGACGGCAAGCCGTTCGACCTGACGACCCGCAAGGGCAGCTGGGTGCTCATCAACTTCTTCCAGACCACGTGCACGCCGTGCCGGCAGGAGCATCCCGAGCTGCTGGCCTTCTCGCAGCGGGGCGGTAAGGCCGAGGTGGTGACGGTGGTGTGGAGCGACAAGGCGTCGTCGGTGCAGAAGTTCTTCGCCGAGCAGGGCGGCACGTGGCCGGTGGTGCTCGACCCCACCAGCGAGGTATCGGTCACCTATGGCGTGGCCAAGGTGCCCGAGACGTTCATCGTCGACCGTGACGGCGTCGTCCGTGAGCACATCACCGGCGCCACCACCGCGTCGCGGCTCGACTCGATCCTGGCGACGTTGGGCGCATGAGCACGTCGCTGAGCGCGCTGAACAAGCGGGTCAAGCGGGGCCCGGTGTTCCTGTTCCTGGCCGCCTGCGCCGTGGTGCTGGTGATCATCGGGGCCCAGCGCGACCGGGGGCCCACCAACAACACCGAACGCACCGACGCCATCACCAAGACGCTGAAGTGCCCGGCATGCGTGGGCGAGTCGGTGTTCGAGTCGCGCGTGCCTGTGGCCCAGAACATCCGCGAGGTCGTGGCCCGCCAGGTGGCCGCGGGCGACACCGACACCCAGATCAAGGCGTTCATCGAGCAGCAGTTCCCCGGCACCCAGCTGGTGCCGGCGGCCGAGGGCGCCAACCTGATCCTGTGGCTCGCACCGGTGGTGGTGTTCGTGCTCGGCCTCGGCGGTGTGGCCCTGGCCTTCCGCCGTTGGAAGGCCCAGGCCGCGTCCACGGGTGAGCCCGACGACGAGGACCGGGCGTTGGTGGAGGCGGCCCTGCGGGCCGAGGCGGGCGAGCCGTGATGACGCTCAACGCCGACCAGCTCGCCGAGCTCGAGGAGGAGCGGCGCTTCCTGCTGCACTCGCTGGCCGACCTGGAGCGCGAGCATGCCGCCGGCGATGTGGACGCCGTCGACTACCGCACCCTGAAGGACGGCTACACCGCCCGCGCCGCCGACGTGTTGCGGGCCATCGACGCCGGCCGCCCGCCCCGTCGCGTGGTGCGCTCGAAGGCCGAGAAGCGGCGCACCCTGCTCACCATCGTGACGACGCTGGCTGTCACTGCGGTGGTCGGCTTCGCCGTGGTGCGCTTCGTGGCGCCCCGCAAGGGTGGCGCCGGCCTCACCGGCGATGTGCCGAACTCGGTCGCCGCCCTGCTGTCCTCGGCTCGCCAGATGCAGGGCACCGATGCGGCCGGGGCCATCGGCGTGTACCAGCAGGTGCTGAAGATCGACCCCGACAACGCCGAGGCACGAACGTACCTGGGTTGGATGATCGCCAACAGCTACCTGCGCCAGGACATCACCGAGGCCACCGCCACCGTGGTGCAGAAGGCCAACATGAACGCGGCCGAGACCCAGCTGCTCGACCGGGCCATCGTGCTCAAGCCGAACTACGCCGACCCGAAGTGCTTCAAGGCCATCGTACGGTTCCGGTTCTACGCCGATGCCGCCGGCGCCACGTCGTCGGTCGAGGCGTGCCTCGCCTCGAACCCACCCGACGTCGTGGCCGGTCTCGTCAGCAACCTGAAGACCGAGATCGACGCCAAGCTCGTCGCGGGCTGAGCCAGGTCAGTCCACGGCGGGTGACGGCGGTGGCCCCGCCAGCGCGCCGAGGGCGGCGTCGTACCCGCCGACGGCCTCGACGCGAGAGACGCCCCGGAACCGCCAGGGTGTCGGGCCCGTGTCCCACGTGGCCGAGGGCGAGAGCTCCAGCAGTTCGAACCGCTTGCGCTCCCGGTCGACGGCCCCCACCACGCCGAGGAAGCAGACGTGATCGCGGTACCGCTCGGCGTGGACGGTGACGATGCCGAGGGCGCCGAGGCCCTCCAGCACGTCCCCGGTCCGATCGAGCCCGATCGTGGTGACCGGCTCGGGGAACACCCCACGCCGCCGCAGCGATCGCTCGGCCACGTGATCGCCGGAGGTGTCGATGCGAACCTTGGTGATGTCGCGCCGCCGCACGGCGCACAGCCCGTCGAGCTGCAGGTCGAAGAGCCGGTGGAGGAGCAGCCATCGTTCGCCGACCCCGACCACCACGCCGTCGAGCCGATCACCGACGCGCCGCGTCACCGGAACGATGCTGCCGATCTCGATGTCCACGTCGGCATGGTGCCACGGCGCTCGCGTCCGTGGCAGAGGCCGTTGGCCCGCGTCGTCGGTGCTCGTACCGCGGCAGGCAGCGTTGGCCCGTTCGCGCCGGGCGGGAAATCACTAGGCGTCGGCCATTCCGGTGGAGCAGACGACCCAGCGCGGATCGGCAG
>JANMAT010000101.1:0-153581 GCA_031359995.1 Actinomycetes bacterium
GAGCTTGCCGGCGGCGCGTACCTGTTGCACGACGCGCGGGTTGCGGGCGAAGCGTTCGCCGTGGCGGGCCAGGAAGTCCCAGTAGAGCGTGGTGAACGGGCAGGCGTCGGTGCCGGTGCGCTTCTTTCGGTCGTAGGCACAGCCGCGGCAGTAGTCGCTCATGCGGTCCATGTAGGCACCGCCGGCGGCGTAGGGCTTGGTGCTCATGAGGCCGCCGTCGGCGTACAGGGCCATGCCCACCACGTTGGGCAGCATGACCCACTCGGCGCCGTCCACGAACCCGGCCCACATCCACTCGACCAGCTCCTGCGGGCGCACGCCGGCCAGCAGGCTCAGGTTGCCCAGCACCATCAGCCGCTGGATGTGATGGGCCCACCCGTGGTCGTGCACGGCGGCCATCGTGTGCTCCACGCAGCGCATGCGCGTGGGCGCACCGTGGAACACCGGCGGCAGCGGCCGGGTGGCGCCGAGCTCGTTGTGGTCGCGGTAGCCCGGCATCCACAGCCAGTAGACGCCCCACACGTACTCGCGCCAGCCGATGATCTGGCGCATCAGCCCCTCGGCCGAGGCGATGGGCACCCGGCCGGCGCGGTAGGCGGCCTCCACCTCGTCGCACACCTCGCGCGGGTGCAGCAGCCCGATGTTCAGGTAGGGCGACAACAGCGTGTGGGCCAGGTGCCAGCTCGAGCTGAGCATGGCGTCCTCGTGGGGGCCGAAGCGGGGAAGCACATCGTCGATGGCGTGGCGCAACCGGGCCAGCGCACCGACGCGTGACGTGGCCCACGTGCCGTCGGGGTCGGCGCCCCAACAGCGCTCGGGCAGCTCGGCCAGCACGGCCCGGTCCACATCGTCGAGGGTGTCGCGCACGGGTGTGGGCCACGAGCGGCCGTCCTTGGGCGGCCCGAGGCGATTGTCGGCGTCGAAGTTCCAGCGGCCACCGGCGGGCTCGTCGCCATCCATCAGGTAGTCGAGCCGCCGGCGCTGCCAGCGGTAGAAGTCCTCCATCTTCAGCGACCGCCGGGTGCCGGCCCAGCCGGCGAACTCGTCGGGATGGCACAGGAACTGGTCGGTGCGCACCAGCTCGACGCCCAGCCTCTGGAGGAGTTCGCGGCCGTCCCAGGACGCCGGCTCGGTGGCCTCCACGCGTTCGGGAGCGTGCTCGGCTCGGTGGGCGGCCAGCCCGGCGGCCAGCGAGTCGGCGTGGCGCTCGTCGACCTGGAAGCCCTCGGTCCTCAGCCCGGCGGCGAAGCGGCGCATGGCCGTGATCACCAGGTGCGCCCGCTGGCGGTGCCATCGCCGCGACGCCAGCTTCGCGCGGCTCTCGACCATGAGCACCCGGTGTGTGGCGGGCTCGGCCCGGCCGAGCGCGCCCAGACGCCGGTCGAGCTGGTCGCCCAGAACCCACACCGTCAGCACGCCGGTACCACCATGAGGCGCAGTCTGCCCGCGGCCACGAGCCGCGCCCGCACCGTAGCCCGATGCGCCGGGTAGGCCACTCGGTTGCGGCCGTGCCCTCGGTGAGGTCACCGCGTCGTCTGGTCCGAGGCGCCGGCCGGGAGCAGTACGGTTCGCTCCGGGCCGCGACGGATCGGGGGGTGCGCGATGCCTGCGCTCGATGGCATGAAGGTGCTCGACTTCACCCAGTACGAGGCGGGGCCCTCGTGCTGCCAGTACCTCGCGTGGCTCGGTGCCGACGTGGTGAAGGTGGAGCCGCCGGGCGGTGAGCCAGGGCGTCGCACCCGATCGGCGAGCGGGCGATCGCAGTACTACGAGAACTACAACGGCAACAAGCGCAGCGTGGTCGTCGATGTGGCGACCGACGCGGGGAAGGACCTCGTACGGCGGCTGGTCACCGGCGTCGACGTGTTCGTGGAGAACCAGGGGCCCGGGGTCATGGAGAAGCTGGCGCTCGACCCCGTCGCGCTCCGGGCGCTCAACCCGCGGCTCATCTACGCCCGCATCAAGGGCTACGGCCTGTCAGGCCCGTACGCCGACTACCGGGCCTTCGACATGCTGGCCCAGGCCGCCGCCGGGTTGTTCTCGCTCACCGGCGCGCCCGACGGCCCGCCCATCCGCCCGGGCGGCACGTTCGGCGACACCGCGACGGGCGCCCACACGGCGATGGCCGTGCTGGCCGCCTACGTGCAGCAGCAGCGCACGGGGGAAGGTCAGCTGATCGAGATGAGCATGCACGAGGTCATGACCATGTTCATCCGCACCACCGGCATCGGCGGCTGGTCGCTCGACGGCGAGGCCGCGCCACGCGTGGGGAACGCGCTCGGCGCGCCGCCCACCGACATGTTCGCGTGCGAGCCGTTCGGGCCGAACGACTACGTGTACGTGATGGTCGGCACGCCCAAGATGTGGACGGCGCTGTGCCGTGTCATCGATCGGCCCGACCTGCTCGACGACGAGCGGTACGCCACGCCCCGGGGCCGGGCCGAGCACAAGGAAGTGCTCAAGGCGGCGATCGCCGCGTGGTGTCGCGGCCGCACCAAGCACCAGGCGATGGCGCTGCTGGCCGACGCCGGTATCGCCGCGTCGGCGGTGATGGACACCCACGACGTCTTCAACGACCCCCACCTGCGAGCGCGCGGCTTCGTGCAGGAGGTGCCCCACCCGGAGCACGGCACGGTCCTGCTGCTGGACAAGCCGTTCCGGCTGGAGAAGTCGGACGTGCCGCTGCGGGCCGCGCCGGTGCTCGGCGCCGACACCGACGCCGTGCTCTCGACCGAGCTCGGCCTGAGCGCCGATGCGCTCGATGCGCTGCGGGGCGCAGGCGTGATCGCCTAGTGCTCGACCTCGCGGATGAGCTCCGCTGGCAGGTGCACGTTGAACTGCCTCACAGGTCGCTCGGTCGCGTTCCTAGCATGGGCGGGTTCGGCGAGGTGGTGACCCGCAGTTCCATGCGGGTGTCGTGACACGCGATGCTCTGCCCATGGACTTCGATCTCTCCCAGGTGGATGCACTGCTCTCGACCACGCGCGCGGTGCGCAAGCGGCTCGACTTCGACAAGCCGGTACCTGACGACGTGCTGCTCGAGTGCCTGCAGCTCGCGGTGCAGGCGCCGACCGGCTCGAACCGTCAGGGCTGGCGGTGGCTGGTGGTGCGCGACGCGGCCAAGAAGCAGGCACTGGCCGACATCTACGGCCGGGCCGGCGGCGAGTACCTGAAGTCGGCCGCGGCCACCACCGACCCGGGCACCCAGACCGGGCGCGTCATGGACTCGGCCACGTTCCTGGTCGAGAACCTGCACCGCGTGCCGGTGATGGTGATCCCCATGATCATCGGGAAGGTCGACGGCAGCACGAACTCGGCCGCCGGCCTGTTCGGCTCGATCATCCCGGCCATGTGGAGCTTCCAGCTGGCCCTGCGCAGCCGCGGCCTGGGTAGCTGCTACACCACGCTGCACCTCGGGCTCGAGCAGGAGGCGGCCGAGCTGCTCGGCATCCCCGAGCACATGAGCCAGGCCGGCCTGCTGCCCGTGGCCTACACCCTGGGCACCGACTTCAAGCCGGCCGCCCGCGACGACGTGGCCGAGATCACCTACCTGGACTCGTACAAGAACCCCATCCGCTGAGCATCTGTGGGTGCCGCGGCCACGTAGGTCGCGGCACCCGAACGCCGTCACCGACGCTCAGTCGCGGATCTTGCGGTCCATGTTCTCGTGGTAGTGGGCGATCTTGCACTCCCGCTCCGAGAGGATGTGCTTGGTGTACCCGCTCGACTTCTTGGTGCGGGCCAGCTGGGTGTAGATGGCGATGTCCTCGGCCACGACGGCCTTGAGCGTTTCCCAGTGCCTCATGGTGCTGGCGTAGTAGTCGGCGTACTCGGGGTCGTCCTTGTCGCCCGGGTAGATGATCTGCCAGCACAGGAAGCGGGTACGGTCCACACCGAGCGGGATCGGGTTGAACACCTGCACGTGCTCGGGGTTGCAGTTGAACACCGTGTTGGGGAACACGACGTAGTGGCAGATGGCGTACTTCTGGTGGTCCCACGTCTCGTGCAGCTCGCCTTTCCACTGCGGCCGAGGGATGAAGCACATGTAGTTGTCGCCGAGGATGTGGAACGACGAGTCGCGCACCGACTTGGTGAACTCGGGCGGGGAGTGGTGCAGTTCGGTCACGTGGTACAGCTCGTTGAAGCCGTCGACGATGGCCTTGTAGCTCACGGGCACGTCGAACTCGAGCACCTCGTGCAGCACCATGTCTTCCATCTTGAAGGCGCCGAGGTCGCTGGTGATCTCGGGCCCGATGGCCTCGAGCAACGGCTGCGCGGCGTCGGGCCCGGCCAGGTTGATCCACACCCAGCCGCCCCACTCGTCGGCGGCGACCCGCGGCGACCGCACATCCTTCAGGTGCTCGGCCGAGAAGTCCTCCCGCTCGGGCACGCCCACGAGCTTGCCCGTGGTGTCGTACACCCAGCCGTGGTACGGGCAGGTGAAGCGCCGGGCGCCGCATCCCTTCAGCTCGCCGACCATGGCGGGGCCGCGGTGCTGACACACGTTGTGGAACGCGGCGAGCGAACCGTCGGGCTGGCGGGTGATGATCACCGTCTCGCCGTGGCCCTCGAAGGTGATCCAGTCACCGGCGCCGGCGACCTGCTCGCTGCGGCCGGCCAGGATCCAGTGCTTGGCCAGGACCCGCTCACGTTCGAGCTCGTAGCGCACCGGGTCGGTGTAGGCGTCACGGCTCATGGTGCTGGGCCCGTAGTCGGGGACGTGCTGCACCGTGGGACCCAGCCGGGGCGGAAGGTCGCCTCGCGTCGGAACGTGCACCATCTGGTTGCTCCCAGGTTGGTCGGGGGAGCGGCACGCGGGCGCCGCTCCCGTCGGCAGAACACATGTTATACAACAACTGTTGTATGCTAGATGTCAATGCCGAAGGTGGTGGACGGCGACGAGCGCCGCATCGAGCTGGCCAACGCGGCCATTCGCGTCATCGCCCGATCGGGCATCTCCGCCGCCACCATGCGCGAGGTGGCCTCGGAGGCGGGCTGGACCACCGGCGGCCTCACCCACTACTTCGCCGACAAGCGCGAGCTGCTGCAGTTCACCCTGGCCGTGTCGCTGGAGCGCCGGCGGGCCCAGCGGCCCCGGCGTGACGCCCTGACGCCGGCCGAGGCGCTGCGCCACGCCCTCACCGGCGCCCTTCCCATCGACGACGAGTCGCGCCGGCACTGGATCGTCACGGTGGCGTTCTGCGCCCACGCCACCGGCGACGACGAACTGGCCGCCGTGCAGCGCGATGCCTACCGTGACTTCCGGGCCGACATGACCCGCCACGTCGAACGGGCCGGCCGGGCCACCGGCGCCGCGGCCCAGCACGAGGCCGAACGGCTCATCGCCGCCATCGACGGTGTGGCCCTGCAGGCCCTGTTCGACCCCGAGTCGTGGCCGACCGAGCGGCAGCTGGCCATGCTCGACCGCGCCCTCGCCGTGGCGACGGACGAGGCGGTGCCCGCCGCCAACCGGTAGGTTCGCGGGTGGGGAGTTCGAACGCCGCTTTGGGGGACATCATGGCCGTGCACGCTGCCGGGACGACCGACGGGCACCGCTTCGCCGCCGCTGTCGCCATCGCCAACATCCCGAGCCTGCTGATGGTGCTCGTGCAGCTCACGGGCGAGCGCCGCTGGCTCGACGAGCCGTACCAGCCCACCCGGGCCCAGGGCATGAGCGACAACGACACCGGCGGCCTGCCCGAGCCGGTGCAGGCCGAGATCCGCGAGGCCGCGCTCGAAGCGATCGTGGCGTGGCGCGCCGGGCGCCCGGTGGCCGTGCCCGAGCCGACGCCCGAGCTGCTGGTCGAGATGCTCTCGTGCGCCATGGGCGAGACGGTGCCGCCCGAGTACGGCCCGTTCGTGGCCACCCTGCTCGACCAGGCGCCGACGCACCCCGAGGCCGTACGGGTGCCCACGGGCTTCCACGTGCTCATCATCGGCGCCGGTGTGTCGGGCATGTGCACCGCGGTCAACCTGCAGCGCGCCGGCATCCCGTACACGATCATCGAGAAGAACGAGACCGTCGGCGGCACCTGGTGGGAGAACCACTACCCGGGTGCCGGCGTCGACACGCCCAACCACCTGTACTCGTTCTCGTTCGTCACGTTCGACTGGTCGAAGTACTTCGCCCTGCGCGACGAGCTGCACGCCTACATGGAGCACGTGGCCACCACGTTCGGCCTGCAGGAGCACATCCGCTTCGGCACCGAGGTGGTGTCGGCCAGCTACGACGCCGAGACCCAGGGATGGCAGGTGCTGGTTCGCCGGGGCGACGGCACCACCGAGATGCTGCGCACGACCGTGCTGATCAGCGCCACGGGCATCTTCAACCCGCTGAAGTACCCGCAGATCGACGGCCTCGACTCGTTCGCCGGGCCGTCGTTCCACACCGCCCGCTGGCGCGACGACGTCGACCTCACCGGCAAGCGCGTGGCCATCATCGGCAACGGGGCCAGCTGCATGCAGACCGGGCCCGAGATCCAGCCCCGCGTCGAGCAGCTCACCATCTTCCAGCGCTCCAAGCAATGGGCGGCGCCGTTCGAGCAGTTCCGCAAGGAGGTGCCCGAGCCGGTGCGCTTCCTGCTGCGCGAGGTACCGCTGTACCGGGCGTGGTATCGCGTGCGCCTGGGGTGGACCTTCAACGACCGCCTGCACGTGGCCCTGCAGAAGGACCCGAACTGGGAGCACCCCGAGCGCTCGCTCAACGCCATCAACGACGCCCATCGCGAGTACTTCACGCGCTACATCAAGGCCGAGCTGGGCGATCGTGAGGACCTGATCCCCAGGGTCGTGCCCGACTACCCGCCCTACGGCAAGCGCATGCTCATGGACAACGGCTGGTTCCGCATGCTCACCAAGCCGAACGTGGAACTGGTGACCGACCGCATCGACCACATCGAGGCCGACGCCATCGTCACCGCCGACGGTACGCGCCACGAGGCCGACGTGCTCGTCATCGCCACCGGGTTCGACGTGCTGCGCTTCCTGTCGTCGTTCGAGATCACCGGTCGCTCGGGTCGCCCGCTGCGCGAGGTGTGGGAGGACGACGACGCCCGCGCCTACCTGGGGCTCGCCGTGCCCGACTTCCCGAACTTCTTCTGTCTCTACGGTCCCAACACCCAGCCCGGGCACGGCGGCAGCCTGATCTTCGTGATCGAGATGCAGGTGCACTTCATCATGGACCTCATCCAGAAGATGCTGCGCCACGACCTCGGCGCGGTCGAGGTGCGCACCGACGTGCACGACGCCTACAACGCCGGCATCGACGCCGCCCACGAGAACATGGTGTGGACGCATCCGGGCATGGAGACCTACTACCGCAACCAGCGCGGGCGCGTGGTGGTGAACTACCCCTACCGCAACGTCGACCTGTTCTCCATGACGCGTGACGCCGACCTCGACGAGTTCGTCGTGGAGACGCGTCGCCAACCGGTACCCCGGCCGTGAGCGCCAACCGCGCCGCGTTCCGGGCGCGCCTGGCCGCGGCCGCGGCCCATCAGGCGCCGTGCGTGCGGGTACCGCTGGTGCTCGACGCGCTGACGGCGCGGATGTGCGAGTCGATCGGGGTGGAGGCGGGCTACGTGTCGGGCGGTGCCCTCGGCTACCAGATGGCCGTCTCCGAGGCGCTGCTCACCGTGAGTGAACTCGCCGGCGCGGTGACGTCGATCGTGCGACGCAGCGCGCTGCCGGTCATCGTGGACGGTGGTGTGGGCTTCGGTGACCCGGTGCACGTGGCCCGCATGATGTGGGACTTCGAAGCGGCCGGCGCCGTGGCGGTGGAGATCGAGGATCAGGTGGCCCCCAAGCGGGCCAGCCACCACCGAGGTGTCGAACACCTGGTGCCGCCGGCCGACATGGTAGCCAAGATCCGCATCGCTGCCGCCGAACGGCGCGACCCCGACTTCCTGATCATCGCCCGCACCGGCGCGGTGCGCCACGAGAGCTACCTGGCCGCCCTCGAACGCCTGCACGCCTACACCGCCGCCGGTGCTGACGCGGTGATGCTCTTCCCCGGCACCGACGAGGAGTGGGTGACCGCACCCCAGGACCTGCCGGTGCCGGTGGTGGCCATGACGATGATGGACACCCGGCCAGCGGTGCAGTGGGACGAGCTCGGCTACGCCATGGTGATCGACCCATGAGCGGGCAGGTGGCGGCGGTGAACGCCGTGCGCGACCTGTACGCGCGGCAGCTCCAGGGCTCTCGTGGCGACGATCTGCGCGAGCGGGGCGAGCGTTACCGCGAGCTCGGCACCCTCGCCGGCATGGAGCACCTGTACGACATCGAACGGCGCACCACCGAACCGGGCACGTGACCGGCGCCGGTGTTGCTCAGAGGTCGCTGAGCGTGGAGGCGACGTGCCCTTGGAGCTGACCCCACGACGCGGCCAGGCCCGGGTGCAGGCGGTAGGCGGCGACCTCGTCGAGAGGCACCCAGCGCACCTCGTCGCTCTCCATGTTGGCGTCGTGGGCACCGGCATCGCCCTGGGTGTGGGCTATGACGGTGTCATAGCGCCAGTTGCCGTGATCGTCGGAGAAGACGCCCTTCACCTCGAACTTCTCGGCGGTGATGCCGGCCTCCTCGAACGCCTCGCGCGCCGCCGCGCTGACGGGGTCCTCGTGCGAGTCGAGAGCGCCCCCGGGCAGCGCCCAGGTGCCGCCGCCATGCGTCCAGGCCGCGCGCAGCTGCAGCAGCACCAGTGGCGGCGCCGTGTCGCGCCGCACCAGCAGCAGCCCGGCGGCGCCGTACAGGCCCCAGTGAGGGTGCCCGCAGTTGCACGCCACCCAGCCGTCACCGTCTCGCAGTCCCACGCGCCCCATGCTGGCAGATGGGCGCCCGGCGATGCTCGGCGGTCGACGGGTGCCGCCGTTCAGAGTCGCGCCTTCACGTCCTCGCGACCGAGCGGAAGTCCCACCGGTTCAACCCGATGCGCGGTGTGGGGCCCACAGCGGCCGACCTTAGGCTCGCTCGGGAGGCTCACCGCACGCGTCGGCCAGCTCGGCGACGACCCACGCGGCGAAGCCGTCCAGGAAGACGGCGGCCTCGACGCGATCGTAGGTGGGCTCGTGGCACCATTGCATCGCGGCGTGAGCGTCGTCGGCCCACGAGGGATGGCGCTCGTCCACGAAGGCCACGGCCACTTCGCGGTCGGTCGTCCAACGCCCCGTGCGCACCGACGCCAGCGACGCGCACGCCAGCAACGTGCGTCGGGCGGCCCGGCGAGCCACCACCGTCACCTCGGTGGGTGTGCACGAGATGGCCAGGTCCGATCGGCACGCATCGACCGCGCGACCCACGCTGTGGTTGTAGGCCCACGCCAACTGCGGCGTCGGCCGCGCCGGCGCCAGCGTGGCCCCGATGTCGGCGCCCCACACGGGCACGCACGAGTGCTTCAGGAAGGCGCGGTTGCCCATCCCGTCGAGATCGTCGGCGAGCAGCTCGGCCCGTGTGACCACGGTGACGCCCACGTCGTGCACCTCGGCCGCGTGGCGGGCGGTGAGCTGGACCGCCAACCGCTGCACGTGGGGGCGGGCCGCGGGGTCGGCCACCACGGCGAGCAGGTCGAGGTCGGAGTGCGGCGGCGTGGCCCGACCGCGCGCCACGCTGCCGTACAGCAACACGGCGGCGAGCGACGGCACCGACGCCACGACGGCGTCGGTGCAGCGGTCTACCAGCTCGCGGTAGCGGTCGTCGATCGCGGCGACGGGCACCACGAGGAAGCCGTCGTCGTCGACCTCGTCGAGGAGCACCCGAGCATTGTCCCACCCCCGTGGGAGCCGTCGCCGGGTGTATCAATGGCGCTCGATCGCCCATCTGTGGGCCGATGAACGCGCAACGAGAAGAGACCATCGCTCCCCCCGCAGCCTCGCCCCGCGCCGGCCGGCTGCAATCCTGGCCGTTGAAGATCAAGGTCATCGTGGGCGTCACGACCGGCGTCATCAGCGTGGGTTCGGCGCTCACGATCGCGGTCTACAAGATCAAGACCGCCAAACATGCGGCCGCCGCGGTGATCGTCGCTCCTCCAGCGCCGTCGGGAGCCGGCGACAGCTCGACGACGCCCGCGCCGTCACCAGGCGGGGCCAGCTCCGGCGCGGCGGCGCCATCGGGCGCGGGCGACCCCTCCGCGGGCGAAACGGGGCTCACACTGGCCGACTGGCTCGACCAGGAGTGCCTGCAGGTCAAGCCGCGGCTCGACCAGGCCGCCGCCATCACCGATGTCACGACCGCGCTCGACCAGTTCGGTCGGATCGCCGGCAGCATGGCCTCCGATCTCGAGTCCCTGGACACGAGCGCCCCGGTCGTCGCCAGCGCGGCCGCCGGGTTGCGCCACGCCGCGGACCAGTATGGCTACGCCGCTCAGATGTACGTCGTGGGGGAGACCGACACAGCGGCCTCGGCGTCGTCGGCCGCGAGCAGCAGCCTGGGAGCGGCGCTCCAGTCCTTGCACGATGCCGGTGCCACCGGCTGTTCGCCATGATCGGACGGCCCACTAGGGTCATCATCCATGATCGACCAGCACCTCGAGCTCGTCACTCGCGACGGCACCATGCAGACATTCGTGACCCACCCCGAAGAGGGCGGCCCCTTCCCGGTGATCTTCTTCTACATGGATGCGCCGGGCAAGCGTGAGGAGCTCCACGACATGGCCCGCCGGCTCGGTACCGCGGGCTACTACGTGGTGCTGCCCAACCTGTACTACCGGTCGGTGCCCGAGTTCGACTACACCGCGGGTGAGCCCACCGAGACGCGCCAGCGCATGTTCGAGCTCATGAGCACGCTGAGCGACGACCTGATCGCCAGCGACACCGCCACGATGCTCGCCCATGTGGACGCCGACCCGCACGCCGACGCGTCGAAGATCGGTTGCGTCGGCTACTGCATGAGCGGGCCGTTCTCGTTCGCCATGGCCGGCGTGTACCCCGATCGCATCAAGGCCGCCGCATCCGTGTACGGCGTGCGGCTGTTCGGCGACAACTCACCGGCGCACCTGGCCGACAAGGTCAAGGGGGAGCTGTACTTCGCCTGCGCCGAGTTCGACGACTACGCGCCCAAGGAGATGATCGACGGCCTCGAGCAGCACCTCACCACCGTCGGCGCCATCACCCGGGTCGAGTGGTACCCCGGCGTGCACCACGGCTTCGCGTTCCCGCAGCGGCCGGTGTACGACAAGCCCGCGGCCGAGCGGCACTGGGAGCGGCTGTTCGCCCTGTTCGCCCGCAACCTGCACTGACCAACCCATCGACCAGCGCGCTGTTTCCGTGTGACGGGCGTCATGGGCCATGATCGGGTGATGGAACACGTGTGGCAGCCCGAGATCGACGAGTTGCACCGCCGGCGGGCGATGGCCGCGGAGATGGGCGGCGCCGAGCGCGTGGCTCGCCAGAAGGCCGCCGGCAAGCTGACGATCCGCGAACGCATCGAGGCCATCTGCGACGCCGGCTCGTTCCACGAGGTCGGCTCGGTCAGCGGCGTGGGCCAGTACGACGACGACGGCAACCTCGTGGGCTTCCTGCCCGCCAACCTGGTGTGCGGTGTCGCCGAGATCGACGAGCGCCCGGTGATGGTGTCGGGTGACGACTTCACGGTGCGGGGTGGTTCGGCTGAGGCGACCATCCCGGCCAAGCGCCACTTCGCCGAGCAGATCGCCGTCGAGCTGCGCCTACCCCACATCCGCCTGGTGGACGGCATGGGTGGCGGCGGCTCGGTGAAGTCGATCGAGATCAAGGGACGCACCCTCATCCCGCAGGTGGCCGGCTGGGACACCGTGGTCGGCCACCTCGGCGTGGCGCCGTCGGTCGCCTTGGCCCTCGGGTCGGTGGCCGGCATCGGCGCGGCGCGCGTGGTCACCTCGCACTACTCGGTCATCGTGGCCGAGACCGCACAGATGATGATCGCCGGGCCCGCGCTGGTCGACCAGGCCTCGCTCGGCGACGTGTCGAAGGAGGAGCTCGGCCACGCCCGCATCCACACCACCAACGGCGCCATCGACGACATGGTCACCACGGAGGTCGAGGCGTTCGAGCGGGCCCGCCGGTTCCTGTCGTACCTGCCCCAGAACGTCGACGAGCTGCCGCCGCGCACCGCACCGACCGACGACCCGGGGCGGCGGGAGGAGAAGCTCGCGTCGCTGGTGCCCCGCGACGCCCGCAAGGTCTACAAGATGCGCGACGTCATCAACGCCGTGGTCGATCAGGGCAGCTTCTTCGAGATGGGCAGGGGTTGGGGTCGGTCGATCATCACCGGCTTCGCCCGCTTCGACGGCTGGCCCGTGGCCCTCTTCGCCGAGGACCCCTACGTGTACGCCGGCGCGTGGACGGCCGATGCCAGCCGCAAGGTCACACGCTTCATCGACCTCGCGTCCACGTTCCACGTGCCCCTCGTCCACCTGGAGGACTGCCCCGGCTTCCTCATCGGCAAGGAGTCGGAGCAGGACGCCACCATCCGGTTCGGCTCGGTGGCGCTGGCCGCGCTGGGGCAGTCGCGCAGCCCCTTCTGTGCCGTGGTCGTGCGCAAGGCGTTCGGGGTGGCCGGCGCGGCCAACAACAAGCCGGGCGTCACCCACTTCCGCTACGCATGGCCCTCGGGCGACTGGGGCTCGCTGCCCATCGAGGGCGGGCTGGAAGTGGCGTACCGGGCCGAGTTGGCCGCGTTCGAGGGCGACGCGCTCACGGACGAGATCGACAAGATCCGCCAGCGCCTGAACCGCTACCGCAGCCCGTACCGCTCGGCCGAGGTGTTCGAGATCGAAGAGGTCATCGACCCTCGTGACACCCGCCCGACGCTGTGCCGCTGGGCCAACCTGGTGGCACCGACACGCCGACCCGGCACCATGGCGTGGACGTACCGTCCGTGATCACCGAGCGGTGATCACTCGAGGATGTTGTTCACCACGAGCTCGACGAAGCGATCCTCGTCATAGCCCAGGATCTGGGTGAGCACGTCATAGGTGTGCTGGCCCATGGTCGGGCCCGCCGTGGTCGCAGTGGCCGGCGTACGACCGAGCACGAAACGCGGGCCTTCGATGGTGATCTCGCCGAGCGCCGGATGGGGCACGGTGCGGAAGTGGTTGCGGTGCACCATCTGCGGATCGGCGTTGATCTCGACGCTGTTCTGCACGGCGTGGGCCGGCACGCCGACCGCCTGCAACGCCGCGGCTGCCTCCTCGGGAGTGCGCGTGGTCGTCCAGGCCGCCACATGGCGCTCTTCGATGCCGCCGACGATGGTCGCCAACTCGGCGCGCTGCCCGTCGGTCTCGCAGGCGACGGCGACCCATGCGTCATCGCCCGAGCTGGGGTACACCCCGTGGGGATGGGCCACGGGATCGTGGTTGCCGGCGCGCGGCCACACGTGCCCGTTCGCGGTGTAGTCGAGCAGCGCTGGGCCGAGCGCGTGCAGCGCCCCTTCGGCTTGGGCGAAGTCGATGTACTGGCCCTCGCCGGTGCGTCGACGATGATCGAGGGCGGCCAGCAACGTGGCGGTGCCGAAGCGGGGCGAGATGTAGTCGGTGTAGGCACCGAAGGGACCGCACGGCGCGCGGTCGGGCCAGCCGGTGAGGCCGAAGAAGCCCGACATCGCCGCGGCCATCGTGCCATAGCCGGCGAACGGGCTGTGCACCCCGCTCTGGCCGAAGAGGCAGCTCGACATCATGACGATGCCCGGGTTGACCTTGCGCAACGTGTCGTAGTCGAGGCCCCATCCCTTCATCGCGCGGGGCGAGAAGCTCTCGGTCACCACGTCGGCCCAGCGGACGAAGTCGAAGATCACGTCGCGGCTGGTCGGGTTGGACAGATCGATCGTGACACCCTGCTTGCCCGCGTTCATGTTGGCGAACAGCGCCGATGTCTCCAGACCGGCCTCGTCGTTCTTGAACGGCTGCAACGTGCGCGCCGTCTCGACGCGGTGCGACGACTCCACCCGCACCACGGTTGCGCCGAGGTCGGTCAGCACCCGCGTACCCGCCGGCCCGGCCATCACCCACATGAGATCCAGGATCTTCACGCCGTCGAGCGGGCGGGCGGTGGGCGCCGGGCTCACGGCGGCCGGCGCTGCCGGGGTGCGTCGGGGCTCACCAAGCACGGTGGCTGTGTCGGCGCCGAGCTTCGGAGGCGCCGATGGCGCCGCCAGGGGCGTGCCGGTGAGCTTGGCGAACGCACCGGCGAACCGCACGCCGTCGACGTCGACCCAGTAGTCACGGTCGGCGAACTGGGGCGAGTGCACGACGTCGTCGATCATCTGCACCGGTGCGATGAGCAGCCGGCGCCGCATGGCCTCGCTGAGCAGTTCGGCCTTCGTGCGGTCGGCGCAGAACGCGGTGACGACGTCCTTGATGCGCTCGAACTCGCTGATGGGCTCGTGGCCCTGGGCCAGCAGGTCACCGTAGGCCACCCAGTCCTTGGCCAAGGTGGCGTCGTCGCAGTAGCCGCACTCGTGGATCCACGACATCAGGCGCCCGGTGGCCGGGCCGATGGCGCTGCCGAACAGGAACGTGATCGACACGTGGCCGTCCGCGCACGCCCATCGCAGCTGCAGCCGCAACGGCCCCACCTTCACCCCGCCGGCCTGTCGGGTGAGCACGGTGGCGCCGTTGGGCTGGGCGAGGATCATCGACTGCGTCGCCTGCGCCGCGGCCTGTTGGGCCGACACGTCGATGTGCTGACCGAGGCCCGAACGCGACCGCTCGTACAGCGCGGCGATGACGGCTCCGGCGGTCTCGGCCGACGCGTGCAGGAACGCCTGGGGCACCGTCGGGCGCACCGGCGCGCGGTCGTCGTCGCCCGTGAGCGCCAGCGGGCCGGCGGCGGCCCACACGGTGAGGTCGGTGGCGGCCCAGTGGGCCTTCGGGCCCGTCTGTCCGAACGGCGTGATCGAGGCGTAGACGAGTGCGTGGTTCACCGCGGCCAGGTCGTCGGCTCCGAGACCGAGCGCGGCCATGGCGCCCGGTGCACGCGACTCGATCAGTACGTCGGCGCCGCGGGCGAGCCCGATCAGCGCGGCGCGATCGTCGACGGACTCGTCGATGTCGAGCACCACCGAACGCTTGCCGCGGTTGTACGCCCAGTGGGTGAGGCTGCGCTCGGAGTCGGGCCCGGCGCCCCTGGCGAACGGCGGACGACGGCGCGACGGGCTGCCCCCTGGCGGTTCGACGGCGATCACCTCGGCGCCGAGGTAGGCCAGGATGAACCCGGCCAGTTGACCCCGGTCATCGGTCAGATCCAGCACGCGATACGGCGACAGCATTCCCATTCCCCTCGGTTCTCCGCCCGAGGACGCTAGCCGCGGGTGGTCAGCGACGGGCGCGGATGGTGCCATGGGTGCGTTCCTACCGGCGCGTTCCCGGGCTCGCCCGCGTGCGGCCCGCGGCGACGACACCGACCGCGGCCACCACCGCGCTGGCCACCCATGCCACCGCCAGCCGACCGCCCGGACTCGTGCCGGTGCCGGCGCCGGCCACCAGCGCGCCGGTGATGGCGGCACCGACGGCGAAGCCGAGCCCATCGAACAGCGCCAGGGCCGACGACGTGCGTCCCTCCTCGCCCGGCGTGGCCAGGTCGAGCACGGCGGCCGAGCCGGGGGAGTAGCCGGTGCCGATGCCCAGGCCGGCGACGGCGGCGCCGACCACACCCACCGCGAGCGGGATGCCGGTGCGCAGCAGGAGCAGGGTCACCAGGTTGCCCATGGTGAGGGCCACGAACCCGGCACGGATCAGCCAGGGCGCGCCGCGGCGGGGCATCCACCGGTCGGCGAGCCAGGCGCCGGCCGTCCACGCGATGGTCGAGGCGCTCACCGCCAACGACCCCATGAGCACGCTGCGACCGCGCACGTCGGTGATGGCCAGCGGGATGAAGGCGTCGACCGCCACGAAGGCCATCGTGAGCACGCCACGCGTCCCGATGATGGCTGGGAGGCCGCGGGCCAGCCGGAACGTGCCGGGCGGCACCATGCGCCGCACCGGTGGGACGGCCACGGCCAGTCCGGCCAGCACCAGCAGCGGCGTCACGATGCGGTGCCGGGCGTCGATGGCGATCAGCACCGCGCCGACACCGGCGGTCGCCCTCAGTGCCGGGCCCAAGGGCAGGCAGGTGCGATCGGCGTCGGCCGGCACGACCCAACGCCGCACCGCCGGGGCGGTGACCGCGGCGGCACCCACCACCAGGGGCGTGATGCCGAGGAAGACCCACCGCCAGCCGACCCGCTCGGCCACCAGCCCGGCCAACCCGGGCCCGAACACCGCGGGCGTGACCCACGCCGTGGACGTGATGGCGAACATGCGGATGCGGGCCGACTCCTCGTAGGCCCGGGCGATGATGGCGTACACCAGCGGCGAGGTGGCACCCGAACCGAAGCCCTGCACCACGCGGCCGGCGACCAGCACCCAGATCGACGGCGCGCCGGCACCCAGCAGCAGACCGAGCGTGAACAGCGTGGACAGCCCGACCACCAGCGTCGCCGGTGCGAAGCGATCGGCCGCCGCCCCACCGAGGAGCACGCCGGCGACCGAGCCGAGGAAGAACCCGCTGAACGCCGCGCCATAGCCGCTGCGGCCGAGCTCGTCGGCCACGCGCGGCATGATCGTGGCGACGGCCAACGTCTCCGAGGCGAACAGCGTGATGGTGGCCACCAGCCCGATCGTCAGCTGCCGGCCCGCGGGCGACCAGGGGTGTTCGATGCGCTCGATCGGCGAACCCTAGGACGTCGCGCTCACCCGGGGCCGCCTCCGCTCGACAGCTCGTCGAGCAGCGCCTGCGACGAGTCGGCGCGCTGGCCGTCGGCCAGGCGGCCGGCGCTGGTGAGCCACAGCAGCACGGCCACCGGCACCAGCGTGGCCAGGTGCAGGCGCCGGGGCAGGCCCCGCCACAGCAGACCCATCTCGAAGCTGAGCACCGTGCCCGACACTGCGCCCACGGCGAACAGCACGGCGGCCACCTTCGACCAGCGTCGGGCCAGCACGAGCGCAGCGGTGTCACCCTTCAGGCCGCGGCGGTGCACGACGTAGACGAAGGTGGGCAGGGCCACGCCCAGGCACGAGAGCACGATGTGCAGCCCGAGCGACATGGCCATCAGCCAGCGGGCGGCAGCCAGGTTGCTGGCGTTCGAGGCGAGCACGTTCGAGGCGAGCACGGTGGAGGCGAGCACGGTGGAGGTCGTGATCGCGAGTGTAGGAACGGATGGTCACCCGGGACCCGGTGGGCCGCGTGCCGTCCGTCGCAGCGGGGCGCCGTCAGGCCGGCAACGTGATGTCGAGCAGCTCGAAGTCGGGCGACGGATCGGCGAGGCGATAGCGGTCGCCCGCGGGCAGCGCGACGCTGTCGCCGGCGGTGAGCCGTTGGGGCGCGTGACCCACACGGTCGAGAGTGACTTCGCCGTCGAGCACCACGTGCAGGCACAACTCGCCCTCGGCCGTCCACGCCTCGGGCGCGGGCCCCGCTACCCGCGCGACGCGCACGCCGGCGATGCCGTCGGTGGCGCGGGCGATACCGAGGTCGCGACACTCGAACCCGGCGACGCGCCACGGCGCCCAGGTGGCCAGCGCCGCCTGGTGACGCACGAAGCGCTGGCCGCCGAAGTCACGCTCGGGGTCGATCACGTCGGTGGGGAGGGCCAGGCCGTGGTCGGCCATGGTGTCGTGCAACGCCGGGCAGCCGATCTCGATGACCTCGAGCCCGGGCGAGGCCTCAAGGACGCGGTGGCGGATCTCGGGCGGTTGCAGCACGCAGTCGCCCGCCTGCATCACGAACGGCTCGCCCTGGTCCTGGTACACGACCTTCACCCACCCCCGGTAGCAGAAGATCATCTGGAACCGGATCTTGTGGAAGTGCACGTAGTCGGGCACCGGACCACCGTCGGGGATGCGGATGTGCGACGCGATGAAGCGACCGCCCTGACGGCTGGGCAGCAGGTCGCGGTACTGCATGCCGGCCCGCCCCACGCCCCACTGGTCGTCGGGGCCCTTGCGGGTGAGCTCGAACGACTGCTGCACGGGTGGCACGAGCACCGGGCGGGCTGCGTCGAGCAGTTCGACGCGCGTACCGTTCGGTGCCGTCAACACGAGTTCGCCGCCCCCGAGCGATGCGGGGTCGGGGCACACGAGGCGGAGCGTTGGCGCCGGGCCCTCGACATCGCGTGACAGCACGAGCTCCACACCGTGACCCGACAGCACCACCACGCGCGGACCATCAGCTGGCGAGATGGCGTCCACCCGGAAGCCGAGGCGCTTCGTGAAGAACGCGAGGGTGGGGTCGAGCTCGGCGCAGGGCACCACGACCTGCGCGCGGGTGGGCGGTACGACGACGTCGGTCATGTGACTAGGTTCGCGCACCGGTGCCTTCGAGCCCGCTACGTGCGCTGGAGGATGACCCAGACCCGGGAGTGTCCACGTGACGCGCACTCCGTGCAGCGGCACCTCGGGAAGTCGCGCGCCGCAACCGAGGCGCATCGCCTGAGTGCCCTCGGCGGCAGCCCGAAACCTCAGCGCAGGCCGTATGTGCGGTACCAGTGCATCGGTGAACCCAGGCGCGTGCACGCGCAAGTGGTCGACGACACCGTCGTACGAGGCGGCAGGGTCGTCCATGTCCGAGAGCGTAGGGGCCGTTCGGTGAGTCCGAGGGCGCGAACTACCCTTGCCGCCGATGCAGATCACGCCCTGGTTGTTCGAGTTCTTCCACGAGTTGCGGGACCCGATCGCCAAGGAGGACCCGGCCGCCATCCAGGCCCACTACCGCTGGTACCTCGACCTGTGGACGCAGTGCGAGGCCCGAGGCTTCGAAGGCATCTTCTACAGCGAGCACCACTTCGGCGCCGGCTACAGCCCGTCGCCGAACCTGGTCATCGCGGCCATGTCGCAGCGCACCACCACCCTGCGCCTCGGCGTCATCGGCACCGTGAGCCCCTACGCCACACCGTGGCGCGTGGTGGAGGAGTTCGCGATGCTCGACCACCTCACCGGCGGCCGGCTCGAGATGGGCATCGTGAGCGGCATCCCGCCCGAGCAGGGCTACGTGGGCATCACCCCGGCCATCGGCGCGGAGCGCCACGCCGAGACGCTGGAGGTCGTGGCCAAGGCCCTGCGCGACCCGGTGGTCACGCACCACGGCACCCACTGGAACTTCGACGACCTGCGCCTCGTGCCCCGGCTGCTGCAGCGCCCACCGCCGGTGTGGACCGCCACCCGCACCGCGGCGTCGTCGGCCCGCGCCGGGGCGCTCGGGTGGAAGGCGTGCGGTGGCTTCCTGTCCACCGCCGACATGGCCGCCGCCTTCGACGCGTACCGGGCGGCGGCGTCCGACGCCGGCCACGCCCACGGCCCCGAGCGACTCGGCATCCGCCGCATGATCAGCTTCGTCGACGACGAGCGCGACCAGGCCGCCGCCGTGCTGGCCGGCAAGCGCCACCTGGTCGACGTGCTCAGCGCGAGCGTGGGCCCGCTGCCGCCGTGGGCCGCGGTGCTCGACGCGCCCGACGGCGCCACCGACGTGGTCAGCGACGACGAGTTCGTGGGCGGCACGCCGACCCAGGTGGCCGAGCAGCTCATCGAGCAGTGCCGGGCCACCGGCGCCGGCAACATGTGTGTCACCTTCGGTGTGATCGAACCAAAGGAGCTCGAGGTCGCCCACAACACCTTCGCCCGCGAGGTCGGCCCGTTGTTGCGCAAGGCCACCGTCGCCTGAACCGGGGCGTCGCCCTCATGAGGGGTCGCTCCGGGCCGCCAGCGTGTTCTCCAGTGACCCAACGTGCCGCTGCCCCGCCGCGTTGGGTCGTTCCGGAACGCCAGAGTGCTCCCGAGTGACCCAGCGTGACGCCGGCCGCCGTCCGGACGACCTACGGCAACAGCAGCAGCTTGAGGGCGCCGGCGGCCGACAGGACCAGCACGAGGCCCAGGAACAGGCCCTGGGGCAGCTTGTCGAACAGCTTGCGGCCACCGAACACGCCCACCAGCACCGCCGGCACCACCAGCGCGTCGAAGCGCAGGCTGTCGGCGCTGAAGAAGTGTCCACCGCTGCTCCACGTACCGATGGCCAGGTACACCGGGATCTTGGCCAGGTTCACTGCGAAGTAGAACCACGCCGACGTGCCCACCATCTCGTTCTTGTTCAGGCCCAGCCGCACCAGGAACGTGTTCATCACCGGGCCGGCCGTGTTCGACACGAACGTGGTGAACCCGCCGGCGGCGCCGTAGCCGGCCGCGGCGGC
This sequence comes from Actinomycetes bacterium, assembly GCA_031359995.1. GTDB lineage: Bacteria > Actinomycetota > Acidimicrobiia > Acidimicrobiales > Ilumatobacteraceae > JANMAT01. Next base: position 20,188 of record JANMAT010000101.1, read on the forward strand.
CAGCGTCGGCTCCACCGGTGACGACCGGCGCAGCACCCGCAGCACCTGGGCCGCGACCATCACCAGGATGATCACGCCGATCGAGATGTCGAGGGTGCGGGTGCTCTTGCCGACGGCCACGAAGAAGGCGGTGCCGGCGGCGAAGCCGAGACCCACGAAGAACGTGAGCGGCTTCAGCAGGTCCCAGCGGGCGTGGCGCCGGTACCACCACACGGCGAACAGGTCGGCGGTCAGCAGGATGGGCAGCGTGAGCCCGGGCAGGGCCCGACCGGTGGTGACCGTGGCCAGGATCGGCGTGGCGATGAGCCCGGCACCGGGCAGGGCCGTCTTCGACAGGCCCACGACCAGTGCGGCGATGGCGCCGGCGATCAATGCGCTGGTCGTGAACACCGGTTCAGCGCGTGCCGCCGTGGACGGCCTGCCACACGCGCTCGGGCGTGTACGGCATGTCGAGGTGCGCCACGCCGTAGGGCGTCAGCGCGTCGAGCACGGCCCCCTGCAGTGCCGGGGTGGCGACCACGGTGCCCGACTCGCCCACGCCCTTCACGCCGAGCGGGTTCCACGGCGACGGGGTCTCCATCTCGTGGCACTCGAAGTCGACGAGCTCGGTGGCCGAGATGGCGGTGTAGTCGACGAGCGTGGCGGTGCGGGGCACGCCGTCGTCGCCGTAGACCATCTCCTCGTACAGTGCGGCACCCACGGCCAAGGCCAGACCGCCGTGCACCTGACCCTCGGCGATCATCGGGTTCAGCAGCGTGCCGGCATCGTCGACCGACACGAGCTGGCGCACCCGCACCTCGCCCGTCTCGGTGTCGACCTCGACCACGGCCACGCACGCGCCGAAGGCGTAGGTGCCGGCGCCGCCCTCGGGCTTGAACTTGTGTTCGGCGTCGATGGCACCGATCTCGCGCCAGCCGAGCGAGCGGGCCGGCGTACCCGCCACGTGGAAGCGGCCGGCGTCGAACACCACGTCGGCCACGTCGGCTTCGAGCAGCTCGGCCGCCTTCTGGCGGGCTAGCTCCACCGCGTCACGGGCGGCACCGAACGAGGCCGAGCCGCCGAGCTGAGCCGAGCGCGAGCCGATCGTGCCGCCGCCGAAGGGGGCGAGGTCGGTGTCGGAGTGCAGGACCTCGACGAGGTCGGCGTCGATGCCGAGCTCCTTGGCGACGATCTCGGCGAAGGTGGTCTCGTGACCCTGGCCGTGGGGCGACGTGCCCACCACCACGGTCACGCGGCCGTCCTCGTGCACGGCGACCGACGCGAGCTCGCCTTCGCCGCCACCGGTGATCTCGACCGTGCAGCTCACGCCGACGCCGAGCTGCACCGGGTCGCCGGCGGCCCGGCGGGTCTGCTGCTCGGCCCGCAGCTCGTCGTAGCCCGCGGCGGCCACGCAGCGGCGCAGCGCTTCGGCGTAGTCACCGCTGTCGTACGTGGAGCCGATCGAGGTGGTGTACGGGAACGCGTGGGGCGCGACCACGTTCCTCAGACGCACCTGCACGGGGTCCATGCCCACGGCGGCGGCGAAGCGGTCGATCGCCCGCTCGAGCGAGGTCGACGCTTCAGGCCGGCCGGCGCCGCGGAACGCAACGGTGGGCGTGGTGTTGGTGACCACCGACGTGCCCTGCACGCGCGCCGTGGCGATGGCGTACACGCCGGTGCCGGTGTTGCGCAGGTTCGTGGTGACGTTGGTGCCCATGGCCGGGTAGGCGCCGCTGTCTTGCAGCGCCTTCACTTCGAGCGCCTTCACGGTACCGTCGCGGTCGCCACCGATGCGGACCTCGTGGGTGGACGCCCGGCCGTGACCCATGGCCACCATCGCCTCGCTGCGCGTTTCGGCCCAACGGATCGGACGGCCGATCTCGCGGGCGAGGAATGCGATCACCACGTCCTCCGGGTAGCAGCCGTAGCCGCCCTTGGCCCCGAAGCCACCGCCCACGTCGGGCGCGATGACCCGCACGGTGCCCGGCGCCAGGCCCATGGAGCACTCCATGACGTACTTGGCGCCGGCGGGCCGCTGCGACGTGACCCACGACGTGAGACGGCCGTCGGCGCCCCACACGGCGGCACCGGCGCGCGGCTCGATCGGCACGGGGGCCAGGCGCGGGTGGCGCACCGTCAGGTCGACCACGACCTCGCAGTCGGCGAACGGGTCGCCCTCGAACGGCTTCATGGCCCACTCGAACGACACGTTGCTGCCCGCGGCCGGGTGCAGGAGCGTGTCGCCGGCCAGCGACTCGCGCAGGTCGACCACCACCGGCAGCGGGTCGTAGTCGACGATGACCGACTCGGCCGCATCCACCGCCCGGGCGGTGGTCTCGGCGATGACCACGGCTACCGCCTCGCCGACGAAGCGCACCACACCGTCGGCCAGCATCGGCCGCACCATGGCCTTGGTCATCATGGGCAGGCGGGGCGGTAGGGGCCACAGGTTCAGGTCGGCGTACGTGAACACACCGAGCACGCCCGGCATGGCCCGCGCCTCGTCGGCGTCGATGCCTTTGACGCGGGCGTGCGGCATGATCGAGCGGACGAACACGGCGCGCATCGCTCCGGTCAACTCGGGCCGGCGGAGCCCGTCGATGAACGTGCCCCGCCCGCGCAGCAGCGGGTCGTCCTCACGACGCTTCGTCCCCCGGCCGCTTGCGCTCACACCGTCACCTGTCTCATGGCTGTCCCTCCGTCTTCGACGCGGCGCAGGTTCGCGCCCGGGACGCCCCCGCGCCAAGCCTCAGGGGTTGATCAGGGTGTCCTGGTCGGACACCAGGAAGCCCATGCCCCGGCGCAGGAAGTCGTCGACCACGGCGTAGAACGCTTCCGGACGGTCGCCCATGGCGTCGTGGGCGGCGTCGAACACGTACTGCAGCGACGAGTTCGACAGGTGGCGTCGGTAGGTGCGTCCGTTGTGGGGCGCGATGATGCCGTCCTCGGTGCCGAACAGCACGAGCGTGCGCACGCCGCACGAGCGCATCCGGTCGACCAGGGTGTCGTCGGGCGTGCCCATGAGCTTCTCCACGAACGGCCAGAACCGGGCCATCGCCTCGGGCGGCGCCATCTCGAAGTGGGGCTCGCGCTCGGGGTGGGTCCGAAAGGCGCGCTGCGCCTGCTCGGGCGTCAACTGGTTCGGCGGGGTGCTGCCGTCGCGGAACGCGGCCGGGGCGTCGAGCACCAGTGAGATGATGCGGTCGGGAAACAGCGTGGCCAGGTTCACGGCCACGGCCCCGCCGAGCGACGTGCCCATGAGGTGGTACGAGTCGACGCCGAGCGCGGCGATGACCGTCGCCATCAGCTCGGCCTGCTCGCGCAGCGTGGACGCTTTGTCGTTGGCGTCGTCGCCCCAGCCCGGCATCTCGAACTGGATCACGCGGTACTGCTCGGCGAGCTGCTGGTGGACGGGACGCCAGTGGGGACCGCCGGCGGGGTGCAGGTACACGAGCGGTGTCCCTTCGCCCGCCTCCCAGTAGCGCACGGTGAACCCGGCGGCGTCGACCGCGTGCTCGGTGAAGGTGACGGTGGCGGTGGCGGGGCTCATCCGATGCGCTCCTCGTGGGCGGCGGGGATCAGGGTCTCGGCCAGGAGCTTGATGCACTGCATGGCCAGTTCGTGGGGGATCGGGTTCACGCCGACGCCGATGGAGAACTCGAGGCGGCCGAAGGTGAAGTGGCTGCGGGCCTCGGCGATGCGGGCGGCCACGGTGGAGGGGCTGCCCACCAGCGCCGGCCACGGCACGAACGGTGGCGGCCCGGGCGGCGGCACGAAGTTCTTCGGTGCGCCGCCCATGCCGGCGCCGATCATGGCCATGGCCCGCATGACGTCCATGGACGCGCCGGCGAACAGTGCGTGCAGGCCGCCGCCGGCGTACTGGGCCAGCACGGCCTGGGCGGCGTCGTCGTTCTCCTCGACGTAGAGGAACTGGCGGTAGGTGATGTTGTCGGGGGTCGGCGTCCAGCCGGCCGCGGCCGCCGCCTCCATGTACACGGCGAGGTTGGCCGCACAGATCTCGGGGCTCAGGTAGCTGAACCCGATGTCGAGGTGGTGGCGGCCGGCGAAGTCGGCCGAGTCGCGGCTGTTGCCCGAGATGAGGATGCGGGGGCCGCCCGTCTGCACGGCGCGGGGCCAGATGGCGATGGACCGGAAGCGGAAGTAGCGACCCTCCCAGCCGAAGGGTTCGGGCTCGGCGAAGCAGCGCTTCACCAGCTGCACGCCCTCTTCGAAGCGCTGGCGCGACTCCCACGGGTTGGTGCCGTAGGTGATGTACTCGTTGGGCGTGCCGCGCAGCATGCCGATGCGCAGGCGCCCGCCGAGCAGGTTGTCGAGCATGGAGTACTGCTCGGCGATGCGCACCGGGTTGTTCAGCGGCAGGTCGGTGCCGAACAAGCCGATGTTGGCGGTGGGCAGCTGGCGGCCGACGATGCCGGCGTAGATGATCGGATCGGGCGAGAGCTGCTTGGGCGAGTAGTGGTGCTCGGCGAAGTTCAGCGAGTCGAAGCCGGCCTCGTGGGCGGCGACGCACTGCTCGATGCCCCGCTCCAGGGTGAGGCGGCCGTACTCGGGGTCGTAGATGCGGGGCGGGGCCGGCCACGAGTCGCCGTGGTCGGGCCCGTAGTACGTGAGGGTCTGGAAGAACTCCATCTTCACGGGGGATCAGCTCCTGGGGTCGTGACGGCCGTGGCTGTGGTCGAACTGGGCGTGGTGCTGGCGGAGCAGGTCGACGCCGTAGTCGCCGCCGTTCGGTGTGCGGAGGATCGAGTGGATGTGGTGCGGCCCGGGCATGGTGTTGTCGAACACGACGCCGGGGTGGTGGTCGAACTCGATGAGGACGACCGGGTTGTGCACCCGGTAGTAGAAGGGGCCGTCGTCGCCGGTGCTGCCCATCCAGACGAACCACGTCTCGTCGATGTGGGCGTCGATCGCCTCCATGGTGACGGCGGCGTGCTCGTCGCGGGCCCACCCGACATAGGTGCCGATGAGGGTGCGCAGCAGGGAGCGCTGGGCGTCGGACAGACCGGTGGCGGCCACGCCGGTGTAGGGGATGACCGCGTTGTCCTTGAAGGCGCCGACCTGCATGCGCCCGTCCACCAGGTCCTGCAGCTCGCGGGGGAGCACGTCGGGCGCGATCGACGGGTACAGCGTGGCGGCGCGGGCCTGGTCGTCGTTCAGCGACCGCATGAAGGCGAGCCCGGCGTGCTGCTCGGGCCCCATCACCTCGACGCCGGCGAGCGGGCCGCTGGTGACCTTGCACGGCTCGGAACCCATGAAGCTGGGGGTGAACACGAACTGGTCGCCGATGACGACGCAGTTGAGGCTGAGGTGGTGGCCGTCGATCTGCCATGCCCACGGCCGCTCGGCCGACGGCTCGCCGTAGAACGACAGGAAGTACGGCCACTCGCCGAAGTCGGCATCCCGCCCGGTGATCTCCACGAGCAGGCCGTTGAGGCGCATGATGTCGCGCGCCTGGGTGAAGCCCCGGGCCGACAGCGACGCCCGCAGCACCCCGAGGCCGGCCTCGCGCTGGGCGACGGAGAGATCCTCGAGCATCACGCCGTGACGGAACACGTACGGGTGGATGTTGAACCACATCCGCTTCTCGGTGGCCTCCAGCGGGAAGACGGCCCGGGAGCGGTGCTCGGCGTCGAGCGTGCCGAGGAAGGCATGCGCCGCGTCGGTGATGGGCGCGGTGCCGCGACCGGTGGCGCCCAACCGGAACAGACCGTCGATGAGCGTGCCGTCGGTGGTGATGCCGCGCAGCGGTTGCGCGACCGACGCGTTGATCGCGTCGAACATCGCCTGGAAGAACGGTGGGGTCTGGTCCATGCCCTGGCGCGCCGACATCGACGGCATGCCTCGAAGCCCGAACGTGGTCCAGTCCGGCGTGATCGTCATGAGGCCCCCTCTCTGCGGCGGCCCCCGGCCGTCCGACCCGAACGAGAATAGTCGACAGATCTTTGCCTGTCGACAGCCATACCGTCATGTAAATGGCCTGGGCTGGGCGCGCGCTGCGAGCGGGGCCCGGCGCGGCCGCTACGGTGCGGCCCATGTCCGACGCCCTCGTGCCGTTCCGTGTGGAAGTCCCCGAGTCCGACATCGTCGACCTGCAGGACCGCCTGGCCCGCACCCGCTGGCCCGAGCGCGAGACCGTCACCGACTGGTCCCAGGGTGTGCCCCTCGCGTACGTGCAGGAGGTGTGCGAGACCTGGCGCACCACCTACGACTGGCGCGCCTGCGAGGCCCGCCTGAACGGCCACGACCAGTACCGGACCGAGATCGACGGCCTCGGCATCCACTTCCTGCACGTGCGCTCACCCCACGAGGGGGCGTTGCCGCTGGTGCTCACCCACGGCTGGCCGGGCTCGATCGTCGAGTTCCTGAAGGTCATCGACCCGCTCACCAACCCGACGGCCCACGGCGGCAGGGCCGAGGACGCCTTCCACGTCGTGTGCCCGTCACTGCCCGGCTACGGCTTCAGCGACAAGCCCACCGAGCATGGCTGGAAGGTCGAGCGCATCGCCGACGCCTGGGCCGTGCTCATGGCGCGCCTCGGCTACACCGCCTGGGGCGCCCAGGGTGGCGACTGGGGCTCGGCCGTCACCACCGCCATCGGGGTGCGCCACCCGGGCCCGTGCGTGGGCATCCACCTCAACATGGTGTCGGCCCGCCCGTCACCCGAGCACATGAACGATCTCACCGACCGCGAGAAGGAGGGCCTCGCCGCGCTGCAGGAGTACGTCGACGTCGACTCCGGCTACTCCAAGGAGCAAGCGACCCGTCCCCAGACGGTCGGCTACGCGCTCGTCGACTCGCCGTCGGGCCAAGCGGCGTGGATCCTCGAGAAGTTCTGGAAGTGGACCGACTGCAACGGCCACCCCGAGCACGCCCTCAGCCGCACCGAGATGCTCGACGACATCTCCGTCTACTGGTTCACCCGGTCGGCGGCGTCGTCGGCCCGGCTCTACTGGGAGAGCTTCGGCGCGTTTCGCGGCGACGACCCGGTACGGGTGCCGGTGGGCGCGGCGATCTTCCCCAAGGAGATCTTCCGGCCGAGCCGGCGCTGGGCCGAGGCCAAGCACCCCGACATCCGCCAATGGCACGAGTTCGACAAGGGCGGGCACTTCGCCGCCTTCGAGCAGCCCGCCACCTTCGTCGACGACGTGCGCAGCTTCTTCCGGTTGGTGCGCTGACCCCCACCCGCGATGATCGTCGACGGCGGCCGACGGGAAGTGCACCGCCCCGGCGGGGCCGGACTTGTCATGCTGGTGCCCTGCTGATCGTTGCGCGCTGACCCCATGACCACCTCCCCTCCTCCCGAGCTCGCCGACCTGAGCGGGCGCATCGCCGCGGTGATGACGCGCGACCAGCGCCGCCTGCGGCCGCGCCTGCAGGAGCTCGACCGCCAGCGCGACCCGTTGCGCCGGGCCGCGTTGGAGGAACGGCTCGGCCAGGACGTGCTCGCGGCCGAGGCCAAGGTGCTGGCTCGTCAGAGCATGGTGCCACGCATCACCTATCCGGAAGAGCTGCCCATCACGGCCCGGCGTGACGACCTGCTCGCCGCCATCGGCGACCACCAGGTCGTGGTCGTGGCCGGCGAGACCGGATCGGGCAAGAGCACCCAGCTCCCCAAGCTGTGCCTCGAGCTCGGCCGCGGGGTGCTCGGCCTCATCGGCCACACCCAGCCCCGACGCGTCGCGGCGCGCACGATCGCCGAACGGGTGGCCAGCGAGCTCGGCACCGAGCTGGGCGGTACCGTGGGCTACACGGTGCGCTTCACCGACAAGGTGGGCGACGGCACGCTGGTGAAGGTCATGACCGACGGCATCCTGCTGGCCGAGACCCAACGCGACCGCCTGCTCGAGCGCTACGACACGCTCATCATCGACGAGGCCCACGAACGCAGCCTCAACATCGACTTCCTGCTCGGCTACCTCCACCAGCTGCTGCCGCGCCGGCCCGACCTGAAGGTCATCATCACCTCGGCCACCATCGACACCGAGCGCTTCTCGCAGCACTTCGGGAACGCGCCCGTGGTCGAGGTCACCGGCCGCACTTACCCGGTCGAGATGCGCTACCGGCCCTTCGGTGAGGAGCCCGACGACGAGCGCGACCAGGTCGCCGCGCTGGCCGAGGCGCTCGACGAGCTCAGTCACGAAGGCCCCGGCGACGTGCTCGTGTTCCTGTCGGGCGAGCGCGAGATCCACGACGCCGCCGACGCGCTGCGGCGCATGGATCTGCGCCACACCGACATCCTGCCGCTCTACGCGCGGCTCTCGGCCCCCGAGCAGCACCGTGTCTTCGAACCGCACACGGGGCGGCGCATCGTGCTGGCCACCAACGTGGCTGAGACCTCGCTCACCGTTCCCGGCGTGCGCTACGTGGTCGACGCCGGCACCGCCCGCATCAGCCGCTACAGCCGGCGCCTCAAGGTGCAACGCCTGCCCATCGAACCGGTGTCGCAGGCGTCGGCCGACCAGCGCGCCGGCCGGTGCGGGCGCGTGGCACCCGGCGTGTGCATCCGCCTCTACGGCGAAGAGGACTTCCTCGGGCGACCCGAGTTCACCGAGCCCGAGATCCTGCGCACCAACCTGGCGTCGGTGATCCTGCAGATGGCGGCCCTGGGCCTGGGTGACGTGGCCGCGTTCCCGTTCGTGGACCCACCCGACCCGCGCTCCATCGCCGACGGCGTGGCCCTGCTCGAGGAGCTCGGCGCGTTCACGCCCGACGAACCCGACCCGTCGCGCCGGCTCACGCTGCTCGGTCGCCGGCTCGTGCAGCTGCCGGTCGACCCGCGCCTGGGGCGCATGGTGCTCGAAGCCGAGAAGCACGGGTGCGGGCGCGAAGTGCTGGTGATCGCCGCCGCCCTGTCGATCCAGGACCCGCGCGAACGGCCGGCGGCGGCCCAGGGCGAGGCCGACGAGGCTCACCGCCGCTTCGCGGTGGACGGCTCCGACTTCCTCGCCTTCGTGAAGTTGTGGGACCACCTGCGCGAGCAGCAGCGCGCCCTCACCGGCAACCAGTTCCGCAAGCTGTGCCGCAGCGAGTTCCTCAACTACCTGCGGGTGCGCGAGTGGCAGGACCTGTACAGCCAGCTGCGCCAGGCGTGCTCCGGACTCGGCATCCGGCTGAACAGCGAGCCGGCCCACGTCGACCACGTGCACCAGTCGCTGCTGGCCGGGCTGCTGTCGCACCTCGGCATGCGTGAGGGGGTGAGCCGCGAGTTCCGCGGCGCCCGCGGAGCCCGGTTCGCGCTCGGCGCCGGATCGTCGCTGGCCAAGAAGCCGCCCCGGTGGGTCATGGCCGCCGAGCTGGTGGAGACGAACCGCCTGTGGGCTCGCGTGAACGCGTCGATCCAGCCCGAGTGGGCCGAAGGTCTCGGCGATCACCTCGTGAAGCGCACCTACGGCGAGCCCACCTGGAGCCCCTCTCGCGGGGCCGTGCAGGCTCCCGAACGCGTCACGCTGTACGGCTTGCCCATCGTCACCAACCGGATGGTGAACTACGCCAAGGTCGACCCGGCGGCCACGCGGGCCATGTTCCTGCGCGCCGCGCTGGTGGACGGCGACTGGGAGACGCACCACCGCTTCGTGCGCCACAACCGCGAGCTCGTCGACGAGGTGAAGGCGCTCGAGGAGCGCACCCGTCGCCCCCTCAGCCTCGTCGACGACGATGCCCTGTTCGACTTCTACGACACGCGCGTGGCGGCCGACGTGACCTCGGCTCGCCTGTTCGACCAGTGGTGGAAGCGGGAGAAGGCTCGCCACGCCGACCTGCTGACCCTGACGCGCGAGCACCTCATGCGGCCCGGCACGGCGCCGGTGCGCGACGACGACTTCCCCGAGACGTGGATCGTCGACGACCTCACGCTGCCGCTCACCTACGCCTTCGAACCGGGCAGCCCCGGCGACGGCCTCACCGTGCACGTGCCGGTGGCCCTGCTGGCGCAGGCCCGCCCCGAGGTGTTCGAGTGGCAGGTTCCCGGCTTCCGCGCCGAGCTGGTGACCGCGCTCGTGCGGTCGCTGCCCAAGCCCGTTCGCCGCCACCTCACGCCGGTGGCCGACACCGCCCGCGACGTGTTCGGGCGACTCGCACCCGACGGTGGCTCACTGCTGGGCGCGCTGGCCCGCGAGCTGTCGGCCGTGGCCGATCTGCCCATCACGCCGGGCGACTTCGCCATCGAGAACCTGCCGTCGCACCTTCGGGTCATGTTCGTGGTGGAGGGCGATGACGGTTCGGTGCTGGGCCGCGGCACCGACCTGGCTGCGCTCCAGGTGCGCCTGCGCCCGCAGGTGCGGGCGTCGGTCGCCACCGCAGCGCCATCGCTCGAGCGCGACGACCTGCGCGACTGGGAGCTCGGCGAGCTGCCGCCCGTGGTGCACACCCGCAAGGCCGGGCACGACGTGCGCGGCTTCCCCGCCCTCATCGATGCCGGCGACCACGTGGCCCTGCGCGTGCTCACCACCGAGGGCGCCCAGGCCCGCGCCATGGTGCCGGGCACAAGGCGCCTGCTGGCTCTCACCGTGGCCGCGCCGCGCAAGGCCATCGAGCGACTGGTGACCACCGAGGTGAAGCTGGCCCTTGTGCGGACCGGGTGGGGGAGCGTGGCCGACCTGGTCGACGAGTGCGTCGACTGCGCCCTCGACCAGGTGATCCGCACCCACGGTGGGCCGGCGTGGGACCACGACGCGTTCTGCTCGCTGCAGGACGCGGCGCGCACCGACCTGCCCGACCTGGCGCCGCGTGTCGCCACCACCGCGGTCAAGGTGCTCACGGCGGCGGCCGGCGCCCGCGCACTGGCCGACCAGCTGGTGGCGCCGGCCGTGCAACCTTCGGTAGCCGATGCCCGGGCCCACCTCGACCGGTTGGTGCGCCGAGGGTTTCTCGTCGGTGCGGGCATGAACCACCTCGACGATCTGCTGCGGTACGTGCGGGCCATCGAGCGTCGCTTGCAGCGCCTGCCGTCGGAGGCGGCCAAGGACCGTGAGCGCACGGTGACCCTGACCCGGTTGGAGCACGACTACGAACGGCTCGAGTCGAGTCGCCCGGCGTGGGTCACGAGCAGCGAGGTCGCCCAGGTCGCCTGGATGCTCGAAGAGCTGCGCGTGAGCCTGTTCGCCCAGGTGCTCGGCACCGCCTTCCCCGTCAGCGAGCAGCGCGTCCGCAAGGAGCTCGCCCGCCTGTCCTCCCCCCACTGACGGACGCGGGATCGGCCTCCTCCTTGCCCTCGTCGCGCCGCGCACTGGTACCGTCCGGGCCGAGGGGGTGGTCGCACATGGGGATCGACCAGGACAAGGTCAAGGCGTTGCTGGCGCGAGCGCGGCGCGAGGTCGACGAGGGGCTGCTGCCCTCGGCCCAGGTCGCGCTGGCCTACCAGGGCGAGCTGGTGGCCTTCGAGAGCTACGGCCAGGCCAGCAACGACACCCGTTACGTCGTGTTCTCGGCGACCAAGGCGTTCGTGGCCTCGGTGATGTGGCAGCTGATCGGCGAGGGCAAGGTCGACATCGCCAAGAAGGTCGTCGACGTCATCCCCGAGTTCGGCACGAACGGCAAGGACGTCATCACCATCGAGCAGGTGATGCTCCACACCTCCGGGTTCCCGACCGGGCCCCTCGGCCCGCCGCAGTGGGACACCGTCGAGGGCCGCCTGGCCGCGTTCGCCCGGTGGCGGCTCAACTGGGAACCGGGCACCGCGTTCGAGTACCACCCCACGTCGGCCCACTGGGTGCTGGCCGAGATCATCCGCCGCACCACCGGCCAGGACCACCGCGAGGTCGTCGCCGAGCGGGTCACCACGCCGCTCGGGCTGCCCCGCATCCTCGGCATCGCTCCCGACGAGCAGGATGGCATCGCCGACCTCGTCACGGTCGGGACTGCGGCCACCCCCGACGAGCTCGAGTCGGCGTTCGGCATCCGCGAGCTGCCGGCCACCGAGGTGACCCCGGCGGCGCTGCTCGGCTTCAACTCGCCGGCGGCGCGCGCCGTGGGCGTGCCCGGTGGCGGCGGCGTCATGAGGGCCTGCGATCTGGCCCTCTTCTACCAAGGCCTGCTGCACAACCCCGGCGGCCTCTGGGACGCGGCGGTGCTGGCTGACGCGACCGGCCGGGTGCGCAACAACCTGCCCGACCGCATGACGGGCGTGCCCGCCAACCGGGCCCTGGGCGTGGTGCTGGCCGGCGACGACGGTCAGTCGCACCTGCGGGGCATGGGCCGCACGCTGTCGCCGCACGCGTTCGGGCACAACGGGGCGGCCGGCCAGCTGGCCTGGGCCGACCCCGACAGCGGCCTGTCGTTCGGGTGGTGCACCAACGGCGTCGACCTGAACGTGGTGCGCGAGCCGCGCCGTGGCACGGCCATCAACAGCCTCGCCGCCGTCTGCGCCTCCTGAGCCCCGAAAGGTACGGTGCCCCATGGAGATCGATCCCGACTGGCTCGAAGCGACGTGGTTCGTCGACAGCGACAGCGACGCAGTGGGCCGGTTCGCCCACGGCGCCGTCGGTGACGCCACCGACGAGCGCGACAAGGCCGTGCGACTGTTCCTGGCCGTGCGCGACGGCTTCCGATACGACCCCTACGGCACCGACCACGACCCGTCGAGCTTCCGGGCGTCATCGGTGGTCGCGTCGGAGCGCAACTGGTGCGTGCCCAAGTCGGTGCTGCTCACCGCGGCGGCGCGGCGCAGCGGCATCCCGGCGCGGCTCGGCTTCGCCGATGTGCGCAACCACCTCACCAGCGAGAAGCTCACCGCCCTGATGGGCACCGACCTGTTCTACTGGCACGGCTACAGCGTGCTGCTGGTGAACGGGCGCTGGTGCAAGGTGTCGTCGGCGTTCAACATCGAGCTGTGCCAGCGCTTCGGCACGAAGGCGCTCGACTTCGACGGCACCAGCGACGCGCTGATGCACCCGTTCGACCAGGCCGGCAACCGACACATGGAGTACGTGAACGACCGGGGCGTGTACGACGACCTGCCCTTCGACGCCATCCAACAGACCTTCGCCGAGAAGTATCCGCCGTCGATGGTCGGTGGTGGCGCCGGCGCCGAGGCGGCGGGCGACGACGCCTTCGCTCAGGACTGAGCGCTCGGCGCCGGGGCCCGGTCCCCCACGATCGGTGCGGGGAGCAACTCGACGCGAAAGGGAAGAGGCGCTCGACGGCGCGCCGGGTACCGTTCGGGCTCATGGCCGCCGTCGACACCGTTCCCGGCGCCACGGGTGGCCGGGCGCCGGTGCGCCGTCTGGCCATCGCCCGGGCCACGTCGGCATCGGGTACCCAGGCCGCCCGGATCGGGCTCGTCTTCGTGATCTACGAGCGCACGGGCTCGGCCGGCTGGGTGTCGGCCCTGCTCCTCGCCGATCTCGGGGTCGGCGGCGTGCTCGGGCCGGTCGCGGGCTGGATCGGTGACCATCTCGAACGTCGCCGGGTCATGGTCGTCAGCGAGCTCGCCGGCGGCCTCGTGTACGCCCTGGCCATGCTGGCCGATGCGCCGTGGGTGCTGGTGGCCGTGACCGTGCTGGCGACGGTGGTGAGCTCGCCGTTCCTGCCGGCATCGACGGCGGCGATCCCGAACCTGGCCGGCCAGGGCGACCTCCGCTGGGCCAACAGCATGATGGCGCTGTCGACCAACGGCGCGCTCATGGCCGGGCCGATCGTGGGCGGCTGGCTCGTGGCGGCCAGCGGCATCCATCTCGTGTTCCTCGTGAACGCGGTGACGTTCGTGGCATCGTCGCTGCTGATCGCCGGGGTGAAGGGCCGGTTCCACGCCGAGCGCGACGCGTCCCATCAGCCCACCGGTGGGCTGCGCGTCGGCTACCAGCTGATCCTGCGACATCCTGTGGTGCGCACGGTGACGCTGGCGCTGGCCCTCACCCACTTCACGTTCGGGCTCGCCATGGTGGCCGACCCCGCGTTGGCCGACCAGTTCCACACCGGCTCGGTCGGCTACGCGGTGCTCTACACCGGGTGGGGCGCGGTGGCGGTGGTCGGCGCATGGCTGTCGGGGCGACGTTTCCCCCAACACGCCGTCCCGTACGGGATCATCGCCGGCCTGGCCATGGTGGCGTTGGCCTGCGGGCTCATCGCCACCCTGCCGGCGTTCTGGGCCATCGTGGTCATCGGTTCGTTCGGCGGGCTGGGCAGCGGCGCACTGTTCCCGCTCACCACCGGCCTGCTGCAGGAGCACACGCCCGACGAGGTGCGGGCACGCGTGTTCGGCGCGTCCGACACGATCGACCGCTCGCTGTTCGCGGTGGGCATGCTGGCCGGCGCACCGCTGGTGGAGTCGGTGGGCGCTCAGGGTTCCTACGGGGTGACCGCGGTGATCATCGGCGTGTCGGTGCTGATCATGGCCGGGTTGCCCCGGGCCGTGCGCCGATCGAACCCGTCCGTGGTCGAGGCCGCGGCGGCGCCGGCCTGAGGTCGACGCCGCGCCGACGCCGCGCCGACGTCAGAGCCGGCGCTGCAGGTCGGCGCTGATGGCGGCGGCCGCGTCACGCACCTCGGGTGCCAGCCGCTGACGGATCTGGTCGAGGGTGATGCGACTGGCGTGGGCCGACACGTTGATGGCGGCCACCACCTTGCCGCTGCGCGTCGTGAGCGGGGCGCTCACCGAACGCACACCTTCCTCGAGCTCCTGGTCGACCAGGCACCAGCCCTGGGCCCGGGCGCTGGCGATGACATCTTCGAGCCGCTGGCGGTCGACGATGGTGCGCGGCGTGAGCGCTCGCAGCTCGACGCGGTCGAGGTAGGCGCACAGCTCGGGCTGGGGGAGCGCGCCCAGCAGCACGCGCCCCATGGACGTGGCGTAGGCCGGCAGGCGGGAGCCGACGGCCAGCGACACCGTCATGATGCGCTTGGTGGGGATGCGCAGCACGTACACGATGTCGTCGCCGTCGAGCACTGACACCGACGACGACTCGTGCGTGCGCTCGACCAGCGCCTCGAGGTGCGGCTCGGCGATCTCGGGCAGACCGAACGACGACAGGTAGGTGTAGCCGAGCTCGAGCACGCGAGGCCGCAGCGAGAAGCGCCGCCCGTCGAGCGTGACGTAGCCGAGGTGCTCGAGCGTGAGCAGGAAGCGGCGCGCCGCGGCGCGCGTGAGACCGGTGCGAGCAGCGACCTCGGACAGCGTGAGGGCGGGTTCGTCGCGCGTGAAGCACCGCAGCACGGCGAGGCCGCGCTCGAGCGACTGCACCAGATCGGTGCGGGGACGGCCGGCGACGACCGCGGGCCAATCGTCGGCCTCGGTCGTGGTTGACACGGTCGGCGCCCCCCGCTCAGACTTGTTCATGATCCGCACCCTTGTTCGTATTGTGAACATTAGCAGTGCCGAGGGCCGCCACGGGAGCGTCGCACCGTGACCGTGGTGGCGAGCCTGGCCGAGGCCGTGGCCGCCAACGTGCGCGACGGCGACACCGTCGCCCTCGAGGGCTTCACGCACCTGATCCCCTTCGCCGCCGGCCACGAGATCATCCGCCAGGGCCGCCGCGACCTCACGCTCGTGCGCATGACACCCGACGTGATCTACGACCAGATGATCGGCATGGGCTGCGCGAAGAAGCTGGTGTTCTCGTGGGGCGGCAACCCCGGCGTGGGCAGCCTTCACCGGTTCCGTGACGCGGTCGAGAACAGCTGGCCGATGCCCCTGGCCATCGAGGAGCACAGCCACGCCGGCATGGCCAACCGGTACGTGGCCGGCGCCTCGGGTCTGCCCTTCGCCGTGTTGCGCGGCTACCGCGGCACCGACCTGGTGGGGCGCACGCCGTCGATCGCCACCATCATCTGCCCGTTCACCGGTGAAGAGCTCACCGCGGTCGAAGCGGTGCGTCCCGACGTCGGCATCATCCACGCGCAGCGGGCCGACCGAGACGGCAACGTGCAGTACTGGGGCATCCTCGGCGTGCAGAAGGAATGCGTGCTCGCATCGGTGCGCTCCATCGTCACCGTCGAGGAGATCGTCGACCGCCTCGAGCCCAGGCCCGGCGCGGTGGTGCTGCCGTCGTTCGCGGTGACCGCCGTGGTGCGCGTGCCGAACGGGGCCACGCCGTCGTACGCCGACGGCTACTCCGAGCGCGACAACGCGTTCTACAGCGAGTGGGACATCATCAGCCGCGAACGCGGCAGCTTCGAGGATTGGATGCGCGACAACGTGATGGCGGTGGCCGGTGTCTGAGCTGACGTTCACCCGCGACGAGATGATGACCGTGGCCGCGGCCCGGTCGTTGCAGAACGGCATGAGCTGCTTTGTGGGCGTGGGCAAGCCGAGCCTGGCCGCCAACCTGGCGCGCCGCCTGCACGCACCCGACCTGCGCCTCATCTACGAGTCGGGCCCCATCGGCGCCAAGCCCACCCGGATCCCGCTGTCGATCGGCGACGGCGAACTGGCCGCCACCGCCGACCTCGTGGTCAGCGTGCCCGAGATGTTCAACTACTGGCTGCAGTCGGGCCGCATCGACGTCGGCTTCCTGGGCGCGGCCGAGATCGACAAGTTCGGCAACATCAACACCACCGTCGTCGGCGACTACGACCACCCGAAGACGCGGCTGCCCGGGGCCGGCGGTGCACCCGAGATCGCCGCCAACGTCGGCGAGGTCGTGGTCATCGTGAAGCACTCGAAGCGGGCGCTGGTCGACCGCGTCGGCTTCATCACGTCGTTCGGCAACGGCCGCGGCCCCGGTGACCGGGCCGCGCTCGGTCTGCGCGGCGCCGGCCCCACGTGCCTCATCACCGACCTCGGCATCCTGCGCCCCAACCCCGACACGGTCGAGTTCGAGCTCGCCGAGATCCACCCCGGCGTGGCACTCGACGAGGTGCTGGCCAACACGGGTTGGCCGCTGCAGGTGTCGTCGTCGCTGTCGACCACGGTGGCGCCCACCGAGTCCGACCTGGTGGCCCTGCGGGCCCTCGAGAGCGTGAGGTGACCATGGACGCCTGCCGCATCGGTGTGGGGCAGGGCAGCGCCGTGGTCGTGCAAGCATGACGCCGGAGGTCCACCGATGAGTGCACTCGAGCTCGATCCCGATCTGGCCCACGCCGAGTACCGCTCCACCGAGTTGCGTGCGCCCAAGCGGGCGCCGCTGGTGGTACCCATGGGCGAGGTCGAGAAGACCGGTCCGCTCTACGGGCCTACCGACGTCGACCCGTCCGAGGCCGATCTGACCCGCCAGGCCCATGGCGAGCCGCTGGGCGAGCGCATCATCGTGACGGGCCGCGTGCTCAACGGTGACGGCACGCCGGTGCCGAACGTCCTCGTCGAGATCTGGCAGGCCAACGCCGCCGGCCGCTACGCCCACCAGGGCGACCAGCACCCCGCGCCGCTCGACGCGAACTTCCATGGAGCAGGGCGCTGCGTCACCGACGCGCGGGGGGAGTACCGCTTCGTGTCGATCAGGCCCGGCGCGTACCCTTGGCGCAACCACCACAACGCCTGGCGTCCGGCCCACATCCACTTCTCGCTGTTCGGCCGCAACTTCACCGAGCGATTGATCACGCAGATGTACTTCCCCGGTGACCCGCTGTTCGCCCTCGACCCGATCTTCAACTCCGTGCCGGCCGAGGGCCGCGACCTCATGGTGTCGACGTTCGACATCGAGGTGACCGAACCCGAGTGGGCCCTCGGCTACCGCTGGGACATCGTGCTGCGCGGCCAGCGTGCCACCCCGATGGAGCGCTGAGATGACGCCACGACCGCAGACCCCTTCGCAGACGATCGGCCCGTTCTTCCACGTGGCCATCACCTCGGCCGGCCCCGTCACCGTGGGCGCCGGCGACGGCCCGCTGTTGCACGGTCGCGTGATCGACGGTGCCGGCGCAGCCGTGGGCGACTCGCTGGTCGAGGTGTGGGACGGCACCCACTTCGGCCGCTGCCACACCGACGCCGAGGGCTGGTACTCGTTCCAGCTGCCGGCGCCGTCCACCCCGAGCTCCGACCAGGCGCCGTACCTGGCCGTGTCGGTGTTCGCCCGCGGGCTGCTGGGCCGGCTGATGACCCGCTGCTACCTGCCGGCCAACGAGGCGGCCCAGACCGCCGACCCGTTGCTGCGCTCGCTGCCCGACGACCTGAAGGCCACGCTACTGGCCGAGGCCGACAGCGACACCCTGCGCTTCGACATCCACCTGCAGGGCGAGCACGAAACGGTGTTCCTTGCCGTCTGAGGACCTCTGGGGCGTCACCACCGACGCGATGGCCGAGGTCACGAGCGCGTCGGCGTGGGTGGAGCGGATGGTCAGCGTGGAAGCTGCGCTCAGCCGGGCCCTGTCGGAGGTGGGTGTGGCCCCCGCAGGCACGGTGCCGCTGGGTGCGTCCCTCGACGTGGCCAGCATCGTGGCCCGGTCGCGGGTCGCGGGTACACCGGTGATCCCGCTCGTGGCCGACCTGGTCGCCGAGTTCGGTCCGTCGGTGCACGTCGGCGCCACGAGCCAGGACATCATCGACGTCGGCTTGGCCCTCACGGGTCGCACGGCCGTGGGCGCTCTCGCACCCGACGCCGAGCGGTGCGCGGCGGCGCTGGCCGAGCTCGCCGGCACCCATCGCACCAGCGTCGTCGCCGGCCGCACGCTGCTGCAGCAGGGTGCGCCGACCTCGTTCGGACTCGTGGCCGCCGGGTGGCTCACGGGCATCGTCGACGCGTGGGCCGGGCTGCTCATCGCCGCGCGGGCGGTGCCGGCCCAGCTGGGCGGGCCCGTCGGCACGTTGAGCGCGCTCGGCACGAAGGGGCCGGAGGTGCTGACCCGGTTCGCCCGCGACCTCGGCCTGCCCGAACCGACGTTGGCCTGGCACACGAACCGGCAGCCGATCGCTCGAGTCGCCGCCGCGTTGGCGATCCTGGCCGGCTCGGTGCACAAGGTCGCCGCCGATCTCGCCCTGCACGCCCAGACCGAGATCGGCGAGGTCGCCGAGCGCAGCGAACCGGGCCGCGGCACGTCGTCGGCCATGCCCCACAAGCGCAACCCGGTGGCGTCGGTGCGCGCCATGGCGGCGGCACGGCAAGTGGCCCCCATCGCCGGGGGCATCCTCGCCGGCATGGCCGACCATCCGTTCCAACGCGCGGTCGGCGCGTGGCAGGCCGAGGTCCCCGCCCTCAACTCGATGTACGGCTTCGTGGCCGTCGCCCTCGAATCGCTGGCCGACGCGCTCCGCGGGCTGCACGTCGACGGCGACCGCATGCGGGCCAACCTCGATCCGCGCGGCGGATGGTCGGCTGAGGCCGCGTCGGTCGCGCTCACACCGCACCTTGGTCGCGAGGGCGCCCGCACCGCGGTCGCGGCCGCATCCGACGCGGCGCGGACCAACGGCACCGCGCTGCTCGCTGAGCTGCGCGCGGCCATGACCGCCGACGCCGTGCCGGCCGACGTGCTGGAGGCGGCCGGCGATCCGGCCGCCCTCCTCGGATCGTCGAGCGTGTTCATCGACCGGGCCCTGGCCCACTATCGGGAGTCGGCCCTGCACCCATGACGACGCTGCCCTTCCACCGCTTCGACGGCCCCGACGACGCACCCGTCGTGGTGCTGTCGAACTCGCTCGGCACCGACCTGCACCTGTGGGACGCCCAGGTCGCCGCGCTGGCCCGGCACCTGCGCGTGCTGCGCTACGACACCCGCGGCCACGGGCAGACGCCGGCGACGCCCGGTCCGTACACCCTCGACGCGCTGGCCGGCGACGCGCTGGCCCTGCTCGACCACCACGGCATCGAGCGGGCGTCGTTCGCCGGCGTGTCGCTGGGCGGCATGACGGCCATGGCCGTGGCGCTGGCCGCACCCGAGCGGGTCGACCGCCTCGTGCTGTGCTGCACCTCGGCCGCGCTGGGTCCGGCCCAGGGCTGGCACGACCGGGCCGCGCTCGTACGGGCCCAGGGCATGGCCGCGGTGGTGGACGCGGTGCTGGCCCGCTGGTTCACGCCGGCGGCGCCGCCGGCCCTGGTCGAGTCGGTGCGGGCCATGCTGCTGGCCACCGACCCCGATGGCTACGCCGCGTGCTGTGAGGCCATCGCCGCCATGGATCTGTTGCGTCACCTGCCCGGCATCACCGCGCCCACGTTGGTGATCACCGGCGCCGACGACCCGGCCACCCCGCCGGAGCACGGGCAGGCCATCGCTGCCGCCATCCCGGCGGCGCGCCTGCTGAGCGTGCCGTCGGCCGCCCACCTGGCCAACGTCGAGCGGGCCTCCATCGTCACCACGGCGATGCTGGCCCACTTGGCGCCCGACGCGCTGGCGCTCGGCGACCCACTGACCCACGCCGCCGGCATGGGCGTGCGTCGCGCCGTGCTGGGCGACGCCCACGTCGACCGGGCCAACAGTCGCATCACCCCGCTCACCGCCGACTTCCAGGACCTCATCACCCGCTACGCGTGGGGCGAGATCTGGACCCGCGGCGAACTGGAGCGCGCGACCCGCAGCGCCATCACCATCGCCATGATGGTGGCCCTCGGCCACTGGGAGGAGCTGGCCATGCACCTCACCGCCGCCCGCCGCAACGGCATGACCGTCGCCCAGATCCGCGAGGTCCTGTTGCAGACCGCCATCTACTGCGGCGTGCCCGCCGCCAACCACGCCTTCAGCGTCGCCTCCACCGTGCTGGCCCACGACATCGAGTCCTGAGGAGATCCGTGCGCACCCAGGTCGCCATCATCGGCGGTGGTCCCGCCGGCCTGCTGCTGTCGCACCTGCTCGACGCGTCGGGCGTCGCCAACGTGGTGCTCGAACTGCGCAGCCGCGACTACGTGCTCGGCCGCATCCGCGCCGGCGTCATCGAGCACGGCTCGGCCCAGGTGCTGCGCTCGGTCGGCCTGGGCGAGCGCATGGACCGCGAGGGCTTCGTGCACGAGGGCGTGTTCCTGTCCACCGACCGCCGCGGCTTTCGCATCGACTTCCAGCGCCTCGTCGGCAGGAGCGTCATGGTGTACGGCCAGACCGAGGTGCAGAAGGATCTGTTCGACGCGCGGGACCGGTCCAACGGTGCGGTGATCGACGAGGCCGACGACGTGCAGCTGCACGACGTCGACACCGACCATCCGTACGTCACGTATCGGCGGGGGAGCAGCCCCACCGAGCGCCTCGACTGCGAGTACATCGCCGGCTGCGACGGTTCCCACGGCGTGAGCCGCTCCGCCTTTCCGGCCGGCGTGCAGCGCACCTACGAGCGGCTCTACCCGTTCGGCTGGCTCGGCATCCTGAGCGAGACGCCACCGGTGAGCCACGAGCTCATCTACGCCCAGCACGAGCGAGGCTTCGCCCTGTGCTCCATGCGCAACCCGATGCTCAGCCGCTACTACCTGCAGTGCACCCTCGACGACGCGCCCGAGGCGTGGAGCGACCAGCGCTTCTGGGACGAGCTGCGCCGCCGCATCCCCGCCGAGGCGGCCGACACGCTGGTGACCGGGCCCTCGATCGAGAAGTCGACAACGCCGCTGCGCAGCTTCGTGGCCGAACCGATGCGGTACGGCCGGGTCTTCCTGGCCGGTGACTCGGCCCACCTGGTGCCGCCCACCGGCGCCAAGGGCCTGAACCTGGCCGTGAGCGACGTGGTCTACCTGAGCCGGGCGTTGGCCGAGCACTACCACGAGCGAAGCGATGCCGGTCTCGACACCTACTCGGCCACCGCGCTGGCGCGCGTGTGGAAGGCGGTGCGATTCTCGTGGTGGATGACCACCCTGCTGCACCAGTTCCCCGACGAGGGCGGCTTCTCCCAGCGCATCCAGGAGACCGAGCTCGACTACCTGTCGGCCTCCGACGCCGCCCAGACCGCCATGGCCGAGAACTACGTCGGCCTGCCGTACTGAGGGTGGGTCCGGGCCGCTCCTCGGTCCTTCCGCCTCTCGCTCTACAGGTCTCCCGGTCGCTCTGATTGAACCGGACACGCGCCGGCGCGGTTTCGCGCAACCAGAGCGTGGGGGCGCCCGGCACCCATTCGCTCTGTTTGCGCGACACACGCCCTCGGGCGGTTCCGCGCAAACAGAGCGCCAGGCAGAGCTGGGACCCGGCCGGCGCCCGAAGGCGGCGGGCCCGGCTCAGATGATGCCGGCGAGCCTGCCCATCTCGATGAACAGGTTCGGCACCGGGTTGGGAGTGCGGCCGGGGTCGAGCTCACGGTAGAGCGTCTCCATGTTGACCACGACGCGCTCGTGGTCGAGCCAGCCGGCGTACTCGCCGAGCGCGATGTCGCGCGCCGCCTCCACCGGGCCCATGCCGGCGGCGTGGCGCACTCGGCCCTCGCGGTCGAGCATCTCCAGGTAGTCGCGCACCTTGCGGGCGCCGGCGGCATCGGTGACCGGTCCGTGGCCGGGCACGATGGCGGTGGGCTCCAACGCCAGGATCGCGTCCACGGCGTCGATCCAGTTGCGCAGCGTGCCCGCCCACGCGATGGGTGTGCCGTCGATGAACAGCAGGTCGCCCGTGTACACGACGCCGGCGTCGGGCAGGTGCACGATCACGTCGCCATCGGTGTGGGCCGGGCCCAACTGCACCAGCGACACCGGGCGGTCGCCGACCACCACGTCCAGGTGCCCCTCGAACGTCTCGTCGGGCGGCGGCACCTCGATGCCGCTGAAGTCGAAGGCGCCGAACATCTTGCGGAACACGGTGCCGAGCTCGCCCGGCGCCTGCTGCATGGAGGCCAGCATCGACGCCGGCACGTTGGTGAGCTCATGGGCGGTGGCGCGCGACATGATCACGCGCGCCTGGTCGGCCACGAGCTGGTTGCCGAAGCAGTGGTCACCGTTGGCGTGGGTGTTCACGACCGTGGCGATCGGTGCCGTGGCCGTCACCGTGGCCATCGTGTCGAGCATCTGACGGGTGAGGGCCAGATCGAAGAGCGTGTCGACCAGCAGCGAGGAGCCGCCGCCGGTCACGAGACCGGCGTTGCTCCACCCCCAGCTGCCGTCGGGCTGCAGGTAGGCGAACGCTCCGTCGCCCACTTCGCGGAGGCCACGGTCGTACGCCATCGCGCTACATCCGCTCGACGATGGTGGCCGTGGCCATGCCGCCACCGGTGCACATGGTGATGAGACCGGTGGACAGGTCGCGACGCTCGAGCTCGTCGACGATGGTGCCGATGAGCATGCCGCCGGTCGCACCGATCGGGTGCCCCAGGGCCATGGCGCCGCCGTTCACGTTGCACTTGTCCCAGTCGGCGCCCGTGTCCTTCAGGAACCGCAGCACGACCGAGGCGAACGCCTCGTTCACCTCGATGAGGTCGATGTCGGCCAGCGTCATGCCCGCCTTCTTCAGCACGCGCTTGGTGGCCGGCCCCGGGGCGGTGAGCATGATGACGGGCTCGTCGCCGGCGACCGCGGTCATGATCACGCGGGCGCGGGGCTTCAGGCCGTGGGCCTTGGCGTAGTCGGGCGAGGCGAGCATGAGCGCCGATGCGCCGTCGACCACGCCCGAGGAGTTGCCGCCGTGATGCACATGGATGATCTTCGACAGGTGGGGATACGCCAGCAACGCGGTCTGGTCGAGGGTGAGCTCGGTGCCGCCCGGCTTGTGGGCACCCATCTGCTCGAAGCTCGGGTTGAGCTTGGCCAGGTCGGCCGCCGTGGTGCCGGGGCGCGGGTGCTCGTCCTTGGCGAGGGCGGGCGTGCCGTCGTCGTGGAAGATCGGCACGAGCGCCCGGTCGAAGCGCCCCTCGCCGATGGCGGCGGCGGCGCGGTCCTGGCTGATCACGGCCAGTTCGTCGCACTGCTCGCGGCTGAAGCCCTCGACCGTGGCGATCAGGTCGGCCGAGATGCCCTGGGGCACCATCGAGTACTGGTCGAAGAGGTGCGTGTTGTTGGCGGTGAAGCCGTCGACGTGCATCGGCGACGGGCGCGACATCGACTCGACGCCGCCGGCGATGACGAGATCCTGGTGTCCGGCGAGGATGCCCATCGCCGCGAAGTTCACCGCCTGCTGGCCCGAGCCGCAGAAGCGGTTCAGGGTGACGCCCGGCGCGTCGATCGACCAGCCGGCATCGAGAGCAGCCATGCGGGCGATGTCCATGGAGTGGTCACCGGAACCGGCGCCGCAGCCCATGATGACGTCATCGACCTCGGCGGTGTCGAAGCCGTTGCGGTCACGGAGGGCGTTGAGCACCTGGGCGAGGATGCGCTGCGGGTGCACGTTGTGCAGGCCGCCGTTGTCCTTGCCCTTGCCGCGCGGTGAGCGCACCGCATCGATGATCCACGCTTCGCCTGCTGCCATGACCGTCCCCCTGTCCGC
This sequence comes from Actinomycetes bacterium, assembly GCA_031359995.1. Classification (GTDB taxonomy): domain Bacteria; phylum Actinomycetota; class Acidimicrobiia; order Acidimicrobiales; family Ilumatobacteraceae; genus JANMAT01. The sequence continues at coordinate 44,365 of JANMAT010000101.1, forward strand.
CGTCGACCCGACCGACGACCCTCGGTTTCGACCGTAGCAGCCGACCGCCTCAGGCCCGCAGTGCGCTCAGCTGGGCGGTGTGGCCCGGAACGTGCCGGGGCGGGGCGGGAACCGGATGCGCAGCTCGCGCAGGCCGTGCAACACGTAGCTCGGCTCGTAGGCCAGGTGGCCCAGGTCGACCCCGTCGGCCGGCGCCAGGTCGTCGAGCCGTTCGAGCAGCACCTCGATGCCGATGCGCCCCTCGGCCCGGGCCAGCGCCGAGCCCAGGCAGTAGTGCTCGCCGTGGCCGAACGACAGGTGGCGCATGCTGTTGTGGCGGCACGGATCGGCCGCGGTGGGTTCGGGGAACGTCGCCGCGTCGCGGTTCCCGGACGCGTACATCACCAGCACGTGCCCGCCCTTGGGGATGGCGACGCCACCGATCTCGGTGTCGGCCGTGGCCGTGCGGTACAGGCCCTGCACCGGCGTCTCCAGGCGCAACGCCTCCTCGACGAACCCGGCGATGAGCGAGGGGTCGTCACGCAGGCGCGACGCCAGCTCGGGCTGCTCGAGCAGGATGCGCACCGACGACGCCAGCAGCTTCGTGGTGGTCTCGTTGCCGGCGACCAGGAACTGGTTGAACATGGCGAGCATCTCGTCGTCGGACAGCAGCTCACCGTCGAGCTCGGCGTGCACGACATCGGAGATCAGGTCGTCACCCGGCGCGACCCGACGCTGCTCGATCAGGTCCTGGAAGTACACGAAGAACTCGTTCTGCGACAGCAACAGCGAGCGCAGCTGCGCCTTCGACATGTCGTGGTTGCCGATGGCGGCCACGAAGTCGTCGGACCACCGCTTGAACCGGGGCAGGTCGTGGTCGGCCACGCCCAGACACTCGGCGATGATGGTGAGGGGCAGCAGCACGCCGTACTCGTGCACGATCTCGGCTTCGCCTCGTGCGATGAACGCGTCGACGAGCTGATGGGCGACCTCGCGGATGCGCGGCTCCAACGCCTTCACCTTCGGTGGCGTGAACGCCCGGTTCACCAGCCGACGTTGCCGGCCGTGGTCGGGCGGGTCGGCCGACAACAGCACCCGCACACCGCCGCGCAACCGCTTGAGCTTGGCCGCCAGTTCGGGCTCCTCGGACAGCAGCGCCTGCAGCGTCTCGGCCTGCTGGCGCGCCAGCACCGGCCCGGTCGGCATGATCGACGAGAACAGCTCGGGGTGACGGCTCACGTGGACGATGTCGTCGTAGCGCGTCACCACGAAGCACTCCACCTCGGGCACGTACACCACGGGCTGCTCCTCGCGCAGCGCTTCGAAAACCGGGTACGGGCAGGCGAGCGCCTCCGGGTCGAGCTGGAACAGGCGGTGAACGTCCCCCACGGCGGTCATGCCCGGTGACAGTAGCGCCCCGGTCAGCCGCGGCCGGCCGGCGGCCGGGAGCGGGCCCGGTCCTCGGGGTAGAACACGATCGCCACCACCGACACCACGTAGCCCACCGCGACGAGCCACCAGGTGCGGCGGAAGGCAGCAGCATCGTCGGCGGCCCGGTTGCCGAGCAGCGCGACGGCGATGGCCACGCCGATGGCGCCGGCCAGGCGGCGCACCGTCTGGAAAGCCGCGTTGGCGGTGGCCATCTCGGCCTCGGCCAGCCCGGCCAGCGCGGCGTTGGTGATGACGATGCCGACCATGCCGGCACCCAGACCGAAGATCACCAGCCCAGGGAAGTACGCGGACCAGAACGCCGGCGTGTCGCCGACCATCAGGATCCACCAGAGCATGCCCGTCACCGAGATCAGCCCGCCGAGCATGAGCACACCCCGGTAGCCGTGGCGGTCCGAGTGGTTGCCGACCGGGATCGACACGAAGCTCACGATCATGCCGATGGCGACCGAACTGCCGGCCGTGAGGGCCGAGTAGTGCCACACGTTCACGAGGAACGACGGGGTGATGAAGAACCAGGCGAAGATCGCCGTCTGGGTGCCGAACTGCGAGATGTTGGCGACGGCGAACGGGCGGTGCCGGAACAGGGCCATGTCGACGATGGGCTGGGCGGCGCGCCGGCAGCGCTCGCGGAAGGCGACGAAGCAGACGACGGCCACCACCGCGCACAGGATCACCTTGCCGCTGCGCCACCCCCAGCTCGGCGCCTGCAGGATCGCCAGGGTCAGCATGGCCACCGCCAGCGAACCGAGCGCGGCGCCGACACCGTCGATCGTGCGTCGCTGGGCGGTCCGGGGCTCGTCGGCCGCCAAGACGCGCGGCCCGAACAACAGCGTGACCGCGGCGAACGGCGGGAGCAGCAGGAAGCCCAGGCGCCAACCGCTGATCTCGATGGCCACCGCGCCGAGACTGGGCCCGACGGCGGCGCCCAGGCTGCCCACGGTGCCCCAGATGCCCACGGCAAGGCCGCGACGCGACGGTGGGAACAGCGGCAGCACCAATGCGATCGCCGTGGCCGTCATCATCGCCGACCCCACGCCCTGCACGAGCCGCGCGCCGATCATGATGCCGGCGGTGGGCGCGAACGCGGTGAGGGTGGCTGCGGCACCGAACACCGCCACGCCGCTGAAGAACACCTTGCGCCGCCCGATGTTGTCAGCCAGGCGGCCCGACACCATCAGCAGCGACGCGAGCACGATGGCGTAGCCGCTCGACAACCACGCCAGCGTGGTGCGCGGCGTACCGCCGAAGGTGCGCTCGATGTAGGGGAACGACACGTTGAGCACCGTGAGGTCCACGATGCTCATGAACATCGCCGACGACACGATGGCCAGGGCCCGCCACGCCTGGCGCGGGATGACGACCGCGGGTGGTGCAGCCGTGGTCCCCCTCACGCGGCCGACCGTAGCGCTGCCGGCCGACCCCCGACCTCATCGCCCTCCCATGCACTTGGGGGCCGACCGTGGCGTCCGCGACACTCGGGCGATGATCACGCCGCCGATGGAGCCCATCACCGCTGACGACGAACAGATCCGGTCCGCCCTCGCCGCCGCCGAGCTGCCGGCCCTGCTCCCGGCGCTGGCCTACGTGACCGGCGACCTGTCACTGCTGCGGGGCGAGCTGCGGCCCGATCCGCTGCGCATGCGCGAACCACAGGGCGGCCTCAGCGACGAGCAGCAGGCCGTCATCCGGGCTCTCGCCTTCGGCGCCATCGTCGCCTACCGCGACGGCGGCGCCGTGGCGGCACCGTCGCCCGGCCCGGTCTCGCTGCAGCAGATCATGGAGCACTGCGTGGGCACCACGGTGCCGGCCGACTACCTGCCGCTGCTGCGCGAAGAGCTGTCGGTCACTGGCGAAGACCTGCGCGCCCCCGACTGGGACAAGGCCACCGTCGCGCCCGAACGCCCGTTCCACGTGGTGATCATCGGTGCCGGCATGTCGGGCCTGCTCGCCGCCCACCGCCTGCAACAGGCCGGCGTCCCGTTCACGATCCTGGAGAAGAACGACGACGTCGGCGGCACCTGGTACGAGAACACCTACCCCGGCTGCCGGGTCGACGTGACCAACCACGTCTACAGCTACTCGTTCGCCCAGCGCAACGACTGGCCGCTGCACTTCTCCACCCAGGACGTGCTGCTCGACTACTTCCGCCGGTGTGCCGACGCCTTCGGGTTGCGGCCCCACATCCGCCTGCGCACCGAGGTGTCGTCGATGGTGTGGGACGGCGAGCGGGCGGTGTGGCAGCTCGAGGTGACGGGTCCCGAGGGCGACGGTGTGGTCGAAGCCAACGCGGTCGTCAGCGCGGTCGGCCAACTGAACCGGCCGAAGATGCCCGACATCGCCGGCATGGACGCCTTCGCCGGCCCGTCGTTCCACTCGGCCGAGTGGGACCACACCGTCGACCTGACGGGCCAGCGCGTCGTCGTGATAGGTACCGGTGCCAGCGCCGTGCAGTTCGTGCCCGTGGTCGCCCGGCAGGCGGCCTCGATCGAGCTGTTCCAGCGCACGCCGAACTGGTTCTTCCCGAACCCGCAGTACCACGCCCGCGTCGACGAGGGGCTCCAGTGGCTCTACCGCCACGTGCCCACGTACTCGCAGTGGCACCGGTTCTGGTTGTTCTGGCGGGGCACCGAAGGCGTGCTGCCGGCGTGCCGGGTGGACCCGGCCTGGGCCGACCAGGACCGTTCGGTCAGCCCGCTCAACGACGAACTGCGGGCGCTGCTCACCGAGTACCTGCACGCCGAGTTCGGCGACCGTGGCGACCTGCTCGACAAGGTCGTGCCCGCCTACCCGCCGGCGTCGAAGCGGATCGTCGTCGACAACGGCTCGTGGGCCGGCGCGCTGAAGCGACCGAACGTGCGCCTGCGGGCCGAGGGCATCGCCGCGGTGACGCCCACCGGCGTGCGCACCAGCGCCGGCGAAGACGTGCCGGCCGACGTGATCGTGTACGCCACCGGGTTCCACGCGTCGAACTTCCTGACGCCGATGAAGGTCGTAGGCCGCGGTGGCATCGAGCTGCACCAGCAGTGGGACGGCAACGCCCGCGCCTACGTGGGGGTCACGGTCCCGAACTTCCCGAACTTCTACCTGCTCTACGGGCCCAACACGAACATCGTCGTGAACGGCAGCATCATCTACTTCTCCGAGTGCGAGGTGTCGTACGTGCTCGGCTGCGTGCGCCTGCTCCTGGCCGGTGGCCACGCCGCCCACGACTGCCGACCCGAGGTGCACGACGCCTACAACCGCCGCATCGACGACGGGAACCTCACCATGGTGTGGGGCGTGTCGAAGGTGAACAGCTGGTACAAGAGCACCTCTGGTCGCGTGGCGCAGAACTGGCCGTTCAGCCTGCTGGAGTACTGGCAGCAGACCCGGGCTCCCGATCCGGTTGACTACGTCTTGACCTGACGGTTTGGAATCCGGCAGGAACGTGGCCGCGCCAAGGATTCGTCCCGATCCGTGCCGATGGGCCGGCATGGCCCGCGCGTCCGTCGCCCACCCCGCCACCGCGGGAGCGCACCACCGGCCGGTCTGGGTTCGCCTCTTCGTCCTCGTGCTCGTGCCGTGGCTCGGCATGGCCGGTGCGTTGGCTCCCCAGGTCCTGCGCTCGGCGCGGGAGGCGACCACGGCGCGCCGGTTGGCGCACGACATCGAGCGGCTGCAGGGCCTGATCGCCCTGCGGTCCGCCGTCACCGCCGAGGGCATCGACGGCGAGGCGCTGACGCGCGTCAGCGCGCTGCACGTGAGCGATCCGACCGTCATGCGGCTCATCGGCGACGACGTGCGGTCGCGCCACCGCAGTTCGATGGACCGGACCGATGCCGCGCTGCTCCTGCTCGATCAGCAGGGTCCGTCGGCGCTGGCCGGTTGGGTCCGATCGTCATTGATGGCAGTGCGGCCTCAGCTGCCGGCGGCCACCGACGCCGCGGCGATCCGTGAGCGGCTGTCGGCGATCCGGCTCGCCGTCGGTCGAGCCGTCGACCAGAGCGTCGCGCAGGTCGTGTGCACCACCCGGTTCGCGCCGGTTCCGGCCCTGGCGACGCTCGAGCTCGCCGTGCGCTTCAGCCGGGACGGCATCGGCGTCGTCGACTCCCTGTCCAACGTGCTCCTCGGTCCCACGGCCGAGGAACCCCAGCGGCGGGCGGCGCTGATCGGGTTGGCCGCCGTCTTCGAAGACTCCGCCGACGAGCTCCGGTCCTCCTCACCGGACTGGGCCCGACGGGTCGACGATCTGCTGAGCGACCCTCGCTTCGGTGACCTGCGCACGACCGTGGTGCGGCTCTCGGCATCGACCACACCGGTGTCGCTCACCTTCGACCCCATGGTCGCGGTCCTCGCCGCCGACGCCTCCCTGGTCGGTGAGCTCGATGCGCTGACCATCACCGCCGAGCAGCAGTCCCTGGAGTGGGTGCGACGAGTCGCCGACGAGGCCGAGCGCCAGACGCGCGACCTCGCAGTGCTGGCCGGCACCGTCGTGGTCGCCACCGCGGCCTGGGCCGCCCTGTCGGCGCGCGCCCTCGGCCGCCGGCTCGCCCGGCGGGCCAGCGACCTCAGCGCCGGACACCTCGCCGAGGCGGCCACCGGCGGCAACGACGGTCGCCCCGTGACCGTGGGCGCCAGCGTCGGCATCGCGGTCGCCTCCGATCCGCCGGCCGACCCGAGCGGGCTCCTGGGCCGGACCGACGACGCCGTCGACGGAGCCAAGCGGGCCGGCAGGGGCCGGGTCGAGGTCCAGGTCGTGGGATGAGGTTCCTCGCGCCGGGACCTTCGGACCTGCCCCACCGCGCCGATCCGACCTACGCTTCCCCGACACGTCACCAGGGAGCACGACATGAGCCGTGAGCATTTGGTCGAGATGGCGCACAGGGGCCTGGCCCACTGGAAGGCGGGCACCGTTCCCCTCGTGGACGACGTCTACCGGGTGCCCACCACCAACTACACCGATCCCGCCCGCTGGCAGCTCGAGGTCGATCGCATCTTCAAGCGGCTGCCGCTCATGCTCGGCTTCGCGTCCGAGCTGCGCGAGCCCAACACCTACCGGGCGGTCGAGGTCGCCGGCGTGGCGGTGCTGATGGTGCGGGGGCTCGACGGCGCCCTGCGCGCCTTCGTCAACATGTGCAGCCACCGCGGCGCCCAGGTCGTGCCCGACGGCGTCGGCGAGGCCCGCCGCTTCGCCTGCCCCTACCACGCCTGGACCTATGACACCCAGGGCGATCTGGTGGGCGTGCTCGACGCCAGCGCGTTCGGCGACATCGACCGCTCGTGCATGGGTCTCACGCCGCTGCCGGTGTGCGAGCGCGCCGGGCTCATCTGGGTGGTGCTGACGCCGGGACAGACCGTCGACTTCGACGCGTTCCTGTGCGGCTACGACGACGTGCTGGCGTACCACCACTTCGACCGCTGCCGCGTGGTCGGTCGCCAGGACCTGGTCGGGCCGAACTGGAAGGTCGCCTATGACGGCTACCTCGACTACTACCACCTGCCCATCCTGCACCGCGCCACCTTCGGCCCCGACATGTCGACGCAGGCGATCTACGACGCGTGGGGCCCGCACCAGCGCATCAGCGCGCCCGACCGCACGTTTGGTACCAAGCTGGGGCACAAGTCCGAGCAGGAGTGGACCGACGCCGACCTCACCGCCGGCGTGTGGACGATCTTCCCCCACGTGTCCATCGCCGGTTTCGACAACGGCAGCATCTACATGGTGTCGCAGCTGTTCCCCGGCCGATCGGTCGGCGAGTCGGTCACCACCCAGACGTTCCTGCACACCGGCGAGGAGCCCGACGAGGGCGAAGCGGCGCTCATCGCCGAGCGCATGGCGTTCAACCTCCACGTCGTGCGGGACGAGGACTACTTCACGGGACTGCGCATCCAACGCAACGTGGAGACGGGCGCCAAGCGCGAGTTCGTGTTCGGTCGCAACGAGGGCGGCGGTCAGCGCTTCCACGGCTGGGTCGACCAGCTGCTGGCCACCGATGACGCCGACCTGCCCGGGCTCTTCCGCCGGGCCGCGCCGGCTGGGGGCTGATCCGGCACCGGCTGATCCGGAGCGGGCCGAGGCCAGCAACCCGTTGGTCGGATGACCTTGGTCCCTGGTTGTGGCGTGTCGTCACCACCCACGATGGCAGTGGCCCGAGGGGCCCGATCGAGGAGGCGTCGTGACACGGACCGAGCGACCGTTGGGACTGAGCGTCTGGGAGCAGCGGCTGTACGACCTGCTCCACGACCACATCGAGACCGAAGGCGGCCTGCTCGCCGAGTACGACGACCTCGCCGCCCGCTCCACCGGCCACGTGAAGTACCTCGTGGAGATGATCGGTGACGACGAGGCCCGCCACCACCGTCTGTTCGAGCAGTGGGCCAACGCCATCGCCGACATGGGCACCCTGCAGGAGCGCACCGACGAGAGCCTGCCGTCGGTCCACACCGAGGAGGACCCCGAGCGCGTGGCCGACGCCGCCGAGCGGCTCCTGGCCATCGAGCACGAGGATGCGCGGGAGCTGCGCAAGCTCCGCAAGGAGCTCACCGACTTCGAGGACACCACCATCTGGCCGCTGTTGGTCGACCTCATGCGGCTCGACACCGAGAAGCACGTGTTGATCCTGGAGTTCCTGCGGCGCCACGCCCGCCAGACGCTCAAGCACCACTGACGGGCCGGCGCCGCCCGCGGCGGTGCCTCAGCTGCGGATCACGTCGACGGCCACATCGAGCGTGCTCTTGGCCGACTCGGTGAAGATCACGCCCTTGAGCGGCGCGACGTCGCTGTAGTCACGGCCCCAGGCGGTGATCACGTACCGGTCGTCGACGAGCAGCCCGTTGGTGGGGTCGAGGTCGACCCACCCGTTGCCGGGCACGTGCACCGACCCCCACGCGTGCGAGGCGTCGGCCCCCTGCAGCTTGGCCTGTCCGGGGGGCGGAAGCGTCTCGAGATAGCCACTCACGTAGCGCGCCGCCAGCCCCATCGAGCGCAGGCACCCGACGAAGAGGTGGGCGAAGTCCTGGCACACACCGCGGCGCTCTTCGAGCACCTCGTCGAGCGTGGTCGAGATCGACGTGGCCCCGGGCAGGTACTGGAACTCCCTCTGGATGCGGTGCATCAGATCGACGGCACCGGCCACCACCGGTCGACCGACCGGGAACGACGGGGCCGCATAGTCGGCCAGCGCCGGCGAGCTGGCCACCTTGGGTGAATCGAGCACGAACTCGCCGGCGTCGATCGTGTCGGGGTCCGACGAGGACCGCAGCAGGTCACGTGCCGTCTCCCACGGCGGACCGTCGAGGGGCAGCGAGCGGGGTTCCACCACGATGGTGGACGTGGCCGTGACCACCAGCGTGGTGTGCTCGCTGAGGACCGAGAAGTAGAGGACCCGGTTGCCGTAGATGTCGTGGTGCTCTCGCAGGTCGGACGGCGACGGCGTGACCACCACCGACGCCCGGGCCTGCTGGCGGCCGGTCACGTCGCGCGGCAGCAGGTAGGCCAGCCCGTACGACGCGGTCACGACGTCCTCGTAGCCGTACTCGGTGCGGTGCGTCACGGTGTATCGCGTGCCGGTCACGCCAACCTCCGCTGGGGCTTGGGTGGCGTGAAGTGGGTGCGTTCGATGGCCCCGGCGGTCGCCATGAGCTGCTCGACCACCTTCCACAGGAACGCCTCCAGCTCCGGACGGGTACCGTCGTCAGAGGTGGTGGCCAGCGTGGCGGTGTCGGCCAGACGCACCAAGGTCGTCGTCCCGAGCACGCCCCTGGCCACGCTGTCCATGCGCCCGTCGGCCGACGGCGGGAAGTTGGCCACGTCCTCCGACAGCCGCTGCAGCTGGTACACGAGCGAGCGCGGGTTGCTCTCGTCGAGCAGGAGCAGATCGAGCACCGTCGTGAGGCGGGCCTTCGACCGGTAGCGACGCCGGTAGGTGATGATGCTCTCGGCCGCGGTGAGCACCGACTCGAGCAGCAGGCTGTCGGTCGCCTGGTCGCGCTCCAAGGTGAGCGTGACCCGCAGCAACGACGCCAGGTGGATGGCCCGCTCGATGCGGCGGCCGGCGTCCTGGAACCGCCAGCCGGCGTCGCGCACGAGGCTCTCGGCCTCCAGCCCCGACAGGGCCAGCAACCGCTGCAGCACCGCGGTGAGCGTGGGCACGATGACCGCGGTGCGGTCGTCGCCGCGCGCGGTGCCGTCGTCCAGGTCGCGTTCGAGGGCGGCCAGCACGCTCCAGGTGTCGATCGAGAGCTGGTCGCGCACGGCCCGGGCCGCGTTCAGCAGGCGGCGGGCCGAGAAGGCCACGGTGCCGGCGCGGCGGTGGTCGAACACGAGCGACGCCAACTCGTGGGTGGGGTGTTCGATCTCGCCACCCATGAACCCGGGGTACGTCGTGGTGATGTGGGTGAGCGCCTGGTACAGGGTGGTGAGGCAGGCGGTGCCGGCCGGGTTGCTGGCGTGCTGGAACTCGTTGCGCCGGTCGTGCACGACGCGCAGCAGGCGCACCGCGTCCTCCACCCGCTCGGCGTAGCGAGCGAGCCAGAACAGGTTCTCGCCGGCGCGCGACGAGATCGACGCGTCGGGCCGGGGGGCGGCGAGCGGCTGCGGGCCCTCCTGCAACCAGAAGCCGGTGGCGGCCTCGGGCTCGCTGGTGAGGATCCACGTGTCCTTGCTCCACGCGCCGGCCTGGTTGGCGATGAACGCGGTGCCCGGCTCGGGGGCGACGCGCGTGAGGCCACCGGCCATGGCCGCGTACGAGCCGCGCCGCGACACGAGGAAGGTGCGCAGCACCATGCGCCGGGGGGCGAGGCCGTCCTCGGCCAGCACCGGGGCCGACGCCAGCGTGAGCTCCTCCTGGCCGACCCACGCGGCGGGGTCGGCCTCGACTCGGCACCGCAGATCGTCGCGCTCGGCGGCGCTGAGCGTGCTGCCGAGCATCGCGCTGGCGCCGACGGCGCGGGCGACGGGCTTGAGCACGAGCGTGTCGAGGTGGGCGAGCACGTGCTTGCGCCCGGCCTCCTCGCCGCACCACCACGTGGGCACCGACGGCAGGCGCAGCTCCTGGCCGAGCAGGGCCTCGGCCAACCGGGGCAGGAAGGCGAGCAGGGCCGGGTTCTCGAGCACGCCCGAGCCGAGCGTGTTGACCACGCTGACCGCGCCCTGGCGGCACGCCTCGACCAGGCCGGGCACACCCAGCTCCGAGTCGGGGCGCAGCTCGAGCGGATCGCTGTAGGCGGCGTCGACGCGACGCAGGATCACGTCGACGCGCTCCATGCGCTCGAGGGTGCGCATCCAGACCCGGCCGTCACGTACCGACAGATCGCCGCCCTGCACGAGCGGGTACCCGAGGTACGACGCCACGAAGGCGTGCTCGAAGGCGGTCTCGCTGTGGGGGCCGGGCGTGAGCACCACGATGCGGGGATCGTTCGTGCCCGGCGGTGCGACCTCCTGCAGCGACGACCGCAGGGCCCGGAAGAACGGTGCCAACCGGTGCACCTGGGCATCGCGGTAGAGGCTGGGGAACACGCGCGACACGACGGTGCGGTTCTCCAGCGCGTACCCGGCGCCCGACGGCGCCTGGGTGCGGTCGGCCAGCACGTGCCACGAGCCGCCCCCGTCACGGGCGAGGTCGCCCGCGGTGGTGAAGAGCTGGTGCGGGCCGGGCAGGCGCATCCCGTGGCAGGCCCGCAGGTAGCCGGGATGCCCGAAGACGAGCTCGGGCGGCAGCAGGCGGCGATGCAGCAGCTGGCGATCGCCGTACAGGTCGGTCAGCACCAGATCGAGCAGCTCGGCCCGCTGGATCAGGCCCTCCTCGACGGTGCGCCACTCGTCGCTGGCCAGCACCACCGGGACGGGGTCGAGCCGCCATGCGGTGTCGCCGGTGGGGCGGGACCGGTCGGCGGAATCGAGGGTGGCGACCTCCTCGAGGCCGAGCTCGCCCACCGCCGTGGCGGTCCGGTAGCGGTGGTAGGTGACGCCGTCGTCGGCCAGGAGGCGCGCCGTCTGGGCCCGCCGGCGGGCCAGCTCGAACGGGGCCATGGCGCTGAGGCTGCCCAGCACCGACTCCCAGTGGCGCCGGGGCACGCGGTCGGACCCCAGCATCTCGTCGTAGACCCCGAGCGGGGGTTCGTAGGCGTCGAGCACGGAGGGGTGGAGGTCGGACACGAGGGCCTACGGGAGCAGCGGGCGTCAGCCGGGACGGCGACGCAGGTCGAGTGTACGAGGGTGCTCCCACCCGGTGGCGTCCATGTCGGCCTGGAGGCCGACGACATCGACCGGCCCGGGGGTGTGACCCGCCGCCTCGAACCGGCTCACCCGGCGGGCCTCGGCCTCGTTGGCGTTGACCGGCAGGCGGTCGTAGGCCCGGCCGCCCGGATGGGCCACGTGATACGTGCAGCCGCCCACGGCGCGCCCGTTCCACCGGTCGACCAGGTCGAACACGAGCGGCGTGTGCGCATCGATCGTCGGGTGCAGGGCCGACCACGGCTGCCACGCCTTGTAGCGCACGCCGCCAACGTAGGTGCCAGGTTCCGACGTGACCGACAGCGGCACGGGCCGACCGTTGCACGTGATGACGTGGCGGCCGGTGATCAGGTTCTCGGCCCGCACCTGGAGTCGTTCGGTGGAGGAGTCGACGTAGCGGGCGGTGCCCGTGGCACTGACCTCTTCACCGAGGACCAGCCACGGCTCGATGGCCGCCCTCACCTCGATGGTGACACCGTCGAGGTGCACGGAACCGAGCCGGGGGTAGCGGAACTCGAGGAACGGGGCGAACCAGCTTCGCTCCACCGCGAAGCCGTGGTCGACCAGGTCGTCGACCACGTCGTACAGGTCGGTCTGGGCCCACCAGGGCAGCAGGAAGCGGTCGTGCAGTTCGGTGCCCCAACGCACGAGCGGGGCCCGGTAGGGCTCGCGCCAGCACCGCGCGACGATGGCCCGCACGAGCAGGGCCTGCACGAGGGCCATCTCGGGGTGGGGCGGCATCTCGAAGCCGCGCATCTCGACGAGGCCCAGCCGGCCGCGCTCGGTGTCGGGGCTGAACAGCTTGTCGATGCAGAACTCGGCCCGGTGGGTGTTGCCGGTGACGTCGGTGAGCAGGTGGCGGAACAGCCGGTCCACCAGCCACGGCGCCGTCTCCTCGCCGTGGCGCTCGAGCTCGCCGAAGGCGATCTCGAGCTCGTACAGGTTGTCGTCGCGGCCCTCGTCGACCCGCGGCGCCTGGCTGGTGGGTCCGATGAACCGCGTGGAGAAGACGTACGAGAGCGACGGGTGGTGCTGCCAGTAGGTCAGCAGGCTGCGCAGCAGGTCGGGACGGCGCAGGAAGGCCGAGTCGGGCGGGGTGGGTCCGCCCAGCGTCAGGTGGTTGCCCCCACCGGTGCCCGTGTGGCCGCCGTCGAGGGCGAACGTCTCGGTCGACAGCCGGCTGGCGCGGGCGTCGGCGTAGAGCTCGTTGACCAGGTCACGCAGCTCGGGCCACGAGGCCGCCGGCTGCACGTTGACCTCGATGACGCCCGGGTCGGGGGCCACGGTGACGCTGCGCACGCGGTCGTCGCCCGGCAACGGGTAGCCCTCGAGGACGATGGGCTGTTCCAGGGCGACGGCGGTGTCTTCGACCGCGGCCAGCAGCGCCAGCGCGTGCTCCAGGGCGTCGACGGGCGGCAGGAACACGTGCAGGCGGCCCCGGCGGGGCTCCACGCACACGGCGGTGGTGCGGGCCTCGTCGAGCGGCACCACGGTGAGGCGCGCCTCGGTGCGGACCTCCTTGGGCAGCGGAGCGAGGCGGTCGAAGCGCGAGCGCTCGGGATCGGTCGGCTTGGGCGCCCAGTACAGCGAGCGCAACGGCAGGCGCATGCCCATGGGCGAGTCGCCGGGCACCAGGAACACGTGCGACCGACGCAGGCGCCAGCGGGTGGTGGCCCACGTGTCCTCCTGCCGGAACAGCGGGAACGTCCAACCGACCGGCTCGCCCGGGTCGGCGTCGAGGGCGGCGACCGCGGCGAGGCGGGCGTCGGCCGGCTTCGGCTCGATGGCCAGTTCGTCGACGCCGGCCAGCGGCGCCGGCGGCGCTCCGTCGGGCCGGGCGGCCTCCTGCACGAGGCGGACCAGCGGATCCTCGTAGGCGGCGTGCAGGCAGTCGGCGGGGATCCCCAGCCGGCCCGACAGGGCGCGGGCGAACCGTTCTGCCACGGCGACGAGCACCTCGGGCTGGTCGTCGTCGAGGGCGGGATCGAGCAGCAGGTCCTGCCGCGGCCACAGGGGGGTGCCATCGGGCCGCCACGTGAGCTGGATCTGCCAGCGGGGGAGCGGCTCGCCCGGGTACCACTTGCCCTGGGTGTGCTGCACGAGCGGGCCCGGACCATGGCGCTCGACCAACCGCCGGGCCAGCTCGGTGGCCAGCTCACGCTTGTCCGGACCGTCGGCGTCGACCGTCCACTGCGCGGACTCGCGGTCGTCGACCGACACGAACGTGGGCTCACCGCCTTGGGTGAGGCGCACGTCGCCTTCGACGAGGGCCGCGTCCACCGCGTGGCCGACGGCGTCGATGCGGGCCCACTGCTCGGGCGAGTAGGGCTTGGTGACGCGCGGGTCTTCGTGCACGCGCCGCACGATGTTGGCGTAGCTGAAGGTGACCCCGGCGGGCTCCAGCGCGCCGGTGACGGGTGCGGCGCGCGTCGGCTCGGGGGTGCAGGCGAGGGGGATGTGGCCCTCGCCGGCGAACAGGCCCGACGTGGGGTCCAGGCCGATCCAACCGGCACCGGGCACGTACACCTCGCACCAGGCGTGCAGGTCGGTGAAGTCCTCGGTGGGGCCCGACGGCCCTTCGAGCGGCACCTCGTCGGCCACGAGCTGCACGAGGTACCCCGACACGAAGCGGGCGGCCAGGCCGAGCCGACGCATGATCTGCACGAGCAACCAGCCCGAGTCACGGCACGACCCGAGCGCCTTGGCCAGGGTCTCGTCTGGCGTCTGCACGCCCGGTTCCATGCGCACCGAGTAGTCGACGGCGCGCTGCACCCGGTGATTGACCTCCCACAGGAAGGCCACCGAGGCCATCGGCGTGGGCAGTTCGGCGCGCAGGCGCCCCACGAAGTCGTCCACCAGGGGCCCCGCCGGGTCGACCACGAGGTACGGGGCCAGGTCGCTGGCCACCCCGGGCTCATAGGCGAACGGGATGTGTTCGGCCGAGTCCTCCAGGAAGAAGTCGAACGGGTTGATGACGGTCAGGTCGGCCACCAGGTCGACGGTGAAGCTCAGCGTGGTGGCGGGTTCGGGGAACACCAGGCGCGCCAGGAAGTTTCCGAACGGGTCCTGCTGCCAGTTGATGAAGTGGTCCGCCGGTTCGACCGTGAGCGAGTACTGGGTGGTCGGCGTGCGCGTGTGCGGAGCCGGCCGGAGGCGCACGACGTGGGGGCCCAGCCGGACGGGCCGGTCGAAGTGATAGGTGGTGCGGTGCTCGATGGCGACCCGGATGGGCACGGGTGACGTCCCGTCTCAGGCGGTCGCGGCGAGAGTGGCGGTGCCCGCGGGCGACAAGGTGAAGTAGGTGGACGTGAGCGACTCGTGGAGGTCGGAGATGCCGACCTGCAGCCGGTCGATGAAGTGGTGCAGCTCGGCCGCGTCGATGGCGTCCAGGTCGGTGTCGACCAGCAGCTCCTGCACGGCCGCGCAGGCGGCCATGGGCGCCTCGTAGTACGGCAGTTCCATGAGCGAGCGCGACACGGTGGTCAGGCAGTGCTCCACCGAGCGGGGCAGCTGCGGGTTGCGCAACAGGAACCGCAGGGCACCGGGCCCCGACACGCCTGAGCGCGTGGTGCGCAGGAACATCTGGTGGGCGCCGAGCGAGCGCAGCACGCTGGCCCAGGTGACGTCGGCGTACGGGCGTAGCATCTCGTCGGCGTCGTCCAGGATCACGCCGGCCTGCACGTCGACCACCCGGGTGGTCATGTCGGCCCGCTCGAGGTGGCGGCCGATCTCCAGGAACGACCACGTCTCGTCGTGGCACATGATGCCGGCGAGGAGCCCGGTGAGCATCTGGCACTTGCGGATCACGTTGGTGGTCCAGCCCAGACGCGTGCGCCGGTCGACCGCGCGCCCGGCGTTCTCCTCGACCCACAGGTGGAGCGCGTTCAGCTCCTCCCACGCCGCTTCGGGGAGCACCGAACGGGTGAGGCGAAGGTTGGCGCGCGCCATGTTGATGCAGCTGCGCACCGAACCCGCGTGGCCGGCGTCCACGGTGAGCAGGCGCACCACCGCCTCCTCGCTGGGCGTGGAGACCTCGTCGGCGGTGCCGGTGACGAACAGCAGGGGGGCCCAGCTGAGCCCGGCGGCGCGTGGCAGGTCGAGGAACAGCTTGGTGTGCACCTCGACGAGTCGGGCCGACGCCTCGGCGCGCTCCAGGTACCGGGCCGACCAGTAGATGTTCTCGGCGACACGTGACAGCAGCATCATGGCTCCGTTCTGCTGGGCTGGACGGTGGGGTCGATGATCCATGTGTCCTTGCTCCCGCCGCCCTGCGAGCTGTTCACCACCAGCGAACCCTTGCGCAGTGCGACGCGCGTGAGCCCCCCGGCGGTGACGTAGCTCGAACGGCCCGACAGGATGAAGGGTCGCAGGTCGAGGTGGCGCGGTTCGATCGAGTCGTCGCACAGCGTGGGTGCGGTCGACAGCTGGAGGATGGGTTGGCCGACGTAGTTGCGCGGGTCGTGCAGGACCCTGGCGCGGATCTCTTCCTTCTGGGCCCTGGTGGCGGCGTTGCCGATGAAGAGCCCGTACCCGCCCGACTCGTTGGCCGGCTTCACCACGACGTTGTCGAGGTCGCCGAGCACGGCGGCGCGCTCTTCGGGGATGTGGCAGCGCCACGTGGGCACGTTGGCGATGAGCGGCTCCTCGCCGAGGTAGTACCGGATGATGTCGGGCACGTAGGCGTACACGACCTTGTCGTCGGCCACCCCGGCGCCGGGGGCGTTGGCGATGCCCACGTTGCCGGCCCGCCACGCCCGCATGATGCCCGGAACACCGAGGGCCGAGTCGGGACGGAACACCTCGGGGTCGAGGAACTGGTCGTCGACCCGACGGTAGATCACATCGATGCGCACCGGGCCACCGACGGTGCGCATGAAAACCTTGTCGTCCTCGACGAAGAGGTCCTGGCCCTCCACGAGCTGGGCACCCATCTGGCGGGCGAGGTACGAGTGCTCGAAGTAGGCCGAGTTGTAGATGCCGGGCGTGAGCACGCAGATGACCGGCACCTCGCCGGGACGGGGCGACAACGAAGCAAGCAGCTCGTAGAGCTTGTTGGGGTACTGGTCGACGGGGTGGATGTCGACGTCGCGGAACAGCTCGGCGAAAACCCGCTTGGTCACCTGTCGGTTCTCCAGCAGGTAGGACACGCCCGACGGCACCCGCAGGTTGTCCTCGAGCACGTACATCCTGCCGTCGGCGTCGCGCACGAGATCGGAGCCACAGATGTGGGCCCACACCCCGTGGATCGGCTCGACGCCCATGCACTCGGGGCGCAGGTTCACCGAGTCGGCCAGCAACGCGGCCGGGAACACGCCGTCGGCCACGATCTTGCGGTCGCCGTAGATGTCGTTGATGAAGTGGTTGAGCGCGGTCAGCCGCTGCACGAGGCCGTCGGAGGTGCGGGCCCACTCCTGGGCGGTGATCACCCGGGGGATGATGTCGAAGGGCCACGGTCGATCGACGTTGCCGCCCTCGGTGTACACCGAGAAGGTGATGCCCATCGTGCGGATGACCGTCTCGGCCGCCCGTTGGCGGTCGAGCAGCTCGGCGCCGAGCTCGATCAGCCGGTTCACGACCGCGGCCGCACCCGGCCGGGCCCGGCGGTCGGTCCCTATCAGCTCGTCCCAGCATCCGGGGCTGGCGTAGTCCCCCCACCACATGTCACCCTCCAGCCTTGCCGCTGCGTGTGAGCGGCATGTTTCGGCTCTATGAACTGCTCCGGGTCACACCTTTGGGGTCGGCGGCACCGAAGGAGACGACTTCGCCCCGGTTGATGCTCACCCAATCGCGGGCCTCGAGATAGGGGCGGAAGGTGTCGGTGATGAGGCGCTGGTCGTCACGACCCTTCGGACGCTGGATCTCGTACAGGTGGGGGAACGACAGCCATGCCTCGACGAGGCGCCACAGCGCCACGGCCTCGTCACCCGCCGGCGGGTCGATCACCACCGGCCCGAACAGGCACTGACCGTCGGGGAAGAACAGGGTGGGCACCCCGAAGCCGCCGGCGTCGACCACCCGCTGGTGCTCGGCGCGCACCTCGTCGTGGGTGGTCACATCGGCGATCGCCTGGTCGACCAGATCGGGGTCGAGGCCGAGCTCGCCCAGCAGGTGGCGGGCCACCGCCGGCTCGTGGGGCTTGTGCCCCTCCACGTGCAGCGCCCGTCCGGCCCGGGCGTACCAGGCGTCGAGCAGGGCCATGTCGTGGCGGCGCAGCAGCGCGCCGATGCGCATCATCGACCAGCCGTACGACCACTCCCGCTCCCACGGGTGCTTCTTCCCCTCCTTTCGGTTGACCTCCTCCAGGCTGAAGAACCGCCAGTTCACGGTCAGGCCGAGCTGGTCGCGCACGTCGCGCATCCACAACGAGGTCTGGTAGGCGAACGGACACATCACGTCGAAGTGGAAGTCGACGGTCGTGGGCGGCTCTGCGCGCATGGTTGGTCTCCTCGGCGGCCCCCGGCACGCCTGCGGGTGACGGTAGCGCGCCGACCTGCGATGCTCGTCACGATGCCGGTGCCCGTGCCCTTCCAGCTCGTCCACGCCCACCTGCCCGACGTCGGCATCGCCGACGTGGCCGCCCACACCGACGCCGCCCTCGAAGCGAGCGGCATCCGCGTACCCCGGGGCGAGATCGCCATCGCCCTCGGCTCACGCGGCATCGCCGGGTTGCCCGAGGTGGCCCGGCGCGTCGTGGCGTGGGTCAGGGCCAGCGGCGGCGAACCGTTCGTGGTGCCGGCCATGGGCAGCCACGGTGGCGCCACCGGCCCGGGCCAGCGCGAGGTGCTCGAGGGCTACCGCCTGGGCGAAGCCGAGCTGGGCTGCGAGATCCGCTCGGCCATGGACGTCGTCACGCTGACGCGGGGCGACAGCCCGGTGCCCGTGGTGATGGACGCCCACGCCGCAGGGGCGGCGGCCACCATCGTGATCAACCGGGTGAAGCCCCACACCGACTTCCACGGCCCGTTCGAGAGTGGCCTCATGAAGATGCTGGCCATCGGTTTGGGCAAGCGGGTGCAGGCCGAAGCGCTGCACGCCTTCGGGGTGCCCGGCCTGCGCGACCTGATGCCCCAGGTCGCCCGCCAGGTGCTGGCGGCGGGCAACGTGCTGGTCGGCGTCGGCGTGGTCGAAAGCCCGCTCGGCGCGCCGTGCCGGATCGATGTCGTCGCCGCCCCCGACATCCCGGCGCGCGAGCAGGAGCTTCTGGCAGTGGCCCGCGCCAGCATGCCCCGGCTGCTGGTCGACGCGCTCGACGTGCTGCTGGTGGACCAGATGGGCAAGGACATCAGCGGCTGTGGGATGGACACCAACGTGATCGGCCGTCTCATGATCCGCGGCGAGGCCGACCCGGTGTGGCCCGATGTCGCCATGATCGGCTGCCACCGACTGACCCCGGCGAGCCACGGCAATGCCTGCGGGCTCGGCCTGGCCGACGTGGTCCCCCAATCGTTCGTGGACTCGATCGACTGGGATGCGACGCGCACCAACATCGTCACGTCGGGGTTCCTTCTCCGTGGGAAGATGCCCGTGGTCGCCGACGACGCCCGCCACGTGTGGGACCTGTGCCTGCGCGGCGCCACCGTGCGCGACGCCCTTGCGGTCCGGGCCATGCGCGTGGTCGACACGCGGCACCCGCATCGGGCGTGGGTCAGCGAGGCCGTGGCCGCCGAGCTGGCCGCCCGCACCGATGTGGAGATCGTGGCGCGCGGCCTGGCCCTGCACGACCAGGCCGGCGCGCTGGTGGCCTTCGCCCGATGACCGGCCTGGCCGTCGCCGCCGACGATCGCACCGGCGCGCTCGAGACGGCGGCGGCGTGCGCCGACGCCGGGTTCACCACCCGGCTCCACACCCACCCCGCGGCCCGCTACGGCACCCTCGACCGGTTGGGGGCCGACGTGGTCGACCTGCGCACCCGGCACGCCACCCCCGGTGAAGCGCGCACCCGCGCCGCCCTGGCCGAGGCGTGGCCCGGCGGGCACCACGCCCACAAGATCGACTCGACGCTGCGGGGCAACTGGGCCGTCGAGCTGGCCGGCCGCATCGACGCCGGCCGCCGGCGCATCGTGGTGCTGGCCGCGTTCCCGGCCGCCGGGCGGGTGTGCCGCGATGGTGTGGTGCTCGACCACGGTGTCCCGGTGGCCGAAGGGCCCGCGGGGCGTGACCCTCGCCATCCGGTGCACGACAGCGAGCCGGCGGTGCACCTCGCGCGCGCCGGGGTGGTGGTCACGGCGGTGCGTGACGCCGACGCGCTGACGGCCTGGCTCGCGCGCGGCGACGTCGGCGTGGTCGTGGTGGACGCGACCACCGACGCCGACGTCGGTGCCGTCGCCCATGCGGTGGCGGCCCACCCCGACGTGCTGTTGGCCGGCACGGCCGCCGCCATCGGCGCCCTCGCCGACGCCATCGGGCCGGGCCGCCGGCAATCGCTGGACACTGCGCTGGGCACCCCCGTGCTGGTGGTGGTCGGCAGTGCCCACCCGATGGCCCGCCGCCAGGTGACGACCCTGGTCGCCGCGGGCGGCGTCGCCGACGACGGCACCGGCGCCACCGCCGACGCGCCCTGGCTGGTGCTCGTCGCACCCGACGAGCCCGGCGACCCGCTGGCCGTGTGCCGGGCGCTGGCCGCGCGGGCCCTGGCCCGGCACGACCGCCGCCACGACCGCACGCTCGTGCTGGTGGGGGGCGACACCGCCGATGCCGTGCTGGGCGAGCGCGCCCTCACGGTGGAGGGCAGCCTCGGCATCGGCGTGGCACGATGCCACCTCGTGGACGACCCGTCGGTGACCGTGGTGACCAAGCCGGGCGGGTTCGGCGACGAGGGCACCCTCGTTCGCCTCCTCACCGCGGGAGCACCGGCGTGAGCGCGCCACCGATCGCCATCACCATGGGCGACGCGTCCGGCGTAGGCCCCGAGATCGTGCTGCGGGCCCACGCCGCCGGGCACCTGACCGACGACGTCGTGGTCTACGGCGACGCGGCGATCCTGCGGGCCGGCGCCGGCCTGCTCGGGCTCGACGCGGCGCGGGTGCGAGCCGTGGCCACACCGGGCGACACCGTCGCCTCCGGCGAGCTCGCCGTGGTCGACCTGGCCCGCTTGGGCGCCGCCGAGCTCCGGCCCGGCGTGCTCGATGCCGCCTCGGGCGCGGCGGCGCGCGCCTACGTGGAACGGGCCACTCGCGACGCGCTGGCCGGGCACGTGGCCGCCATCGTCACCATGCCGATGAACAAGGAGGCCACCCAGCGCAGCGACCCGGCGTTCGTGGGCCACACGGAGATGATCGCCGAGATCTGCGGGGCGTCGAAGGTGACGATGATGCTCACCAACGGGTCACTGGCGGTCACGCACGTGAGCACGCACTGCTCGTTGCGTGAAGCCATCGAGCGCGTGCGCACCCCGCGCGTGCTCGAAGTGGTGCGCCTCACCCACGAGACGTTGCACCGCTTTCTCGACGCGCCGCGCATCGCCGTGTGCGGGTTGAACCCGCACGCCGGCGAGCACGGCCTGTTCGGTAGCGAGGACGCCGAGCACATCGTGCCCGCCATCGACGCGGCGCGGGCCGGAGGCATCGATGCCTCCGGCCCGCATCCGGCCGACACCGTCTTCTTCCAGGCGGTGCACCGCCAGCGCTACGACGCCATCGTCTGCATGTACCACGACCAGGGTCACGGTCCCATGAAGCTGCTGGCGTTCGACTCGGGGGTAAACGTCACGCTCGGGCTGCCCATCGTGCGCACGTCGGTGGACCACGGCACCGCGTTCGACATCGCGTGGACGGGTCAGGCGTTCACCGACTCGTTGCTCCACGCGCTGGCCTACGCCCGCCAGCTGCTCACGCGCTCGCGTTGACCTTGCCCGGCGTGACCGTGACGACGAAGCGCTTGTCGCCGGGCCGGTCGAAGTTGCGGATGTCGGCGCCGTCCTTCGACGGCCGCGGGCGTCAGGCCGCCTTGACCGCTTCGATCTCGATGTCGATCTTGACCTTCTCGCCGATGAGCACGCCGCCGGCCTCGAGCGGGGCGTTCCACTCCAGGCCCCAGTCCTTGCGGTTGATCTCGGTCTTGGCGCTGAACCCGGCGCGGGTGTTGCCCCACGGGTCCTGGGTCACGCCCTCGAACTCGAGCTCGAACTCGACCGACTTGGTGACACCGTGCAGGCTGAGGTCGCCGGTGAGCAGGAAGTCGCCACCGTCGGCCTTGATGCCAGTGCTCTTGAACATCATGGTCGGGTGGTTCTCCACGTCGAAGAAGTCGCCGCTCTTCAGGTGGCCGTCACGGTTGGCGTCGGCGGTGTCGACGGAGGTCAGGTCGACGCTGGCCTCGAGCGTGGTGCCGAGGCGGTCCTCGGGCACCGTGATGACCGCCGAGAAGGTGTTGAAGTGACCGCGGGTCTTGGCGATCATGAGGTGGCGGGCGACGAAGCCGACACGGGAGTGCGACGTGTCGACGTTCCAGGTTCCGGGGGTGAGGCTGTTGAGGTCGGCCATGGTGGTTCTCCTTGTGGGCCCCGGTTCAAGGGGCGGGCGGGTGGCGACGGGTAGAACTTTCTTGCGGGCGCAAGTATTCCCGGGGTGATGTTGTACCCGCAACTATTGCTGCGGCAAACATGCCGATAGGCTCGTGACGTGAGCAGTGGCGGAAGCGGCACCGACGTCCCGTGGCTCGACCACGACGAGATGGCGGCCTGGCGTGGCTACGTCGAGTCGATCCACAGCATCCAGGCCGACCTCGAGGACGAGCTGCTGGGCAGCCACGGCCTCGGAGTGGGCGACTACGGCGTGCTCGTGCACCTCTCGGAGGCACCCGACCAGCGGTTGCGCATGTGCGATCTGGCCGGCCGCCTGCGCCTGTCGCCCAGCGGCCTCACCCGCCGGCTCGACGGCCTCGTGCGCGACGGCCTGGTGGCGCGCGAACCGGCGCCCGACGACCGCCGGGTCAGCCTGGCCGTGCTGACGCCGAAGGGGCGGCGCACGCTCGAAGCGTCGGCGCCCACCCACCTGGCCGGCGTCCGCCGGCACTTCCTCGACCACCTCACGCCCACGCAGATCCGCCAGCTCGGCGCGGCGTTCACCGCCCTCGTCGCCAAGCGCGACGCCGAGCGCGGCGTGGCGATCTGACCGTCGACTGAGGCTGGCGGTTCGGCTCAGGCCGTCGGCGTGGCCCCGGCCCCGACCTCGAAGCGGCGGCCCGACACCTCGTCGACCTGCACCCGAACCCACCGATGCTTGGGCGACGTGTTCCACGGGAACAGCGGCAGCTCCTCGGCCGCCATGAGCTCGTCGAGAGCCTCGATCTCGTGGGCCACGCCGTGGGCGACGACGCTCCACGCCTGGCCGCCCTCGGGGTCGTAACCGTCGATCTCGAACGCCACGCCGATGCCCAGCGTGGCCGCGGCCAGCTTCGTGCCCTCGGAGGTGCGGAACACGATCGTGCCCTGGTCGACCAGATGGTTCACCGGGAAGATGTCGGGATGGTTGGCGATGCTCACGGCCAGCCGGCCGACCGCCGTGGCCGCCAGCAACCGCCAGCACTCGCTCTCGTCCAGCACCGTCATGGCGTTGCGCGCGTCGATCATCGTCATGGTCACGACGCTACGCCGACGCGTCCCGCTCGTCGGGAGGCGATGGTCCCGACCTGACGGCCATCGGTCGCACCGGCGCCGGCGGGCCCGTGCCCGACGGGGCCGCGCCGGTAGTGTCGCCGCCGGCGCCACGACGGCGGCCGGAGCGGAGGAGCAGGTCATGGCCGACGAGGTGATGCGGGTGGTCGAATGGGACAAGGCCGACGAGTCCACCCGCCGCCAGCTCCTCGAGCGGGGTCAGGACCTGGTGTTCGACGACGGCCTGCGGGCCGACATCGCCGCTCTGGTCGACGAGGTCCGCCGCGACGGCGACGCCGCCGTGGTACGGGCCCTGGCCCGCTTCGACGACGTCCACATCACCCCCGACCGCCTGGCGGTCACCGCCGAAGAGTTCGCCGCCGCCGAGGCCCAGGTGGCCGCGCCGGTGAAGGCGGCCATCGCCGATCTCATCGACCACGTGCGCCGTTTCAACGAGCGCATCCTGTCCCACCAACAGACGTGGTCGATGGAGATGGAGCCCGGCCTGACGGCGGGGGAGAAGGTCAGCCCCATCGTGTCGGTGGGCCTGTTCGTGCCCAGCGGCAAGGGCAGCTTCCCGTCGGTGCTGGGCCAGATCGGCACGCCGGCCAAGGTCGCCGGCGTGCCCCAGGTAGCCGTGGTCGTGCCACCCGTGCCCGGCACCGGAGGCGACGTGGACCCCGCCGTGCTGGTCACGGCGCGCATGCTCGGCATCGACCAGGTGTTCCGGGTGAACGGTCCTGCCGGGGTCGCCGCGCTGGCCTTCGGCACCGAGCACATCCCCAAGGTCGCCAAGGTGTGCGGCCCGGGCAGCCCGCCCGTGGCCATCGCCCAACTCGAGGTGCAACGCTTCGGCTGCGTCGGCGTGACGCTGCTGTGCATGTCCGAGAGCCTGATCGTGGCCGACGGTTCGGTCGACCCGGCCCTGCTCGCCGCCGACCTGCTGAACGAGGCCGAGCACGGCGCCGACTCCACCTCGGTGCTCGTCACGTGGAGCCGCGAGCTGATCGCTCCGGTGCAGGCCGAACTGGCCCGCCAGCTCGCCGCCCTGCCCGAGCCCCGCCGGGCCTACGCCGCCCAGGCGCTCGGCATCAACGGGGGCGCGGTGCTGGTGGGCTCGCCCGACGAGGCCGCCGCCGTCGCCAACGCCTTCGCCCCCGAGCACCTGCAGCTCTCGGTGGCCGCCGATGTGGAGTCCGAACTGCTCGACCTGCTCACCGACGCCGGCGAGATCCTGATCGGCCAGTACACGCCGTTCTCGGCCGGCAACTTCGTGATCGGGGCGCCCGCCGCGCTGCCCACCAACGGTTGGGCCAAGGTGTCGTCGGGCATCACGGTCGACACGTTCCTGAAGCGCACCGCGGTGGCGCGGGCCGACCAGCGGGCGCTGGCCCGCATGGCGCCGAGCATCCTGGCGCTGTCGGGCCACGAGGGCTTCCCGGCCCACGCCAACGCGGTGATCGAACGCCATCTCTGACCGCGGGCCGGCGTCGAGCGGCTCAGGTGTCGCGGCCGCCCACGGCGACGCGGTCGCGGCCGGCGGCCTTGGCCGCGTACAGCGGCCGATCGGCCCGGCCGAGGGCCACGTCGAGCGTCTCGCCCGGCGTGAGCGGCACGAGGCCGATGCTGACGGTGACCACCAGCCCGGGCGCCAGGTCCCCCCAATGCTCGTCGGCCACCACGCCGCGCAGACGCTCGACCGCGCCGATCGTGCGGTCGATCTCGTCGGCCATGAGGATGGCGAACTCCTCACCGCCGACCCGGGCCACGACGTCGCGCGGTCGGGTGCCCCGGGCGAACAGGCGGGCCAGGCGGGCCAGCACGCGGTCGCCGACCGGGTGCCCGAACTTGTCGTTCACCTGCTTGAAGTGATCGACGTCCACGAGGGCGAAGCTGACCAGGCCACCCATGGTGGCGGGTGCTTCGAGCATGGCCCGCTCCATCCGGCGCCGGTTGGGCAGCCCGGTCAGTGGGTCCTCGTCGGCCAGCCGTTCCAGCTGGGCGATGAGGCCGGCGCGGTGCGCCTCCGAGGCGAGCAGGTCGGCCCGGTCTCGCTCCAGCGCCTCCAGCGCGTGCTGCAACTGGTTCGTGCGCCGCCGTTGCTCGGCGGCCGCGAGCTCGGCTCGCACCACTTCGGCGCGCGTGCGGATGGCCAGGTTGCGACGCGTCGTCTCCTCCTGGTGCGAGGTGCGCACCGCATCGAGGGCGCGGCGCAGGTGGTGCGCCTCGGCGCGATGGTCACCCTTGCGGCGCGCCACCTCGGCCAGCGCTTCGTAGGCCAGCGCGTGCATGGGTGACGTCGACTCGGTCGCGCTGAGGATCCGTTCGGCGTCGTCGATGACCTCGCCGTGGGCGCCCAGGTCCAGGTTGGCCAGCAGCCGTTCGCGCGTGACCGCCCGCCGGCTCGACGTGGGTGCCCGTTCGGTCTCGGCCAGGTGGGCATCGGCGGCGGCGACCGCCTCGGCGGCGCGGCCCAACGCCCGCAGGCTGGCCATGCGCACCAGCAGCGCCTGGGGTCGCACGGAGGCCAGCACGCTCGACCGTCCGAGCGCCTCGGCCGCCTCGGCCGTGGCGATGGCCGCGGCGTGGTCGCCGCGCGCCTGGTGGGTGGTCGCCAGCACGAGGCGGCCCACGAAGCGAGCGTGGGCGGCGGTGTCCTGGTCGGCGGTGACGACGGCGAGCTCGGCGTAGCGCTCGGCCGCGGGCAGGTCGCCCACCGCCTGGAACGCCTCGGCGAGGTGGGCGAGCACGAGGGCGACATCGCCCCGCCGGTCGGCCTCGTCGGCCAGGGCCAGCGCAGCGGCGAGCTGCTCGATGGCGCCGAGCGGATCGCCGAGGTCGAGCAGGGTCGCACCCATGCTCGACAGCGTGAGCAGCGCCATCCCGGGCGTGTCGCAGGCATGGGCCAGCGCGACGGCGCGCTCGGCGGTGCGCAGGCCCTCGGTGGGGTGGCCGGTGACCGTCTCGGCCACGGCCAGCCGACCGAGGGCGCGGGCGAGCCACACGTCGTCGGCCGCCCCCTCGAGCAGAGGCACGGCGGCGCGCAGCTCGGCGGCGGCGCGCTGCGGCTCGTGCGACAGCAGCAGGAGATGACCGAGCGTCGCCTGCACGCGGGCCGACCCGACCGGGTCGTCGGTGCCCAGTTCACGCGTGGCCGCCACCATCGTGGTGGCCCGCGCCAGCGCACCGGGGAGGTCCTCTTCAGCCGCGACCCACAAGGCGGCGGCAACGGTCGCCGCCGTCACGCCGGCGCGCGGGTCGATCTCCGGTGGGCCGGCGTCACTCTCCGCGTCCGTGGAGCGTCCGACCATGCCTCCACTATCGGTCACCGGCAAGACACGCTCAAGCGCGCTTGCGGATCCTTTGCCAATGCGTCCCCTCAAACCGGACCCATGCTGCGCCGATGGAGTCGGGAGATCGTCAAGCGCGTGAGGAGGACGCCGGTCATGCCCGTCCAAGGGTCCATCGACACGTTTCCGGTGCGCGGCCTGCTCGAGTTCCTGGCCCTCACGGAGCGCACCGGCCGGCTCGTCGTGCACGCCGAGCCGTGCCTCGGCCTCGTCGCGCTGCGCGAAGGCCGCCTGGTGGGCGCCGGTGTCGGCGCCGACGCCAGCATGCCTACGCTCGCCGCATCCCCCTCGGTCACCTCGCTGGGTGATGTCCTCGCGGACGTGGTCACCTGGCCGTCAGGTCGGTTCGCGTTCCATCCCGATGGCGTCGGTGGGAACGCCCGCGGCTTCGAGGTCGGCGAGACGCTCGCCGCCGTCGACGAGCTGCTCAGCCGGCACGGCGACGACAGTGACCTCAGGACCGAGCACGTCGTGCAGTTGAACGAGGAGCCCGGCTTCCGTCGCGTCCACCTCGACCACGAGCACTGGCAGATCGTCAGCGCCGTCGGGGACGGCGCCACCGTCGCCGCCCTGGCCCACGCCGTCGGCCTGGGGCTACCGGCCGTGCGGCGTCGGGTCGCCGAGCTCGTAGGACTCGGCCTGGCCACCGTCCGGCCCTCCCTGGCATCGGCGGCGTGATGCTCAATGATCCCGCCGATCGGCCGATGGAAGAGGACGTGTCGACGCGACCAGCCACCGCCGCGAGCCCGCTCGCCGAGGCCCTGCGTCGCGGCGCGGCCCTGCCGTCGGCCCGCGTGGTCGTGACGGGCACGGGCACGCCCGTGACGTTCGCCGTGGGCGGGCACCGCATCGCACCCCTCGGTGACTCGCTCGAACCACCGCTCGACCAGCTCGCGGCGGCACTCGCCGTTCCCGACGCCGGCATCAGCGTGACCGAGGCGACCGACGCCGAGGTCGTCGAGGCGTTGGCCGAGGCCTCCATCGACCTCGACGTCGCCCTCACCCAGGCCGGCGCCACGGCCGCGGCGTGGCACGAGATCCTGCGTGTCGTGCCCGACGACCGGGCCGTGGTCCGCCTCGTCGCAACGCTGCCGCCCGGCGGCATCGACATGAGCGACGACCAGTGGCGAGTGCTCGCCCGCATCGCCGGCGGCCGGCCGGTGGGCGAGCTGGCGCAGCTGCTCGAGCTCGGACAGCTCGCCGCCATGCAGACCGTGCACGCCCTGGCCATCGAGGGCCTCGTCACCATCGTGGCCGCGCCACGCGTGCTCGCGGCCCCGCCGGTGGCGGCGGCACTCGCACCCCCGGCCTTGCCGCCGCCCGGCGCCGCCCCGCTCCCGGCCCCGGCACCACCCGCCGGCTTCGCACCGCCGGTCGCGCCGGCAGCGCCGGTGCCGGTGCCGGTCACCGCAGAGGCACCTTCGCCGCT
The DNA here is from genome assembly GCA_031359995.1 of Actinomycetes bacterium. Lineage (GTDB taxonomy): Bacteria > Actinomycetota > Acidimicrobiia > Acidimicrobiales > Ilumatobacteraceae > JANMAT01. The sequence goes on from JANMAT010000101.1 coordinate 72,381, forward strand.
CACGCCGGTCGGACTCGAGCCGGCGGCGAGCCCGGCCACCCCGGTCGACCCCGGCTGGGTCGACGATGCACCCGCGGCGGCCGACGATGCCTGGTCCACCGCCGCCCCTGCCGCCGTGGTCGCCGATGACGAGTGGGGCGAGACCCCCACCGAGATCGAGACGACCACATGGGACCACGAGCCGACTCCCACGGTGCGGACCACCGCACCGGACGCCGGCGCCTGGGGGGCCGACGAGTCGGCCGGGCCGGCCCTGCCGGCCGAGCCGGCCCTGCCGGCGACCGCCGACCTGTGGGCCGACGAGGCACCAGCACCTCCCCCGACGACACCGGTCGCCGGGGCGCCGGCCGCGCCCGTTCGGCCGCCGGCCCCCCGACCGGTCGCTCCACTCGCCGCGTTCGACCGTGACGCCGTCGCACCCCGGCCGGCCGACGCCGACCCGCCGATCGCACCGGCCGACGACTTCGGTAGCTCGGTCGTCGGTGAGGACGAGCTGGTGAACCGTGCGCTCCTGTTCAAGTTCTTGTCGTCGATGCGGGACTGAGTTGTCCAAGAGGGGAAGTTCCCACCATGTCCGCCACTGAGATCATCGCCGACGATGCACCACTGGGGTTCCTGCTGCTCCAACGTGGTCTCATCGCCGAGGACCAGCTCGACAGCGCCCGCGCCCGGCAACAGGTCGAGGGTGGCAGCCTGGCGCGCATCCTGATCGATCACGGCGCCATCACCGAGGCCGGGCTCGTCCAGGAGCTGGCTCGCCAGCTCGGCATCGAGTTCGTCGATCTCGCCGACTTCCAGGTCGACCCGACGGCGGCGGCGCGCATCCCCGAGTCGCTCGCCCGCCGCTACTCGGCCCTGCCGATCGCCTGGGACGGCGCCGTGCTCGTGGTGGCCGTGGCCGACCCGGCCAACGTGCTCGCGGTCGACGACATCCGCTCGGCCGCCCGTGCTCCGGTGAAGGTCGTCGTCTCCACCCAGGAAGCGATCGACAGCGCCATCAACCGCTACCTGCGGGCCGATGCCGACGTCGAGGACTTCTCGGCCATGGGGGGCGAGGACGACGACGATGCCGACCTGTCGGCGCTGTCGGAGGTCGTCGACGACGCCCCGATCGTGAAGCTGGCCAACATGCTGATCAAGCAGGCCATCCAGGACCGGGCGTCGGACATCCACATCGAGCCGGGTGAGAAGGACGTGCGCGTCCGGTACCGCATCGACGGCGTGCTCCACGAGGTCATGCGGCCGCCCAAGGGTGTGCAGGCCGGCCTGATCTCGCGCCTCAAGATCATGGCCGACCTCAACATCGCCGAGAAGCGCGTGCCCCAGGACGGCCGCATCAGCGCCACCTTCGGCGGCAAGCCGGCCGACCTGCGCGTCGCCACGCTGCCCACGGTGTACGGCGAGAAGGTCGTCATGCGTGTGCTCGACAAGTCGACCGCGCTCCTCGGCCTGTCCGACCTCGGCTTCCTGCCGAACTCGCTCGACCGCTTCAAGTCGGTCATGGGCCTGCCCTACGGCACCATCCTGGTGACGGGTCCGACCGGTTCGGGCAAGTCGACCACGCTGTACGCCACCCTCAACCAGATCAACGATGTGTCGCGCAACGTGATCACCGTCGAGGACCCGGTCGAGTACCGGTTGCCCGGCATCAACCAGGTGCAGGTGAACCCGAAGGCCGGCCTCACGTTCGCCTCGGCTCTGCGGTCGATCCTGCGGTCCGACCCCGACATCGTGCTCATCGGTGAGATCCGCGACCGCGAGACGGCGACCATCGCCATGGAAGCGGCCCTCACCGGCCACCTCGTGCTCTCCACGCTCCACACGAACGACTCGTCGTCGACGCCGTCCCGCCTCATCGAGATGGGCCTGGAACCGTTCCTCATCTCGAGCGCCATCTCGTGCGTGGTCGCCCAGCGACTCATGCGCAAGCTGTGCGAGCGGTGCAAGGAGCCCTACGAGCCGAGCAAGGCCGACGTGGAGCTGCTCACCCGCGACGGCGACGTCGTGGTCGAGGACACGATCTACCGGGCCAAGGGCTGCCCGGCCTGCGGCAAGACCGGATACCGGGGTCGCTTCGGTGTGCACGAGATCCTGCTCGTGACCGAGGAGATGCGGGCTCTCATCGCCGGTCATGCCCACGCCGATGCCATCAAGCGATGCTCGATCGAGAGCGGGATGTTGACCCTGCGCCAGGCCGGCGCGGCGAACGTGGCCCGCGGCTACACGACGCTCGAAGAGCTCCTCCGCGTCGTGGTGTGACGGTCCATCGACCGCACGCATCACTGACGAGAACCTGAAAACCGAACCCCGAAGCCTTCAACAAGGCTCCTGAACTGCCGATCGGACGGCCATGGCTGACGCGCTGGCGATGCACATCGACGACCTCCTCCGCCGAGTGGTGGAACTGGGCGGTTCCGACCTCCACCTCACCACCGGCTCCGAGCCGGTGGCCCGCATCCACGGTGAGCTCAAGCGGCTCACCGAGTACCCGGTGCAGGAGAACTCGAGCATCCGGCGCCTCCTCTCCACCATCCTCACGCCCCGGCACCGGGAGCGCTTCGAGGCCGAGCAGGAGCTCGACCTCTCGTACGGCGTGCACGGCATCGGCCGCTTCCGCGTCAACGTGTTCTTCCAGCGGGGCAGCGTCGGCTCGGTCATGCGCGCCGTTCCGTCCGAGATCAAGACGTTGCAGGATCTCGGCCATCCGCCGGCGGTCGCTTCGCTGGCCGAGTTCCCCCGTGGCCTCGTGCTGGTGACCGGCCCCACCGGCTCGGGCAAGTCGACGACGCTGGCGGCGCTGATCGACATCATCAACACGACCCGCAGCGTGCACATCATGACGGTCGAGGACCCGATCGAGTTCCTGCACCGCCACAAGACGGCCATCGTGAACCAGCGCGAAGTGGGGGAGGACACCCACTCGTTCCCGAACGCCCTGAAGCACGTGCTGCGCCAGGACCCCGATGTCATCCTCGTCGGCGAGCTCCGCGACCTGGAGACGATCTCGACGGCGATCACCGCGGCCGAGACCGGTCACCTCGTGTTCGCCACCATCCACACCCAGGACGCCCCCCAGGCCGTGGACCGCATCGTGGACGTGTTCCCCGCCCACCAGCAGTCCCAGATCCGCACGCAGCTGACATCGTCGCTCATGGCCGTGGTCACCCAGCAGCTCGTCCCGAAGTCCAGCAAGATGGGCCGCCTGGTCGCCACCGAGATCCTCATGGTCACCTCGGCCGTGCGGAACCTCATCCGTGAAGGCAAGACGCATCAGATCATCTCGGCCATGCAGTCCGGCGGCCAGTACGGCATGCAGACGATGGACCAGTCGCTGGCCCACCTCGTGCGCACCGGCCAGATCACCCTCGAGATGGCCGTCGAGCGCTGCGCCAACCCCGAAGACCTCCGCCGCCTGCTGTCGCGCTGACGAGTCCGTCCCCGTATCCGAGCTGACCACCGAACCCCCGAAGGCAACCCATGACGACGACCTTCCAGTACAAAGTCCGCAACAAGGAAGGCAAGCTCATCGAGGGCTCCCTCGAGAGCGAGTCCAAGGCGCTCGTGGTCGAGAAGCTCCGCGGCATGGGCTTCGTGCCGGTGTCCATCGAGGAGTCCGGCAACGCCTCCACGGGCAAGTTCGGCAAGGACATGTCGTTCGGCGGCAAGAAGCTCAAGACGCGCGACCTGGCCGTGTTCAGCCGCCAGTTCGCCACGATGATCAACAGCGGTCTGCCGCTCATCCGCGCCATCGACATCCTGAGCGAGCAGAGCGAGTCGAAGCTGCTCTCCGAGACACTCAAGCAGGTTCGCACCGACATCGAACGGGGTGCCTCGCTCAGCCAGGCGTTCGGGAGCCACCCGAAGGTCTTCAGTCGGCTCTATGTCGCCATGGTGCGCTCCGGCGAAGCCGGCGGTGTCCTCGACTCCGTGCTCATGCAGCTCGCCACCACGATCGAGAAGCAGCTCGCCCTGAAGCGGAAGGTCAAGTCCGCCATGATGTACCCGGTCGGCGTGCTCAGCCTGGTGGCGATCATCGTGTCGGCCATGCTCGTCTTCGTCGTCCCGAAGTTCACCACCCTCTTCGCGTCGTTCGGCAGCGAACTGCCCCTGCCGACCCAGGTGCTGGTGACCCTCTCCGACTTCCTGCGCAACTACTGGTACGGCGTCATCGCGGCAGGCGTGGCGGGCACGTACTTCTTCAAGCAGTGGAAAGCCTCACCCGGCGGCAAGGCGACACTCGACAAGATGGCCCTCAAGGCGCCGGTGTTCGGCACCATCGTGCACAAGTCGGCCATCGCCCGGTTCTCCCGCACGCTTTCGGTGCTGCTGCGCTCGGGCGTCAACATCCTGACGTCGCTCGAGATCACCGCCGACACGGTCAACAACGCCGTGGTCGAGTCGACCATCGAGGACATCCGCAACGGCGTGCGCAACGGGCAGCCGATGTCGATGCCCATGGCGACCCACGACATCTACCCGCCGATGGTGGTGCAGATGCTCGCCGTCGGCGAGGAGACCGGGTCGGTCGACGAGATGCTTTCGCGTGTCGCCGACTTCTACGAGGACGAGGTCGAGGCCGCGGTCGACGGGCTGACGTCACTTCTCGAACCGCTGCTGATGGCGTTCCTCGGCGGCACCGTCGGCGCCATGGTCGTGGCGCTGTACATGCCGATGTTCGAGATCATCACCAAAGTGAAGTAGCACCCCATCGCACCACCAGCGCGCAGTGGCCCGACCCCTCTAGGGGTCGGGCCACTGACGCGTACCAGAGCCGAACGTCAAGCCCCACGGCGGAACCGTCAAGTGTGCTTCAAGTGGCTCAGGTCCCGGTGCGGCAACGCCGATGGGATGAGTGCCCGCTGACTTCTCTTGACAAGGGCAAACCCGCCGAGAGACGGGGACGCAAAGTCAAACGTGACCTACCGGCCGTGCAGGCCGCGGTCGGATGGACTTCCTGGAGAAAGGCCCTGACGGTTCCGCCGGCAGGTTCAGGAGATGGTCCAGGGCGAGGAAACCCGTAGACCCCCAAACCGGAACCGCTAGGAGAATCCGTTGCTCACTGAGCTCAAGAAGAAGCGTGACGAGGGCTTCACCCTCATCGAACTGTTGGTGGTCGTGCTGATCATCGGCATCCTCGTCGCCATCGCCGTGCCGAAGTTCCTCGGCGCGCAGACCGGCGCCAAGCAGAAGGCGGCGCAGTCGAACCTGCGTGCGGCCGAGAGCCTGGCCTCGACCGTCTACACCAACGGCGGCGGCCAGTGGAACGCCACCGTCGCCACCCTGCTGACGGACCTGTCGGCCGTCGACAAGTCGGTCAGCTGGGCCGACAAGGTCTCGACGGGTCCGAAGGCGATCGGTGTCTCGGTGACGAGCGCACAGTCGGTCACCCTCGTGGTGCGCTCGGCCGACGGCATGTGCTACTTCACCAAGATCGACAACAGCGCCGCCTCGACAGCGGGCACCTTCTACGGTGCTGCGCTCATCGGTGGCTCGATCACCGGCTGCGACGCCAGCGCCGCTCCGGGCACGACGACGGCCGGCTCGACGATCGCCGTGACGCAGACCAGCAACGACCTCGGCTGGGCCAAGCCGTGATGTGAGGGCCGGAGGAGGCACCAGCCTCCTCCGGCCCGCCTCACGTCCCCGCACGACCTCGGCACCTGGGAGCTGGCGTGTTCCACCGCACCGACGATCGCGACGATGGCTTCACCCTCATCGAGCTCCTCGTCGTCGTCCTCATCATCGGCACCCTCGTCGCCATCGCGGTGCCGAAGTTCGTCGGCGCCCAGAACGGCGCCAAGCAGAAGGCGGCGCAGTCCAACCTGCGGGCCGCTGAGTCCCTCGCCACCGCCGTTGCCGCCCGCAACGGCGGTACCTGGAAGGCCGCGACCGTCGCCGCCGACCTCGACGCATCCGACCGCTCGGTCACCTGGCAGGCCGCCACCTCAGCGGCGCCGAAGGTGATCGGGTACGACCTCGATACCACCGGCAACGTGCTCACGATGACCAACCGGGCCGTGTCGGGCGACTGCTACTTCCTCCGCATCGACCTGAGCGGTTCGGGCGGCACGTACTACCTGCACACCACGACGGCCACGTGCGACGCGGCCGACACGAGCCTCACCTTCACAGCCACCAGCAACGACGTCGGTTGGGCCTGAGCCCCGACTGCATCCTGCACCCTCCGCCGAAACGGGAACGCGATGAAGAAATCCCTCAGACCAGCCAAGCAGGCGGGCATCGGCCTCGTCATCGACTCCGATGCCGTGCGCGCCGTGGCCGTGGACCGCAAGAGCGGCCTGGCCGTCACCCGCGCCGGCGAGGTGCCCCTTGCCCCTGGCACGGTGAACGGTGGTGAGATCACCGACGTCGCCCATGTGGCCGAGGCCATTCGCGAGCTGTGGCGGGTCGGCGAGTTCAGCGCCAAGGACGTCAACCTGGCCATCGGCTCGCCCCGGGTCGCCATCCGGCCGGTCGACGTGCCGAACATGCCCGACGCCGACCTGCGTTCGGCCCTCAAGTTCCAGATCGGTGACCATCTCCCGATCAACCCCGACGACGCCATCGTCGACTTCCAGGACCTCGGTGTGGCCCAGGGCGGCGACGAGACCCGCGCCGTGCTCCTCGTGGCCGCCCACCGGGACCTCGTCACCAACGCCGTACAGGCCGCCAACCAGGCCGGCCTGCGGGTGCGGCGTGTCGACGTGATCCCGCTCCTGCTGGCCCGGGTGGCCGCCCCGCTGCTGCCCTCGGCGGCAACCACAGGCGAAGAGGTCGCCGCCCCCGGCCTGGAGGCCATCGTCGACGTCGGTGACGACGTCACCAACGTGGTGCTCGTGTATGCCGGCACCGCCGTGTTCGCCCGCACCCTGGGTGCCGGGCTCGGTCGGGATGCGCTGGCCGCCGGCGGCGATCCCGCCGCTCTGGCCGATCGCCTCTTCCCGCTCATGGAGGAGGTGCGCAACACCCTCGCCTTCGCCGCCACCCAGCTACGGGCGGGCAAGGTCAATGGCGTCCTCTGTTCGGTGCCCAGCGCCCACGAGCGGCTCCTGATCGACTGCCTGCGAGCGACGATCGGCGTGCCGGTTCATCCGCTCCACGCCCTCGACGTGCTCGCCGCCTACGGCGGCTCGTCGCCGTACAACCTCGACCGGCCGTTCCTTGCGCCCACTGCACTGGCTCTTCCCGCGGCGCTGCGCACCGATGGGCACACACCGTCGCTCCTACCTGACGTGTTCAACGCTGGCGATGCCCGCCGCCGCGAGCGGCTGATGCTGGCGGGTGCCGTCGGTGTGGTGGCCGCTGGACTCGCCGTCGTGAGCTTCAGCAAGGCCAACCACGTCTCCGACCTGGAAGCCAAGGCCCAGGCCGCGCACACTGAAGCAGCGACGCTGCAGAAGTCGGTGGCCAGCATGGCCAAGATCCAGGCCGACTCCAACAAGATCAAGGCCCTCGAGGGCAAGTTGAAGTCGGCCGTCGCCGGCAGCATCGACTACCCGCGGCTGTTGAACGAGATCGCCGACAAGTTGCCGACCGAGGCCGCGATCAAGAACGTGACGCTCGCCCGTGACTCGGTGGCCTTCAGCGTCATTGCCGACTCGGAGAACGCGCCCACGGAGATCCTGGACGCCATGGACGGAACGGGGCGGCTGCACGACGTGTACATCGGCGCCATCACGATCAACGAGATCAAGAACAACCCGCAGACGACCTTCAGCGTGTCAGCCAAGCCCAGCGCCGTGGCGGCCGCCGACCGACTCTCGCAGTTCGGAGTGAAGTGATGAACCGCAAGGACCTCATGATCGCCGGCGCCGCCGCCGCCATCCTTGCCCTCGGCTGCTACCAGTTCGTGTGGAGCTCGCAGACCACCGCAGCGGCCACGGCCAGCGATGACGCGGCCGCGGCCCAGGCGTCGGTGACCAAGCTCAAGGGTCAGGTCGCCACGCTCAAGCACACCGAGAGCGAGCTGGCGGGCAAGGCCGACCTGGCTGCACAGATGGCCCAGGCCGTGCCGGTCACGGCCGACGTGTCGGCCCTTCTGAAGCTCCTGCAGACCAAGGCCCACGAGCACGACGTGACCCTCACGTCGCTGACCAACGGCCAGCTGGCCGCGGCCTCGAAGAGCGGATCGTCGGCGACCACTGCCGATCCGGCGGCGGCGAGCGACACCGCCAACGAGCTCATGGTGACGCTGGCGTTCCACGGCACCTACACCGACGTCGTGTCGTTCATCAACGAGCTCGGCACGCTGCCCCGCCTGCTCGTGGTCGACTCCGTGTCGTTGACACCGCTCAACTCGGCGGCCGAGCCCGGCAAGCCGGTGACGGCCGGCGACGTGAGCGCCTCGGTGATCACTCGGGCCTTCACCACGGCTGAGCTGCCGGTCGCACCGGGTGCCAGCACCACAGTGGCGGCCTCCGGTGGCGCCACCACCTCGTCCACCGCCAAGACCGCCGCGGGCGCCAGCGCCACGCCGGTGCCCTGATCCGAGGAGATCCAATGGCAACGCTCGCACTTCCCCAGGCCGCCACCAAGGCGCTCTCGACCTCGAAGGGCAAGACCTACGCGGCCGTCGGCGCCGTGGCCCTCGTGGTCGCGGCCTACCTGCTCCTGAGCGGTGGCGACGCCACGACCACCACACCGGCACCGGCACCCGCGGTCACGGTCGCCACGACCACCGCCACGACGGCTGTGACCGCCCCGGCGGCGACGACCCCGTTCGCGCCCTCGGCCCGGAACCCGTTCACCAAGGGCGACGGCTCGCAGCCGGCGTCGGCCTGACCCGACCGAGCCTGATCCGTGACGCTGATGCCCCCCGTGCACCACCGCAGTCGACGCGTGCGCCGCCGTGACGAGGACGGCTTCACGCTGGTCGAACTGATGGTCGCCATGACCATCTTCACGGTCATGCTCGTGGGCTTCGGCATGCTGTTGAGCGCCTCCCTCAAGTCGTACCGGTTCAGCCGGGCCCGCACCGTCGCCGAGACCGTTGGTAGCGGCGAGGTCGACGAGGTCCGCCAGCTGGCCTGGTCGAACCTCGGGGTGGTCTCGGGCAACCCGCCGGGCACCCTCCTGGCCGATGAGGACGTGACCGTCGGCAAGATCGCGTTCCACATCAAACGCGCCGTCGAGCTCGTCGACGACAACGTGCCCACCTACGGGTACAACACCGGCGCCAACTACAAGCACGTCACCATCACCGTGTCGTCGAACGCCATGACGACACCGCTGGTGTACGAGACGCTCATCGCACCCCCGACCCAGCCCTCGCTGTACTCGGCGGCGATCCGCGCCCACGTCTCCGAGACGTGCTCCAAGACCACGTTCGCTCCCGGTTGGAACGTCACCGTCGAGCACGGGCCCAGTCCCACGAGAGTCGGCGTGACCGACGCCCTCAACAACGTCCAGTTCTCAGGCCTGATCCCCACGAACACCAGCGCACCAGGCAACTACTACGACGTGTCGGCCTCACTCGCCGGTTGGCTGCAGATGCCGGCGGCACCGGTGGACAGCCACTTCACCCTCGATCCGGGCCAGACGCCGACGCCATCGCTTCTCATGTACAAGCCGGCCACGGTCACGCTGCACCTGAAGGACGCGCTGGGCCAGCCGGTCACCTCGCCGTACTCACTCGACATCAAGGACTGGACGGGCGCGAGCGCGCCGACCCTGTCGGGCCAGTCGCCCGATGGCACGGTGGTGCTCAGCACCTTCGGCAGCGGATCGTTCGTGTCGTGCAAGCAGTACACGTTCGTGGGGACTTCGCTCGGCTACACCACGTCGAACCCGCAGTCGCCGGCGCTCACCGACCCGAACTACCCGGCCACGAGCAACGCCGACATCGACGTCACCATCCCGATCCCGCCCCGCACCAAGACCACGTTCCACCTGGTCGACACCGACACCGGCGCGCCGCTGGCCGGCGCGGCCGGCATCATCGACGACACGACGAACCCGCTCGAACCCGACCGCGCCTTCACCACCGACGCCAGCGGGGCGGTCACCTTCGACCTGCTGCCCGACAGCTTCGCCATCACCGCGACGAAGTCGTCGGGCTACTTCCCGGGCAACTTCACCTACACGGTGCCGCAGCCGCCGGCCAACACCCAGCCGACGCCACTCGACGTGACGCTGACGATGAACCCTTGGCGCTACACCACCGTCGTGTACTCGGTGCTCGACAGCCTCACGAACCAACCCGTGGGCGGCGTGACGGTGTTGGCCACCGGCGGACCCGGCGGGAACGTGACCTTCACGACCGACACGGTCACCGGAACGGCCAACGTCACCATGGTGCAGGCCACGTACTCCTTGAGCATGTCGAATCTGTCAGCCGCGTACCAGCCCTTCACGCCCGCCACGTTCACCGTGAGTGCCACGACCACAGCCAACTCCCTCGCCGTGGCGCCCATGGGGGCCGTCACCTTCACCGTGAACAACGGATCGGTGACGCCCACGACGCCACTGGCCGCAGTAGGGATCAAGGTCTCCACTCTGCTCGGCACCACCGTCACCACCCTGACGTCGGGCACCGACGGCACCGTGGCGACCTACCTGACGCCCGGCAGCTACAAGGTCGACGTCACGCCGACACCTTCGGGCTTCGGCGCCTTCAGCACGGCGACGATCACCGTGCCCCAGGGCCCGTACTCGTACCCGATCAACCTGCTCCAGTTCGGCACCACGAACTTCGTGGTCCGCAACGCCAACGGTCTGGCCACCGTAGTCACCAACGTGGCGCTCTCCTACGCAGGCGGACCGAGCGGCAGCGGGAGCATCTCGATCAGCAACGGCACCGGCAGCAAGCAGCTCCTGGCTGGCACGTACACGATCACCCGACCGGCGGACAGCACCTATCAGGCCTACACCGGGACCCTGACCGTCGGTCCGGGCGGCACCGCGACCTTCAACGTCGACCTGTACTCCACGACGACGGTGAACGCGAAGTTCAAGGGAACCAACCAGAGCGCCGGCAACGTCGGCGCCGCCACCCTCAAGATCAGCGGACCGGGTGGTACCTACACGCTGAACCTGCCGTCGGGCGGGAGCAGCGTCACGGTGTCGGGGATGAAGCCCGGCATCTACACCGTGACCCAGGTGACGACGTGGCCCTCGGGCTACACGACCCTCCAGACCCAGCAGGTGCAGGTCATCAACACCACCGCCGTCCCGATCGTGTTCCTGCCATGAGCCTCTGCGACCGACCCCGACGTGACGAGTCCGGCTTCAGCCTGGTGGAGGTCGTCGTTTCGATGGCGCTGCTGTTGCTGATCACCAGCACGGTGTACGGCCTGTTCGGTACGTCCACGAAGCAGATGACCCTGCTCCAGGGGATGATCGAGGAGCAGAGCCAGGCCCGCCTGGCGCTGTCGGGCCTGCAGAGCGAGCTGCGCAACGCCTACGCCGGCGACGAGACCGTCGCCAAGATCAGCACCATGACGGCGACGGGTCTGGTCGTCACCTCGGCCGACCGAGGTACCCCGCTGAAGCTCCGCCGCATCAGCTACAACCTGAGCGGCGGCGTGCTGACTCGCGCCATGGACACCTCGACCAACAGCTACCCGCCCGCCAACAACACGTGGACGTGGCCGAGCACGGCGGCCACGCCTCGGGCCGTGGTCGGCGGCGTGGTGAACACCACGCTGTTCGTCTACAAGGACGACCAGGGCGTGGTCACGACCAACCCCGCGCTCGTGCAGCTGGTCGAGATCACGCTGGTCGTGCGGGACAAGACGGCCAAGGCCACCCAGACCCCAGAGACCTACACCACGTCGGTCCGATTGCGAGGAACCGAATGAAGCGCCTGCGCATCCTCGCCAGTACCCGCCGCACCCGCGACCAGGAGCAGGGCAGCGCCATCGTGCTCGTGGTGATCGTGGGCGTCATGATGCTCGCGGCCGGCAGCGTGATCATCGGCCGCACCGGCACCGAGAGCAAGCTCGCCGACCGCCAGTCCGAGTACGAAGGCGCGCTCCACGCGGCCGAAGCCGGCGTGCACGACTACATCGCGAAGCTCACCGAAGACCGGATCTACTTCCGCCACCGCGTCCACCCGGCCGAGGACACGCGCAACCGGGTGAGCCCGCTCAGTGGCTCCTACGCTCCCGACACGGTGTGGCCCGGCGATCAGACGTGGACGTACCCAGCGGCCAAGACGCAGTACCGCCAACTGCTCGGCACCACCGCATCGCAATATGAGTACAACCTGCGCATCACGCCATCGACCGGCGGGCCCGTGACCATCACCGCCACCGGGCGACGCCGCACCAACCCGCGCCTCACCCGCACGATCGAAGTCGTGGTGAAAGGCTCGTCGATCGCCGACTACCAGGCCATCTACGACAAGGACATCAACTACGGCGCCACTGCGGTCACCAGCGGGCGCATCTACAGCACCGGCAACATCAGCTACCTCGGCACCGCGTCGGCCGACATCCTCGCCGAGAAGGCCATCACCGGCCCGGCGACGAACATCATCGCTCCGGCCCGCCGCTGCGACCAGAACGGCACGTACAACGCTTGCAAGATCCGGTCGGTGCTCACCAACCCGATCAGCTTCGATTCGTTCACCGCCTCGTTCGACGAGATCAAGCGCGTGGCCCAGTCGTCGGCCCTCGGTGGCATCTACCGCGACCAGCCGACCAAGGCCGGTTGGCGACTGACCTTCCTCAACAACGGCCAGGTCAAGATCGAGGTCTGCACCAGCGCAGTGAGCCTGGCGTCGGGGGCTGCGGCGCCGGCCGGCTGCGTGGTCGACAGCCAGCCCAACGTTCCTGCCCTCGGTGTCCTGTACTTCGAGCAGCCGGTGATCGTGCTCGGCCAGGTGAAGGGACGCGTGACGGTGTCGAGCAGCGCCGACATCATCATCGGTGGACCGATCGACTACGTCGACCCGACCGTCGATGTGCTCGGGCTGCTCGCCAAGGTCAACGTGATCGTCGCCGAGTACGTGCCCGCCACGTTCTCGTGGAAGGGCGCCGTGCTGGCCCAGACCGGCATGATCCAGTACTACGGCCCGGCCAACACGGGGCCGTGCACCGGACTCGACAAGAACGGCACGATGACCTTCACCGGCTCGTGGGCGTCGAAGGGCGGTGGCTGCATGGCCACCTCCGACCTGCAGCACGGGTTCGACACGCGGATCTACAACTACGACCCGAACCTGTCGAACCTGCAACCGCCCTTCCTGCCCGTGCTCGAAGAGGCCTACAAGATCCTGCGGTACCGCGAGACCGACAGCTGACGGCCGGCGACGCGGCGACCCTTCACTCGACGAGGTCGGTCGTGGGAAGATCCATGTGGAACACGCCAGCGCGCACGGCGTGCCAGTCGCCCTGCCACGGGTAGGCATCGACTTGGCGTTCGCTTCGGCGGCTGCCGAGCACGCGGAACAGCTCCCACGTGCCGTGGGGTCGGTCGCTCAGGTCGAGCGTGAGCACCGGATCGCCGGCGCCGGCGACCCACTCGCCATCGGCGCTCACGGCCCGCACCGCACCAAGACCGTGGCTGGCCAGGTCGCGCGTCAACAGGTGCTGCTCGAAAGCCATGGCCACGGCCACGCCACGCTCGCCGCGCCCGCCAGGGCGGCCGAGGGCGTGGCGCAGGTCGTGCTCGTGGGCCACGGCGTCGAGCACCAGCCCGGCCAGGCCGCCGCGCTGGCGCATCAGGTCCTCGAAGCCGGGGCTCGCCTCGTGCCACTCGTGGAGCAGCGACGACACCGACCGACCCCGCCGATTGGCCACCTGGGCGTCGACCCAGGCCTGGGTGTCACCCTGGGGGAGCCGGCCGGCGGCCAGGTCGGCGCACACCCCGGCGAGGTGGGCGCACAGGTCGGCCACGTCCCAGTCGGGGCAGGCGGCGATGCGCCGAGCCACCGTCGCCGCGTCGGCACCGTCGAGCAGCGCAGCGATGCGCAGGCGAGCGGCGCCGTACTCGTGCGCCGCTTCCTCGAACAGCTCGTTGGCCATCGCGTCCCCCTCGTGGGCCGCGCGGCCCGTCGTCCCCACCCCATCATCGCCGCGCCGCCACGAGCCCGGACAAGTCGGTCGCGATCGAGATGCCATGATGCCGACGTGGCTGCTCCCATCCCGTACGTGCGCGACCTGACCCCCCACTACGGCGAAGCGATCGACGTCAGCCCGCTCATCCGCCGGGTCGTGGCCAACAACGCCAACAAGTTCACGTACCTCGGCACCGGCACCTACCTCGTCGGCCGCGGCAACGTCGCCGTCATCGACGCCGGGCCTGCACTGGTCGACCACGTCGATGCCATCGAACGGGCGCTGGCGCCGGGGGAGCGGATCACCCATCTCTTCGTCACCCACACCCACAGCGACCACTCGCCGGCCACCGCACTGCTGAAGGAGCGCGGCGGCGCACCGAGCTACGGCTTCGGCCCCCACGGGGCCGTGCCGCCCGACGACCCCGACGACCGCGTCGTGTTCGGCGACGACGAAGCCGACGGCACCGCCGAAGAAGCCGAGGCCAAGGCCCGCGAAGCGGCGGGGGAGCCGCCCAAGGAGGAGCTCCGTGAGGGGGCCGACACCGACTTCCGCCCCGACGTCGTGCTGGCCGACGGCGACGTGGTGGGCGGCGATGGCTGGACCCTGACGGCGGTGCACACGCCCGGTCACACCTCGAACCACCTGTGCTTCGCCCTGGCCGAAGAGTCGGCGCTGTTCAGCGGCGACCACGTGATGGGCTGGTCGACCTCGGTGATCGGCCCGCCCGACGGCAACCTGGGTCAGTACCTCGCCAGCCTCGACAGGCTGCTCGCCCGCAGCGACGACCACTACTGGCCCACCCACGGCCCGTGCATCACGGCACCGCACGAGCTCGTGCGGGCCTACCGTGACCACCGCGCCGATCGCACCCGCCAGCTGCTCGCCGCGCTGGCCGACGGCCCGGCCACGCTGGCCGAGCTCGTGCCCCGCCTGTACGCCGCGGGCACGCCCAAGCCCCTGTGGCGAGCGGCTGCCGCGTCGCTGTTCGCCCACGTGCTCGATCAGGTCGAGCGGGGCACCGTCACCGGCGACGGCGACGTCCGCCGCACGGCGCGCTACCGCCTGGCCTGAGCGGCGCCGCTTCCTTGCACCCTGCAAGGAGGGCTAGGCTCGGCCGCGACGTCGGGGGACGTCACCGGTGGGTTCCGGCTCTCTCCTCGGGGGTTCTCCAGTGAAGTTCGGTGTCTTCTACGAGCTGCAGCTCCCCAAGCCCTGGGCACCCGACGACGAGTACGAGCTGCTCAACAACGCGCTCACCCAGATCGAGACGGCCGACAAGCTCGGCTACGACTACGCGTGGGAGGTGGAGCACCACTTCCTCGAGGAGTACAGCCACTCCTCGGCGCCCGAGGTGTTCCTGGCCGCCGCCAGCCAGCGCACGAAGAACATCCGCCTCGGGCACGGCATCGTGCAGCTGCCCAGCAACCACCCTGCCCGGGTGGCCGAGCGGGTCAGCACCCTGGACCTCATCAGCCACGGGCGGGTCGAGCTCGGCGTGGGCGAGGGTTCCAGCGTCACCGAGCTGCACCCGTTCGACCGCAAGTTCCGCGAGAAGCGCGCCGTGTGGGAGGACGCCATGCGCGCCCTCATGCCCATGTTCTGGAAGGAGGGCTGGGAGTACCACGGCGAGTACTTCGACTTCCCGCTGCGCAACGTCGTGCCCAAGCCGCGTCAGAAGCCACACCCGCCGTTGTGGGTCGCCTGCAGCCAGCTCGAGACCATACAGATGGCGGGCCGTCGCGGCATGGGAGCCCTCGGCTTCCAGTTCGTGTCGGCCGAAGCAGCCCACGCGTGGGTGAACGCCTACTACAACGAGTTCACCAAGCGCATGGAGAAGCTCACCGACTACGCCACCAACCCGAACATCGCGGTGGTCAGCCAGTTCATGTGCGCCGCCACCGACGAAGAGGCCCGCCGACGCGCCGACGGCTCCACGTTCTTCCAGTTCGCCCTCGTCTTCTACAACACCCACGGCCCGGTGGAGCCCGGCACCGTCAGCCTGTGGGACGAGTATCAGAAGTGGAAGGCCGGCCCGGCCGGTCAGAAGGCGCAGCACGGCGGCCTCGTCGGGTCGCCCACCACCATCCGCCAGAAGCTGCACCGCTTCGCCGAGTCGAACGTCGACCAGGTGATCCTGCTGAACCAGGCCGGCCGCAACAGCCACGCCCACATCATGGAGTCGCTCGAGCTGTTCGCCACCGAGGTCATGCCCGAGTTCCCCGCCATGGAGCCCGACCACGCCGAGTGGAAGCGCAAGGTCCTCGCCGGCGAGGTGCTGCTCGACGACATCGACGTCACCCCGTACACCCTCGTGACCAACCAGACCCCGGCCAAGCAGTTGAGGGAGCAGGGCATCAGCCCCACCGACGCCGTCGTGCTCTCCCCGGCCACGAGCTGAGCGGAAGGACCCTCATGTACGAGATCAAGCGCTTCCCCCACGACGGCACCATCGACGCCGACGGCCACGTGCTGGAGCCCGTGTGGCTCTGGGAGCACTACCTCGAGGAGCGCTACCAGGAGCGCGCCCTGCGCGTCGTGCTCGACGACGACGGGCTGGAGGAGTTCCAGCTCGACGGACGCCGCAGCCAGCGCACCATCAAGGGCGCCATCTCGGTCATGGGCGCCATGGGCGACGACAACGCCCGGCCCAGCCGCGAGCGGCGCTACATGGACCACATCCCCTACGGCGCCGGCGACCCCAACGAGCGCGTCGCCCTGCTGGAGAAGGAGAACGTGGACGCCACGCTCCTGTACGGCACGCTCGAGCTGCTGTGGGAGTGCGAGCTCACCGACCCCGAGCTCACCATCGCCCACTGCCGCGCCTACAACCGCTGGCTGGCCGACTTCTGCCGCGAGCACGAGCAGCTGATCCCGATCGCCCACCTCAGCCTGCTCGACCCCGTGGCGTCGGCGGCCGAGCTGCGCCGCGCCGTCGCCGACGGCTGCAAGGGCGGGTGGGTCACCCCGTTCAGCCACAGCCGCAAGGCCCACGGGCACCCCGACCACGACGTGCTGTGGCAGACCGCGGTCGAGCTCGACGTGCCCATGACCATCCACCCCGCGTTCGAGCCGACGTGGTGCATCCCCGTGCGCTTCGACGAGCTGGGCCACGCCGCCGCGTTCCACTACAACGTGATGGGCCGCCAGGGCAGCCAGCAGGCGCTGCTGTCGATGTTCACCCACGGCACCCTCGACCGCTTCCCGACGCTGCGCCTCGGTGTGCTCGAGGCGGGCATGGGCTGGGCCGGCAGCTTCCTCGACCGGGCCGACGCGGTGTACGACACGATGGTGGGTCGCACGGTGAAGCTGTCGGCCACACCGAGCGAGATCTTCGCCCGCCAGTGCTTCATCTCGGGCGACCCCGACGAGCGCGCCGCCGCGTACATCCTGGACCACGTGGGCTCGCACTGCTTCGCCTGGGCCTCCGACTACCCGCACCCCGACCACCCGGGCACGTGGGTCGACGCGCTCACCAGCCTGGTGGCCACCCTGGGCGACGAGACCCGCCAGCGCCTACTGGGCGACAACATCCGCCGCATCTACAACCTCACCGTCTGCCCCGGCCGGACGGCCGGGACCGGGCGCGACGCGGAACGGGGGACCCGGCGTTAGCCTCCACCCCGTGCTGAGCCCGTGGCCACCCCCGCTGCCGCCCGGGTGGTACGCCGACCCGGGCGGGGCCGACGCGCAACGGTGGTGGGACGGATCCGGCTGGACCGAGCACGTCCACCGCGCCGCCGACGACCCGCCGCCCGGTGGGCCCGTGCCCGTGCGCGGCGCCATCGTCGGCCTGCTCGTGCTGCTGGCGGTTCGGGTGCTCGTCGAGGTCGCCGTCCGGCCCTTGCGCGACGAGTTCACACCCTTGTGGCTCATGGGTCTGCTGTTCTACGCGGTGGTGTTCGGGCCCATGCTCGTGGCCGCCCTTCGCGGCCTCGGCGCCGTCGACGCGGGCTGGCGATGGGTACGCACCCAGGTGCAGGCACGCGACCTCGCCTGGGGCGTGGTGGTGTGGATCAGCACCGTCGCGTCAGGGGCGGTGACGGTGCCGCTCATCCGGATGGTCGGCATCCCGTTCCGCAGCAACGGCGACGTGGTCGCCAACTACCGCACCCTCGACACCGGCCTGTTCGCCGTCACCATGGTCGCCGCCATCGTCGGTGCCCCTCTGGTGGAGGAGCTGTTCTTTCGCGGGCTCGTGCTGCGGGGCCTGATCGACCGGATCCCACCGTGGGCCGCGGTCGTCGGCCAGGCGGTGGCGTTCGGGCTCTATCACCTGATCCCGGGCTTCGGGTCGGCCAACGCCGGTCTCGTCGTGGTGCTCACCGGCTACGGCCTGGTGTTCGGGCTGTGGGCCCGGCACTTCCGCCGCCTCGGGCCCACCATGGTCGGCCACGCCATCACCAACACGGTCGCGTTCCTGATCCTGCTCGTGCGCTGAACGACACCTCGGTAGTGTCCGGGGCGTGGGGGCCTACGACGACGTGACGACGAAGGTGGGTCGACCGTTCGCCGTGCGCCTCGGGTCGAACCCATCCACCGGCTACGCCTGGTACCTGACGCCCGACGACCACGTCGAGATGGTCGAGGAGCGCTTCGAAGGACCCGACGGCGGGCTCGTGGGGGTCGGCGGCACGCAGGTGTTCACGCTGCGGGCGGTGCGCACCGGCAAGGCGCTGCTCTCGTTCGTGCACCGCCGCTCCTGGGAGCGCGACACGCCGCCGCTCCAGGTGCAGCACGTGGTGGTGCGGGCCCGGCGCTGAGCGCCGCTACCGGAACGCGCTGGGGCACACGTCGGCGTAGGCCACCATGCCGGCCATCGAGTGGGCGTGCACCATGGCGTGCACCACGGCGCGCGACGCGGTGGTGGCGGCCGCGGCCAGCAGCTGGTCGAGCTGCTGGGGCCGGCCGGCGTCGTCCTTGTAGGCGGTGGTGGCCCGCCCGCCCAACGGGCACGTGCCGGTGGCCAGGGAGAAGGTGACGTCGCCGTCGACCATGAGGTGCAGCGGGTCGATGGCACGGGCCAGACCGTCGTGGATCGCCTCGGCCAGCTTGTGGGCCTCGACCTTGGTGAGGTCGGCGTCGGTGGCCACGATGGCCAGCGTGGTGTTGCGGGGTGGCGTGGTGCGGGCCTCGCCCGCCACGGCGGCGGCCCGTTCGGCATCGGCGCGCGTGGGGCGCTTCAGACCCAGCTCGCGCGGCAGCAGCGAGCGGGCACCGAGCAGCTCGCCGCTGGCCGGCAGCACGGTCGACCCCGCCGCGTTCAGGGCTACCAGCACGCCGACGGTGACGCCGCTGGGCAGTACGGCGCTGGCCGAGCCGATGCCGCCCTTCAGGCCGCCGGCCCGCGCACCGGTGCCGGCGCCCACGCAACCCTGGGCCACGGGCCCGGAGCCACCCCGGCCGGCGGCGGCGGCCACGGCCCGGCGTCCGAAGGCGGCGTCGGGCCGGTTGGCCCACGCGCCCCTGCCGAGGTCGAGCAGCACGGCGGCAGGCACCACGGGCACGACGTGGTGGGGCTGGGGCCCGACCACGATGCCAATGTTGCGCTCGGCCAGCCAGCCGACCACACCGTCGGCGGCGGCCAGACCGTAGGCGCTACCACCGGTGAGGCACACGGCGTGCACCTCCTGCACGAGCCGGTGGGGGTCGAGGGCATCGGTCTCGCGCGTACCCGGCGCGCCGCCCCGCACGTCCACCCCGGCGACGGTGCCCTTGGGCGGCAGCACGACCGTGACGCCCGTGCACCACGACGAGTTCGAGCGGTGGGCGTGCCCAACGCGGATGCCGGGCACGTCGGTGATGTCGTTGCGGGCGCCGGCGCCCACGGTGACCGGGGCCACGGCTCAGCCCTGGGCGGCGGCGAAGAAGCGCTGGGCGGCGTCCACGTACACCTCGGCGTGCCGGGCGATGTCAGCGATCTCCACGAACTCGTCGGCCTGGTGGGCGATGAACTTGCCGCCCGGTCCGTACACGAGGCTCGGGATGCCGGTTCGGCTGGTGAGCACCGTGCCGTCGGTCGCCCCCGGCACGCCGCCCAGGCGAGGTGTCTCGCCGAGCACGCCGGCGTGGGCGTCCCACACCGCCCGCACGAGCGGGTCGTCGGGCGACACCTCGACGACGGGCCGGTCGTCGATCAGTTCGACCTCGGTGCTGATGCCGATGCCGGCGCCCGCCTGGCGCGCCGCGTCACGCAGTTCGGCGAGCAGCACGCCGTGCTCGATGCCCGGGATGGTGCGCACGTCGAGCCACACCGACGCGTCGGCCGGCATCACGTTCATCTGCACCGGCGCACCGGCGTGCACGACGGTGGGGGTGAGCCACACCCGGCCCAGGTGCTCGTGGTCGCCGAGCCGCTCGTGCAGCGAGCGCTCCATCTCCTCGACGGCGGTCAGGAAGCGCCCGAGGGCCCGGTTGGGGTTGGCGCCGGCGAAGGGCATGGCGCCGTGGGCCATGCGACCGTGGAAGTCGACCCGCAGGCGCAGCGCACCCTTGGCCACGGTGCAGATCTCACCGGCCTCGGGCTCACAGCAGATGATCCCAACGACGCCGGCGAGGCGACCCCGGGCCACGAAGTCCTTGGCCCCGGCCATCATGCCCTCCTCGTCACACAAGGCGGCGATCATGACCCGACCGGGGAACGGGCCGCGGTCGGCCAGGGCGCGCGCCGCGTACAGCGCGGCCGCCAGGCCGGCCTTCATGTCGGCCGAGCCCCGCCCGTAGAGGCGGCCGTCGATGATCCGGGCCGCGAACGGGTCGACGGTCCACAGGTTCACGTCGCCCTCGGTGACCACGTCGGTGTGGCCCTCGAAGGCCAGCGTGGGCCCGGGCCGGCCGCCGTCGACGATGCAGTGCACGTTCGGGCGCCCGGGGGCGACCACGTCGACCACCGGCTCCCAGCCGAAGTGCCGCATGAGCCCGGCCACGTGGTCGGCCGCCGGCTGCTCGCAGCGATCCGTGGTCGGGTCGAAGACGCTCGGGATGCGCACCAGCGCCTGCACCGTCTCCACGAGCGCGCCGTGATCGATCCCCATGGATCCGAGCGTACCCGGGTCGCTCCCGCAGGCCCGTGCCCGGCGTCCAGCCGTGCCGTCCGGTGCGTGCACGACCGGAAAAGTGACCATAGGATCAATTTCCTGCAGCAGCGCCGGCACCGGGCCGGCGACGCCGAGCACACCGGGGGACAGCACAGCATGAAGGTCGGCCTCACCATCGCGCCCACCCATCCGATCGCCGGACTGGAGATGACACTGGGTCTGGCCCACGCCATGCAGTGCGACTCGGTGTGGATGCCCGACCACATCCTCGGCGTGTTCCACCCGGGCCTGTGGAGCGAGATGGCGTTCTCGGCCATGTCGAGCGATCCCGACGCCTACTACGACCCGTTCATCATGGGCGGCATCCTCGCCGACAAGACCCAGCTGCCCGTCGGCCTGTCGGTCACCGACACGGTGCGGCGCAAGGGTGCCGACCTCGCCCGCAGCGCCCTCACGCTGCAGCACCTGCTGCCCGGCGGGTTCATCCTCGGCATCGGTTCGGGCGAGGCCGAGAGCCTGGTCACCTTCGGCTACGACTTCTCGACGCCGGTCGCCGAGTGCGAGCAGGCGCTGCGCGAGATCCGCAGCCTGCTCGACGACGGCGTGATGCCGCCCGACATGGGCCTGTCGGGTCGCATGGGCATGCCGTTGGAGAGCGCGGCGGGCAAGCCCGAGGTGTGGGTCGCCGGCCACGGTCCCCGCATGCTGCGCCTCACCGGCACCTACGGCGACGGCTGGCTTCCGGCGTGGCCCATGTCGCCCGACGAGTACGGCCGCCGGGGTGACGTCATCGACGGCTGGGCCGACAAGGCCGGCCGGGCCCACCCCGTGCGCTCGATGCTCCCGTTCATCATGCTCGGCCAGTCGAAGGAGTACATCGCCGACCTCATGGAGCGCGACCCGCTGGGCAAGCTCTTCGCCCTGTTCTGCCCGGCCGACCTCTGGACCGCCCACGGCTTCCACCACCCCTTCGGCGACGACTCGAAGGGCTTCATCGATCTCATCGTGCACGACCTCGATCCGAACGAGCTGCGCTCGCTGGCGCCCCAGATGCCGTTCGAGCTCGTGGAGGAAGTGATCATGATGGGCAGTGCCGAGGACGTGGGAGCCCGCCTGTCGGGCTACGCGGCCAACGGCCTGGCCCACGTGGTGCTGGCCAACCTCACCGGCGTGGTCGGTGGACTGAGCGAGATCGAGACCAACGCGCCCCAGTTCTTCGCCCTGCGGGAGATGCTGCGCGGGATGTGATCGACCGGGTCAGCGCGCTGAGCCGATCTCGCGCGCCAGTCGGAAGATGTCGTCGTTGCCCGTTCGCCAGCGCACCGTCAGCTGGCAACGGGCGATGCGCCACCCCGCCGTGGTGCGCACCACCCGGTTCGTGTAGTGACCACCGAGCAGGCACCAGTTCACGGTGTCGGCCGGCCAGGCGTGCTCGGCCAGCGTGGCCGGGGAGAAGAAGTGCTGGGCCTGGAGCTCGATCTCGTAGTGGGCGCGGTCGGTGTCGCGCGGATCGAAGTGAACGACCAGGTTGCCCAACAGGTGCTGGGTCGCGTCGAAGCTGCCGTTGGTGCGGCGCACGTCGTCGACCCACGCGTCGGCCGGCCGCGGGCCACCGGGTCGACCCGACCACGACGAGAAGTCGAGCTCGCACGGGTCCGTGAAGCACGAGCGGTACAGGGCCCAGTCGCGCCGGTCGATGCCGGTGGCGTAGCGCAGGGCGACCTCCGCGATGCCCTGGCGGTCGGCCGCTCGCAGGTCTCCGGTCAGCACGTCGTCGGTCAGCACGTCGCTCCTTGGCTAGGCCCAGGCCGCGATGCCCGCCCAGGCCTGCCGCGTGGCGAGGTCCGGGTCGATCTCCACGTGCGGGTCGACGTCGAGTCGGAGCACCTGGCGGTCGTCAGGTGTGTACGGCGACCAACCGGCCCGGCCGTGGCGGCCGAACGCCAGCCACGCGTCAGCGGTGGCGTCGGCCAGCGGAGCACGATCGGCACCCATGCCGAGGAAGAGCTCGACACCGGGCTGGTGCAGGTTGTGGAACACGAACGGGATCTCGATGCCGTGGCAGGCACCGAGGACACCGCCGAACGCGGGCGACGGCCACGTGAACCGGTACAGCCACGTGGCGTTGCCGGCCGCCGACCGGGCTTCGGCCAGGCGCAGCGCCGGCAGTCGGAAGGTTGCGTCGGTGGCGATGGCCGTGGCCAGCTGCGAGGCGGTCGCGCCGGGCCGATCGGTGCGGTACGCGGCGAGGGCGGCGGCCCCGGCCTCGCCGAACGTGCGCCGGGCGATCGCCTCCACCATGGCCTCGTCCATGGCCGCGTGCTTCGTGTCGAACGCGGTGAACAGCGCCATCTCGTCACGGGTGGTGCCGAGCAGCAGGGGCACGTCGTTGGCGGCCGCCGCCGCCAGCACACGGGCGACCGTGTCGGGCAGCACCACGCCGTCAGCCGTGGGCGACGCCGCGGTGATGCCCTTGAAGCTGTCGACGAAGAGCGTGTTCTGGGCCTCGACCAGCGCGCCGGTGGCCATGGCCCGAAGGGCGGCGTCGGCGGCCAGTGCACCGCCACCGGCCGCCACCCGCAACTCGGCGGCGGCCTCCTCGGCCCGCTCGAGCGGGCGGATCTGGGTCACGCTGGCGCTCTGGGCCACCGCCCGGTGGAACAGGCCCCGAGCCGACTCGGCGGCGAGCAGGGCGACCACGCTGGCCCCACCGGCCGACTCGCCGAAGACCGTGACGTTGTCGGGGTTGCCGCCGAAGGCGGTGATGTTGGCCCGCACCCACCGCAGGGCCTCGACCTGGTCGAGCAGGCCCAGGTTGCCCGAGCCGGGTGAGAGGCCGTAGGTGAACCCGAGCGCGCCGAGGCGGTAGTTGAGCGTCACCACGACCACGTCGCCCCGGCGGGCCAGCGCGGCACCGTCGTACCAGCGCGACCGCCCCGTGCCGGTGGCGAAGGCACCCCCGTGGATCCACACCAGCACCGGTCGGGTCGCCCCGTCGCGGGCCGGCGTCCACACGTTCAACGACAGGCACGTGGCCTCGTCCATGGGCAGGTCGTCGCCCGACAGCAGCGTCTCGAGCATGGTCGGCACCTGGGGCGCCGCCGGCCCGTAGGCGCTGGCGTCGACGACCCCATCGGCCGCAGGCACGGCAACGGGTCGCTCGAACCGCTCGGCCGTGGCGTAGCGGACGCCGAGGTAGCGCTCGATGCCGTCCGCCCCCAGCACGCCCTGCACGCGCCCCGCCGGCGCCTTGGCCATCGGGTTCACCTCGCACCGCCGTGCTGCGTCATGGTGCGAGGGTACCGACAGAACCGCAAGGCGTGAGGGTCGGACCGGCGTGAACCCGCGGCGACCAGTCGGTCACGCACCCCGACGGCGTGACGGGCGCGCGTCGTAGGCTGCCCGCCGTGCTCCGCCCCGACCCGCCCCCGCCCGGCCTGTGGGCCCGCCTCCGCGGGCGCCGCCAGCGCCTCGTGGGTGAGGCGGTGCGCTGGGGTTGGGACCGGGCGGTGGAGCGCGGTGCCATCGGCCCCGACAGCCGGGCCGGCCGCCGTTTCGGGCACTTCGGCGACCGCAGCGTCATCTGCTTCCCACCCGCCACCATCTTCAACGAGCGCTACATCCAGATCGGGTCGCACACCATGATCGGCCCGTCGGTGACGCTGTCGGCCGGCATGATCCCCGGCCAGCAGTGCCTCACCGACCCGGTGGTGCGCATCGGCGACCGCTGCCTCATCGGCCGGGGTTCCGGCATCGTCGGGCACCTCGCCATCGACATCGGCGACGACGTGTGGACGGGCCACTTCGTCTACATCACCGACCAGAACCACGGCTACGAGGACCCCGACCGACCCATCTCGGTGCAGGTGCAACCCGAGCGCCCGGTGATCATCGGACGGGGCTCGTGGCTCGGCCACGGGTCGGTGGTGCTGCCGGGGTCGGTCATCGGCGAGCACGTGGTGGTGGCGGCGGGCAGCGTCGTCACCGGACCGCTGCCGGACCGGTGCGTGGCCGCCGGCGTACCGGCCCGGCCCATCCGCATCTGGGACGCCGAGCGGGGCTGGATCCGCTACGAGGACCGTTGAGGCGCGCGACGCGGGTGGCCCCGTCGGATCAGGCCACGTCGAGCGGCACCTGGCAGCTCTTCATCAGGTTCACCCGGGCGAACGCGTCCATGCGGTTCGACATCGGGGAGCCCTTGTAGGTGGTCTCGGTGAAGGCGTCGTCCTTGCCCGCCTTCAGCACCAGCGAGTGGGCCTCGCGGTCCGTCAGGTAGACGTCGTAGTCGGCCAGCCACTGGGTGGCGAGCTTGCGGGTGGTGTCATCGGCGATGGGCACCGCCTTCAGCGCGGCGAGTTCCTCACCGATCATGGCGTTGGCCCGGTCGAGCACCACGGCCCGCCGGCGGAGGGCCTCGGTCAGCGGCTGGATGTCCCGGAAGGTGCGCGCCGGCGGCAGGGCGTAGATGCGGGCCCGGTCGCTGGCACAGCGAGCCTCGGCGGCGACCGCCCACGCCCGGTCGGGCACCTTGTCGGGTGACTTCCCCGACGCGAAGAAGAACGCGAAGATGTACATCGCGGTGATGGCGACGACGAGCACGCCCAGCCCGGTGAGGGCCAACTTGGAGCGGGAACGCTCCGTCTCGGCAGGTGGGCGTTCATCGGCGCGGGAGATCACGACACCCAGGTTGCCCCACCGGCGGGGTCCACTCCAGCCGGACCGACCCGACGTGTCGAAAAGCACGCCGGGGGAGCGGGGCGCGAGTTGCTAGAACGGGGGCATGCCGTCCTCTTCCGCGCGCCCGCGCACGGTGAGCCGGGGCGTGCGCATGCTGCGCCAGCAGGTGCGCCTGCACCCGCGCGTCTTCGCCGTGGCCGTGGCCGGCGCTGCGATCTACGGCGGTGCCACGGTGGCGTCGTCATGGGCGCTGCGTTGGACGATCGACCATGCGGTGCTGCCCCGCTTCCGCACCGGCCACGTGGCCACCGGCACCGTGGTCGCGGGCGCCGTCGCCATCGTGGCCGTAGGCCTCGTCCGTGCGGTCGGCGTGGTGTTCCGGCGCGGCTGGGCTGGTCGCACCCAGTGGTCGGTCATCAGCTCCGTGCGCCGCCAGCTGGGCCGGCGGTACCTCGAGCAGCCCGGTGCCTGGCACAACCGCCAGATCGGCGGCGAGCTCGTGGCCCACGTGGGCGTCGACGCCGAGGCCGCCACCGACGCCCTCGGTCCGCTGCCGTTCGCAACGGGGGTCGTCGTGCTGCTGGTGACCGCCACCGTGGTGCTGCTGCGGACCGACTGGGTGCTCGGCGGCGCCGCCGTGGTGCTGTTCCCGGTGATCTCGGGCCTGAACGTGTGGTACCAGCACCGCGTCACCCGACCGGCCGAAGCGGCCCAGCACCGCCTCGGCGAGCTCTCGGCGCTGGTGCACGAGAGCCTCGAAGGTGCCCTGCTGGTGAAGGCGCTGGGCCAGGAGGGGCGCGAGGTCGCCCGCGTCGCCGCCACCGCCGAGGGCCTGCGCATCGCCAAGGTGCGCACCGCGACCATGCGGGCCGACTTCGAGGCCCTGCTCGACGGCCTGCCGGCACTGGCCAACGTGGGCCTGGTGGCCCTGGGGGCCCGCCGGGTGGCCGCCGGCGCCATCACCGTGGGTGACGTGACCGGGTTCGTGTACCTCTACGGCCTGCTGGTGTGGCCGCTGCGCACGATCGGGTTCGTGCTCGGCGACCTCCCCCGCTCGCTCGCCGGATGGGACCGCGTGCAGGCGTTGCTGCGCCAGCCCGTGGAGCCCGACCCGGCGGCGGCCATGGTGGCGCCCCCGGCCGGGCTGGGCGTCGAGCTACGGGGCGTGCACCTCGCCTACGAGCCCGGGCGCGACGTGCTCGACGGCGTCGACCTGCGGGTGGGCGAAGGCACCACCGTGGCCATCGTGGGCCGCACCGGCGCCGGCAAGACCACGCTGATGCAGGTGATCGCCGGCCTGCTCGCGCCCGATCGGGGCTCGGTGGCGGTGGCGCCCGGCGCCCGGCGGCTCGTGTTCCAGGAGGCGTTCCTGTTCGCCGGTTCCATCGCCGACAACGTGGGGCTGTGGCGGCCGCTGCCCGAGCAGGAGCCGGCCCGCTCGCTGGCGCTGGCGGCGGCCGACTTCGTCGACGAGCTACCCGCTGGGGCCGACACCGTGGTGGGCGAGCGGGGCGTGTCGCTGTCGGGCGGGCAACGCCAGCGCGTGGCGGTGGCCCGGGCCCTGGCCGGGAGCCCGCGCGTGCTGCTGCTCGACGACGTGACCTCGGCGCTCGACCCCACCACCGAAGCCCGTGTGCTGCAGAACCTGCGCCGAGGGCTGGGCGACGTGACCACCGTGCTGGTGGCCAGCCGCCCTTCCACCATCGCCCTCGCCGACGTGGTCGTGTACCTCGAGGACGGTCGGGTCGTGGCCCAGGGCCCCCATGACGACCTGCTCGCCGCCCACCCCGGCTACCGAGAGCTGGTCGAGGCCTACGCGCGCGACCGCGACGACGCCAGCCCGGTCGAGGTGGTGGGCGGCCATGGATGAAGCGACCCTCGCCCAACAGCCGATCGGGGTCGTCCACACCCTCGTGACGGGTTGGCGGGCCAGCCCCGAGCTCCGCCGCGGCCTGCCCGGCACCGTGGCGTTCGCGTTCGCGGCATCGGCCGGGCGCATCACCGTGCCCGTGCTCGTGCAGCAGGCGATCGACAAGGGCCTGAACGACTCCGGCATCGACGTCGGCCTGATCACGCGGCTCTGCCTGTTCGGCGCGGTGGCCGTGATGGTGTCCACGTGGTGCAACCGCATGGCGGTGACGCGCCTGGCGCGCGCCTCGGAGAGCGCGCTGGCGGCGATGCGGGTCCGGGCCTTCGCCCACGTGCACGCGCTGAGCCTGGCCGACCAGGCCGAGTACCGCCGTGGCGCCCTCGTCGCGCGCGTCACCAGCGACATCGAGAGCATGTCGCAGTTCTTCACCTGGGGCGGCGTGGCCTACCTGCTCGACGGCACGCTCATGGTCGTCGTGGCCGTCGTGATGGTGGTGTACGACCCGCTGCTGGCCGTCGTCGCGTTCGTCATCGCGGCACCGCTGTTCGTCGTCCTGCGAGCCATCCAGCGTCGCCTGGTGCAGGCCTACGCCGCCAGTCGGGCGGCCAACGCCGAGCTGCTGTCGGTGACCTCGGAGCTGGTGGGCGGCGCCATGGTGGTGCGCGCCTACGACGCCGGTGACGCCATGGAGGCCCAGCTCGACGTGGCCGTCGCCCGGCACAAGAAGATGGCCGTACGGGCCAGCACCATCGGCGCGCTGCTGTTCCCCTCGGGCGAGGTGGTGTCGGTGATCACCATCGCCGCGCTGGTGGCGGTGGGCGTGGCCCGCGGTCCGGGGGCGGGGCTGACCGCCGGCCAGCTCGTGGGCTTCATCTTCCTGGCCTACCGCTTCCTGGAACCCATCGCCGAGTTCACCGAGATCATCGACCAGACCCAGACGGCCGTGGCGGGCTGGCGGCGCGTGCTCGCCCTGCTCGAGCGGCCCATCGAGGTCGCCGACCCCGTTCCGGGGGCCGAGCTGGCGCCCGAGCCACCCGCCGTCGAGCTCGAGGCGGTGTCGTTCGCCTACCGGCCCCGCCACACGCCGACGGCCGACGACATCGACGGGGCCCACGAACCGACGTTGGCGCTGCAGGACGTGAGCTTCCGGATCGAGCCGGGCACGTCGGTCGCGGTGGTGGGGCCCACCGGGTCGGGCAAGAGCACACTGGCCCGTCTGGTGACGCGGCTGGCCGACCCCACCGCCGGCGTGGTGCGCATCGGCGGCATCGACGCCCGCGAGATCGCCGTCGCGTCGCTGCGCCACACCGTGATGCTCGTGCCCCAGGAGCCGTTCCTGTTCAACAGCACGGTCCTCGACAACGTCCGCTTCGCCCGGCCCGGCGCCGCCGATGCCGACGTGGCCACCGCGTTCGCCGAGCTCGGGCTGGACGACTGGATCGAGGGCCTGCCCGCCGGGCTGGCCACGGCCACCGGCGAGCGCGGTGACCAGCTCTCGGCCGGCGAGCGCCAGCTCGTGGCCCTGGCGCGCGCCCACCTGGTCGGCGCCGTGGCTCTGGTGCTCGACGAGGCCACCTCGTCGGTCGACCCCGCCACCGAGGCCAGGCTGGCCGCCGCCCTGGCGTCGCTGGCCCGGGGGCGCACCACGATCACCATCGCCCACCGGCTGTCCACCGCGGCGCGCGCCGATCGCATCCTGGTCTTCGAACGCGGCCACCTGGTGGAAGACGGCAGCCACGGCGACCTGGTGGCCGCCGGCGGGCACTACGCCACCCTCTGGCGCAGCTGGCTGGCCGCCACCGAAGCCTGAGGGCGACGAGTCGGGCGGCCGGTGTCGTCGCCCGATCCGGGAGCGAGCCCGTGGGTAGGATCGCTCGGGTGTTGCGCCGCTGCGGTCTCGTCGTGTCCCTGACCCTCGCGCTGTCGGCGTGCGCACCGAAGCCGACGGCACTCGAGCAGTACTGCGACGTGGTCCGCCAAGCCGAGGCCACGTACGACCCGCTGTCCAAGCCCGGGTCGCTGATCGACCCGGTCGTGGTGCGCAAGGCACTGACCGAGCGGGTCTCCACGCTGCGGTCGCTGGCCGAGGCCGCCCCCGACGCGGTGAAGGCCGACGCCGCCGTCGTGCGCGACCGGGTCATCGAGGTCGTGAACGCGCTGGCCGCCCGCAACTACGACTCGTTGTCGGCCAACGCCGACCCCGCCATCGCCGCAGTCCTCAACGACACCCGCTTCAGCACGGCGACCAAGACGCTGGCGGCCTTCAACGCCGCCCGTTGCCCGGCCTGAGCACCGTCGCTGCCTCTTCCGCACCGCATCCGCGGGTGCTCTTCTACGTTGTCGCTACCGGCTCGGGTGGTCGGTGGCGCTGAGAGGCCGCGGGTGGTGCGGGTCCTCCTGGGTGGTGCCACTGATCACCCGGTCGCTCGGAACGGGACGGACCGGTTCGGGTGCGCAAGCGGTGGCGGTTTCAGGAGTGGCCCGGGCGGACGGGCCGCCACCTGGCGCGCCCGCGCACCCCCGGCCGGCGCGTCAGCGCCGCGGATCGACCAGCACCTTGACCGCGCTGGACGGATCGTCGGCCAGCCGCTCGATCGCGGCGGGCAGCTCGCTCAACCCGACGGTCGAATCGTGCAACGGCGTGACCCGCACGCGCTCGTCGGCGATCAGGTCCATCGCCTCGCCGAACTCGTGGTGCAGGTAGCCGAGCGACGCCACCACCGTCACCTCCTTCACGAGCCACGCACCGGGTGCGATGGTGGCGGTGCCCGACGCCAGCCCCACCAGGTTCACCACGCCCCCGCGCCGCACCAGATCGACGGCGCGCTGCACCGTGGCGGGCACGCCGGCGCACTCGTACACGAGGTCGGCACCGGCGCCGAGCACGTCGGCCGCCGCCTCGGGCGACACGGCGGCGTCGGCCCCCAGTGCCGTGGCCAGCTCGCGCCGGGCCGGGTTCGGCTCGATGGCCACGATGCGCCCGGCGCCGGCGGCCCGGGCGCACTGCAGGGTCAGCAGACCGATCGGGCCGCAGCCCTGCACCACGACGGTGTCGCCCAGGTGGGCCGGCGTGCGGCGCACGGCGTGCAGGGCGACGGTGGCCGGCTCCACGATGGCGGCCTGCTCGTCGGTGAGGCCCTCGGCTACCGGCAGCAGGCGGCGCGCATCGAGGGCGATGCGGGGCGCGAAGGCACCGTGGGGCGGAGCCAGGGCGTCGCGGCCGACCATGCCCAGGAACGCCGTTTCGCACCATGCCGCCAGACCCGAGCGGCAGGCCCGGCACTGGCCGCACGCCGGGGCCACGCCGGCCAGCACCCGCTGGCCCTCGTGGACGTTGGTGACGCCGGCGCCCACCGCGCTCACGATGCCCGAGAACTCGTGACCACAGATGGCCGGGTTGTAGGGCTGGTCGGACAGGAAGCCGTGCAGGTCGGTGCCACAGATGCCGCACAGGCCGACCTCGACCACGGCCAGACCCGGGCGCGCCTCGGGCTCGGGCACGTCCACCAACTCGAACCGGCGCTGACCGGTCACCAACCCTGCCTTCACGGCCGCCCCCTGCGCATCGTCGTCGGCGGGAGCATAGGGGGCGGGCTGCTGCGTTACGGTCCCGTCCGTCGACGACGAAGGGGGAGCGATGGCAGACGTGGATCGGGCCGTGGTGGTCACGGGGGCGGCATCGGGCATCGGGCGGGCGACGGCCGAGCTGTTCGCCGAGCGCGGCTTCGGCGTGGTGGCGGTGGACCGCCGGGCCGACGCGCTGGCGTGGACCGACGGTCACGAGCTCATCCTGGCCGTCACCGCCGACGTGGCGCACGAGGCCGACAACATCGCCATGGTCGCCGCCGCAGTGGAGCGCTTCGGCCGCCTCGACGCGACGGTGCTCAACGCCGGCATCGTGGGCAGCCCGGCCATCGAAGCCGACGGCGCCCCCGAGCGACTCGACGAGGTCCTGGCCGTGAACGTGCGCGGCGTGATGCTCGGCATCCGTGCCGCCGCGCCCGCGTTCCGCGCCGCCGGTGGTGGTGCGGTCGTCGCCACCGCGTCCACGTCGGGCCTGCGGGCCGACCCCGGATCTTGGGCCTACAACGCCTCGAAGGCGGCGGTGATCAACCTGGTGCGCGCCGCCGCCATCGACCTGGCCACGAGCGGCATCCGCGTGAACGCGGTGGCGCCCGGGCCCACCGAGACGGGCATGACCGAGGGTCTCATCGACCGCCCGGCCCTGTACGAGGACATGCGCCGGCGCGTGCCGATGCAGCGGTGGGGCCACGCCCGAGAGGTCGCCGAGGTCATCTGGTTCCTGGCCTCGCCGGCGGCCAGCTTCGTCACCGGGGTCACGGTGCCGTGCGACGGCGGCGTGAGCGCCAACGTGGGTCAGTTCACGCCGCCGGCCGAGCCCGGGGGCGGGCGCCGCCTGCTCACCTGACGATCTTGACCGACGCTTGCTCCAACCAGCGCGACGTTCGGCCGATGTACGAAAGGTGAAGTCGCGCGCCAACCTCGTCGCGGACTGGCGCGTTCTCGGTCTGTCACCGTGGACGGGCGAGTTCACCGACCCGGCCCGCGAGTCCGACGCGCGCGACTACCTCGGTCTGACCACCGGCTGGCAGTACTCCACCATCCAGCTGCTCGCCGCCGCGCTCGTGGCCGTGATGTGGTGGCTCGACGTTGCCGAACTGGGCTTCAGCCGGGTGACCGCGCTCACGTTCGCGTTGCGCTGGTCCCTGCTCGTCGTGTGGGCGGTGGACCGGCCCCGCATCCGGGCCCGCCCGCGGGTCGGCATCGACGGCCATGGCATGTTCGTCGGCCAGGCCCTGGCGGGAGCGATGATCCTGGCCGTCACCTGGTTCCGCCACACCGACGTGGCCGCCCGCCAGTTCGAGGGCTACATCGTGGCCCTCACCATCCTGATGCTGTTCGCCAACAGCGCCCGCCAGCGCTTCGCCCTGTCGGCGCTGCTGCTGGTGTGCATAGACGGCGTCATCGTGCTGCGCACCGATCCGTCGGCCAACGTGGTGCGCACCATGATCATGGACAGCCTGTCGGGCTGGGCCATCGGTGCCATCTGCAGCGTGATCCTCAACTCGTTCCGCCGGCGCGGCTACCTGCACTGGCTGGCCGAGCGCGACGCGCGCGAGCAGCTCGATGCCGAGGTCGCCCGCCGCGAGATCTTCCACGGTGAACTGAACCCGTCGCAGCTGTTCCACATGCGCCCGGCCAACGGCTGGGCCGACTACCGCACGCCGGTGCCCGGGCTGTACCACGCCTCGTCGGCGACCCACGGTGGCGGCGGCGTGACCGGCATCCCCGCGGTGCAGGCGGTACGCGCCATCGAGGCCGACACGCGCTGCGGCATGTTCGACCGCGTCCGTCGACGCGTGGCCGGCGGGCGCTGAGTAGCGTCGCGGCGCACAGGAGGTGGGACATGGCTGATGCCGCCCGCATGTACATCGACGGCCGGTGGTGTGACGCCGGCGACGGCGCCTGCTTCGACACGACCGACCCGGCCACCGGCGAGGTGCTGGCCAGCGTGCCCGCCGCCGGCGCCGCCGACGTGGACCGCGCCGTGCAGGCGGCCCGGCGCGCCTTCGACGACGGCCCATGGGGCATGGCCGTGCCCGAGCGCACGCGCGCCCGCCTGCTGCAGACCATGGCCGACATCGTGCGCCGCCGCGCCGAGGAGCTCGCGGTGCTCGAGGTGCGCGACTGCGGCAAACCCATCGCCGATGCGCGCGGCGACGTGGAGGAGGTCGCGTTTCTGCTCGAGTACTACGCCGGCTGGGCCACCAAGCTGTCGGGCGAGATCCCGCCCGTGGGCCCGAACGCCATGTCGCTGGTGGTGCGCGAGCCGGTGGGCGTGTGCGGCCTGATCGTGCCATGGAACTACCCGATGCTGATGGCCACGCAGAAGCTGGCACCGGCGCTGGCCATGGGGAACACGGTGATCCTGAAGCCGGCCGAGCAGACACCGCTCACCGCCCTCGAGCTGGCCCGCATCGCCGAGGAGGCGGGCTTTCCCGGCGGCGTCGTCAACGTCATCACCGGCTACGGCCCCGCCGCCGGCGGCCCGCTGCTGACGCACCCGATGGTCGACAAGATCAGCTTCACCGGCTCGAAGCAGATCGGCAAGCACATCATGCGCACCTGCGCCGATCAGCTGAAGCGGGTCACGCTCGAGCTCGGCGGCAAGAGCCCGAACATCGTGTTCGCCGACGCGCCGCTGGCCGCCGCGGTGCCGGGCACGTGCAACGGCATCTTCGGCAACCAGGGCGAGGTGTGCTCGGCCGGCAGCCGGGTGTTCGTCGAGGCGGCCGTGTACGACGACGTGCTCGCCGCGTTCGCCACGCACGCCGCCACGATCCGGCTCGGCCACGGGCTCCACCCCGACACCACCATGGGTCCGCTCGTGTCGGCCGAGCAGTACGAGCGGGTCACCGGCTACGTGGCCATCGGCCGGGCCGAGGGCGCCCACCTCGCCTACGAAGGGGCCCGCCCCTCGGACCCTGCGCTGGCCGGCGGCCACTTCGTGGCGCCCACCATCTTCGAGGCCCGCACGAACGACCTTCGCATCGCCCGCGAGGAGATCTTCGGGCCGGTCATGACGGTGCTACCGTTCACCGACGTCGACGAGGTCGTGCGCCTGGCCAACGACACCGAGTACGGCCTGGCCGCCGCCATCTGGACGCGCGACATCACCAAGGCGCTGCGCACGGCCAAGGCGGTGCGCGCTGGCGTCGTGTGGATCAACGACAGCCAGCCCGCCCCGAGCGAGAGCCTGTGGGGCGGCTACAAGCAGTCGGGCGTGGGCCGCGAGCTCGGCCGCTTCGCCCTCGACGCCTTCACCGAGACCAAGCAGATCTACGTCAACCTCGCGACCTGACCTACGCTCCCGGTCCATGGGCGACGTCATCGATCCGGACAAGCTGAAGCTCTACTCGTTCCTGGTGTTCTCGAAGCTCGAAGGCGCGTTCACCGCCGGCATGGTGCACCTGGGCGACCGCCTGGGGCTCTACACCGTGCTGGCCGCGGCCGACGCGCCGATGAGCACCGGCGAACTGGCCGAGCGGGCCGGGCTGCACGAGCGGTGGGTGCTGGAATGGGCCCAGAACCAGGCCGCGGCCAAGCTCCTGGAGTGGAGCGACGACGACGGCCTGCGGGTGTGGCTGTCGCCCGAGGCCAAGGCGGTGCTGGCCACCCCCGACCACCCAGCCAGCGGCATGGGCATGTTCCACCGGCTGCCCCAGACCATGCAGTCGCTGGAGCACCTGCCCGAGAGCTTCCGCACCGGGCTCGGCCACGACTACGACTCACACGGGCCCGAGGGAGCGGCGGGCATCGAGCGCTCGTTCGAGCCCTGGTACAAGAACTTCCTCGTACCCGTGGCCCTGCCCGCGCTCGAGGGCGTGGTGCGCAAGCTCGAGGCGGGGGCCGTCGTGGCCGACGTGGGCTGTGGCGCCGGTGTGGCCGTGTGCCTGATGGCCCAGGCCTTTCCGAACAGCCAGTTCCACGGCTACGACATCTCGCGCCACGCCCTGGAGCGGGCCGAGCGGCGCCGGGCCGACCTCGGGCTCACGAACGCCCACTTCCACGACGTGCGCGACGGCGGCCTGCCCGCCGACCGCTCGCACGACCTCATCACCACGTTCGACTGCATCCACGACATGACCCACCCGCAGGAGATGATGCACGCCATCCGCGCCGCCCTCTCCGACGAGGGCACGTGGCTGCTGGTCGACATCAAGGGTCGCGACACGTTCGCCGAGAACCTGGTCAAGAACCCGATGGCGCCGCTCATGTTCGGCATCAGCGTGATGTCGTGCATGTCGTCGGCCCTGTCGGCCCCCGGCGGCGCCGGGCTGGGCACGCTGGGTCTGCCGGCGTCGAAGGCGAAGGCCATGGCGACCGACGCCGGCTTCACCCGGTTCACGCAGCTCGACATCGAGCACGCCGTGAACGCGTTCTACGAGGTGCGCCCGTAGGCGCTCCGGCTCACGGCCGCCGGTGGGTCGCGCCGCACGTCAGGTGCGGGTGTCGTGGCGGACGATGCCGTCGCAGTACACCGCGGTCAGCCGACGGATCTCGAGCTCGTCATGGGCGGTGTCGACGCTGCGATGACGGTGCGCGAGGTGATCCTGTGCGCTCAGGCGCTCCCGGTGCGGTGACCGACGCTGGCCGTGAACGAATCAGGAGCCAGACCGAGCTCGGCGCACGCCGCCGTGCGCACCAGGTGCAGCAGTTGCTCGTGGGAGATGAGGTCCTCGTGGACCGTCATCTGCACACCGAGGCCGTCGAGCAGGGCGGCCAGACGCCACGCCGTGGCCGCGGGGTCGGGACAGCGGAACTGGCCCTTGGCCACGCCGGACTCGACGATCTCCTGGAGCACGTTCTTCCACCGCAGGTCGAGGTCCTGGCTGATGGCCTTGAGCACGGGGGAGCGCAGCGCCTCGCCCCAGCCGTCGATCCACATCATCCAGCCCGGCTCGGACTCCTCGGGGGTGTAGAGCTGGAAGATCAGGTCGAGCTTGGCCAGCGGCTCGATCTTGCGGGCGACCTCGGCCTCGAGCCGGGCCAGGTCGGCCTCGGCGGCGTACTGGAACGCCTCGGCGATGAGCTGGTCCTTCGAATCGAAGTGGTAGTGGATCAGCCCCGTCGAGATCCCGAGCTTGTTGGCGACGTCGGCCACCCGCGTAGCGGCGAAACCGCGCTCGACGACGACCTGGCACGTGGTCTCGAGGATCTCGGCCCGACGCTCCTCGACCGTGGTTCGCTTCACCGGGTGCCACCCTAGGACATCGCGCCGTTCCTGCCACGTCCAGCTCGATCAACAGCGGGTGAGTCGACCCAGGAGCGGCGCCGGACCGGGGCCTCCCGCTATCGTCCGCCCGGGGCCGTACCGGGGCGATCCGCGCGCCCGCGCCGACCCGAACGTGAGGAGCGACCATGAACCTCGACGAGATCAAGGACGAGTGCCGACGCCTGAGCCCGTGGGCCCACGTGGCCACGGTGCGACCCGACGGCCGACCCGACGTCGTGCCGGTGCACCCGTGCTGGGAGGGCGACGTCCTCTGGTTCATGTGTGGCGAGACGTCGGTGAAAGCCCGCAACGTCGCGACCAACCCGAACGTGGCGCTGCACTGGCAGGTGACCGAGTCGGGTGACGGCATCGAGCTGTGGGGCACCGCGACGACCCACACCGACCTCGACACCAAGCGCCGGTTGTGGACGGGCGTGTTCGACTACGACCTGAACGCGTTCGCGCCCGGTGGGCCCGACGCGTCACCCGGCACCGCGTTCATCGCCGTACGGCCCGAACGCATCCTGGTGCTCAAGGCCTATGGCATGAGCGGCCGTCACGTGTGGAGCGCGGCGTGACCCGGCTCACCAGCCTGTCCCGGTCGGTGGCCGGCAAGCGGGTCATCGTCACCGGTGCCGCCTCGGGCATGGGCCGGGCCACCGCCCACCTGTTCGCCGACGAGGGCGCCCGCGTCGCCGTGGTCGACCTGGGCCGCGATCGGGTGCAGGCCGTGGTCGACGAGATCGTCGGTGCCCACGGCGCCGATGCCGCCATCGGCCTCGTGGTCGACCTGGCCGACCACGAGCAGATCAAGAAGCTGGTCGTCGACGTGGTCGC
Source organism: Actinomycetes bacterium (assembly GCA_031359995.1). GTDB lineage: Bacteria > Actinomycetota > Acidimicrobiia > Acidimicrobiales > Ilumatobacteraceae > JANMAT01. The sequence continues at coordinate 109,599 of JANMAT010000101.1, forward strand.
CGCGTTCGGGGGCGTCGACGTGGTGATCAACAACGCCGGTGTGTCCGAGGCCACCTCGGCCTTCCAGGACGAGGCGTCCTTCGAGGACAACTGGGCCCACACGATGGACGTGAACGTGACCGCCCACGCCCGCCTGATCCGCGCCGCGCTGCCCCACCTGCAGCAGGCGCCGGGCGGCGGCCGCATCGTGAACATCGCGTCCACCGAGGCCATCGTGACCACCGCCGGGCTCGCCGCGTATGCGGCCTCGAAGTCGGGCGTCATCGGCGTCACCAAGAGCTTCGCGGTGGAGCTCGGCCGCCACGGGATCACGGTCAACTGCATCTGCCCGGGGCCGATCCGCACCGGCATGACGGCGTCGATCCCCGACGAGGCCAAGGAGACCTATGCCCGCCGGCGCGTGCCGCTGCGCCGCTACGGCGACCCCGAAGAGGTCGCCCAGATGACGCTGAACATCTGCCTGCCGGCATCGAGCTTCCTGAACGGCGCCGTCATCCCCGTCGACGGTGGCATGACGATCCGCCACACCTGACGCCCGCCGGCCGCCGCACGGCCGGGACAAGCGGCACACCGTCGGGGATGGTCGGCCGGGCCGACCGGGTCGTACGCTCGCGGCCATGCCGTGGCGCCGGACCATCACCCCCCGGGCTTACGCCCGCATGACCCTCGCCGCGGTCGTGCTGGTGTCGGTCATCATCGTCACCGGCGGTGCGGTGCGCCTGTCCGGCTCGGGGCTGGGCTGCTCGGACTGGCCCACCTGCGAGCAGGGCAAGCTCATCCAGGCCACCAACAACCACCAGGCCATCGAACAGATCAACCGCCTGTTCACCGGGCTGATGATGGTCGTGCTGATCATCACCGTGCTGGGGTCGCTGCGGCGCCAGCCCCGCCGACGCGACCTCACGTGGCTGTCGTTGACGCTGGTGGCCGGCGTGCTCGGCCAGGCGGTGGTCGGCGGCGTCGTGGTGCTGACCCATCTGCACCCGCTGGCCGTGCAGCAGCACTTCGTGCTGTCGGTCGTGATCGTGGCCGCGGCGATGGTGCTGCACCGTCGGGCCCGCGAAGACGGCGAGCGCCGCCGGGTGGTGTCCGCCACGGTGCAGCGTCACGTGCGTGCCGTTGTCGTCGGCACTGCGTTGGCCATCGCCGCCGGCACCGTGGTCACCGGCACCAACATCCACTCGGGCTCGACGTCGTCAGGCGACCCGATCCGCCGCTTCGGCTTCGCCATCACCACCGTCACGCGCATCCACAGCGTGATCGTGCTGGCTACGCTGGGCGCCTGCCTGGCGCTGGCCCTGCGCCTGCGTGCCCGGCCCACCGAGCGGACCGCGCTGGAGGACCCGATCTCGCTGTTCCTGCTGGCCGGCTTCACCCAGGCCGGCATCGGCTACGTGCAGTACGCCCTCGACACGCCGGCCCTGCTGGTGGGCGTTCACCTGCTCGGCTCGGTGCTGGTGTGGGTGGCGGCCATGCACCTGCTCATGGCCTGCCGCCGGGCCGATGTCATGCTCGACCTGGCCGAGCCGACCGCGGCCGAACCCACGTCCAGCGCCGTCTGAGCCGCCGGAGCCGTCAGTCGTACAGCACGGCGTCGTCGTCGGCCGCGCTGTCGGTGACGGTGATGTTGACATCGTCGAGGGTCGAACGCCGCCGTCGGCGCGGCCGGGTCCAGCGCGGCCGTGACGGCGGGGCCGGGGGTCGGGGCTGGTTGGCCCGTTCGCGTGCCCGCTGGCGCGTGGGGCTGTCCTGCTCGAACTTGATGAGCGGCGGCGTGCCGCTCTCGGGGGCGGTGTGGCCCTGCTTGGCGGCGACCATCTCGAGCATGAGGTAGTGGAACTGCAGCGGGTTCTTCAGACCCTTCAGCTCGCGAAAGTCGCTCTGCTCGTTGGCCGACTCGATGCGGACGTTGGCGAAGCCGAAGTAGCGCATCCAGAGCGACTGGCTGAAGGAGAGGTCGGTGACCTTGGCCCACGGGATCGAGTAGCTGCGCCTGCTGACGACGCCCGAGATGCGCATGATGCGCGAACTGGTGATCACGTAGCGGGTGAACAGCTCGCGGAAGCGCTGCACCACGAGCACGATGACCAGCACGTCGATGGCCACGAAGGTCATCAGGAACAGGGTCTCGAGCTGCTGCACCAGGAACCAGACGTCGAGCGCGGCGAGGAACAGCACCACGATCACCTCCCAGCCGTTCAGGAACAGGAACGCCTGGATGGCGGGCGGGTCGTCGTAGTACACCTCCTCCTGGCTCGACAGGTAGGACGCGACGATGAGGTCCGGGTCACGCAGTTCCTCGTACAGGGCCTTGAGCATCGGGACGGCCTCAGGTGGACGGCGTCGACGGCTTGTTGGTGAGACCCTTGATGAACGACGACCCCTTGTCGATGAGGGCGACGAAGAAGTTGCCGACGTTGCCGAGGAACCGGCCGGCGATGCGCGCGCTGCCCGACGGGTCCTTCCACACGGACACCACCACGAAAGCGATCACCAGGTAGATCAGGATCTGCTTCAGGTTGAGCTTCTTCACCGGCGCCTCCGTTGGCTCCCTGGCGCCCGGTGTTGAGGCGAGCACGCGTAGGAAGAGGGCTCCGCCTGCCTTGGATCCTAGTGGTGTGGTTCGCCGGAGGCAACGACCCTCGGGTGAACCTTCATCCGGCGAAGCGGGCCAGGCCGGCCGCGACCGAGCGGAACTCGCTCATCGTGTCGCCGATGATGTCGGCCACGGGGCGCACGTCCTCGATGCGGCCGGTGACCTGGCCCACCAGGGCGATGGCCGCCTCCATGTCGCCCCCGAAGTACAGGTCGAGGGCTCGTCCGAACTCGGCCATGTCGACGTGGTCCTGGTGCTCGAGGCGCGTGGTGCGCTCGGTGCGCAGGGCCCGGAGACCGGGGCGCGAGAAGCGGTTGAGGAACACGGTGTCGGTCTCGGCCGCTCCGACGATGGCCTGCTTCCAGTTGTCGTGCACCGGGCTCTCGACCGCCGACACCATGCGGGTGCCCATCTGCACCCCCTCGGCTCCGAGGGCGAACGCCGCCGCCATGGAGCGACCGTCGCAGATGCCGCCGGCGGCCACGATCGGCACCGACACCTTCGACGCCACCAGCGGGAGCAGCACCATGCTGGCCACGTCGCGCGGGTTCTTGAACCCGCCGCCTTCGCCGCCTTCCACGACGAGGCCGTCCACGCCGGCGGCGACCGCCTTGAGCGCGCCGGCCAGGGTGGGCACCACGTGGAACACGGTGAGCCCCGCCGCCTTGAGCGGCGCGGTGTACTTCGTGGGATCGCCGGCGGAGGTGGTCACGAACCGCACCCCCTGGTCGACCACGAACGACACGATGTCGGGGTCGCGCACGAAGGCCTGGGCGATGTTCACACCGAACGGCGCGTCGGTGAGGTCGCGCATCTTGCGGATCTCGTCCTTCACCGCGTCGAGCTCGCCCGACGACGTCTCGATGATCCCCATGCCGCCGGCGTTCGACACCGCTGAGGCCAGCTGGGCCCGCGCGATCCAACCCATGGGCGCCTGCACGATGGGGTAGCGACAGCCGAGCAGCTCGGTGACGCGGGTGCGGACAGGCGCGGCGGTGGAGTCGGTCATGAGGCGCACGGTACCCTGCGGGCGGGACGGGGGCGGGAGCCCGCGACACCCGCCGACGATGGGGGAGCGACATGCGCGCAGCCGTGCTGGAACAGGCACCGGGCGAACTGGTGATCGTGGACGTGGCCGTCAGCAAGCCCGGCCCCGGCGAGGTGCTGGTGCGCACCGCGGCCGCCGGGCTGTGCCACTCGGACCTCCACTTCATGGAGAACCTGTGGCCCACCCCGTGCCCGTGCGTGCTCGGTCACGAGTCGGCCGGTGTGGTGGAAGCGGTCGGGCCCGACGTCACCTACGTGCAGCCGGGCGATCACGTCATCACGTGCCTGTCGGCGTACTGCGGTTCGTGCGACTACTGCCTGACCGGGCGGCTCTACCTGTGCAACAACCGGGCCGTCCTGGAACGGCAGAGCGGCTCCGCGCCGCGTCTGAGCCGCAACGGCGAGACCGTCAACCAGTTCATGCGCCTGTCGTCGTTCGCCGAGCAGATGCTCATCCACGAGCATGCCGTGGTGCGCATCACCAAGGACATGCCGCTCGACCGCGCCGCCCTCATCGGCTGCGGCGTCACCACCGGCGTGGGCGCGGTGTTCCGCACGGCCAAGGTCGAGGCGGGCGCCACGGTGGCCGTCATCGGCTGCGGCGGCATCGGGCTCAACTGCATCCAGGGCGCCCGAATCGCCGGCGCCGGGCGCATCATCGCCGTCGACCTCAACCCCGACAAGCTCGAGCTGGCCCAGCAGTTCGGCGCCACCGACGTCGTCAACGCGGCCGAGAGCGACCCGGTGGCCCAGGTGAAGGAGATGACGCAGGGCGGGGTCGAGTACAGCTTCGAGGCCATCGGCCTGAAGGTCGCCGCCGAGCAGGCGTTCCGCATGCTCCGCGCCGGGGGTACGGCCACGGTCATCGGCATGATCCCGTTCGGCACCAACATCGAGATCCACGGCGCCGACCTGCTGTCGGAGAAGAAGATCCAGGGTTCGAACATGGGGTCGAACCGCTTCCGCGTCGACATGCCCCGGTTCATCGACCTCTACCTGCAGGGTCGGCTCAAGCTCGACGAACTGGTGTCGGCCCGCATCACCCTCGACGAGATCAACGCCGGCTTCGCCACCATGAAGCAGGGCAGCGTCGCCCGCAGCGTCATCATCTTCTAAAGAGGCGGTCAGCGCGGCGGCGGACCGCCGCCGAGCTTCAGCCAGGCCTCACGGGCCTCGCGATGGCCCTTGGCACCCGAGCCGATGAGGCCGCCGGTGCGCACCTCGTGCACCGCGTGCTCCAGGCGTTCGAGGACGCCGTGCACGTCATCGGTGGTTCCGGCTTCGGTCACTCGGTCGACCGCCTCGAGGATCTCACCGAGGTGCTCGCGGAACTGAGCGAACTCCTGATCCATCTCGCGGCGGGCCTTCTCCAGGTCATCAGCCATGGCCGCACGATACGCCAGCGCGACCGCTCTGCGTCGCGAACGATAGATCCGTGCAGGACCTCCCCGGTGGGTCGTCGCTGCGTGCCTATACTCCGCGCCAATCACGAGTCGTGAACCGGATGCTGGGGGACCCCTTGGTACCACGAAGATCGCGATGGACCCTGCTCGTCCTCGCCGTCATGACCATGCTCGGAGTGGTCGCACCGGCGCGCCCGGCCGGGGCGGACATCACCACCAGCGAGGGTGTCAAGGGGTTCGTGCGCAACGAACGCCTCGACGCCACCGGCCAGCGCCAGCTCGACCCCGTGCCGGGGGTCAAGGTCACGGTGTCCTCCGCCGACGGCAAGGTCGCCGGTGAAGGCACCACCGGGGCCGACGGTCTGTACGAGATCCCGTTGCCCGGCGGACCCGCCGTCTACACCATCACGCTCGACGAGAAGACGCTGCCCAGCGGCGTGAAGCCGGCAGCCGACTCGGCCACCAGCCGCACCGTCGAGATCCGCCCCGAGCAGATCCTGAACGGCAACTTCTTCGTGGGCACCGACACCCGCAAGGCCAAGAGCCGCCTCAGCCTGCTGCCGCAGTCGCTCTACAACGGGCTGTTCTTCGGGCTGATCATCGCGGTGTGCGCCGTGGGCCTGTCGCTCATCTACGGCACGACCGGCCTGTCGAACTTCGCCGGCGGGGAGATGGTGACCTTCGGGGCCATCGCCACATGGGTCGCCAACAGCACGTGGGGCTGGCCGCTGCTGCTCGCCGCCGTGTTCGGCGTGGGCCTCGGTCTCCTCAGCGGCTACCTGTTCGACCGGGGACTGTGGCGACCGCTGCGCCAGAAGCGCACCGGCCTCACCTCGCAGATGATCGTGTCCATCGGACTGGCCACGTTCTTCCTGCAGCTGTGGGTCTACACGTTCGGCGGTCGGGCCAAGGCCTACACCGACTTCCAGCAGCAGACCGATCCGATCAAGATCGGTCCCATCGAGTTCCCGCCCCGCGTCGGCGCCTCGCTGCTCGCCTGCCTCGCCGTGCTCGTGGCCGTGGCCTTCTTCCTCATGAAGACCCGGTTCGGCAAGGCGGTGCGGGCGGTCAGCGACAACCCCGACCTGGCCTCCACCACCGGCATCAACACCGACCGCATCATCTCGCTGGTGTGGGTCATCGGCGGCGGCCTGGCTGCCCTCGGCGGGGTGCTGCTCGGCCTCGATCAGCAGGTGCGCTTCGACAGCGGCGCCGGCCTGCTGCTGCTCATGTTCGCCGCCATCACGCTGGGCGGCCTCGGCAGCGCCTTCGGGGCGCTCGTCGGGAGCATCGTCATCGGCGTCGCCACCGAGCTGTGGGCCTGGGTGTTCCCGAGTCTCAGCGACCTCAAGCGGGTCGGCGCCCTCGCCGCCCTCATCGTCGTGCTCCTGGTACGGCCCCAGGGCATCCTCGGCCGAAAGGAACGCATCGGATGAACTGGGGACTGATCATCTCGAACGCGCTGTACACCTGCATCGGTGTGCAAGCGGTCGGTTACATCATGGCGGCCATCGGCGTGAACATGCACTTCGGCTACACCGGCCTGCTGAACTTCGGGCAAGCGGCCTTCGCGGCCGTCGGCGCCTACAGCATCGCCGTGTCGGTGCGCAGCTGGCACTGGCCCTGGTACGGCGTCACACTGGTGTTCCTGCTGGCCCCGCTCATCCTGGCGCTGCTGCTCGGCATCCCCACGCTGCGCCTGCGGGCCGACTACCTCGCCATCGTCACCATCGCCGCCGCCGAGATCCTGCGCCTCGTGCTGAACGGCGCCAACCCGAAGCTGACCCGCACGCTCGGCGGCAACGACGGCCTCCAGAACTTCACCAACTGGGTCGCCCCGATCAACCCGTTCGACGGCAAGACGTTCCACCTGTGGAAGCAGCCGGTGCAGGGTCACGAGGCCTTCATCATCCTCGTCGGTTGGATCGTCATCGCCCTCGTCTCACTCGGGGTGTACCTGCTCATCCGCAGCCCGTGGGGCCGAGTGCTCAAGAGCATCCGCGAAGACGAGAACGCGGCGCGCAGCCTCGGCAAGAACGTGTTCGCCTTCAAGCTGCAGAGCCTGATCCTCGGCGGCTACATCGGCGCCCTCGGTGGCCTGCTCTACGCCGTCGGTGGCCGCTACGCCGGCCCGAACGACTACAGCACCCGCTTCACGTTCACGTGCTGGACCATTCTGATCCTCGGCGGTGTCGGCAAGGTGAAGGGCCCCATCATCGGCGGCATCATCTTCTGGTTCATCATCGGCATCAGCGAGGGCTTCCTGTCGGAGGCCACCAAGCCGGGGCGCCACATCATCCCGACCTGGCTCGTGAACAACAACAACTTCGGCCTGCTGCGGTTCATGATCGTGGGCATGGGTCTGGCCCTGTTGGTGATCTTCAGACCGCAGGGCATCTTCGGCGACAAGCGCGAGCAGGCCTTCGATGTCCGCTGAGCCCGCCCCCGCCGGCCACGTGCTCGACGACGTACCCCACGAGCCGGGCGTCGCCAAGCCCGACCCGCTGCTGACGGTTTCGAGCATGCGCCGCGCCTTCGGCGGTCTCGTCGCCGTGAACGTGGACCACGTCGAGTTCCAGCGGGGCTGCATCACCGCGCTCATCGGCCCCAACGGCGCCGGCAAGACCACGTTCTTCAACCTGCTCACCGGGTTCGACCAGCCCGACTCCGGCACCTGGAGCTTCGAGGGGCGCCCCATCACCAAGCCCTCGGGGCACAAGCTGGCCCGCGAGGGCATGGTGCGCACCTTCCAGCTCACCAAGGCGCTCACCAGGCTGTCGGTGATCGAGAACATGAAGCTGGGCGCGCCGAACCAGCGGGGCGAGAGCATGTTCGCCGGCCTCGTGAAGCCGTTGTGGGCCGCGCAGGAGAAGCAGATCGAGGCCAAGGCCGACGATCTGCTCGAGCGCTTCAAGCTGGCCCACATGCGCGACGAGTTCGCCGGCAACCTGTCGGGCGGTCAGCGCAAGCTGCTCGAGATGGCCCGCGCCCTGATGGCCGACCCGAAGCTGATCATGCTCGACGAGCCGATGGCCGGGGTGAACCCCGCGCTCACCCAGAGCCTGCTCGGCCACGTGAAGGATCTGCGCACCGAGGGTCGCACGGTGATCTTCGTGGAGCACGACATGGACGTCGTCTACGACATCAGCGACTGGGTCGTGGTCATGGCCGAGGGCCAGGTGATCGCCGAGGGAACGCCCACCACCGTGGGCCGCAACCAGAACGTGATCGACGCCTACCTCGGCACCCACCACGACGCTGACCTCAGCACGGCCGAACAGCCTGGCCAGTACCGCTCCGTGAAGGACGACCAGTGACCGACGCCAGCACCCCCGTCATCGAGTCCCGCGAGGTCGTGGCCGGCTACGTGCCCGAGGTCAACATCCTCAACGGCTGCAACCTGGTGGTGAACCCGGGCGAGTTCATCGGCATCATCGGCCCCAACGGCGCCGGCAAGTCGACCCTGCTCAAGGCCGTGCTCGGCCTGGTCAACATCCGCTCGGGCAGCGTGCTGCTCAACGGCGAGGACATCACCGGGCAGAAGGCCCACAAGCTCGTCGAGCGCGGTGTGGGGTTCGTGCCCCAGACCCGCAACGTGTTCCCCAGCCTCACCGTGATCGAGAACCTCGAGATGGGCTGCTTCCTGCGCCCGTCGGTGTTCGGCAAGCGGCTCGACTTCGTGCTCGGCCTTTTCCCGCGCCTGGCCGAGCGACGAGACCAGCGCACCGGCAGCCTGTCGGGCGGCGAGCGCCAGATGGTGGCCATGGGCCGGGCCCTCATGCTCGACCCGAAGGTGCTGCTGCTGGACGAGCCGTCGGCCGGTCTGTCACCCGCCCTGCAGGACCAGGTGTTCGTGCAGTGCCGCGACATCAACGCCTCCGGCGTGGCCATCCTGATGGTCGAGCAGAACGCCCGCCGCTGCCTGCAGGTGTGCCACCGCGGCTACGTGCTCGACCAGGGCCGCAACGCCTACACCGGCACCGGCCGCGAGCTGCTCGCCGACCCCAAGGTCATCGAGCTCTACCTCGGCACCCTCGCCCGCGCCGCCAGCTGACCCGGATCACATCCGGGTCCGCCGGTCGCGGCTCCACCACCTCCGCTGCGCTCTTGTTGCGCGAGCCGGCCCATGCCGGGGTCTGACGCAAACAAAGCGACCTCGACCGGTTGGGCGCCCGCCCCTCCCTGCGCTCTGTTGGCGCGACGCGGCGCATGGCGGGGTCCGGCGCAAACAAAGCGCACGCGGGCGGCCCGGGGCTGGGCGGCAGAGGCGGGGCCAGACGAACGACCCGAAACGGGCACGGGCCCCGGCGTTGCCGCCGGGGCCCGTTCAACGTTCCGTCGGGAACGTCAGCGAAGCATCACTTGCCTTCGTTGAAGTTCTTGCCGAGGGCGTTGCCGATGTTGCCGTCGCAACCGTAGGTCTTCACCTTGGTCGGGCCGATGCCGGCCTCCACCAGAGCGGCGAGGATCTTCGACGACTCGTCGAAGCCGATCACGATGATGGCATCAGGCGTGGCCGCCTTGATCTCGCCCGCTTCCGTCGTGAACTTCTCCTGCTTCTCGTCGTAGATCTTCTTGTAGACGACCTTGCCACCGCCGTCGGTGATGCCCTTCTCGGCGACACCGGCGAGGCCGGTGCCGTAGGCATCGTTGCGAGCGATGATGGCGACGTTCTTGGCCCCGTCGGACACCACGATGTCAGCGATGACCGCGCCCTGCAGCACGTCCGGGGGAGCAGTACGGAAGTACAGGCCCTTGTCCGGGTACGCAGACAGCTTGTCCGAGGTGTTGGCCGGCGAGAACTGGACGACGCCGGCGGCGGTGATCTTGTCGATCACCTTCAGCGACACGCCCGAGGAGGCGGCACCGATGATGGCGTCGACGTTCTCACCGAGCAGGCGGTCGGTCGTCTGGTTGACGGTGTCGGTCGTGGCATCGCCCGAGTCGCCCTTGGACGACTCGACCGGCTTGCCCAGCACGCCACCAGCGGCGTTGATGTCCTTGATGGCCAGGTCGAAGGCGGCGAACTCGGGTGGTCCGAGGAACGCCAGGCTGCCGGTCTGCGGCAGGATCGACCCGATCTTCAGGACGCCATCACCCTTGCGGGTGCCCTCGACGGGAGTGTCCGGCACGGTGGCCGAGGCGGGAGCCTTGGCCAGCTTGTACGTGGTCTTGGTGTCGTCGAGCTGGTTGTTGGTGCCCATGATCTGCACGCCGTAGCTGGCGCTCAGGGGCTCACCGTTGCCGTTGAACTCGATGGGGCCCGACACGCCGTCGTAGTCGACGTCCTTGCCCGCCTTGATCAGGTCGACACACTGCTTGAACGACGTGCACTTCTCGCCGCCCTTGGTGATGCCGTTGATCTTGCTGGCGAACTCCACACCGTCGGTCTTGGCCTGCTCGACGGCGAGGGCGATGACGGTGATGGCGTCATAGGTCTCGGCCGCGTAGTTGACGTCGGTGAGCTTGGGGTCGACTTCCTTCAGCTTCTTCTGGAAATCGTCGGACAGCTTCACGAGGGGCGTGGTGCCCTTGAAGCCGGCCAGTGCGCCGGCCTTGCCGCCGGCGGCGCCCGCCGTCGTGGTGGCACCGGCCGCTGCGGTGGTGGTGGCCGCAGCAGCCGTGGTGGTGGCGGCAGCAACCGTGGTGGCTTGGGCCTTGGCCGTGGTGGGCGTGCTGCCCGAGCCGGAGCTCGAACCGCAGGCGGCACCGACGAGACCGAGTCCGACGACCATGGCTGCGCTTCGCTGCGCGAACTTTCTTTGCATGCTTGGTTTTCTCCCCCTGTACGGGAACGAACAGCGATGTCCGTTGGGATGTCCGATCTGGACCGCGCCAGGCTAGGAGACGGGCACCCCCGGTTCAAGGAATGCTGGCAGCGCTTTCACGCGCCTGTTACACGGTTGTCACCTGGTCGGCTGGTGCGACAGCAGATCGAAACATGGGTGGCCGACGGCGTAGCCTCCGCCCATGAGCGAAGTCCTGTACCAGGTGGCCGACCATGTGGCCACGATCACGCTGAACGCGCCCGAGCGCATGAACACCATCTCGGGGGCCATGCTGGACGCCCTGTCGGCCCGCCTCCTGGACGCCGACCACGACAAAGATGTGCGCTGCGTCATCCTCACGGGCGCCGGCCGGGCGTTCTGTGCGGGCCTCGACCTGAGCGCCCAGCAGTCCAGCACGGAGGGAACCCTCGGTGGTCTCGGCGACATCGGGAGCAACCCGGGTGAGTTCGACCTGCGCGACGCCCCACCCGTGGTGCTCCACAACCTGGACACACCCGTCATCTGTGCCCTGAACGGGGGAGCGGCCGGCTACGGCCTCGACATCGCCCTCGGCTGTGACATCCGCGTGGCGGCGGCCTCGGCCAAGCTGAACCCGGGATTCGCCAAGCGCGGCATCCTGCCCGAGAGCGGCGGCACCTGGCTGCTGCCCCGCATGGTCGGCTACGCCCGCGCCGCCGAGATCGCCTTCACCGGCCGCACCCTGCTGGCCGCCGAAGCCCACGAGCTCGGACTGGTGAACCGGGTGGTGCCCGACGCCGACCTCATGAAAGACGCCGGCGAACTGGCCGCCGAGATCGCCGCCAACGCGCCGCTCGCCGTACGGGCCATCAAGCGCATGATGCGCGCCGCGGAGACCGAGACGTTCGAGCAGAACGTGCACCACGTGTTCCTGCAGCTGCTGCCGCTGTTCCGCACGAAGGACTTCCGCGAGGGCGTGAGCGCGTTCATGGAGAAGCGCACCCCGCACTTCGAGGGTCGCTAGATGCCGCTGGTCGCCGGGGTCGACTCGTCCACCGGGTCCACCAAGGTCGAGGTGCGCGACGCCGACACGGGGGCCCTGGTCGCCCGCGGGTCGGCGCCGCACCCGGCCACCACCCCGCCGCGCAGCGAGCAGGACCCGGCGGCGTGGTTCGCGGCCTTCGAAGCGGCGTGGCAGCAGGCCGGCGCGCCGACGGTGGCCGCGGTGTCGGTGGCCGGCCAGCAGCACGGCATGGTGGCCCTGGACGCCGACGCGCAGGTCATCCGGCCGGCCAAGCTCTGGAACGACACCGAGACGGCACCCGACGCCGGCTGGCTGCTCGAGCAGCTGCCGGGCCGGGCCGCCGACTGGGCGACGGCGTGCGGTTCGGTGCCGGTGGCGGCATTCACCATCACCAAGCTGTCGTGGCTGCACCGCAGCGAGCCCCACGCCTGGGCCCGCCTGGCCCACGTGGTCCTGCCCCACGACTGGCTCACCTATCGACTCACCGGACACCTGGTCACCGACCGGGGTGACGCCTCGGGCACCGGCTACTGGTCGGCGGCCACGGGGGAGTACCGCTTCGACCTGCTCGCCATCGTCGACCCGAACCGTGACTGGTCGACCGTGGTGCCGCCCGTGCTCGGCCCGCTCGAGCCCGCCGGCACCTGGGGCGACGTGGCCGTCGCCTGCGGCACCGGCGACAACATGGCCGCCGCGCTGGGCTCGGGCCTGCAGCCCGGAGACGTGGCCATCTCGCTGGGCACATCGGGCACCGCCTACACGGTGAGCGCCACGCCCACCGCGGACGCGACCGGGGCCGTCGCCGGCTTCGCCGACGCCACCGGCCGCTACCTGCCGCTGGTGTGCACGCTGAACGCCACCAAGGTCACCGACGCCATCGGCCGCCTCGTCGGCGCCGACCACGCCGAGCTCGGCGCACTGGCCCTCGCCGGGGCGCCCGGCGCCGGCGGCGTGGTGCTGCTGCCGTACCTGGACGGCGAGCGCACACCCGATCGGCCCACGGCCACCGGTGTGCTCGCCGGGTTGCGCAGCGACGTCGAGCGCGGCCAACTCGCCCGCGCCGCGTTCGAGGGCGTGCTGTGCGGACTGCTCGACGGCGTCGACGCCCTCGGCCGCGTCTGTTCGGTGGGCGACGGGCGGCTGGTGCTCGTGGGTGGCGGCAGCCGATCGACCGCCTACCGTCAGCTGCTGGCCGACCTGTCGGGCCGGGCTGTGCACGTGCCCGACGCCACCGAGCACGTGGCCGCCGGGGCGTGCGTGCAGGCCGCGGCGCTGCTGCACGAGCGCGACCCCGAGGACGTGGCCGCGGCCTGGGGTCTGGGTGCGGGGCGCACGGTGGAGCCGGCGCTGAGCCCCGACGCGGCCGAGGCCGTCCGCACCGCCTATGCGGCGCGGCGCGACACCGAGGCCTGAACCCCGGTGGAGGACCCGTTCGCTGTGCTCGGGCTCCGCGAGGGGGCCTCACTCGACGACGTGCGCGCGGCGCGACGGCGCCTGGCCAAGGAGCACCATCCCGATCACGGGGGCGACCCGGCCGCCATGCAGCGACTGAACGCGGCGTTCGACGCCGCCGTCAAGGCGATCCGCCGTCCGGCGACATCGACCGCCGTGCCGGCGTCGACCCCATCGGCTCCGCCCGCGCCGGCCTCACCCCGTCGACCGGCCCCGCCGGCGTCGCCCACACCCGGGTTCCGGCCGTTCCGGCGGGGCACCGTGGAGCACGACGCCCCGAGCTTCACGATCGACGTGCTCCCGGCGGAGGCGTTCGAGGCGTTGCTGGTGGTGACGGCGTGGCACGGCGAGGTGCTGGTGGACGACCCGCCGTACCTGCTCGAGGTGCACCTGCACGATCCGGCCCCGTGCTGGTGCCGGCTCGACCTCGTGCCCGACGCGGGCGGCACGACGGTGAGCCTCACCGTGGCCGGCGAGGCCGGCGAGGTGCCCACCGCCGACGAGGTCCGCGACCTGTGGGTCGCCTCGCTCAACGCCCTCGGTCGCGACGACCCCTGATCGCGTCAGTCGCGCTGGGCGGCGCGGCGCAGGCGGTCGTTGATCGCCAGGCCCAGGCCCGTCGGCGGCGGCGTCACCACCACGAGCACGTCAGTGCCCTCGAGGTCGGCCCGCCGCAGCGCGCCGTACAGGTCGCGGGCGTAGTCACCGAGGCTGCCGGACGGGTCGTGCACCACGGCGCGTCGGCCCTCGCCGCGCCAGGCGGTGGCACGGCGGCTCGCCTCGACCGCCGATGCCACCAGCTCCACACGGCACGACGGCGCGTAGTGCGACGCGAGCATGCCGGGCGCCCGGCTGGGCCCTCGGTCGTGGCGCACCACCGGCGCGCCGAGCACGTCGTCGAGCTGCTCGGCGGGCACGCCGCCGGGCCGCAGCAGCACGGGCGGATCGAGCGTGCAGTCGACGATGGTCGACTCGAGCCCCACGGCGCACGGGCCACCGTCGAGCACGAGGTCGACGTCGTCGCCGAGATCGGCGAGCACGTGCTCGGCCGTGGTGGGGCTCACCTTGCCGAACCGGTTGGCCGACGGTGCCGCCACGCCGTCGCCCACCGCGGCGAGCAACGCCAGCGCCATCGGGTGCGACGGCACGCGCAGGCCCACAGTGGCACGCCCGCCAGTGACCGTGTCGGGCACGTGGCCGGCGCGGGGCACCAGCACGGTGAGCGGCCCCGGCCACAGCGCGTCGGTGAGCCGACGGGCCGAAGCGGGCACCGGCTCGGCCCACGCGTCGAGCTGGTCGGCCGACGCCAGGTGCACGATCAGCGGATGGTCGGTGGGACGGCCCTTGATGGCGAACACGCGCCGCACGGCATCCGCGACGTGAGCGACGGCGCCGAGGCCGTACACCGTCTCGGTGGGGAAGGCCACCACACCGCCGTCGGCCAGCACGCGGGCGGCCCGGTCGACATCGGTGGTACGTCGGGTCACCCCGCCGGCGCCTCCAGGAACTCCAGCACCGCGTCGATGGCGCCGAAGGCTTCCGTGGTGGCGAAGTGGTCGCAGTTGCGCACCGGCACGTGGCGGGCGTTGGGCAGCGCTTCCATGAGCGGGTCGGCCGGCCCGGCGAAGTCCTTGTCGCCCAGCACCACCAGCACCGGGCAGGTGATGCGCCCGAGGTCGGCCTTGGTGAACCCGCGGTGGTTGCCGCGCTTCATGATGGCGGCCAGCGCCACCGGATCGTTGCCGGGCTGGCGGCTGTACTGCGCGAACAGTTGGGCGGTGAGGTCGTCGGACGCCTCACCCTCGACCGCGGCCAGGATCGCCTTGGCCCGCTCCTCGTCGCGGCGGAACAGGTTCTCGCCCACGCCCATGACGGCCAGCTTGTGGAACCGTTCTGGCGAGCGGCAGGCCAGCTCCAGCAGCGTGATGGCCCCGAGCGAGAAGCCGACCGCATCGATCGGACCGTCGCCCGCCGCGGCGGTGATGCGCTCGGTGAGATCGGCGTAGGCCACCGGATCATGGGGCTTGGGCGCACTGCCGTGGCCGAGGAGATCGACCCCGATGACCTCACGGCCGGCGTCCTCCAGCAGGGCCTGCCAGCCGGGCTGCTGCCACGTCCGGGCGTACGAGCCGCCCCAACCGTGCACGAGGACCACCGGTGGTTCTGTCACGGGCGACAACGTACCCGGCGACGGGTGGAGCGCTGAACACGGCTGGGACCCCGCTAGCCTTGAACGGCTTCGCCGAGCGGAGGTAGCGGTGCGCTTTCTGAACGATCTGGTCCCCCCGTACGAGCTCACGTTCAACGACGTCTTCCTGGTGCCGTCGCTCTCGTCGGTCCCCAGCCGGCTCGACGTCGATCTCACCACGCCCGACGGCGCCGGCACGCGGCTGCCGATCGTGGTGTCGAACATGACCGCCGTGGCCGGCCGGCGCATGGCCGAGACCGTGGCCCGCCGCGGGGGCATCACCGTGATGCCCCAGGACATCCCGCTCGACATCATCGACGAGAACATCGCCTACGTGAAGAGCCGGCACCCCGTGTACGAGACACCGATCACGCTGGCGCCCACCGACACCATCGCCGACGGTCTCGCCCTCATCCACAAGCGGGCCCACGGCGCCGTGTTCGTCGTCGACACCGACAACACGCCGCTCGGCATCTTCACCGAGGCCGACGCGGTGGGCTTCGATCGCTTCACCCAGCTGCAGCACGTGATGTCGACCGACCTCATCACCATCCCCGCCGGCAGCGATCCCGAGCACATCTTCGGCATGCTGTCGGCCCGACGGGTGTCGTGCGCACCGGTGGTCGACGGCAACCGACTGGTGGGTGCCGTCACCCGCAAGGGCTCGCTGCGCTCCGACCTGTACCAGCCCGCGCTCGACGCCGACGGCAAGCTCATGGTCGCCGTGGCCATCGGCATCAACGGTGACCCCGGCGCCAAGGCCGAAGCGGTGCTGGCCAAGGGCGCCGACATGGTGGTGATCGACACCGCCCACGGCCACCAGGGGCGCGCCATCGACGCGGTGAGGGCCGTGCGCAAGGTGTCCGACACCGTCACGATCGTGGCCGGCAACGTCGTGACCGCGGCGGGCACCGCCGATCTCATCGACGCCGGTGCCGACATCGTGAAGGTGGGGGTGGGCCCCGGGGCCATGTGCACCACGCGCATGATGACCGGCGTGGGGCGTCCCCAGTTCTCGGCCGTGCTCGAGTGCTCGGCCGAGGCCCGGCGGGCCGGCAAGCACGTGTGGGCCGACGGCGGGGTGCGCCACCCGCGTGATGTCGCTCTGGCCCTGGCCGCCGGTGCATCGAGCGTCATGGTCGGGTCGTGGTTCGCCGGCACCTACGAGTCGGCCGCCGACATCGTGCGCGACACCGAGGGCCGCCTGTACAAGGAGAACTTCGGCATGGCGTCGAACCGGGCGGTGAAGCACCGCACCCGGAACGAGTCGCCGTTCGAGCGGGCCCGCAAGGAGCTGTTCGAAGAGGGCATCTCCACATCGCGCATGTACCTCGATCCCGATCGACCGAGTGTGGAGGACATCCTGGACGTGATCGTCGCCGGGGTGCGCAGCTCGTTCACCTACGCCGGTGCCCGCACGATCGACGAGTTCCACCAGCGCGCCCTCGTCGGCGTGCAGTCGTCAGCCGGCTTCGACGAGGGCCGGCCCCTCGGCCAGAGCTGGTGAGCGCCGGCCCGTGAGCGACGTCGTCGCCGCGTTCGACGTCGACGGCACCCTCACCACGACCGACACGTTCCTGCCGTTCATCCGGAACGTGGCCGGCCCTCTGCGGAGCGTGGCGGTGGGGGTGGAGGTGGCACCCCTGGCCCTGGCGGTGGCCGCCGGCCGGGCCGACCGCGACGACCTGAAGGCCACCGTCGTGCGGGGCACCCTCGGTGGCCGCACCCTGCTCGGCCTGCACGACGCCGGCCGGGCCCACGCCGCCCGCATCGAACGACGGTGGTTGCGCGAAGACACCGTGGCCCGCCTCCGCTGGCATCGGCGTGAGGGTCATAGAACAGTTCTGGTGTCCGCTTCTCTCCGCTTCTACCTCGCGCCGCTGGCGTCGTCGCTCGGTATCGACGACGTGATCTGCACCGACCTCACCGTCGACGCCGCCGGCACCCACGTGACCGGTGAGCTCGACGGCGGCAACTGCCGGGCCCAGGCCAAGGCCGACCGCCTGCTCGCCCTGCTCGGGGGCCGACCGGGCGAGCTGTGGGCCTACGGTGACTCCAGCGGCGATGACGCACTGCTCGCCCTGGCCGATCACCCGGTGCGCATCCGCAAAGGCGCCTTCATCGCCGGTGTGCCCCTGCCGGGGGTCGACCGGTGACCACCACCCAAGCCGGACCTGCGACCGACGAATCGACGGCGGCAGGGATGCTGCGGGCCATGCGCCCCAAGCAGTGGTTGAAGAACGTGCTCGTGCTGGCGGCGCCCGGTGCCGCCGGCGTCATCCTGCACGCCGACGTGTGGTGGCGCGTCGCGCTCACGCTCCTGGCGTTCTGTGCCACGGCCAGTGCGCTGTACCTGCGCAACGACATCGCCGACCTTCAGGCCGACCGCCAGCATCCGCGCAAGCGGTTCCGGCCCATCGCCTCCGGTGTGGTGTCGGTACCCGCCGCGTCGGCGAGCGCCTGGGTGCTGGGCGTGCTCGGCCTCGGGCTGGCCGCGGCCACGCTGCGCTGGCAGGTCGTGGTCGCGGTGGCGCTGTACGTCGTGCTCACCACCGCGTACACGCTGAAGCTGAAGCACCAGGCCGTGCTCGACCTGCTCGCCATCGCCGGTGGCTTCGTGGTGCGGGCCGCCGCCGGCGCCTCGGCCGCCGCCGTGCCCGTATCGAACTGGTTCGTGATCTGCACGTCGTTCGGTTCGCTGTTCGTGGTGACGGCCAAGCGCTTCGCCGAACGCAGCCAGCTCGGCGACGGCGCCGGCGAGGTCCGCGCCACGCTGCAGCTGTACACCGTGGGCTTCCTGCGCATGGTCATCGGCGTGTGCCTGTCGGTCACGTCGATCGCGTACTGCCTGTGGGCGTTCGAGAAGGCGGCCGAGAACCCGCACCGCATCCCGTGGTACGAGCTGTCGATCGTGCCCATGGTGGGGGCCCTGCTGCGCTACGCCCTCGAGGTGGAAGCAGGCGCCGGCGACGCGCCCGAGGAGCTGTTCACGGGGGACCGGACGTTGCAGGTGCTCGGTCTGACGTGGGCGGCGCTGTTCGCCCTCGGTGTCTATGTCCACTGAGACCGCGCTGCTGACCGGGTGGGGACGCACCGCGCCGACCGCCGCCCACGTGGTCCCCGTGGCCGCCGAGGTCGACGCGGTGGTCGCCGCGCAGGCGGCCGGGGCCCGCGGCGCGCTGGCCCGCGGGCTGGGTCGCAGCTACGGCGACGCCGCCCAGAACGCCGGCGGTTCGGTGCTCGACCTGCGACCGCTCGACGCGCCCGTCGAGCTCGACCCGACCACGGGCGTGGTGCGGGCGCCCGCCGGCGCCAGCCTGGACGCCGTCATGCGGGCCATCGTGCCGCGGGGATGGTTCGTGCCGGTCACTCCGGGCACGCGTCAGGTGACCCTCGGGGGAGCGCTGGCCGCCGACATCCACGGCAAGAACCACCACGTCGACGGCAGCTTCGGTGCCCACGTGACCGAGGGCCGGCTGGTGACCGGTGACGGTTCGATCCGCACGATCGGCCCCGACCGCGACGCCGATGCCTACTGGGCGACGGTGGGCGGCATGGGCCTCACGGGCGCGCTCACCGAGGTGTCGTTCCGGGTGCGGTCCATCGAGACCAGCCGCATGTTGGTGGACACCGCCCGGCTCGACGACCTGGATGCCCTCATGGCCGCCATGGAGGCGGGCGACGAGCGCCACCGCTACAGCGTGGCCTGGATCGACCTGCTGGCCACCGGACGCCACCTCGGGCGCAGCGTGCTGACTGCGGGCGATCACGCGCCGCGCGCCGCGGTGGCCGGCACCGAGGCCGAGGCGCGTGCCTTCGAGCCGTCGAGCCGGCTCGGCGCACCGACGTGGGTGCCGTCAGGCCTGCTGAACAAGCTCACCATCCGCGCTTTCAACGAGCTGTGGTTCCGCAAGGCGCCGCGTGACCGCCACGACGAGGTGCAGTCGATCGGAGCGTTCTTCCATCCGCTCGACGGCCTGCGCGACTGGAACCGGCTCTACGGCGCCACGGGGTTCCTGCAGCACCAGACCGTGGTGCCCTTCGGCGAGGAGGACACGCTCCGCCGCCTGGTCGAGAAGCTGGCCGACGCGGGCACGCCCTCGTTCCTGGCCGTGCTGAAGCGCTTCGGCGCCGCATCGCCGGCGCCGCTGTCGTTTCCGATGCCCGGGTGGACGCTGGCCCTCGACATCCCCGCCGGCGTCGGCGGCCTGCCCGAACTGCTCGACGAGATCGACCGGATGGTCGTCGACGTCGGCGGTCGGGTGTACCTGGCCAAGGACA
Source organism: Actinomycetes bacterium (assembly GCA_031359995.1). GTDB lineage: Bacteria > Actinomycetota > Acidimicrobiia > Acidimicrobiales > Ilumatobacteraceae > JANMAT01. The sequence goes on from JANMAT010000101.1 coordinate 129,337, forward strand.
GCCGCGTCGACCCTCGCCATCTCACCCGCATGTACCCGCGCCTGGCCGAGTGGCAGGCCAGTCGCGATCGGCTCGATCCCGCCGACCGTTGGCAGTCCGACCTCGGACGTCGCCTCGGTCTGTGCGGCCCTCGGAAGGAGCGGACGTGAACGACGTCTTCGGTGATCCCCAGACCGCGCTGGTGCTCGGCGGTACCAGCGACATCGCCCAGGCCATCGTGCGGGCGCTGGTCGACCGCCGCCTGCGCCGCATCGTGCTCGCCTGCCGCCGGACGGAGGCCGCCGAGGGCTTCGCCGCCGAGCTGCGGAGCAAGGGCGCCCAGGTCGACCTCGTCGCCTTCGACGCCGACGCGACCGACACCCACGCCGCGGTGGTCGACGACGCCGTCGGCCGGCTCGGCGATGTCGACGTCGTGCTCCTGGCCTTCGCCGTGCTCGGCATCCAGGCCACCTTCGACGCCGACCCGGCGGCGGCGGTCGCGGCCGTGCACACCAACATGACCGCATCGGTGTCGGCCGGTCTGGTGGTGGCCCAACACCTGCGGCGGCAGGGTCACGGCACGCTCGTGGTGCTGTCGTCGGTGGCGGGAGAGCGCGTGCGCAAGACCAACTTCGTCTACGGCGCGACGAAGGCCGGCGTCGACGGCTTCGCCCAGGGCCTCAACGACGCGCTGGCAGGGTCGGGCGCCCACGTGCTCGTGGTGCGACCGGGGTTCGTGCACTCGAAGATGACCGCCGGGATGAAGGCTGCCCCGTTCGCCACCACACCCGAGGCGGTGGCCACCGCCGTCGTGAGAGGCCTGCGCCGCGGCGCCCACACGGTGTGGGCGCCGCCGGTGCTGCGATGGGTGTTCACGGTGATGCGCCATCTGCCCCGCGCCGTGTGGCGCAAGGTGCCCGGCTGAGGCAACGACGGGGCGTCCGGTCCCGGAGGTGCAACCCTCCAACCTCGCGCCGTCATGCCGTGCCTCTATGCCGGCCCAGGCGGGGTGTCGTCGGGCACGGCGCGCTCGGTCGGCCCCGGTGGCCATGACGGGCGCCCGGGCCTTGGCGCGATGCGACCGGTGTCCAGCACCACCGGTGCCGTCGCCGTCGACACCACCGGCGGACCGTCGTCAGCGGCGGGGGCGTCGTGGCCGCCCGCGGCGACCGCCGTGGCCAGCGGCGCGTCCACCGGGGCGCCCGGCCACAGCGGTACGGCCACGAACACGGCCGCCCACGCCAACGGCTGCACCACATCGAAGGCGCGGGGCCAGTCGAGATCGGTGGGCAGGTCGTAGCGGAGCTGCTTGGCCACCACGTACGCCACCACGATGGCCAGCAGACCGGCCGGGGCCACGGCGGCCAGCCCTGCCCTGGCGCGCCACCGTTCGGGCAACCGAGCGGGCACGGTGAACGCCGCCGCGACCACGACCAGCACCACGAGCGCGGCGACCCATCCCGAGCACAACCCTGCGCCGACCACGGCCGCCGCCGGCAGCACGCTGGCGGGACGCACCGCGCTGCGCTCGGGGCGCTCGACCCGGCGGCGGGGCCGCGGTGCGGCGCGGGTGCGCCGGGCGCCGAACAGGATCAGCACGCACAGCAGTGCGGCGACGCCCGAGATGGCGAGGGACCATCCGACGGTCGACTGGGGCGTCCACGACAGCAGGATCGTGGAGGACGCCGATGCGGCGGTCACCGCCCAGCCGTTGGCGTACCCGTCGACCAGCGTGGGCCGGCCCAGGTCGGTGCCGTCGATCGATGCGTGCCACCCGGCGTTGTAGCTCTGGCCGAGGACCAACCAGAACGGTGCGCCGCGCGTCGCGGTGTCGACCGCGATGCGATAGGTCGTGCGGCTCGTGCGGCTCACCGTCAACGTCGGGGCCTTCACGGCGGCGTCGGTCGCCGCCGTCCCTCCGGACGGTCCAGAGCCGGCGCTGTCGGCTACGAGGCGGTCGATGTCGATGCCGGTGACGCGGCCGTCGCTCACCTCGATGCGGTGCTCGCCGGCGGCCCACGGCAGGGCGCCGGTGCAGCTCTCGATGCGGACGGTCGTCGCGTCGCGCACCATGCGCACCGACACCGGCTCACCATCGAGCGTCATGAGGTCGTTGCGGCAGCGGCCCGTGTCGTCCACGGCGGGCACCCCGATGATGTCGCCGAGCCCGAGCTCGACGATGCCCACGGGCAGCACCACCGGGAGCTCGGTCGCGTCGTCGGTGGAGCGCACCTCGCGCACCGCGGCGATGTCGATCACGAAGGTGGAGCCCTGCAGGGCTCGGGGCAGGTTCGCGGCGACGCGACCGACGGACCCCGCCGTCGGCTGGTCCTTCACCAGGGGGAGGGTCAGGGTCTGGGGCGCCCCGCCGTCGACGCTCACCCGCACCTGCGTCGGCACCGAGTGGCGACCGTCGGCGAGCAGCGCCAGGCGTAGCTGACTCACCGTGGCGGGCCGCGTGGTGTGGATCGTGAGCTGCTGCAGCGGCGCATCGATGGGGGACTGCCACGACGTGGCCGGATCGTTGTCGATGGTCGCCAGCGCCGTGCTCGCCGGGTCGCCGGCCAGACGCGCCGACGCCTCGGCGGTGACGGCGCCGTCCATCAGCACGTCGTTCAGGACCGCATCGCTGGCGCGCGGGCTGAGCCGGCCCGTGCCGCTCAGCGCCACCGTGCGCGCGGTCGGCAAGGTGAAGACGCGACGCATGGCGGGCTCGGGATCGTGACGGTTCACCTCGAGCGGCGTGGCCCGCTGACGCGTCATCACCAGGGTGAGCCGGCGATCCTCACCGGTGCGCCCGAGCACGTCGTCGGGCAGGCGGACGTACTCGACGGCGTGGGCGTCGCCCACCTCGACCTCGGCGAAGCCCACAGCCGAGATGCCCCGGTAGCCGGGCAGCCGGGTGAAGTTCGTGTCGGTGATCTCGATGCTCAACGTGGTGAAGGTGCGGGTGCTGATGTCGATGCGCTGCCCGGGCTCGGTCCGCGACGAGTCGTCGAGCGCCACATCGAGCGGATCGGCGCCGTCGAAGCGCAGGCGCACACCGGTGATGAACCGGTTGCGGGGCCCGTCGGTGGGCTGCAGCAGCGTGATGTGGTCGGTGGTGGTCGGCACGCTGAGCTCGAGCTCGAGCCGTTCGCCCCGCACCTCGGCGAACGCGCCGACGCGCCACGCCGTCGTCGGGTCACCGTCCACCGCCATGGCGGCACGGTCCTCGGGCGTGTACGTGATCGGGTTGCCGTACCCGGTGGCGCGCACGCGGGTCATGCCCACGAGCTCGGCGGTGGTGGACGAGTCGCTCGACGAGCCGGGAAAGAGGTCGAGGCGGTTGTCGGTGGCGTCGGTGCGCAGCGGCTCCTCGTCGGCGGTCTCGGTGGCGCCGAGGTTCTCGCGCACCGAACCCCATCGGCGGGCCTGGCGCCGGTTGGTGTCGGTGACGATCACATCGGCGCCGGCATCGAGGGACGCGTCGAGGACCCCTGGTCGCGTGGCCAGATCGCCGGCGTAGAAGACCGGCCCGTGCTCGTCGAGGCGGCCGATGGCCGCCACGTCGACCAGGCCCTCACCGTCGCCGGCCACGATGACCGGCAAGGCCGTCTCGGCCCGCACGACGGGCACGGGATCGGTCACCTGGTAGAGCGTCACCGGCGCCGGCTGCCGGGCCGAGCGGGGCGTGAGCAGCTCCTCCTCGTCGATGAGCGGGAAGCGCGGGTTCGAGGCGACCACCCCCTGCGGCCCGAACGCCTTGACCGCGCTGATGCCGGTCGTGTTGGCCAGCAGGGCGGCCAGCGTGCGGGGCCGCGCCAGCCGGTAGCGCTCGTACTGCAGGTCGCCTCGCAGCACCACGTCGCTCACGCCCATCATCCGCAGCAGCGGCGCGATGGCCGCCGGCTCGGTGAGGCGGTCCTGCCAACGACGGTCGAGCGCGGCGACGAGATCGGCGCTGGCCGCCGAACCCGACGGCACCAGCTCGCGGTACACCACGTCGCGCTCGGTGAGGCCGGGCAGCACCGGGTCGACGGTGCCACCCCACCGGTAGTCGGCGAAGTCGCTGCCCGGCATGTCGAGCACGCGCGTGCCGGCATCGCCCTGGTCGAGCGTGTCGGCCAACGACCGCCACGCCGCCGGCACGAGCTCGTCGCGCAACAGCGACGAGGTGTACAGCGACCCGGCCCACAGGCTCGGCAGGTTCACGGCGACCAGCACCACGGCGGCGGCCGGCGCGGCGATGCGCCAGCGCGGGCGCCGCGCCACCAGCGTGTCGCAGCCCACCCCCAGGGCGAGGGCAAGGGCCAGGGCCACGAGCGGCCCCGCCCGCGGCGTGGACCGCAACGCCCGGCCCACCGTGCTCTCGACGACGGCGCGCACGCCCGCGCCGGTGACCGAGGGGTGATCGAACGGATGGGCTCCCACGGCCACGACGAGCCCGACCACGAGCAGCAGAGCGCAGAACGTGCGCTCCCGCCAGCGCACGCGGGCCAGCGACACGAGGGCCAGCGCGGGGAGCGCCACGCTCACGACGATGAGAACCGGGTTGTGGGTGTACGCGCCGACGGGGTCGACCCACGGCGACACCTTGTCCCGTCCGTAGCCGAACCAGTAGCCGAGCCCCCGCAGCACCTCCGTGGGCGTGGACGCTCGAGCCACGGCCTCGTAGGTCTCGGTGTAGCGCAGGATGGGGATGCCGTAGCGGCCCTGGGCCCACAGCCCGGCGATCCAGAAGGCGGAGATCGGCAGCGTGAGCACACCGAAGCGCACCACGCACCCGAGCGCCTGGCCCGGCGTGATCTCGCGCGAACCCCAGGCCGCCCAACCGAGCCAGCACAGCGGGGCGAGTCCCGCGAGCAACAGGGCGGTCGCGTTCACGCTGCCCGCCGTGGCGACCAGCAGGGCGAACCCTGCCGCGTAGCGCCAGCGGCGCGTGTGGGCGCCGCGGATCGTGAACAGCAGCATCCAGCCGAGGCCGGCCCACGGCAACAGGATCACCGAGAGCCGGGCCACGTAGCTGAGCACGTAGGGCGACAGCTGGTAGGCAAGCGCGGCCACGAGCACCGCCCGCCAGCGCAGGCCGAAGTGGCGGGCCAGGGCCACGACCCCGCTGCCGGCGACGAAGAAGACCGTGCCCAGCCAGAGGCGTTGGGCCAGCCAGTCGGGCAGGCCGAGAGCCGAGCACAGGCCGTACCAGGGGCCCATCGGCCACAGGTACCCGATGGTCTGGTGGGTGACGGTGCCCAGACCCACGGCCGGGTCCCACAGCGACGCGGCCTTGCGCAGCAGGGTGCCGGGGTCGAGGTACAGGTACGTCTTGGTGTCGGCGCTGACCTTGCCGGGCGCGTTCCACAGCAGCGGCGCGTAGGCCACCAGGGCGAGCAGCAGGCGGACGCGCCGGATCTCGCTCGAGGGGCGGTCCCTCATCGGCGGGCCCGCAGGCGCTCGGCCTCGGCCGCCAGCACGGCAAGGGTGCCCATGGCCGTGGCCTGCCACGTGAGCGTGCCGGCGTGGTGCCTCGCGCCGGCGGCCAGCTCGGCCCGGCGGGCCGGATCGGCCAGCAGGCGGCCGATGGCCGCTCCCAGCTCGGCCGGTGCGACCAGCACGCCCGACACGCCGGCGCGCACCGCGTCGCGGTGACCGCCGATGTCGGTGGCGACGGCCGGCGTGCCACAGGCGGCGGCCTCGGTGAGGGTCATGCCCCAACCCTCGGCCACCGAAGCACTGGTGACGAGCCACGCCCGCCGGTACAGATCGACGAGCTCGGCGTCGCTCACGCGGCCGGGCAGGTGGATCCAGTCGCGGGCGTCGAGGTCGGCGATCTGCGCCTCGAGCGCGTCTCGCTCGGCCCCCTCGCCCACGATCACCACCTGCAGCCCCGGATGGTCGGCGCGTATCGACACGACCTGGGCGATCAGGTGGTCGAAGCGTTTCACCGGCATGAGCCGGCCCACGGCCACGACCAGCGGGGTGCGCTCGTCGGCGACCGGGTCCAGCGGCGTGTAGCGGGCGTCGATGCCCGGCGGCACCACGTGGACGCGGCTGGCCCGCAGGCCGAGCGTGCCGATGAGCTCATGGCGCGACGAGTCGGACAACGTGACCACGGCGGTGCGGCGGTAGAACGGTGGGGCGATGCGCTGCTCGAGCAGGTGCCCGACGAGCGCCAGCTTCGGGGGCAGCACCAGGTCCCACATGGGGCCGTGCACGTGGTGCAACCACGTGACCTTGGGGCCACGGGCCCAGATCGGCGACATCCACGGCACGCCGTTCCAGATCTCGACCAGGCCGTCGCGCGGCCCGTGGCGACCCGCCCACTCGGACGCGATGCCGCGGGGAAAGACCAGGTAACGACCGGCCCTGCGGATGACCCGGTACCCGTTCCGCCGTGACTCCGGAGGGGACCCCTGCGCATAGGACGTACGCATGGTCACGTCGATGCCGGCCTCGGACCAGAGCCGACAGATGGTCGCCGCGTGCACCTCGGAACCGCCGGCCTCCACATCGGCGAGGTCGCGCCAGGCCAGGACGTGCACATGGTGCAGGCCCGCATCGGCGGCGAGATCGCCGATCTTGGCCAGGTCGACGTGGGGAGAACGGGTCACGATCGCAAAGGTTCGGTCGATGGGAGGGCGTTCCGTACACTACCGACTGCCGAGCGGCGCGGCTCGGACCCCCCTGATGAAGCTCACTGGCGAACGCCCCATCGAAGGTAAGACACCACCGTCTCTCCTCGCGCTCCACGACGCGGGGTACCGGGAGGTGCGCCAGCGCCTGCGCGGCGGCACCGTGCTCGACCTCGGATGCGGCCTGGGCGACGCCACCGCCGGCCTCGGCGGCCCCGATCGTCGTCTGGTCGGCGTCGACTACCACCCGCCCACCGCCGTGGCCGCCCACCGGCGCCACGGTTTCGCCACCATCGGCGCCGACGGCGCCGCCCTGCCCCTGCGGTCACGCTCGGTCGACGCCGTCTGCTCCTCGCACCTCATCGAGCACTTCAAGACCCCGGCGAACCATGTCGCCGAGGTCAGCCGCGTCCTCGGTCGCCATGGCACCGCGTTCTTCATCACGCCCAACGCGCCGGCTGACTTCGAGAACCCGTACCACGTGTCGCTGTTCGAGCCCCAGGCCCTCGCCACCCTGCTGGGCCGCTTCTTCGACGAGGTCGAGGTCATGGGCCTCGACGGGGACGCGCTCGTGAAGGCCGACTTCGAGCGGCGCCGGGCCCTGGCCCGCCGCCTGCTGCGCCTCGACCCCCTCGGTCTGCGCCACCGACTGCCCCAGCGTTGGTACGTCGGCCTCCACGCCGGAGCCCGACGCACGCTGTACCCGCTCCTGGCCCGCCGCACTGACGGCGGACCAGAGATCACCGCCGAACGGTTCGCCATCGGCCCCGCGATCGACGAATCGACGCTGGTGCTGTTCGCGGTGGCCCGCCGACCGCGGGTGCGACCCACGGGGCGGGCCCTGCGCCCGGCGAGCACCTGAGCGTCGATGGGACCGGTGGGGGGGCAGGACCGCACGGCAGCGCTCGACGGCCTGCGCGCGGTCGCCGTGCTCGGCGTGCTGCTGTTCCACGCGGTGCTGCTGCCCGGTGGCTTCCTGGGGGTCTCCAGCTTCTTCACGCTGTCGGGCTTCCTCATCGCCCGCCTGGTCATCGTCGAGTTGGAGACCACCGGCCGGCTCGACCTTGGCCACTTCTGGTCGCGGCGGGCCCGCCGCCTGCTTCCGGCGTCGGTCGCGTGCTGCTTCCTGGTGCTCCTGTACGGCGCGATGGCGGGCACACCCACCCAGCTCCACGCCCTTCGCGGCGACATGTTGGCCGCGTTCGGCCAGGTGGCCAACTGGCGCTTCCTGGCCGCCGGCAAGGCGTACGCCAACCGGTTCTCCGACCCGTCCCCGTTGCAGCACTACTGGTCGTTGGCGATCGAGGAGCAGTTCTACCTGGTGCTGCCGCTGGTGCTGGCCGCGGTGGCCTGGCGCACGCCGGCCCACCGCATCCGGCGCGCCGTGCTCGCCGCGGCTGCGTCGCTGGCCGCCGTCGGCGCTGGCATCGGCTGGTTCGTGTCGCCCACCCACGCCTACTACGGCACCGAGACCCGGCTGCCCGAGCTGGCCGTGGGCGTGGCGCTGGCCGCGTGGCTGGGCACCGCCCACGGCGTGCGGGTCGGGCACCGCGCCGTCGCGGTGGCCCGTCGCCTGGTGGTGCCGGCCCTCGTCGCGCTCGGTGCGCTGTGGTGGTTCGCCGAACCGTCGGCCCGGTGGATCAGCCGCGGCGGCCTCCTGGCCAACGCCCTGGCCACCGCGGTGGTGATCGTGGCACTGCACGAGCGCACCGCGGTCACCGCCATCCTGTCGCGGCGGCCGCTGGTGTGGCTCGGGCGGGTGTCCTACGGCGTGTACCTGTACCACTGGCCCGTGTTCCTGTGGCTCACGCCCGAGCGCGTCGGGGTGCGGGCGTGGCCGCTGCTCGGCGTGCGACTGGCCGTCACCGTCGGCCTGGCCCAGCTCTCGTGGCGCCTCGTGGAACAACCGGTGCGCCATCGTCGGGTCCTGCACGGGCGCGCCGCCCGCTACGCGCTGGGTGCGGCGGTGGTCCTGGTGGTGTGCAACCTGGCCCTCGTGACGGCCCGACCGCCGCAACCCGCGCTGGCCTTCACCGACGTCCGCGGCGAGGCGCCGATCGCCGCGACCACCACGGTGGCCGCGCCGCCGGCGGCCGTCACCACGAGCACGTTCGTGACGCCCGTGGTGACCACACCGCCGACGCCGTTGAAGGTGATGATCGTGGGCGACTCGATCGGCCTCACCCTCGCCCGCGGGTTCCTCGACGTCGCCACCGGGCCGCCCTCGTTGCGCGTCTTCGTGGACGCCGAGGTCGGCTGCTCGCTGGCCACCGGTGGGCGCCGGCGCGCCCTCGGCTACGACGACGACGATCCGGCCAAGTGCGCCACGCGCAACGAGGCGTTGACCGGCAACGTGGTCAGCTTCCAGCCCGACGTGGTCGTGGTGCTCTCGTGCCTGTGGGACGTGGCCGATCGCGTCCTGCCGGGGGAGCGCCGCTGGCGGACGCCGGGCGACCCGCGCTACGACGCGTTCACCACCGCGTCGCTCGCCGCCACCGCCGATGCCATCGGGGCCACCGGGGCCACCATCGCCTGGCTGAGCTGCCCCCTGCTCGACCCCGACTACCACCCCGATCGCTACATGGGCCCGCCGCCGTACCCGGTGGCCGACCCGGCGCGCGTGGCCCACCTGAACGAGCTGGTGGCAGCCACGTTGGCCGATCGCCCGAACGCCCGTCTGCTCGACCTGGCCGGCTTCCTCGCGGCCCGGCCCGGTGGCGAGCTCGACCGGTCGCGTCGGCCCGACGGCGTCCACCTCGCCGTCGACGAGGCCCGCCTGGTGGCGGCGTGGGCCCTGCGCCAGGTCGGCGTGGTGGTGCCCGACACGGTGGGCGGGCTGCCCGACTGACCCGATGGGGCCGGGGCGGCGATCGAGACTCCTGGACTTCAGCGCCGTCGACGACATGACCTTCGTTCGACTCCCCCGGGCCCGCCCGTTCAGACGCCGACACGCCCCGGCGGTGGTCGAAGGAGCCGTGGCCTCGTGCGGCTAGCCTGCGCGGCCGTGCGCCGTTCGCTGCGTTGGCCGAGACGCATCGATCCGGCCCTCGCCGCCGTGGTCGGCGTCGGGGTGCTGGTGCGCCTCGTGTGGTGCCTCGTGGCCGTACGACCGCACGTCGGCCAGCACGATCCGGCGGTGTACGTGCGTCTGGCCACCGACCTGGCCGAAGGGCGCGGCTATCACACGGCGTCGGGCGCGCCGACCGCCTACTACCCGGTGGGCTACCCGGCGTTGTTGGCCGTGGCGTGGTGGCTGGTCATCCACACGCCGCTGCCCGACGACGTGTGGTGGACGGCGGCGGGGCTCAACATCGTGGCCGGCGCCGTCACCGTGGCGTGCGTCGGCGTCGTCGGCCGGCGAGTGATCGGCCGCCGGGCCGGGCTGTTGGCCGCCGGCGTGGTGGCGCTGGCGCCGAACCTGGTGTTCAACAGCGCACCGGCGCTGACCGAGTCGAGCTTCGTCGCGCTGTCCGCCGCCGCGCTGGTGGTGCTGGGCGTCGGCGCGATCCGGCAGCGCCCGCCGGCGCGCGCGGTGGGCGCCGGCGTGCTGTTCGGGCTCGCCGGCCTCGTGCGGCCCGTGGGCCTGGTGCTGGTGCTCGCCGTGGTGGCCGCCGCGCTGCTCGGTCGCGTCGTCGGGCGTCGGTCGGAGCCGCCACCGTGGGCCGCGCCCCGCGCGCTGCGGTGGATGGTGCTCGGCGTGGTGGTGGTGACGGTGCCGTGGGTCGCCCGCAACGACGCCCGCATCGGTCGACCGACGCTGGCCACGAGCACGGGCGACAACCTGTGCATCGGCAACAACCCCGGCGCCAACGGCGCGTTCCAGCTCCCCGATGTCTGCTTCGCCGACGTGCCCGATCTGGTCGGCGGCACCGACGAGGCCCGGCGCGACCGCATCCTGTCGTCGCGGGCGACCCACTGGGCCGTCGATCACCTGGGCGAGCAGCCACGGCTGGTGTGGCAGCGCTCGTTCTGGACCATGCGGTCCGACCACGACGGCCTGCGTGCGGTGCAGAGCTACGAGGCCGACCCGTGGCTCACGACGTACCACCGCGGGCTGGAACGGTTGCTGGCCGCCGGCGCTGACCTGTGGTGGTGGCTGCTGCTGGCCGGCGCGATCGTCGGTGCGTGGCGCGGCCGCTGGTTCGTCCGCAGCGATCGGCTGCTCGTGCTCGCCGGCACCCTCGGGCTGCTGATGGCGGTGTGGCCGTTCTTCGGCGACACCCGCTTCCACCTGCCGATGGTGCCGCTGCTGGCCCTACCCGCCGCCGACGCCCTCGATCGGCTCCTCGGCCGGTTCGGCGACGCCGCCCCCGGCGGTGTGCAACGCCACGAGGAGCACGGCGAACAGGGCGGGCCGGTGCACCACAGCGAAGACCAGGGGCCAGCCGAAGCCAGGCGCGGGGTGGGACACGAGTTGGTGCAACGTGACGTAGGCGCCGGCGCCGAGCGCCAGCACAGGGCCGGCGCCGCCGACGAGCACGGCGACGAGGTCTGAGCGCCGCCACCACGCCCACACCAACAGCAGCACGACGCCGTACAGCACGTGGGTCGTGAGCGCGGCGGTGACGCCGAGGGCGACGGCGACCGGCCACGACGGTGCGGCCCGACGCGCCGCGCCGCCCATGGCCGCGGCCACCGGCCCGGCCACCGCCACGCGAGCGGGCGGACGACCGCGCCGCGGCCAGACGGCGAGGGCCACGGCCAGCACGACGCCCACGAGGGAGGCGAGCACGCCGAGGTCGACGAGGCGCTGCGGCGTCCACCGGATCTCGAGCGTGCGCGCCTCGGACGACGGCGGCAGCCGCCAGGCGTTGCCCCCGCCGACCATCGGGCGCCCGGCGGCCAGCGTCAGACCGTCCTCGCGGGCCTGCCAGCCTTCGTTGTGGCCCTCGCCCCACACGAACCACACGGCTGTGGCACTGGGGCCCACGGTCACGGTGGCCGAGGTGCGGCTGTGCCGCTGGACGCGCAGTGCCGGCACGGGAGCAGCAACCGGCGCCGACCTCGCCGCGCCGCTGGCCAGCACGACCCGGTCCACATCGATGCCGGTGACCCGACCGGCGGAACTGGCGACATCGTGGTCGCCGGCGGCGAGGGCCACCGGGGTCGGGGAGCAGGGCACCACGGTGAACAGCGCGCCGGACAGGAGCGCCGCGGTGGCGCCGCTGAGCGCGACGGCCACGGGCTCGTCGTCGACGGTGAGCAGATCGCGACGGCACCCGGTGCTCACGGTGAGCGCCGTGACCACGGGGGCGACGCCGCCGATGGTCACCTCGTCGATCGCCACGGGCAGGCGCACGGTCTCGCCGTAGCGTCGTTCCACTCCGGTGGCCTCGCGCACGTCGGTGAGCGCGAGACGCAGCTCGCGCCCGCGCCGGCCGGCGAGCTCGACGACGGCCACACCGTCGGCGTCCACGGGCACGGTGCCGACCGCCGCGCCGTCGAGCACGAAGGTGACGGTGGCGGGCACGCTGTGGCGGTCGTCGTGGGCGACGCGGACGCGCAGCGTCGTGAACGGCGCGTCGGTCGGCATGGTCACCTGCCACCACGGAGCAGCGTCGTCGACGGCGCTCCACCATGCCGTGGCCGCGTCGCCGTCGAGGGCGGCGTAGCCCCACCGATCGGGTCGGCCGGCCAGGCGCGACGAGGTGGCGACCTGCGGCCCGTCGCGGGGCACGAGCAGCGACGCCAACACGGCGTCGGGCGCGTTGCGGTCGAGGCGGGCGGTGATCGCGGGCGTCGCGTCCATGGCGTAGGGCGTGCGCAGCCGGCGCACCAGCCGGAGCTCGGGGTCGGTGCGCCAGCGGTTCGTGGGGTCGGTGCGCTCGCGTGTCAGCACGTATGTGAGCGACGATGGCCGCTCGTCGCTCCTGGCCAGCAGGTCGACGAGATCGGTCGGGAGGCGCACCGTCTCGATCGAGGGCGACACGGCGCCGATGGACACCTCGGCGAACCCGACCGCGTCGAGCCCGGCGAAGCTCGGCGTGACCCCGGTGCTGGTAGCGGCGACCTCGACCTCCACGAACGACGGCGCCGGGTCCACCAGCGGCACGACCTGACCGGCCGCGCTCAGCGACGACGCATCGAGGTCCACCCTCCGGTGCGCGTGCGCCGTGCGGATCACGACCCGCGTGATCGTGCGGTTGGCCGGCCGCTGCGGCTGCACCAGCGTCAGCTGCGAGATGCCGGCCTCGGCGGGTAGCTCCAGACGGATGCGGGCGCCCACCGGCTCGCCGCGGTCGGCCACCCGCCACGCCGTCGTCGGGTCCCCGTCCACGGCGTAGGCGGCGCGGTCCTCGGGACGGTAGGCGTTCGGTTCGCCGTAGGCGCTGGCTACGGCGCGCACGCCGCTCGGCACGGCGATGGTCTGCGACGCGATCGACGTGCCCGGGAACAGCGGCAGGCGCGCGTCGGCCTCGTCGGCGGCGTAGGGCGACGACCCGGCGTCCTCGGTGTAGCCGACGGTGTCCTGGGTGCCGCGCCACTGACGGGCCCGGCGCCGGTTGGTATCGGTCACGATCACCGGTCCGGTGGGCAGCGCGTCGGTGCGGTCGAGGGTCGCGGCGTAGCGCAGGGCCTCGCGGCCGTCGATCAGCCCGGCGGCGGCGGCGGCGAGCACGCCCTCGCCGTTGCCCACGATGGTCACGTCGGCGGCGGGCATCACGCGCGTGGCCGCTACCGGGTCGGTGACCGTGCGGGTCATCACCGCCGGCGTGGGCCCGGCGTCATCGCCCACCGCGCCGCGGTCGATGTCGGGTGGCTCGGCGGCGGCGACGGTGCTGGGCCCGAGGACCACGACGGGCCCGAGCCCGGTCGCCGCGACCAGGTCGGCGGCGGCGCGCGCCGCGGTAGGCGTGCCGTAGCGCTGGGCGGCGGCGTCGAGGCGGCCCACCACGTCGGTGGCGCCCAGCAGACGCGCGACCGGCGCCAGGGCGCCGGGCTCGACCGTGCCCGACTGGAAGCGATCGTCGAGCGCCCACAGCAGGTCCATCGTGTCGGGCGCGCCGAGCGGCAGCAGATCGCGCGTCAGCAGCGGGCGATCGGTGAGACCCGGCAGCAACGGGTCGGTGGTGGTGCCCCAGCGGTAGGCGGCGAACTCCTGACCGGGTACCTCGAGCACGCGCCCGGTGCCCGACGCCAGCTGGGCGGCGACCTCACGCCACCACGACGGCACGTCCTGCGGCCGGCGTAGCGCGGCATCCACGAGGTCACCGGCGAACAGCGCCGGCAGGTTCAGCACCGCCAGCACGGCCACACCGACGGCCGGCGCCCACGCGCGCCGGGGCACGCGGGAGCCGACCACGTGCACCACGGCGCCGACCCCGACGGCGAGGGCCAGCACCACGAGCGGCAACGCCCGCGTGGCGCTGCGCAAGGCGAGCACGATCGTGGAACGGGCGTTGCCGTGCAGCACCGCGCGGCCGAGCAACGACGGCGACGACGGCGGGAAGGCCACGCTGGCCAGCACCAGCCCCACCAGCGCCTGCACCGCCAGCCAGCGCCGCGGCCACCACCGGGTGATCGTCAGGCCGAGCAGGCCGACGGCGGCCAGCGAGAACCCCACGGTGAGCACCACCGCGTTGGAGAGGTACGGGCGGGCCGCGCTGTTCCACGGACCGTCGACGCCGCCGCCGTAGAACAGCCAGTAGCCCAGGCCGCGCAGGCCCTCGGTGGCCGACGCCGTGGTCGACACCGCGCCCACCGTCTCGGAGTAGGCGAGCACATCGGCGCCGTAGCGCCCTTCGACCACCAGCCCTACGAACCACCACAGCGACAGCACGGTGGCGCTCACCGCCAGTTGCACCGCGGCGCGGATCGCCTGCCCCCGGGGGCATCGCCCCGAGCGGCCGGCGAACAGCAGCCAGAGCGCCGGCGACACCGCCACGAAGACCACCGCGGTGGCGTTGATCCCACCGATGGTGCCCACCACCAGCCCAGCTAGGGCCGGCCAGCGCCAGCCGCGGTGCCGCAGCGTCTGCTGCGTGCACACCAGCAGCCACGGCAGCCCTGCCCACGGCAACAGCAGGCCCGACGTGCGATTGGCGTACGTGAGCACGTAGGGCGACAGCTGGTACACCACCGCCGTCGCGAACGCCGCCGCCGACCCCAGACCGAGGCGGCGGGCCAGGCACCGCGCGCCCAGCCCGGCGGCGGCGAACACCACGCCGAGCCAGAGCCGCTGCGTCACCCACGCCGGCAGACCGAGAGCGTGTCCGAGCCAGAAGAACGGGCCCATCGGCCACAGGTAGCCGATCTGCTGATGGGTGACGTGGCCACCGAACTGGCCGGGGTCCCACAGCGACCGCGCGGTCGCGAGAAGCCGCCCCGGATCGAGCACCAGGTACTGCTTCGTGTCGGCGGCCACCACGCCGGGGGCGGTGGCCAGCGCGGGCACGAAGGCCAGCACGGCCAGCACCATCGCGTCGGCGCCCACACGCCAGCGGCGCCACCCCGACGCCGGCGGGTCCATCGTCACCGGCTCACGGGATGGCCGCCCACACGCCGTACAACGTGGTGACGGCCACGAGGCCGGCCGCGTTCAACGCGAGCAGCAGGGCCCACCAGTCGTCGTCCTTGCGCGGGAACACCGCCGGGAACGCGATGAGGACGGGGAACGCGGTGAGCAGGAAGCGGGGCCTCGCCGTGACGGTGGCGGGCAGCAGCATGAGCCCGATGATGCCGAGGCAGTACGCGGTGAGTGCGGGCGGGAGCTTGGCTCTCCACAGCACGATCAGGAACCCGACGGTGGCGGCCACGCACAGGGCGGTGACGGTGTTGACCGCCGAGGCAAACGGGTGGAGCGTGAAGTGCCACGTCTTGGTGATGGCGGTCCAGCCGAAGCTGGCGCCCTCCTCCCAGGCCTCGCGCTGCACGCGGAACCACACCAACGCCTCGCCCGTGCGCTGTCCGAGGTACAGCTGGAAGGCCACGAAGCCGAGCGGGGCCAGCGCCACGGCAATGAAGGGCCGCACGACGGCGCGTCCTTCCCGCCGGCACTCGTAGATCGCCGCGACGAGGCAGGCCAGCACGAGAGCCACCCCGTTGGGTCGGGCCGCAGTGGCGAATGCGGCGGCCACGCCGGCCAGCACCCAGCGCCGGTGCAGCAGCGCCAGCAGGGTGGCGGCGGCCAGGGTGAGCAGCAGCGCCTCGGCGTAGGCGAAGGAGAGCACGAAGCTGCCGGGGAAGAAGCAGATCAGGATCATGGCCCGCCCGGCGATGCGCACGTCGTAGACGCGCTTGGCGATCATGCCCACCAGGAACACGAAGACGGCGCCGAGCACGGCGTTGAGCAGCAGGGCCGACGCGGTGTCGCCGCCGGGCAGCACCGCGTTCACCACGCGCGTGAGCCACGGGAACAGCGGGAAGAACGCGGCGCGGGCGTCGGGGTCGAAGTAGCTGACGTGGGGGATCACCGAACGGGGGTAGCCGTCCCGGCTGATGCTCAGGTACCAGAGCCCGTCCCACGACGTGAGGGTGCGCAGCACGAAGGTGCCGGCCGAGGCGGGTTTCGTCTCGCCGTTCTGGATGGCCCGGTAGGCGTCGGCCGCGGCGACCAGGCCGCCCGACACGAGCACCACGAACCGCGACGCCACGTAGGCGATGGCCGCCTTGAGGAGGGCGACACGCCACTGACGCCGGCGAACGTCACCCAGGGATCCGGCAGCAGGGCGGGCTGTGGTGCTGACCGACGCGTCGCGCGGCCCGGACGCCGCCGCGATGGCCGGTGTGAGGGGCCGCCGGTCGAACATGACGCGGCGACGCTAGCACCGCGGCCCCCGCTCGATCCGGGACCCGGCCGTCACCAACGGGCGATCGGCATGATCGGCTGGCGGGGCCCGAACCTGGGGGCGTGGGGGCCGTGCAGACCGAGCAGGCGCAACACCACGGCCCGGTGTCCGGCGTACGGCGCCAGGAGCTCGAGCATGCGTTCGTCGGTACCGCGGGGCTCGCCGGCGAGCGCGAACGACACCAGGTTGGGAACGTGGTAGTCGCCGACCGGCACGGCGTCCACGTCGCCCAGCGCGGTGACGGCCACCTCGGCAGCCGTCCAGATGCCGATGCCGGGCACGTGCTGCAGCCGGGCGTAGGCCTCGGGCATCGGGAGCCGGGCAGCCTCCTCCAGCCGGTCGGCCAGCCGGGCGGCCCGCACGAGCGTGTCGGCCCGTTTGCGCTCCACGCCGAAGCGGTGGAACCACCAGTACGGTCGCTGGGCCAGGTCCTCGGCCGACGGCGGCAGCAGCAGGCCCGGGGGCCCGGGCGCGGGCGAGCGGCCCGCCCGGCAGAGCCCCTCGTAGGCGCGCGTGGCCTCGAGCACCGTGACGCGCTGGCCCACTATGGCCGGCACGAGGGCGTGGAACACCGAGCGGGTCGCACCGATGCGCACCCCCGGGTGACGGTGCAGGGCCTCGGCCACCACCGCGTGGTGGGGTGTGACGACGGGCGGTTCGCGGTCCAGCCCGAGCAGTGCGGGCACACCGGCCTGCAACCACTCGGCCCCCGGGCCCCAGGCTTGGCTGTGGACCTCGCTGGCGTGGACCCACACGTGGATCGTGCCCGGACCATCGGGGGTGCGGGTGGCCCGCCACAGGTCGGCCGGCCCGATGCGGGTGGTCGGGTCGCGCCGCCCGAAGGCGTGAGCCCGCACGGTACGGGCGAAGTCGAACGTCGCCGGGACCTCGCGCGCCACGGTCCCCGCCACGCCGGCAACCTAGCCGCGCGCCCACCCAGCCCGACGTGCCGACCCGGACCACCTCCGCCCCGTCGACGTGCCGGAGCGGACCCAGCTCCGGCCTGGGCCCCTGGCCCCGCGTGCGTTCCGGAGCGTGACCACCTCTGGCTTGGCCCCCGCTCTGTTTGCGCGTACCGGCACCGGCGGTGGTCTCGCGCAACAAGTTCGGGGGGGTCGAGCGATCGCCGTGCTCTGTTGGCGCGCAGCCGCACCGGCGGGGGTCTCGCGCAAACAAAGCGGAGATACGGGACGAGGCAGGGGTGCGTCAGGGCAGCTGGCTGCGGGCCCAGCCGTAGTCGGGCTTGCCGGCAGGGCTGCGGGGCACGGCGTCGGTGGTGACGAGCAGGCGCGGGAGCTTGTAGCGGCTGAGGTGCTCGCCGGCCAGCGCCCGCAGCTCCTCCAGGCTCACCGTCTGGCCGGGCCGCACGGCGACCACGGCGCAGACCTCGTTGCCGAGGACCGGGTGGGGGCGGCCGACCACCAGCGCGTCGACGACGGCGGGATGCACCTTGAGCACCGCTTCCACCTCCTCGGCGAAGACCTTCTCGCCGCCGGTGTTGATCACCGACGCGTCGCGCCCGAGCACCTCCATGGTGCCGTCGGGCCGCCAGCGCGCCCGGTCCCCCGGCACCGTGTACCGCGCTCCGTCGATCTCGGGGAACGTGGCCGCCGTCTTGTCAGGATCGTTCAGGTAGCCGAGCGGGATCGGTCCGGTGGTGGCGAGCCAGCCGACGTGCTCGTCGTCGCGGGGCACGAGCCGGGTGCGATCGTCGCTCACCACCGTCGACGCCCCCGAAGGCACGAACCCGCCGGATCTCGTGGCGGTGTGGGTGGCCACGGCCAGGCGACCCGACTCCGACGATCCCATGATGTCGAGGATGGTCACGCCGGGCAGCGCCGCCTGCAGGCCGGCGCGCACGTCGGGCGACAGGGCGGTGCCGCCCGAGGTCACGAAGCGCAGCGCCGGCAGCGCGACCGGACGGTGGTCGAGGGCGTCGAGCAGCGGGCGACCGAAGGCGTCACCGACGATCTGCATCGAGGTCACGGCGTGCCGGGCCGCGGTGTCGAGCACGTCGACCGGGTCGAAGTGGTGCACGACCGACTGGATGACGACGGTGCCGCCGCCCAGCCACGCGCTCCACGCGTTCCACTGCGCCGCGCCGTGGATCAACGGCGGCGACGGCAGGGCCCGCAGCTTGGCGCCGTTGCCGGCGCCGGCGAGCACCTCGGCCACGCTCTGGTGACGGATGCCGAGGGCGCCGGCCACGAAGTCGGCCTGGCGCCACAGGGTGCCCTTCGGGCGCCCGGTCGTGCCGCCGGTGTAGAGCACGTACAGGTCGTCGGGCGTTCCGGCGAGCCACTGGGGCACCGCCCCGGCCAGCGCCGCCTCGTAGGCGAGCGCACCCGGCACGCCCACCGCGGTGGGCAGGGCACCGTCGTCGTCGACCTCGAGCAACAGGCGCGGCGACGCCCCCGCGCCCAGGGCGTCGCGCACGACGCCGGCCAGGGAGCGGTGGTACACCAGCGCCTCGGCACGGGCGTCGACCAGCAGGTAGGTGAGCTCCTCGGCAGTGGAGCGCCAGTTGATGTTGAACGGCGCCACGCGCGCCGCGTAGGCCCCGAGCATGGCCTCCAGGTACTCGTTGCCGTTGTAGAGGAACAGACCCACGGTCGACTGGCCGCGCTCCCACTGGTCCAGCGCGCCGCGCTCGCGGGAGCAGCGCAGGCCGGCGTCGAGCAGCAGCCCGGCGACGGCGGCGGCACGGTCGCGCACGACCGAGCGTGACAGCGTCCGTTCCCGGAACACGACGCAGGGGTGATCGGGTGAGGCGTCGGCCAGCGCGTCGAACGCCGCCGCGAGGTTCAGTCCGGCACTGGTCATCGGGCAGGATGCTTGCATGGATCCCGTTCTCGTCGACAACCCGCGCGAAGGCATCACCCGCATCACCCTGAACCGACCCGAGAAGCTGAACGCGATGACCACCGAACTGGTGCAGGGGCTGCATGCCGCCCTCGACGCCGCGGCCATCGACAGCAGCTGTCGTGTCGTCGTGCTCACCGGTGCCGGCCGCGGCTTCTGCGCCGGTCTCGACCTCGGCGGCTACGGCAGTGCCCCGAACACCAAAGGGTTGGGCCGTCCGCAGGCCGGCTTCGCGGTGCAGCGCCACATCGCCTCGCTCATCCCCCACCTGCGCTCGCTGCCCCAGCCGGTGATCACCGCGATCAACGGCCCCGCCGCCGGTGGCGGCTTCGCGCTTGTGCTCGGCTCCGACATCCGCATCGCGGCGGCGTCGGCGCGCTTCAACGCCGCATTCATCCGCATCGGGTTGTCGGCGTGCGACATCGGCACGTCGTGGCTGCTGCCCCGCCTCGTGGGCGCCGCCCGCGCTCAGGAGCTGATGCTCACCGGTCGCATCTTCGACGCCGCCGAGGCGGCGCGCATCGGCCTCGTGGTCGATGCGGTGGCCGACGACACCCTCATGGACGTCGCGTACGCCAAGGCCGACGAGATCATGCGCAACACACCGTTCGGCGTCGCCCTCACCAAGGAGGGCATGTGGTCGGCCCTGGAGATCCCGGGCATGCAGGCGGCCATCGATCTCGAGAACCGCCAGCAGATCATGGCCAGCTTCACGGCGGACCACACCGAGGCGATGAAGGCGTTCCTAGAGAAGCGTCCGCCCCGGTACGAGAACCGCTGAAGCGTCAGCTCGGGGCGGGCACGGCCTGGCGCGGTTGCGCGATGGGCCGGGCCGCCTTGAGGGCGGCGTGCAGGAACGCGGTGATCATGGCCACCGCGCTCTCGCGTTCGACATCGGGGTGGTCGATGGTGGCCAGCACCATCTGGTACATCGAGTTGCCGACGCCCAGAGCCAGGATCCGGCTGAGCTCGTTGCCGCCCAGGTCGCGCGTGAACTGGGCCACCCGGGTCCGCTGCAGCTCACCGAAGCGGGCGAACCGGACCTGGCCGGCGGCGTACCGGTAGAGCACCGGCTGGCTGTGAGCGAAGTCCATGTGGGCCCGCACGTGGTTCTCGACCAGCTCGCGCATGCCGGTGGCGCGCGCCGTGGCGTCGCCCAAGCGCGCGTCGAGCTCGGTCACGCCCCGTAGGTACATCGCCTCGATGAGACCGTGACGGTCGCCGAAGTAGTTGTAGAGCAGCGCCCGCGAGACCCCGGCCGCGTCGGCGATCTCTTCGAAGGTGACGTCGGCGGGGTCGCGGCCGTCGAGGACCGCGGCCGCCGCGTCGATGATCTGCTCGCGACGCTCGGCGCGCGCCAGCCTTGTCCGGGCTCGCGGTTGCGCCGGAGCCACGGAGCTCAACCCGCCGTCGAGCTCCCGGCGCCCGCCGGCTGCGAGCGGACCGTGAGCGGGTAGTGGCAGGCCACGTAGTGACCTTCGCCCACGTCGGTGAGCTGCGGCTCCTCGGCGGCGCACTTCTCGGTGGCGTACGGGCACCGGGTGCGGAACCGGCACCCCGACGGTGGGGCGATGGGCGATGGGATCTCGCCCACGATGCGGCCCGAGGTATCGGGCGTGACATCGGGGTCCGGCACGGGGATGGCCCGCAGCAGCAGCTCGGTGTACGGGTGCGACGGGTTCAGGTAGAGCTCGTCGGACTGGGCGACCTCGCACACCTTGCCGAGGTACATGACCGCCACGCGGTCGCTCACGTTCTTCACCACGGCGAGGTCGTGGGCGATGAAGATCAGCGTGAGGCCGTACTTGGCCTTCAGATCTTCGAGCAGGTTGAGCACCTGCGCCTGCACGCTCACGTCAAGGGCCGACACCGGCTCGTCGCAGATGATCAGCTTCGGCTCGAGCACCAGGGCTCGGGCGATGCAGATGCGCTGGCACTGGCCGCCGGAGAACTGGTGGGGACGACGGTCGCCGGCGACGTCGGGGTCGATGCCCACGGCCTCGAGGACCTCGCGCACCTTGGCCACACGGGACGCCTTGTCGCCGATCTCCCAGATGTTCAGGGGTTCGGCCACGATGTCGGTGATCCGCCGGCGCGGGTTCAGCGACGAGATCGGATCCTGGAAGATCATCTGCATGTTCGTGCGCATCCTGCGCAGGTTCTCACCGGACTTGTCGGTGAGAAGCTCGCCGTTGAAGCGCACGGAGCCGCCGGTGGGGCGGGGGAGCTGCATGATGGCGCGACCGGTGGTCGACTTGCCGCATCCCGACTCTCCCACGAGACCGAGGGTCTCGCCGGGGAGCACGTCGAGCGACACGCCGGAAACCGCGTGCACCTTCAGCCCGGTGCGGCCCACCGGGAACTCGACGACGAGGTCCTCCACGGTGAGCAGCGCTTCGCCCTGGCCGTGGAGATGGGCTTTGCCAGTGCCGGCCATCAGTTGCCTCCTGCCAGCGCGACGGAGTCTGCGCCAGAGGCAGCGCGGCGCGCCACGGCGTCGTGGTACTCGGGGGAACCGACCGGGTACCAGCAGCGGTACAGGTGGCCGGCGTCGGCTTCCACCAACGGTGGCTCCTCGTGACGGCAGCGCTCGCTGACGTACGGACAGCGCGGCGCGAACTTGCAGCCGATCGGCGGCGACACGAGGTCTGGCGGGCGGCCGCCGATGGCCTCGAGCCTGGTGTGGCTCTTCTGCTCGAGCTTGGGGATGCTCTTCACGAGCGCCTCGGTGTAGGGCATCTTCATGTTCGCGAACAGCGACCGGGTGGGCGCCTTCTCGACGACCTGCCCGGCGTACAGCACGATGATCTCGTCGGTCCGGCCGGCGACCACGCCGAGGTCGTGGGTGACGAGGATCATCGACATGTTGCGGTCGGCCTGCTCCTTGGCCAACAGGTCGAGGATCTGGGCCTGCACGGTCACATCGAGCGCGGTGGTGGGCTCGTCGGCGAACAGCAACGCCGGACCGCAGGCGAGGGCGATGGCGATGGTGACGCGCTGGCGCATGCCGCCCGACAGCTGGTGCGGGTACTCCTCGAGACGACGCTTCGGCTCGGGGATGCCCACGTCGGCCAGCAGGCGCTCGGCGGTGGCCAGCGCGTCGGCCCTGGTCATGTTCAGGTGCAACCGCAGGCCCTCGGTCAGCTGCCGCCCGATCTTCACGACCGGGTTCAGCGACGTCATCGGGTCCTGGAAGACCATGGCCATCTCGGCGCCCCACACCCCGCGCATCTCGCGGTTGGTGGCGCCCGAGATGTCGGCGCCCTCGAAGCGCACGGTGCCGCGACGGATCAACGTGCGGCGTGACAGCAGACCCATGATCGAGCGGGCCAGCACGCTCTTGCCCGACCCCGACTCTCCCACGATGCCGAGCGTCTTGCCCCGCTCGAGCGTGAAGCTCACCCCATCGACGGCGCGGACGACGCCGCGCGGCGTACGGAAGTGCGTCACCAGATCCTGCACCTCGAGCAGCGGTCCGGTGTAGTTCCGGCGCTCGCGCTGGCGCTCCCCCTTGTCGACCACGACTGGTCGTCCTTTCCCCGGCACTGCCGGTCACAACAGGTCACGCGACGGTCCCCTTGCCACCGCGTTGGGGGCAACGTACGAGGCTTCTTGTCAACTTGTCAACGGTTGTTGACCCGCCGTCAGTAGCTGGTTAGTGTCCGACGTCACGGCCCGCCCGCCACCCGCGACGGTGCCGATCCATGGGGAACGACTCTGGGGGAGTTGCATGACAGCAACCAAGCGAACGCGCCGTCGTCTCGGCGCCGTGCTCGCCGCGACCGCGGTGCTCGCCGCAGCCTGCGGCAGCAGCGGCGGCGGCAAGACGAGCGATACCACGGCGAAGTCGAGCGACAGCTCGACGGCCACCACGGCGGCGAGCGGCGATTCCACGGCGACCACCGTGCAGTCGTCCGCCGTCACCACGGCACCGACGAACGACAAGCCGAAGGTCGGCGGCAAGATCGTCATGGCCCAGGAGGCCGAGAACGCCACGGGGTGGTCGCCCCAGTTCTCGCAGACCCCGATCGCCGGCTGGAACGTGCAGCGTCAGCTCTACGACCCGCTGACGGTGGTCGGCACCGACGGCAAGGCCCACCCGTTCCTGGCCGAGTCCGTCACGCCCAGTGCGGACTTCACGTCCTGGACCATCAAGGCCCGCGCCAACATCAAGTTCCACGACGGTTCCGCGCTCGACGGCCAGGTGATGAAGGACAACATCGAGGCCGCTCGCTGCAGCCCGCTCGTCGCCACGGCGATGGGCGAGTTCGGTGGCTGCCCGGCCACGTTCGACCCGGCCAAGCCCGAGGACCCGAAGACGAACAAGAAGCCGCTGTCCACGATCTACAAGGCCCTCACGGTCACCGACCCGATGACCGTGAAGATCGACCTGGCGTTCCCGTATCCGTCGCTCGACATGAGCATGGCCACCACGCTCGGCTTCATGGCCGCAGAGGCGAACCTGAAGGACCCGGCCAACGGGCCCAAGAACCCGATCGGCACCGGTCCCTTCAAGTTCAAGGAGTGGATCGTCAACGACCACATGACGGTCGTGAAGAACCCGAACTACTGGCTGAAGGACGCCGACGGCGTGCAGCTGCCCTACCTCGACGAGATCACCTTCAAGCCGATCGACGACATCGCCGCTCGTGAAGAGGCTCTCCGTTCCGGCTCGGTCGACCTGCTCATGACGTCGAACGGCGACGCCATCGCCCGCTTCCGCGAGGAGAAGAAGAACTGGTCGATCTTCGAGACCGACTTCGGCGGCGAGACCGGCTACCTGCTCGTGAACGAGTTTCCCACGTACAAGGGGCAGCCGAACCCGCTCGCCGACGTGAAGTTCCGCAAGGCGCTCGCCATGGGCATCAACTACGACGAGTTCAACAAGCTCCGCAACGCCGGCGTGACGAAGGTGGCCAACGGTCCCTTCCCGCCCGGCACCGACGGCTACCTCGAGGACACCGGCTACCCGAAGTACGACGAGGCCGGCGCCAAGGCGCTGTTG
>JANMAT010000122.1:0-5509 GCA_031359995.1 Actinomycetes bacterium
TCACGGGCGCCCGGTGGGTGAGGTACGAGCGGTCATCTGACGCCGAGGCGTCCGATGGGTCAGCGCGACTTCAGCGAGTCGCGGATCTCGGTGAGCAGCTCGACCTCGCTCGGGCCGGCCTCCTCTGGCTGAGCCTTGCGCATCTTGTTGTACGCCTTCACGATCAGGAACACGACCAGGCCGACCATCACGAAGTTGATGAGCGCCGTGACAAGCCCACCGATCGGGATGAAGCTGCCGTTCGCGGTGATGCCCTTGGCGCTGAAGTCGGGCTGGCTGCCACCGAAGATGGCCCCGAGGATGCCGCCCACGATGCCCGGGCTCTTGTCGTTGCCGGTCACCGCGCCGACGACCGTGATGAACGCTGCGCCCATGACGAAGGCGACGGCGATCTCCACCAGGTTGCCGTGCGACAGGAACTCCTTGAACTCCTGGACCAGGCTCTTCTTCTCTGCCATTGAACGTTCTCCTCTGTGGTGGTGAGAGCTAGGCGTCCGCCGTGGTGGAGCGGACGACACTCACTCGGGCGTCATTGAAGCACGCTCCGCCGGCCAGATCCGACAATGTGTCGGGGCACAGTGCATTGGCAGTGAGGCCGCCATCAACCGAGCGACGCCACAGGCCCTTCGGGATCAGGCACACGCCGTCGCGCAGCTCCGCATCGAGCCGTATCGGCAGCTCCAGTGCGGCGTGATCGTTGAAGACGCGCACGCGCTCACCATCGGCGAGACCACGCGCCGCGGCATCGGCCGGCGCCATGTGCAGTGCGGCCGGCAACGAGTTGAACTCACCGAAGATCGAATTGATGGTGCGGCTCGTGGCCGGGCTCACCAACGTCAATGGGTGGTCGCTCGACACGGCGCGGTACTGCGGCAGCGGCAGCTCGCCCTCCACGTCGTGCAGGCGGGCCCGCTGACCATCATGGGTGGGGAACACGTCACGGAAGCCGACGGTGGCGCCCGCGGCCCGCAGCTCGCGCGCGCCGCCCGCCTCGTGGCCCGGGGCCACCACGCGATCGAGGAGGCGCGACGCGTCGGCATCGAAGTCGGCCGCCGGCTGCCCCAGTCGCACGGCCAGCGCGGCGATGAACTCGTTGTTGGTGCGCGACTCGCCGACGCGGTCGATGACCGCCACGATGCGGGCGAACGCGTACGAGCCGTAGCTCGCCCGCACGTCGTCGTGTTCGAAGTGGGTGGTGGCCGGCAGCACGACGTCGGCGTAGGCGGCGGTGTCGGTGAGCACCTGCTCGTGGACGACGGTGAACAGGTCGTCACGCTCCAGGCCCCGCAGCACCTTGGTCTGTTCGGGGTTCATCACCGCCGGGTTGGCACCCATGACCACCAGCACCGACACGGGCGCCTCGTCGGCGTGCTCGCCGCACAGCAGCGCGCCCAGGTGGTTCATGTTGACGTCACGGCGCGCCAGGGCGGGCGGGGCGCCCGCGGGTTCCGCCGCCGCCATCGTCACCGGCGCACCTTTGCCCGTCGACGTGAGCACGCCGGAACCGAGCACACCGAAGTGGCCGCACAACAACGGCAGCGCCAGCACGGCCCGGCAGCCGGAGCCGCCGTTGCGGTTGCGCTCCAGGCCCCAGCCCATGCGCAGGTACGACGGGCGGGTGGTGGCGTAGCGCTCGGCGAAGGTGGCGATGTCGGCGGCGGGCACGCCGCACTCGGCCTCGGCCCGCGCCAGCGTGAACGGCTCGGCGTTGGCCAGGTACTCCTCGACCCCGTCGACGTGGGCGTCCAGGAAGCCGACGTCGAGGAGGCCCTCCTCGTGCAGATGGCGCGCCAGCGCCAGCGCCAGCACCACGTCGGTGCCCGGTCGCACCGCCAGGTGCGTGGTGGCCCGTGACGCGAACGACGTGCGGCGCGGATCGACGACCACGAGCTCGGCCCCCGCCTTCACCGCCTGCTGCACGAGCGGCGCCCAGTGGCTGTGCGAGGCCACCGGATTGGCGCCCCACACCACGACCATGCGGCTGTGCACCACGTCGCGCGGATCGGCGCAGTACATGTCGCCATAGACGTCGGCGTAGGCCTGCGACGCGGTGGCGGCACAGATCGTGTGGTGCACCTTGGCCGCGCCCAGCCGACCCCACAAGCGGTCCGACAGCACATCGGCCAACTTCCCCACCGACGAGTTGTACGTGTAGGGCACGACGCTGCCCGGGCCGTGCCGCTCCATGGCCCGTTCCACCGCCGTCGCGGTGAGCTCGATCGCCTCGTCCCACGTGCCCGGGCGGAACTGGCCCGAGCCCTTCGGACCCGTGCGGATCAGCGGGGTGAGCACACGATCGGGACCGTGCACGCGTTGGGCGTGCTTGCGCACCTTGGCGCAGATCCAGCCATCGGTCATCGGGTTGCCGGGCGCGGCGTCGATGCGCGTGATGCGACCGTCCTGCACGGTCACGTCGATGGCACACGTGTCAGGGCAGTCGAGCGGGCAGGCGGTCACGGTCATGGCCAGATGCTGGCACGCCGGGGTGGTCCCCTGTTCGCATAACGTCAGGGGCGCCATGGACGAGACGACGACCACCAGTGAGCCCCGCCCCGCCCACGAGGGCGACGGCCGCCTCACGCTCGACGACCTGACCGACCGCATCGACTCGCTGCGCGTGCTGCGGGCCGCCGACCCCGACGAGGCCGGCAAGCTGCTCGAGCAGATCGGCGGCCGCGGCAAGGTGGAGCAGGACATCGTCGACCAGCAGGCCAAAGCGGCGCCGCTGTGGTTGCCCGATCGCTTCCCCGAAGCGCACCGGTTGATGATGCGCGGCCTCGAGGTGCTCGATCGCAACGGGGCGCGCAACGCCAAGATGCCCCGGCTCGGACCGTTGAAGCCGGCGGCCGAGTGGGCCGTGCAACAGGTCACGCGCTTCATCGTGAAGAGCCACCAGAACACCCTGGTCGATCGCATCCGCAAGCTGTACGAGCGGCGCGAGGCGAACTGCGTGTGGGGCAGCCCCGAGCACATGATGCTGCGGCGGGCCCGCATCAACATGGTGCAGGTCGAGAAGGGCTACAAGGGCAACGCGCTGGGTCTGCCCACGTTCCTGCTCGGTGGCGCGTTCCTGTCGAGCGCGGTGGGCGCCATCGGCCGGCTCATCACCAGCGCCATCAACTCGCGCATCGGCGTGATCATCTTCACCGTCGTCGCCGGCCTGCTGATGGCCGCCCTCAGCTGGGTCGTGCTGTTCTCGGCCGCCGTCGCCCGGCGCCGCATCCGCCTCAGCGTCGACGCGCCGTTGAAGGCGCTGTACGAGACGATCGGCGCCTGCGGCAACCCGCCCCGCGACGAGTCGACCACCTTCGCCGTGTTCGCCAGCATCTTCCTGGTGCTGGCCTGGATCGTCATCCCCGCCGGCCTGTTCCTGTTCCTGCGCAACTGAGCACTTAGGCTCCTGAGCAGGGCAAACGTGCGCTAGACAGGCCCTCGTGACACGAGGCTGACACGGGAGTCCCCGAAGGCCGCGTCGATCGCGGTCCTCGTGCGCTCCTCTTCGTCGGGCCAAAGGTGGCTGTAGACGTCGAGGGTCATCGCCGCCGACGAGTGCCCCAGCCGGGCCGACACCGCCTTCACCGAGCACCCGTTGGCGATGAGCAGCGAGGCGTACACGTGGCGCAGCGCGTGGAAACCCTCCCCCGCCGGCGTGCCCACCTTGTCGGCGGCGCGTCGCCACACTGCGTTCCACGACTGCCGCGCCATCGGCTCCCCGGTGACGGTCGGGAACAGGAGTCCATCGCGCCCGGTCCCGTAGATGCGCACGTGCTCCGCCAGGGCGTCGAGTACGACCGTGGGCGCGGGGATGGTGCGATCAGACGTGACGGTCTTCGGTGGGCCCCAGCGTGGCGCCTGGCCGTCCTCGGTGACGAGCTGGCGGTCGATACGCACCGTGCGGCGCAGGAAGTCCACGCGGTCGATCGTGAGCCCCAGGAGCTCGCCCTGGCGCAGCCCGCACCCGGCGCCCAGGATGACGGCGGCCCGGTAGCGCGGTGGCATCTCCGCGGCGATGCGGTGGACCAGGTCGAGCGGTAGCGGCTGCACCTGGGTGCGGTGTGCTCGAGGTCGCTTCACGCCGGCTGCTGGGTTCGATGCGATGAGCTGGTCGCGCATGGCGCAGCGAAGGATCGTCGAGAGGTGCTGGTGCAGCAGCTTGACGGTGCCCGGTGCGCTCTCGGCGGCGCGGGCCGTGAAGAACGCTTGCACCTCGGTGGGACGGATCGCACCGAGCGGTCGGTCGCCGAAGGCGGGTAGGAGGTAGCGGCGAAGGTTCCCGTTGATCCGTTCGCGAGTCTGTGGGCGCAGGTCGACGGCATCGGCAAGCCATCGCTCGGCGTAGGCCCCGAACGTCAGGCGACCGGCCGAGCGGTCAACGTAGGCACCGCTGAGCTTGGAGTGCTCGACGCTGGTCAGCCATGCCTCAGCGTCGACCTTCCGATCGAAGGTGCGGGATCTGCTGGCGTTGTCCGGTGTCCGCCATCGGGCGCGAAACCCGATGGTCTTGTTGTTCTCGTCCGTCAGCTTCGCGATGCTGCCCACGGGGTCAGTCTGCCGCCTCGTCGTTCGGTGAGACGCCGGGTGGCAGCGGTCGGCCTTGTGTGTCCCACCAGAGGGCTTTGCGTTCGCCCGGTTCGAGGTCGCTGACGACGGCGGTGCAGGCTGCGTCAACCAGGCTGCGGAGCTTCTGCAGGTGGGTTGCAACCGTGATCGCGTTGCCGGGGAGTCGCCCGGCCGATTCGCGCATCCAATCGACTTCGTTGGCGATAGCGGTGACGACCGGCCAGCGTTGGGCGGCGCGCTGGTAGGTGGCCGGCGCGTTGTTCCAGTAGTTCGCCTCGTTTGGGCCGCCTTCGTAGAGCACGGGGCTCTTGAACGTGAGCCACTTCCGGACCATCTGAGGGAGCAGGCTCCACGAGGGCACGACGGCCATATCGTTGTCGTCGTCATCGTCGAGGCAAAGCAGCGTGGCCGGGCTGACGCCGAGCGCCAGGGCGAAGTAAACGAGCTCGTCGGTGGTGACCTTGCGCTCCGCCTTCTCGGCCCGGGCGATGGCCGATCGGTCGAGCGGATAGCCGAGCGCGTTCAAGGCCAGGGCGACGTCGGCCTGTGTCTTGCCCTGCTTCTCGCGGACAGTCCGAAGCCGACGGGCAACGACCTGGGCGGGGGTGAGCGTTGGGCGCTTGTGTGAGGTTCGCACACGGCGATGTTACCACTGCACAGACGGCATGCAACGGGGTAGGGTGCTGATATCGCTTCGTAGCGAGCGAAAATCACACGAGGTGGCATATGTACCTGACGACGGACGAGGTGGCGGAGCGGCTCCGGTTGTCCAGCAAGGCAGCGTTGCTGCAGTTGCGGCATCGGGGCGCGGCGCCGCCAGCTGTGCGGATCGGTGCCAAGTTGCTCTGGCCGGAAGCTGAGCTGGATGCGTGGATGGCGGACAAGCTCCGGAGCGATCCTCGTAGTCGGGTGGCGTCCTGATGGCCCCTGGACGCGCCGCCGCCCCGCC
>JANMAT010000148.1:0-34524 GCA_031359995.1 Actinomycetes bacterium
GTTGATCGAGCGCGGCGAACGTGCCGAGCTTGATGCGGCGCCGAAGCGTGGGTTGGCCCACGAGCAGGCAAGCGAACGGCGACCGGCTGTCCATCTCACCGTAGAGGAGCAACCTCAGTTCCTCGAGCTGGTCGTGGTCGAGGAGGTGGGCTTCGTCACAGATCACGACAACGCGTTTGCCGCGTTCGTCGCGTTCGGCGGCGAGCGCGTCTTGGGCTTGGGGGATCAACGACGCTTTGTGGAACCGTGGGGTCCCGCCGAGAGCGGTGATGATCGCGGCGTAGAGACCGCGGGTGCCGATGGCGGGGTTGCCGATGTAGATGATCGTGTGTCGGGACCCATCGAGACCCGCCAGAGCGGCTCTCGCCGCCACCGTTTTCCCGGCGCCGACTTCACCGGTGAGGACCCCGAGGGCTTCTTCGTCGACACACCACCCGATGCGGGCCACCGCTTCGTTGTGGGCGCCGGTGCTCGCCAGCATGGACGGGGCGAGGTCTTTGCTGAACGGCATCCGGGTGAACGCCCAGTGGGCGCGTAAACGATCGATACTCATTGCTTGTTCTCCTCAACATCGGTGACGGGTTTGGGTGTCGGGATCAACTCGTGGGGCAGACGGAGCTGGTGGAACTCGATGCCGACGGCGTCGGCGAGGTCCTGGTCGTGTTGGGTCTCCACGAGACGCAGGTAATCGATCCCCGTCGTCAGGGCCGGTTCCGTGACCGGGTCGGGACGCGCCGCTGGGTGGGAGTGGCGGCCGATGCGATGCGGGATTGCTTTGCCCATGGCCCGCCCGCGGTGTCGAACGTCAATGTCGGTCAGGTCGAACGGGTCGAACACCAACTCGACGCGTTGACCAACAAGCGCGGCGGAGACTTGGTGGTGACTGCCGAGCGGGGACACGGTCGCCACCTTGGTGACCGTGCGCGTCTCGGACCACAAGAACGCCTCATGGATCTCGGCCGGGGTGGGCAGCCGCACCGCGGTCACGTCGAACCGGGCGAACGGCGTCTGTGCGGTCTCGGAACGGACGCGGCGGTGATGGACGCCTTCGACCCACGCCGCGAACAATCGGTTTCAGCTCGGCCACGTCCGCCGGCGGATGGTGGGTGTCGAGTTCGACGAGGACTGGTCGCGCACGGTGCGGAAGAACCGTTCGATCCTCCCGCGGCCCTCCGGGCGCCGTGGTGTCGAGTGGGCGAGCCGGATCCCGAGCGACGCGCCCTCCCGCAGCAGCGGCTTGGACGCGAACGCGGAGCCGTTGTCGACGTAGATCCTGCCCCGGACCCCGCGGGCAGCGAGCCCGGCCCGCAAGGCGGCTTCGGGGCGCCCGGTGTCCTCGGCGTGACACCACCGACAGCCGGCTGTGATCATCGATGAACGCCAGCAGGTAGACCTTGCGGGCCGCAACGTTCGGGCCGTGGAGCGCGTCGGCGGTCCACAACGCGTTGGGCAACGACCCGCCCTCGACGGTCGCCGACGCCCGCGGGTAGGGCGACGACCATCGAGTACCCAGACACGTGTGCTCGACGACGACACCACTTGACGGCTCGACCTGACCGGCGCGGCGGGCGCGAGCACTCGACAACGCTCTCCACCACGGCCGGCCCGACCCGCACCGGAACCGGCGATGTCGCGCGCTCTGTGGTGCTCGGGTGCGTGCTGGCGCGGTGATCGCCGGGCCCGGCGACCGACCGAGCTCGAACGAGGGTGGGATCGACCGTGTCGCACGGGTCAGGGTCGAGCTCGGTCCGGCGTGGTGTGGGCGGGCACAGGCGGTTCAGCGGGTTCTGTCGATGTGGACGAGTCCCGTGTTGGCATCGACTCGTAGCCAGGTGCCGTCGGGGATCAGGCGGGTGGCGTCGGTGACGCTCACAATGGCGGGGATGCCGAGTTCGCGAGCGACGATGGCTGCGTGGCTCTGCTGGGCGCCGACCTCGACGACGACCGCCGCGGCACCCAGGAACAGGGGCGTCCACGCTGGATCGGTGATGGGCGCGACGAGGATCTCGTCGGGCTCGAGTCCACGAGGGTCGGCTGGATCGAGCACGACGCGGGCGCGGCCCTCCGCGATCCCGGGACATACGGCTATGCCCCGCAAGACGTCCGGCGCCGGGTCGCCGGTCGGGCCGCTGGCTCGGAGGGGCCAGGTGGATGGGTCGGTGATCTCTCCCTCGAACCAGAACGGTGGGATGCGCGCCTGGCGGTAGTGGCGCTGTGCGCGCCGTTCGGCGATCACGTCGGCGAAGTCGGCGGGCCGTTCGACGAAGGCCGCCAGTTCGTCGGCGGTCACGAGGAAGGCGTCGCGCAGATCGGTGGGGCCGCCCCGCTCACGCGCCCGGCGCGCAAGTTCGTGCAGCACGTTCTTCATGGCGCCGAGTTCGCGCACCATTGCATCCTTGGCTCGTTCGCGTGCTGCAGCGCCGACATTGGATGCGTGCAGCGCTCGGCGGAACAGGAAGTGCATCGGTCGCGGGACGAGGGCCAGTGCCTCGCCCAAGGCGGCGGCGCGGTCGGCGGCCAGTCGGGTGGCGACCACGTCCGGATCACGTTCGGGTGGGGCGAACCGGAGTCGGTCCACGAGCGCCAGCGCGATCCGCGGTGACAACGCCCACGACGGCGCAGCGAGCTCGTACTCGTCGGGGCCGCGGTGGCCGTGGTCGTGAAGGAACGACGCGAACCCGGCGGCGAGGCCGGCGTACCGATCGTCGGCGGGCGTCGCGTCGAGGCTCTCGATGACTGCCCCGAGCCCTTGGTCGAACAGCGCCGTCAACTCCGGATCAGCGCCGACCAGTCGTCCGAGCTGCCAGAGTCGTGTCGCTGGTTGGGCTGACTGGATGGTGCCGAGTCCTGCGGTCAGGCGGTTGACGAGCAGCGTCGGATCGCCGGCTGTGCCGCGTCGAAGCATCTGTTCGAGGCCACCCCGCCCGACCCCGGCGATGGCGGTGGCGTTCCCCAACGGTACGAAGAACTCGGTGATGCGCGCAGAGAACGACGACACAAGGTCGAGCAGTTCCGAATCAGTGGCGGCGCCGATCGCGGGCAACGACGCCACCCAGGCATCGGCTCGATAGCGCGCCTCGTCGATGGCGCCCGTGTCCGGGCGACGCAACGTACGCATCGCCCAGCGCGACAGACGAAGCGATGCGCCGAGGTTCCGATCACCCCGCTGCGGGCGGTAGGGCGGAGCGTCGCTGACCCCCAAGCCCTGCTCGTCGCTCATCTCGGGCGTCATGCCGGGCGTGCGCACCCCCATCAGCCGGAACACCGACATGTTGAGATACAGGTAGCCACCGAAGATGCCTGACACGACGATGCCGTGCTCGCGGACCTCGCCGTCGGTGAACAACCCCATCTGCGTGAGGTTGCGGCGGTGACCGATCGCCGGTGCGTCGGCGTAGATGGTGCCGCCGAGCGGCGTGACCACGTTGGGGAACACCTCCCCGGCGTTGCCGCGGGTCCAGATCGGGAACCTCGGCGTGGGTTCGTCCTCCACGATCCATCGCGGAACTGGAACCGACGCTGCAGCTGGCTCGTTCACCGGCGAAGTTTCGCACGCACGGTGGCTCCATACGGCCGGGGACGTCGACCACCCGCTGCAGCCGCAGGAGGCGACAGCTTCTGCACCTGAGCCCTGCCGGTCGAAGGCCACCAGGTTGCACACGAGCCGCACGAGTTCGCTCAGGACCAAGCGGGCCTCGACCCGAACACTCCCGGCGATACGCAGCGTGACCCTCGCCTGACTTCGACGCTCAACACCCCGTCCGGGATCCGGCGAACCCGGTGCGGTCGGTGCGAGGGATCGTCGCTCGGATCGCGCCCACCGGCGGTGGTCCGGAGCGAGCCAGGCCGCTAGAACTCGGGCACACCTGCTTGGGTAGGGCGACTCCGGTTTCGTAGGCGACCATGACGAGTTGGGCGCGGTCGCGGGCGTCGAGTTTCATGAGCAGCCGGCTGACGTGGGTCTTGATCGTGGCGTGGCTGACATAGAGGTGCTCGGCGATCTCGGCGTTCGAGTTGTCTTTGGCGACGAGTTCGAGCACCTCGCGTTGTCGCTCGGTCAGTTGCGCTAGCACGGCTGCTGCGGCCGGGGCGTGGCCTGGTTCCGGTAGACGGGCGAACTCCTCGATCAACCGGCGGGTGATCTTCGGGGCGATCAGCGCGTCACCGGCTGCCACGACGCGCACGGCGTTCAGCAGGTCGGTCGGGAGCGCGTCCTTCAACAGGAACCCGCTTGCGCCGGCGCGCAGTGCTTCGTGTACGTACTCGTCGAGATCGAATGTCGTCAGGATCACGACACGTGTCGCGGCCAACGTCTCGTCGGCGGTGATTCGGCGGGTGGCCTCCAATCCGTCCGTCACCGGCATGCAGTCATCGCCGGTCTCGCCGGTGCCCTCGCTGCCGTCATACCAGCCCGACGCGCCGCCAACCTCGACATCCTACGAGCACTGGTCACCGAGTAGCTCGACAATCACACGCCGGCCGAGCGGCGCGTCGACCTCGCGTCGGCGAGCCGCTCACAGCCCCTGCACGGGCGCGTCAGGCGAGGAGGAGATCGACGGCTTCGTCGATCTGGGCGCGTGTGGCCGTCGGGCCGCCCGACCCCCGCCAGACGAACTCGCCGATCAGGAGCCGGTAGAGCAGTTGTGCTCGCCGGCGAGCGCGGGCCGGGCTCAGTCCCGTCGCCCGCAGGAGCGCAGTGGTGCACTCGACCCGCCGCTCGTCGACCCGTCTGATCGCCGCCGCCGCCACGTCGTCGGTTCCCGCCCAGACCCGGATGGCGTTCTCGATCGCATCGTTCGTCGGCTCCGCCCGCATGGCCCGATGGGTGAGGTGCCGGAGGCGTTCGATGGGCGTGCAAGCCGCAGCATCGACGTCGTCGATGATCTCGGTGCTGCCGCGACGCTCCCACGCGTCGAGCATCGCCTCGTGGAGCGCCCGCCGGTTGGCGAAGTGGTGGTAGAAACTGCCCTTGGTCACGCCGAGCCGCTCGGCGAGGGGCTCGACCCGCAGCCCTTCGACCCCTCGCTCGGCGAGCGCGGCGAAGCCGGCCGTCAACCAGGCGTCCTGTGACAACGATCGCATGGACACTCAGCATACGCCACCGTATGGTGACCTCGAACACACGCTACCGTATGGCAGGAAGGTTGACGTCATGAACGCAGAGTTGGTCGTCGTCGTGTGCCTCGTACTCCTCGCCGTGGCGCACACGGTGCTCGGCGAGGCGTCGATCCTGCGCTCGCCGCTATCGTCGCCGGCGGCGAGCCACTCCTGTTCGTGGCCATCATGGCGCTCTGGTCGTCAGCGGTGGTGTTCGTGATGCTGCGCGGTCACCTGTCGTGGCCGCTGTTCCTACTCGCCGGGCTCGCCGCGCTGCGCGCCGACGGATCGCTCGGCGAGTCGTGGCTGCGGGCTGGCGCGATCGCCTCGGCCGTAGCCCTGGTCGTCGCGGCCGGTGTCCACGTCTACTGGGCCTCGGGCGGCCGATGGATGCTCGACCGGGCGCTCCCGACGGGCCGGCGGTCGGGGCGTGTGTTCGCTCCAGGTCGCCGGTTGACCCTGACGGTCGCCGGCGCGTTCCTCGCGTTCGCCGCTCTCATCATCGCCGTGGTCGAGGGGCGTGGTCCAGGGGCGTTGCGGTGGCTCGTCGGCGCCGGTGTCGGCGTGCTCGCGCTCCGTGCGGTGGGCGACACCAAGGTCGCGGGATTCACCAAGACGGTTCGCGACACCCCCTTCGCTCTCGCCGACGACCGTTGGTTCACCCCCCTCGTCGTCTTCTTGGCCTTGGGCGCAGTCGGCGCTTTGACGGTGTGAACCGGTCACCGAACCGCATCGGCGACACCTTCCGGCCGACCTGGGGGCCCGGTGTGGTTCAGCCCGCGTCGCCGTCGAGGGTGGCGAATTGCACGCCGGTCAGCTCGACCGTCACGTCCCACAGGCGTCGGGCGACGTCGGCCGCACTCGCCGAGGCCCTGGCTTGCACCCGCGTCGGCGCTCCGCGCTGTTCCATGAAGCCGCTCGGGCCGTAGTACTCGCCTCCGCGGACGGCGGGGTCGGTGGCGGCCCGCACCGTGGGCAGCGCACCGTGGTGCGCACTCTGCGAGAAGATCTTGGCCAGCGGCGCGGTGAGCGCCATCAGCCGTCCACCGATGCCGCCCGTGGAGGTGACGAGGTTGGTCTCGGAGATGCCGGGGTGTGCGGCGACGGCGATCGTGCGCGCCCCTGCAGCGTCGAGCCGACGCTGCAGCTCGAAGGTGAACAGCAAGTTGGCGAGCTTGCTCTGCCCGTAGGCGCTCCATGCCCTGTAGCGGCGCTCGGACTGCAGGTCGTCGAAGTCGATGCGGCCCATGCGGTGGGCGAGGCTGCTGATGTTCACCACCCGCGACCGCTCGGTCGCGAGCAACACGGGCAGCAGATGAGCGGTGAGGGCGGCGTGACCGAGATGGTTCGTGGCGAACTGCAGCTCGAAACCGTCGACCGTGCGCCCGTAGGGCGTGGCCATCACCCCGGCGTTGTTCACCAGCAGATCGAGCCGGTCGAACCGGGACCGCACGTCGTTGGCGGCCGTGCCGACCGACGCCAGCGACGACAGGTCGAGGTCGACCAGCGTCACCTCGGCCGACCCCACGTCGGCGAGGATCGAATCACGCGCCGTGTCGGCTTTGGCCCGGGTGCGGCACGCCAGGACCACGTGTGCGCCGGCCGCGGCCAACATGCGAGCGGCCTCGAGACCGATGCCGCTGTTGGCGCCGGTGACGAGCGCGATGCGCCCGGTCTGGTCGGGGATGAGCGCTTCGGTCCAATCGGCCATGGAACGACGCTACCGGCATAGCCCGTCCGCGGTCGACGAGGGCGGCAGCCGACGGCCGTGGTCGGTCGAGGGACGAACACCCGGGTGAACGTTGGGTGCC
This sequence comes from Actinomycetes bacterium, assembly GCA_031359995.1. Taxonomy (GTDB): domain Bacteria; phylum Actinomycetota; class Acidimicrobiia; order Acidimicrobiales; family Ilumatobacteraceae; genus JANMAT01. Next base: position 6,909 of record JANMAT010000148.1, read on the forward strand.
GAGCATGCACCAGTCGTCCGGTCCGGCGAGACTGAGGTCATGACGGAACGCGATGTCGAAACGATCACCTCGGTCAATGAGTTCGTCGCGAAGCTCAGGCGGCTGGCCGATGCACTGGAGGCAGGCGATTCGTTCCGGATCCAGATCGCCGGCGAACGCTTCCGCGTGCCGAGGCATGCGACCTTCAGCGTCGAGCACGAACGCTCGGCCGACGCCGAAGAGGTCGAGTTCCAGCTGAAGTGGTCACTCGACGACGACGCCGGGGCCGACGACACCGCGGTGGTGTGAACGCGGCGACACCGACGTCACCCCGCCAGGGTCAGCTGTACTCGGCCCATACCTCGCGGCGGGTGCCGTCGATCGTCATGGTTCCGCCATGGGGCACGATCCACTCTGGCCGGGTGTGTCAGAACGGAACCCCGACGCACACGCCGGCGTCGGGGTCGTACCGGTGGGCGATCTCGATGGCGCTGTCGCGTTGCTGCGCTCGATACGCTCGTCGTTCAGCGAAGGTGCGCTCGGTCTGGATCGCAGCTGCTGGGGGTCGCGCCACGACGATGGCGTCGACCGCCGCGAGCACGCCGCGTTCACCGAGCGATCTCATGATCCAGCCGAACTCGCGGGCCGGGTTCAACTCTCCGCTCGACTCGAGCAGCAGAACGCCACCGTCGAGAGCCAAAGCACCCGCGGGGAATCGGCCCCCGGTCAGGATCCACAGGATCACCTCGGCGCATCCGCCCCACGTTCGCCCGGTCACCGACCGCTCCGGCGCCGCCGGCGACGTCGGACCCCGCGACAGCGCTGCACTCCGGCACGAGCAGTTGTGCCGAGGATCGGCGCGACGAGCTCCGTCGCCAACCGCTGGCCGCATTCGCGTTCTGCTCGCCGATCCCGAGCGGCGCCGGCGCCAGGCTTCGCCGGTTCCCGGGCGGGAACGACCGATGGTGTGCCCCTGGCATTGTCGGGCACGAGTGGGCAGCGCGCTGGGTGTGCGTCGGCTGGCTGAACTGGACCTGACGGGGCGCCTGGGCGGGTGGGACGTGCTGCTGTGCACACCGGCGGCGTGGACGGGTTGAGTGTGGTGATGCCGTCGCAACTGCGAGTGATCGGCTGACATCGTGGCGGTCTACGCAGCGGGGTGGGTATGCCGCTCGCTGACCTGAGGAGTGCGGCGTCCCCATCGCCCGGTTGCAGCGAGAGGGCGTCGGTTCAGCGGCGGCGGCAGCGGACGACGCCGGCGAGCGGTTCGGGCTTGCCTGGGAGGTTGTTCGCCGCGAACGAGCCGGTCATGCCTTCGAGGTCGCCGGTGCCAGCGCCCGGGAAGATCGTGTAGAGGTCCTTCTGGCTGCCGTCGGCACCGAAGATCTGCAGGGCGGTGTACACGAAGCTGCCTGTTCCGCAGCCCTTGACGGTGCCGACGAAGGTGCCGGAGTCGGCGAACACTGCTCCGCCTTTGGGGAGGGGGGTGATGGCGTCACCCTCGATGATCTGGCCCTCGAGGTCGCCGAACTGGGTGGCCGTGAACGACACGAGGTACATGCATCGGGTGGGATCGGCGCCGTTGCACGAGGTGTCGACCAGTCTGGAGTCGGCTGCAGAAGCTTCAATGGTAATGCGGACATTCTTCCAACCGCCGCGCTGGCCATCGTCGGCGTTGGCGGCCGATGTGAAGCCGACGACGGGCACGAGCGCCACAGCGAGCATGGCGATGCGCCGCAGGCGGTTGACACGTCCTTGGAGTCGTGTGGTCATGTTCTGCTCCTGTTTGTTGTTGGCTGAGGCGATGGCTCGTTCGGAGCCCGAGTTGGTGTTGCTGGGCGCGGGCCGGTCGTCGGTATGGATGGGTATGTCGGGGGCGACTTCGGCTGGGACCGCCGGTTCGGGAGCGCATGTGCGACCCGACGGGCGCACGCGGGCACGATGGGTCGGTCGAGAGCGAGTTCTGCCACCTGGGACTCGTCGGGGTCCAAGCCATCGGTCCGGACGCCGGATCGAGTGTCGTGGCCGCGCTGCGCTCGGGGCCGAACGTGTCATGTCCGATCCGACCCCGAGCCAACGCGCCCGCCTCGAGAATCAGGTACCGTTCGTGCGGCTGTTGTGCGGGTCTACGGATCGATCCTCGTGGCCTTGGCTACGCCGTCCAACCGGAAGAGCTCGCTGCCGCTTACGGGATCGAAGAACGCGACGATGTAGGGGTTCGTGAAGCTGCGGCGGCTGACGGTGACCGGTCCGCTGACGCGAACGGTGAACGCCGGCGCGCCGGAGGCGGGGTCTTCTGGTATGCCGCCCCACATCTCGTATCGGAAACGGCGGTCGGACCCGACCCACGCGCCGTGCAGAACGATGTTCACGGGGAAGATGTCCTGGTAGTGCATGGCGCCTCCGGCGGCGAACACGAACACCCCCCGGTTCTTGAAGTCGCTGCCGACGTCTTGGCGGTCGCTGAGCCAGCCGCCGGTGAGAGTTGGGGAGTCGTCGCGGCTGTCGGTGCCGGCGAAGGCGGGCGACGCGACGGCAGCGGTTGCGAGGGCGGCTCCGCCGAGGGCGACGCCGGCCTTGCGAAGGACGCTCCGCCGACCTATCTGTGCTGATTCCATGTCAGTGGCCTTTCAGACTCGGGTCACGAGGGCCCGATCGGAGCGCCCGCAGTCGGACCGTCGCACGTACCGGATGCAGATTGGATGCAACCTGGTTGGCGCCGGTGTGGGCGGGTCGGGTCAGGCGGTTTGGTATTGGGGGCAGGTGACCCGATAGGGCCCGAGTGAGCCGAGGAGCTCGGCCCATTCGGCTCTGGTGAGGTTCCGGCCCGCGGCCTGGCAGGCGAGTGTGTGCCAGTTCTCTGGGTCGACGTCGTAGTACACGACGGGACCGCCGAGAGGGCCGTGGTAGATGCCGTTGTCGGTGAGGAACGCTGCCGCGGCGGTCGAGTACGCGTCGTCGGTGACGCGCAGCGGCACACCGACGCGGTCTCCGGTAGCGGCATCGACCAGTTCGAAAAGCCCGGACCCGGTGATGCCGGCGATCCAGCGTCCATTGCGGACGAACCCGGCGCCGAACAGGCCGCCGTTGCCGGGGAGCGTCCGGATCACTCGGCCGGTGCGGGTCTCGAGGACGCGCAGTTCGTCGCCGAGGGCGAGCACCTGCTCGTCGTCGGGTGGGAACGTGAGGGCCGTGACACCGGCGAACGGTCCGGAGACGTCGGTGCCGCTGTCCGCGTCGAGGACGCGGACCTCACCGGTGATCGTCCGGACCGCTATGAACCGGCCGCTCGGGCTCCAACCGGGCGCGTTCGGGATGCCGCCGAAGTCGCGCGACCATCGTGTCTGCTGCGTTGCGACGTCGATCTGGTGGACGCGGCTGTCGAGGCCCGCGACGAGGAGGCGTGTGCCGTCGGGCGAGAACACGGCGACGTCGGCGGTGCCGATCTCGATCGGTGCTCCGAGTGGTTGGCCGGTGGCGACGTCGAGGATCTCGACGTGCTGGTAGTTCGTGGCGGCGACGTGGGTGCCGGTCGGCGACATCGTTACGGTTGCCAGGGCCGTCAGGGGGATCGTGGGACGGACCGGGGGACCGATCGGCGTCAACGTGGTGGTGTCGAGAACGGTCATCGCTTCGTCAGCAGCATCGATGACGAGGATCCGGCCTCGCGCACCGGCCAGGAGCCCGGTGATCGTCCGGTTGCCGGCCCGTAGGGTGCGGCCGATGACGCTGTGCTGATCCGGGTCGATCTCGATGAGCCGGTCCCCTGACGCGCCGAGCACGGTGCCGTTGGCGAGCCGGACGAGGGGCGTCACGGTGCGTAACTCGACGCGAGGGAGCACGGATCCATCGGGTCGAACTCGCGCCACGCCGCCGGTGTAGAGGGTGACGAGCGCGCCGCCATCATCGAGCGCGAGTAGAGCTGTGCCGATGCTTGGGAGGTCACCGGTTCGGTCGTCGAGTGCGCCGGTGCTCACATCGATCGACACGATGCGGCCGCCCAACGTATTTGTCGTTAGGGCCGCGAGCAGCGACTCGTCGCCCGTCGCGGCGAGCGCCGACGGGCTCCCGTCGAGGTTGATGAGCCACCTTGTCGCCAGATCCGCCGCGGTGACCAACGCGACGGCGCCCGAGTCGAGAGCGGCGTTCGGTGACCAGGCGACTGCGAGGGTTCCCCCGGACGGCAAGACGGCGAGGGCGCTGATGGTGCTGCCGCCGGTGAGGACGGCGCGACGGGTGGGAGCCGCAGCGCCCGGTGGGACGACCGCCACGGCGCTGCCGTCCACGACGGCCAACGAGTCGTCGGGCAGATAGGCGACTGGCGGACCCGACGGGTTCGCAGCTTCGGCTGGGGCGACGCGAACGCGTGGGGCCACCTCGCGCCCGGTGCGGGGGTCCCAACGGGCGATGTCACCGTTGTGCGTGACGGTGACCAGTTCGTTGCCGCTGGGAGAGAACGCGAGGTGGGCGCGTGCGTCGAGTGTGATGGACACGCCGGTCGGCTGGAGCGATGCCGCGTCGAGGAGCACGATGGTGTCGTCGTCGAGTGCGAGGGCGACCAGGGAGGTTGATGCCGCCATCTCACCGACCACCGCCTCGTCGGGTAAGCCGACGTCGACGTAGCGTCGGATGGCGGGCTGGGTGGCAAGCGCCGCGAACAACGCGTCTTCGCTGGCGGCGTCGGGCTGGCGTCGATAGGCCTCCACGGCGAGCAGCATGGCCAGGTCGGGCTGCGAGCTCGCGGTGGCGTGCGCTTGGAACGCGAGGCGTCGCAGGTCGGAACGCCGGCGTGCCACATCGGCGGCAGTCGCGCTCTCCGCCGCCGTCTGGGCGTTCCTGGTCGCGGTGTCCGCGTTCCTCGCCGCAGCGGTTGCGTTCGTATCGGCCCGCTGTCGTTGCACGACAGCGACCCCCGCGGCGGCGAGCGCAGCCACCAGCAACGTGCCCAACGCCGCGAGCGCCGCTCGTGCCGCGCGACGCGTGCGCCGGGCCCCTCGAGAAGACTCATGGAGGAACGCACGCTCGACCGGGGTGAGGTCATCGGCGTTGTCCGCCGCCCACTCCTCAACGGTGCCGAGGCGCGCACCGCGGTACAGGTCGCCAGCGTCGCGCCCGCGTGCCGCCCATCCTCCCGCAGCGTCGGTCAGATGACCCCGCAGACGCAGGCTCTCGCGGTCTTCGTCGACCCAACCGCGCAGACGCGGCCAATGCCGGATGAGCGCCTCGTGGGCGACTTCCACGGTCGGCGCGCGATCGAAGGGGTCGACGTCGAACGTGACGAGACGAGCCGCACCGAACGCTTCGATCACCGACGACCCGACCGAGGTGAGCTCAGCGCGGCGGGCCCGGCGCCGCGTGTCCTCACTTCCCTCGCCCGGCGTCACGAGCCGGGTGAACAACTGCCGCGCCGCCGCACGACCGGCGTCGGGCAACGCATCGATGACGGTCTCCGCGCGGCTGGTCAACCCGCCCTCCAGGCCGCCCATGGATCGGTACGCGGTCCGGGTCATCGTGAGCCCGTCACGCTGGTCGAACAGTTCCGTGAGCGCATACTGCAGCAACGGCAGCCCGGCCGGTTGCGCCACGAAGTCGGCGACGAGCGCCGCCACCAGACCCGGCTCGAGCGTGACTCCCACTCGCGCCGCTGGCGCCGACATCACCTGCTCGAGTTCGGCTGGGCCGAGCGGCGCGAGCGAGAACGACCCTGCCTCGACCAACGCGCCGAGCACGGGGTGGGATAGCGGCCGGTCGTACAGATCGGCCCGGACGGTCGCCACCACCCGCACCCGACTGTCGGCCGACATCGTGGCGGCGACGAGAGCGTCGAGGAACCGATCACGAACCACCGGGTTCGCCATCGTCCACAACTCCTCGAACTGGTCGAGGACGAGCACGACGTCGTCGACACCCGCAGGAAGCACGGACGCGATGGCCGGACCGATTAAGGCCGGATCGAGCAACGCTGCGACCAGCCCGCGGCGATGCCTCACCGCGATCTGGGCGAGCGCCTCGGCGACCTCCTCAGACGGCTGCCCGCCTGGCACTGCCACCACGGCCAAACGGCCCTCACGTCGCATCCGGGGTAGGAGACCCGCACGCACCAACGAGCTCTTCCCCGACCCGGAGGCACCGACCACCACGACGAACCGTCGTTCGGACACGAGCGCAACCAGCCGCTCGAGCGACTCGGCGCGGCCGTGGAAGTCCTGGGCGTCGCCCGCGTCGAACGCTCGCAGACCCTTGTAGGGATTCGCGAGGAGCACGTTCCCGAGGGTTCCTGGACGCCCCGACGCTCCGTCCTGCGTGATCGAGGAGACGTTCGTCGCGTCCACGTCGGCGACCGCCGCCCGCCACGCGGTGAGGAACGCCGCGATGGACCCGAAACGATCATCAGGTGCCGTCGACATGGCACGACCAAGCACCGCCTCGACAGCCGCTGGCACGCGCCAGCGCCTCTCGACAGCGGGCGTCCCCACGGAGCCCTCGCCTGGCTCCGCGCTCTCGTCCGAACGAGGGCGCAAGCCGACCAGCAGTTCGTGCACCATGACCGCCAGCGCATACTGATCCGACTCCGGCGTGGCCGTCGCGTCGAACGGTGCGTCGGGATAGTGAGACGCCCCAGTCGTCGGGTTGGACCCGGTCGGTGGCAAGCGACCGGCGCCAACGGCGATACCGAAGTCGGACAAGTAGGCGTTGCCTTGCTCGTCCAGCAACACGTTCGCCGAGCTCACGTCACCATGCACCACCCCAGCGGCGTGGGCCGCGACCAGGGCGTCGCCGATCTCCTCGACGAGCCGGTTCACCCGCCCAAGCGACCAACGCGAACCGTCGCGCGCGTCGTCGGCAACCGTGCCACCGCGCGTGAACCGGAACACGAGATAGGCGGCACCCGGCTCGCGCCAGAAGTCGTACAACGGCACGATGTGCGGATGCTCGAGCCGGGCCACCAGCCGCGCTTCACCCTCGAAACGGCGGACGTAGCCCGGGTCGTCGGCGAGCTCGGGTCGCACAACCTTCACCGCCACATCGCGGCCCACCCCCGGCTGCACCGCACGGTAGACCGCCCCGAACTCGCCCTCACCAATGACCTCCGTGAGCACGTACCCACGCACGCTTCGGCCAACCGTCACAAAAGCCAACGACGGATCCGCCACCGCAATCCGACGTTCCAGTTCAACAAGCTCGCGCGACGGGTCAAGCCCAACCTCGTCAGCCAGAACACCCCGGTGTCGATGGAACGCACGCAGCGCGTCGGCCTGCCGACCCGAACGGAACAGCGCCACCATCAACTGCGCCCAAAATCGGTCCCGCAACGGATGCTCCGCCACCAGTCGCTCGAGCTCGGGCACCACCTCTACGTGAGCACCGAGATCGAGACTCGCCTGCACCCTCGTCTCCAAAGCAACAACACGGACCTCCTCAAGGCGCACCACCGCCGGCCGACACCACTCCTCGTCCGCAAACTCACCGAACGCACGCCCGTGCCACAAACCCAACGCCTCATCCAACAACCGCACCGCGGCCGCCGGCGGTTCCATTGCCGCGGCACGCACCCCGGCAACGAACCGCTCCGCGTCAACCGTCACGTCACGGCGATCAAGCCCGTACCCCTCCGCACGCGGTGAAACGAAACCATCCCCAAGCGCAGTGCGCAACCGAGACGCATACGACTGCACCGTTCGAGTGGCGCCCACCGGAGGCACGCCGTCGCCCCACACCGCCTCAACGATCCGGTCGATGCCCACCACCCGACCCTCACCCAACAACAAGACCGCCAACAGGCGACGCTGCCGCGGACCACCCAACGGCACATCCACACCATCGCTCACGACCCGCACGCCGCCAAGAAGATAGAAGTCCACCGAACCCCCCGCCCTGCCCCTCGTAGCGACCAACGCAACTACCCACCCCTCGGGTCAACCCACAGCACCATCCGCCCAAACGGAACACGACCTGCGACCCCACCCAACCCCGTCGGACCGTACTCGCTCCACGCAACGGTCCCGAACAGCACCGGCGCGACGGCGACCGCATCGGCGTTGCACAACTTGGCGGCCGTCCGCTCGGTCCGATCCCGGGCAGCAACATCGCCCCACATCGCTGGATCCCTGGCGCTGTAGGCGGTGAAGGTGGCCGTGCTTGCCGGGTGCTTTCGCGGCGGCGAGTCACGAGTTCGCGATCACGGCGATGTCAGGGTCATCGACACGTGGTCGGCGTGAATGGCCGGCGGCGTCTCAAGTGTGGTCGGTGCTCACACGATTTCTATCGCGACGTCACGGGCGTGCGCGGCGAGGGCTTCGATGTCTGCGGTGTCGCCTGTCAGGACCGTGCCACCGGGCTCGGCGAACGCGACGACGAGCGCATCGACGGCTGATCCTTTCGCTGCCTTGCGGCGTAGCTCAGCCGCTCGCCGGGCGGCTGCCATGGTCACTGTCGGCTCGACGACGCAGCTCTTCAGGAACCGGTTGGCGTTCGCGTCACGGCTGGGATGACCTTGGAGTGACTCGACCAGCACGACGGTCGGCACGGTGGGGGGCCATAGCCCCGCCTCGCGAAACGCGCGGATCATGGCGAGCGACGTCTTTGACCGCGTGGACAGGCGGGAGACGCCGCCGCTGTCGAGGACCAGCACGCGTCATCCTGCCCGGTCGAGTTGCCGGTCTCGTATCCGCCGCACGATCGCTTCGGCCCGAGATCGCTGGCCAGTGGTCGGTTCTCCGACCTCATCGGAGAGCGCGGCAAGGTACTCGTCGGTGGCGTCGAGGGCCTCGCGGCGCTCGAGTTCGGCGCGCACCGCGACTTGCAGGAGCTCCGACGCCGGCAGGTCGCGACGCTTCAGCTCGTCATAGAGGTCATCGGGAAGGTACACCTGGACTCGTGGCATCCGCCTAACTATACGCCTACCATTCTGCGCAAGGCAAGAGTGGCATCGTGGAGGCCGTCGTGGCCGCCCGCGCCGCAACATCGTGGCCGAGATCGGCGCCATCGTCGCCACGTCAGCCCGAGCCGCCCGGCAGCGCCACGGACCTGTCGACGAACCAGCCGGAGATGGTGATGGTGATGGTGATGGCCGGGCTCGACGGTTGGCGGGTCGTTGGGCTGCGCCCGGGTTCGGTCTCGCGGTGGAGCTCTCGGTTGTTGATTAGGGCCCGCGAGGGAATTACTCGGTCTGAGGTGTGTGGCCGATGGTGTAGTTCCATTCGCCGTGGAAGTCGTGGGGGGTGAGGGGCACGGTGGCGAGTTGGCGGTTGGTGATCTTGATGCCGGGTTGGTAGTAGCCGGGGTCGAGTTCGGCTCTGATGGTGAGCCCGGTGCGGGTGGTCGTGGCGCCGATCAGGTCGACGATCACTTGGTGGGAGGTGAGGGGTCGCCCGCGCCAGTTCATCGTGATGTGGGAGAACAGTCGGTGTTCGATCCGGCTCCACTTCGATGTGCCGGGTGGGAAGTGACAGACGGTGATCTCGATCCCGGCGTGCGCCGCGAGTTAGGCGAGTTCGACCTTCCAAGGGCGGACCCGGTAGCCGTTGGAACCACCAGCGTCAGCGGTGATCAACAGTCGGGTGGCGGCGGGGTACTGCTTGACCCCGACCATGTTCCACCAGCGGCCGATGGTGTGCACGGCGAACTCGGCGGTGTCATGGTCATCGCCCACGGTGACCCAGCCGGCGTCGGCGCCGATGTCGGACACCCCGTAAGGCACGGCCTTGGGGACTTCGGGATCGGGGAAGTCGTGCACATCGACGCGTACCGGGTCACCCGCGGGTTGCCACTCTTGGCCGCCGTTGGCTCGTTGCCCGACGAGTTCTTTCTTCTTGGCATCGACCGAGATCACCGGTTCCCCGGCGGCGAGACGCTCGGCGACGAGCCCGTTCAGATAGCGGAACTGGGCGTCACAGTCCTCATGTTGGCGGCCTTCGCGTTGTTTGGCGGTGCCCTGCAACGAGTAGTGCAACTCGTGGAGCAGACCGGCCACCGTCGCCGAGCTCACCGGGTGTCCCATGCCGGTCAACGCGTCAGCGAGCTGATAGGTCGACAGGCACGTCCACCGCAACGGCGACATCGGATGACCCCGACTGGTCGGTTCGACCAGTTCATCCAACACGACCACCAGCTCGGGGTCCTGATCAACCAGGCGCGGTCGACCCGCACCCACCCGACGTATCGGACCAGTCACGCCCACCCCGGCATCGACCTCACGGGTACCGGTCTGCACCGTCGAACGCGACATCCCCGACGCCCGCGCCACCGCAGCTACACCACCACGTCCATACATGCCGCCCGTGCAGATCGGCGAGGTGATGCGAGCGTCCACGGTGGGCGAGGTGGTGGTGTCGCGCCGCCCTGGCCTCGAGCCCGGCGACATGGTGATGGGCCTCGGCGGCTGGCAGGACTACCACGTTGTCGGCGACGGGCCGATGGGCGCGCGCAAGCTCCCGAAGGAGCTGCCACCGTCCTGGTTCCTCGGCGCGCTCGGGGTCACCGGCGTCACCGCGTACTTCGGCCTGCTCGACCTCGGCGAGCCCAGGCCGGGGCAGACCGTGCTCGTATCCGGCGCCGCCGGTGCCAACGGATCGGTGGCGGGCCAGATCGCCCGCGTCAAGGGCTGCCGTGTCGTCGGCATCGCCGGCGGAGCCGAGAAGTGCCGGTGGCTCAGCGAGGCTGCGCACTTCGACGCCGCCATCGACTACAACGCCGAGGACGTCAGCGCCCGCATCGGCGAGCTCTGCCCGGGTGGCGTGAACATCTACTTCGACCACGTGGGCGGCCCGATCCTCGAAGCCGCCCTCGACCACCTGGCCATGAACGCCCGCATCGTCATGTGCGGCGGCATCTCGGGCTACAACGACACCACGCTGGCGCCGGGCCCTCGAAACCTGATGAACATCGTCCTGATGCGCGCCCGCATGGAGGGCTTCATCGTCATCGACTACTTCGACCGCATGGGGGAGGCGATCAGCGAGCTCGCCGGATGGCTCGCGTCGGGCGACCTCACGCACCACGAGGACATCCAGCACGGCTTCGACCGCATCCCCGCCACGCTGAACCGGTTGTTCACCGGTCAGAACCTCGGCAAGCAACCGCTCGAACTCGACTGAGCCACTCAACCGAGCCGTGGCCCGGCGCCCACGGCGCCCCCCACCATTGGCGGCGCTGAGACGTGACTGGGCACCCGCGAACACCCGCCAGCGAACCGGCCCGACCGCCCGGGATCCGGCGCAGGGCGACGGTGACTCCGCTCGGAATCGGAACCCCTTCAGTTGCGGCCACGTGCCCTACCCCCAAGTACGCCGAGGTGCACGAACTGTTCGCGAGCGTGCTCGTGTTCGGGCTGACCGGTCTCACTGGCCGGGCGGCCGGGGTGAGCGGCCACGCACTCGCCTTAACCCGCTCGTGCCCGGTCGCGGTGCGCGCCATGCTGGCGAGGTGGAACTTGACGGCTTCGTGGCCCAACTGGGCGCGGACGACGCGGCGAGGCGGCGCGCCGCGGCCCGTGCGCTCGTCGCCCACGGGGAGGCGGCGCGGGCGGTCGTGCCGCGCGTGGTGGATGGCCGGACCCCGGCCTCCTGATGATCTTGCTGCGCGCCCTGCGCGATGGCGACCTGCCCCCCGATGTACCCGAGGTGCTCTGGCGGTCGCGACACCGGCAGGCCCGGCTCGACGCACTCGCGCACTGGCGCCGGGTCGACCCCCCGCGCCGAGATCGCGGCGACCGAGGGCCTCGTCGACCACTCCCGGTTCGTCCGCTGCCAGTCACGCGCCACGCTGGCCGAGCGCGGCGTGGACGTGGTGGCGCTATCGCGAGCTGCTGGCCGCCGGCCACGACGAGGCCGTGCGCGCCCTGGGCGATCTCGGCGAGCGGGCCGACGTCGACCTGCTCCTGCCGTTGATCGACGACCCTCGCCCCCGCGTGCGGCGCTGGGCGCTCAGAGCCGTGGGCCGGCTGCTCGGCGCCGACGGTGAGGCATTCCTCGCCCGCTACCTCCGAAGCGACGATCCGGTGCTCGTGGCGGCGGCGAGCTATGGGCTCGGTCCCCGGCGGGTCTCGCGCGACATCCTGGCGGTCGCCTGGGAGGTCTACCGAGCCGACACGTCGCCCTGGTCCCCGGTTGAGTCGGTCTTCATGAACGCCGACCCGTGGTGGCAGGTGCACCACGCCTGCATCGAGATCGTGGATCCCTCGAGCCCGGGCTCCGGGCACTGGCGCTACCGCCTGCGGAACCAGCTCACATACAGTCGCCGTCGACCCGGCCGCCCGACCCGGCCGCGGTTGATGAGACCCGAGCGGCCGTCGCCGGTGCGCTCGCCGTGCTCCCATCCGAGGATGCGGACCTCCTCCGCCGGGTCACGGACCCGTACCTGTCCTGACCCTCGGAGTGCGCTGCGACGACAGGCCGTCAGGGTTGCCGACAAGGAGGAGCGGCGGGACGCTCCGCGTCAGCGGCGAGGGCGCCACGGAACTCGCTCGCAATGCCTCCGGCTGGAGATGAACAACCAGCGACCGCGCGCCGGTGCGCCGGCACTCGATAACCCTCCTCAGCCAGCGGCGCAGCACCCGCACAGAACCGGCGAACCCCGGTGCGGTAGGCGCGCGGGATGGCCACTCGTATCGCGCCCACCGGCGGCGGTAGTTGCGGTTGCGACCTCGCACCTTGAACACGAGCGCACCTGCTCGGGCCGTTGTGTGTGCCCGAGGTCGCGGTGTCGGTTGGACTGTTGGGCGTCCGTTTCCGAGTGCTCCCTGTGTCGGATTCGGTGCGCCTGGCCAGGAGAACACGTGTGTGCTTCGGGTGGCCAGATCGCGACGCTTCGGGTGACGCTGCCGCCGGAAGTGCCGAAGATGGCGTTGCCGGAGCCGCCGCCCGTCAGCGTGACCTCGCCCCGGTTCTCGGCGGGCACCTCGGTGGCGAGGAGGCCCTCCACGATGAGGTGGTGCTGGGGGCGGATCAGCGCCCGGCCGCTGCCGTCGGCCAGCGTGGCCCCGTTCGAGGCCGGCACCAGGAACGACGCCGCGCCCGCGCCCACCAGCTCGAGCCGTCCGGCCAGGAGCGTGACCGGGTTGCCGGTCACTGCGCCCGCCTGCGATCGGAAAAGCGGGCCGACGGAACCCATGGCGAACGTCCCCGCGTTGGCGATCACACCATTGCGATGATCGAAGGTGCGGTTGTAGTTGTCGATGCGCCCGCCGGGGCGCACCGTGACCGTGCCGTCGTTCGTGATCGGCACGAAGTTCGCCACCGTGCCGTCCACCTCGATCGACCCGGCGGCCTCGTTGAGCACTCGGCCGGCGTTGCCGATCTGGAACGCCGCGCCAGTGACGGAGCCGTCGCCGAACACGAGCGCGCCAGCGTTGGTGAACTCGGCCAACGGCTAGAAGTAGGTGAGGCACGTCGTGCCGCGCGCTGCAGGCAGGAGCCGGATCGTGCCTTCGTTACGCGCGCCAGCCGCCAGCCGGAGGTAGGAGTACGAGTTGTCGGCGCAGTGCGCCTCGATCGACTGGTCGGCGCGGAGCGTGCCATCCAGCACCGCGAGGTCGTCGGGCCCCCAGCGGAACGCTCCCGGGCCACCCTCGGTCGGGCGCAGCGTGCCGACCGTCATCCGGACCGCACCGCCCACGACCGTGGAGCGGACCGTAGTAGGCCCCGGCGACGCGCCGTGCTCGAAGCCGTCGAGCGTCCCGTTGATCGCCAGCTGCCCGCCGCCGGTCAGATCGGCCGTGCCACCCACGTTACGGAAGGTGCCGCCGAAGACGAGCGAACCGCTGCCCTCGACGCGGAACGTGGCCCCCACGTCGTTCGGCAACGTCTGGCCCGGGGTGTACAGGATGACCGACGGAGCCCGCGCCTACCTCGATGCGGCCCGCGTTTTGGATGGACCCGCCGCCGCCGATGCCGCCGGTGGCCGTGATCCGCACGGTGCCCTGCACCCGCAGGAGCGAGCCGAGTGTGAAGCCGCTCATCGACTCGACGACGGTGGTGCGGCCGGCGGGGACGCAGATCTGGCCGCCGGTGGGCACGGCGTTCGTGTCCCACATCGACGGGTCGAGCCACCGACCCGAGGCACCGCCCCCGGCGGTGAACGTGGCCACCGAGCCGGTGAGCGCACAGTCACCGTCTGTGGCTGTAGCCCGCCCCGCGAGGACCGTCACCAACGGGAGCGCCGTCAGCACGACGATCACCGCCATCACCGCCATCACCGCCGCCCTCGCCGGCCGCCACAACTGTGACCGCATCCACCCCGAGCTCGCGCCGTACCCGTCCACGTTCCGCTCCTCAGCCAACCGGTCCACCCCGGCTGAACGCGACGCTACGGACCGACCGTCCGACGACCGTCCGACGGACGCCTCCCCGACGGACTTCGCGCCGGGCCACCGGTGCGACACCAGGCGCGGCGACGAACGAGCTCCGAGGACGAAGGCATCCCGCCGACGGCCAACCGCGCCCCGTCCAGCGAGACGAAGGGCAACCGGGCAGACGTACCCGGCCGGGGCCGGACACGACGACATCTCCCAACGCTCACGCGCCGAAGCGGTCAAAGATGATCACAGCCCGGCGATGCGGCCAACCGCCACACGGCGGTGCGACTCGCAACGGGGACCACCGCGGGTGCCCTTGCCCTGCAGTTCCCGAGCCATGGTCGCGCCCATCAGCGCCGGTTCCCGAGCGGTCGTTCCGGGCGTGGTGGAGGGCGTTACTTGGTGCCCGAACACTGCCGAGCCACTGGGGTTCATGCTGGCCCGGAAGCCGGTGGGAAGCCTCGGCACCGAGCCTCTACTCGACCCAGCGGGTCTCATGGTGAGCGGTGCCGACCCTTCCTTGGCTTGGGACTTCAGGTCGGCTGGCGCGATGGCATTGGATGCCGGGGTTGTCAGCGACGTGTGATGGTGAGTGTCGCCGATCGGCTGAGGCCGCCGTAGGTGGCGGTGATGGTCGCCGTGCGGGTCGAGGCGACGCGCTGGGTGCTCACCGTAACGGTGGTGCTGGTGGCCCCGGCGGACACGAACGCGGTGGCCGGTACGGTTGCTTTGGTCTGGCTCGAACGCAGGACAACGGTGGCACCGCTGGCGGGGGCCGGCGCGGTGAGGGTGATGGTCACCGTGCTCGGCGTCCCCCCGACCGTGCTGGCAGGCGTGAGCGCTACAGCGGCGAGGGTGGCGACCGGTGGCGGTGGCGGGTTGGTGCCGCACGTGTAGTGGAGCACGAGCGGGAGCTCGGCGCCGCTGGTGGTGACGTGCTCGCCGACCGCCCAGACATCGTCGGCCGCTCGGGCGGACACCCCGAACAGGTCGTTGTGCACGAACTCGCTCGTGTAGTTGGTGGCGGCGTCGGGGCTCGGGGTCTGTGTCCAGCCCGTTGCGTCGAGATGGGCTACGTAGGTGCCCTTGCCTGTCGATCCGACCGCCCACGCGTCGGTGGCGTTGCGGGCGTCAACGGCGCGCACCGATGTGGCGCCGAATCCCTTGACGCCATCGACGTAGGGAAGCTGCGTGGGCGTCCAGAGAGTCCCGTTCCAGCGGGTAGCGAACGGGCTCGGTGGTATCTGCCCGCCCTCGCTGAGGACGACGCCTGGCGTCGTGCCAACGGCGATGACATCGTTCGTCGCGATCGCTGACACCCCCAGGGTGGCCTGGGACGTGTTCCCGGCATAGGCCCATCGGGAGCCGTTCCAGCGAAGCTCCCCGATCGTGCCGAGCGCCCACACATCCGATGAGGAGACACCATCGATCGCGAACCGTGACGCGCTCGCCGTGTTGAAGCTCTCGTCGGGAGGTGTGGCCAACGTCCAGTTGGTGCCGTCCCAGTGCATCAGGAGCGCCTCGCTGGCCTGGGCGTTGAAGTTCCGGATGTCACCACCGACCGCCCACACGTCATTCGGTGCAAGCACGGCCACGTCGTTGAGGGCGTTGATGACCGTCTGACCGGGAAAGCTCTGATCTGGGCTGGCCACGATCGCCCAAACTGATCCGTTCCAGTGCATGGTGAGCGTGTGGTAGCTCGATGTGATGGCGTAGCCCACCGCCCACACATCCGACGGTGACGACGCGTCGATCCCCAACAGGCGGCTCTGCGATGCCCCCGCCACGCTCGGGATAGGTGTGATCGCCCACGCGGTGCCGTCCCAATGCTCGATCGCCGCTTGGCCCCCGAGCCAGCCGACCGCCCACGCATCGTTGGCGGCAAGCGAGACGACCGCCTCGAGCCGGTTCGCGTACGGCAACGCTCCACTCGGCGCGTCGACCACGCTCCACTGACACGACGTGCCAGTCACCGCGGCGGCCGCCCGGGTAGAGCCAAGACCGACCGCTGGCAGCGTCAGGGCGGCGACTCCCGCTCCGATGCACACCACTCGACGCAGACTCCAAGACGATCGACGCATCGATGACCCCCCATGCTGAGACGCACACCCCGCTGTGCCCGCACGTTCCGGGATAGCTCGTCCAACGCCGATGCGCCACCAGTGGCCCGCCGTGTTCGCGAAACGTTTCGAATCCACCACGCGTCGAGAGCTCGTTGATGGACGACAGTCCGCAGCGGCCGGCATCGAGGTTGCCTCGTCGCCAAGTTTGCCAGGCGTGCCCGGCCGGGACGAACTCGGTCGGAGTGATCGCCAACGGGTCACCCTCGAACCCGATCGGCAACAGGCGACGGTCGATCTCGGCGGGCACGACCTGCTCTACGAGCTCGGGTTGCCGAAGGCATCGAGTCGCGCCGGGTGTTCGGCGGCGTGCCCACGAGCGGCCACGATGCTGGGCGGCTCGATGACCGACGACGTTCGTCGCGCGGCTCGACATCCCCGCGGGTAGCGGCGAGCGATTCTGCGGAACCTCCGCCCGGCGGGGCCTCGTCGGGCCTGTCAGCCCGAACCGAGGGCCTTGAGCACCTTGTCCTCGGGGATGGGGCCGCTCCAGCGGCTGATCAGCGTGCCATCGGCCGCGAAGAGCATGCCGGCGGGCTGGCCGCGCACGCCGAGCTGGGTCCATGACTCGAACGACTCGTCCCACAGCATCGTGTGCTGCAACTTGTAGCGCTCGACGAACTGCTTGGCCTGCTTCGCGTCGTCCTGCGTCCCGAGTCCGACGACTCGGAGGAGATCTGCGTGCTGTTGAGCGAACTGCTCAACACCGGGCGCCTCCGCCCGGCAGACGGGTCAATGGGGTGCCCAGAACCAGACGAGGAGCGGCTTGTCGGCGGGGAGCAGGCGCGCCAGTTCGACGGCATCGCCGGTGGCGGCGTTCCGGACCGTGACTTCGGGGAGCGGGCTCGGCGCGGCGGTCACCGCCGACGAGGCGACGGCGGTGCCGGTGGGCGCTGGAGGTGCGGTCGTCGCTGACGGCGCAGGGATAGACCCGCTCGTCGTCGCCGCGGGGACTGCGGGAGTGGCGCCCGCGGACGACGCCGGCGACACGGGTGCTGCGGAAGGCGCCGTGGAGCCGCCGCAGGCACTCAGGACGAGCAGCCCGCCGGCGACCAGGCCGGCCAGGTGGAACGCGGATCGATGTCTCACGCCACGGGAACCCGCAGGACCGCCGCTGCTATTCCCGGGGTCTGCTCGACACGCCGGGCGGATGGTGCGGGCGGCGTCACTCGTGCTCGTCGGCGAGACGGCGGGCGAAGTCGGCGAGCCGGGCCAGCGCGTCGTCGGGGAGCGGGCCGGTGCCGTGGGCGGCAAGCGCAGCCTTTATGTCGAGGTACGTCTCGGCTTCCATGCCGCAGTCGCGGCACATCTCAAGGTGCGCGGCGAGCTGCTGAGCCCGGCCGTCGTCGAGGTTGCCGTCGAGGTACCGCTGGAGGCGGCGAGCCACCTCGGCACAGGTCATCGGGCCGCGCGTGCGGCGCAGAAGCCTCATCGATCGCCGCGCTCGGGATCGAGGTGCGTGTCGAGCTGCTTGCGGACACGGGTCCGAGCGCGGTGCAGGCGGCTCATCACGGTGCCGATCGGGACGCCGAGCACGTCCGCCGCGTCGGCGTACGAGCGGCCGTCCCTGTCGACGATCTCGACCACCCGCCGGAAGCGGGGCGGCAGGTCGTCGAGCGCCCGCGCCACTGCGGTGTCGAGCGCCTGGTCGACGAACCCTTCGGGCCCGGGCCCGCTCGAGGCCAGGGTCCGCATGGCGTCGTCCGAGTCGTGCACGACGTCCGCCGTGGGACGCCGCAGACCGTTGAGGTGGGCGTTGCGCATGATGGTCAACAGCCAGGCGCGAGGATGGCGTCCATCGAAGGTGTGGATCGATCGGTGGGCTCGAAGGAGGGTGTCCTGGACGAGGTCCTCGGCGTCGGGCTGGCTCCGGGTGAGCGACCGGGCTACGCGGTAGAGCACCTCGAGTTCGGGCACGACGTGCTGCTCGAACACGGTCGGTCGCTCGATCGGTCCGGTCGCCCGAGGAGGAACGCGGTCATCCATCGCGGGTGACCCCGTCGCGAAGGATGGCCGTGTTCGCCGATGCGCCCATGAACTCTCCAGCCTCGCGCACGATGGGGGCGGCGTCCCGCCGGACAACTGGCCGCTCCGCTGTCGGCGCCGGAGGTCGATGGCGCGAGGCGTCACCGCTGGTCCTCGCCGGATCCCGCCGCGCCGATCGGGTCGGCCGACCGTCGGGTGTCGAGGCCTCGGGCCGAACGGGTGCGCCGCCCGGCGACGGCGGCGCCGGCCATGAGCGCGAGGACTGCCGCGGCGATGGCGGCCGTGCGGGCGGGATGGTCGGTGACGACGTGATCCGTGAGCCAGCTCTGGAGCCGTACGGCTCGGGTGATGATCGGATCGTTCGATCCGCCGCCACGCAGGAGACGGATCTCGTACCACCCGTAGTACGACACGTAGGTGCCGGCCATCACGATGAAGGCACCGGCGATGCGGTTGACCCGGGGGAGCAACGCTCGGAACCGGTGCACGACGCCGGCCTTGGCCAGCGACAGCGCCACGGTGAGGATGCCGATCACGATGCCCATGCCGATGGCATAGGCCAGGAAGACGGCGCTACCAGCGACGAAGCTGGACGAACGGAACGTCGTCGTCGTCACGGCGAGGAACGGGCCGATCGTGCACGACAGCGAGGCCGTGGCGTACGACACGCCGAACAGGAACATCGACGCCAGCGTGCCGTCGCGTCCGCCGCGCTGGAGCTTGGGGATGCGCACCGTCGGCTGACGGCCGGCCAGCAACGCGAAGCCGAGGACGACGAGACCGAGGCCGATGACGACCGTCACCCACGGGAGCTTGTCCTCGACGGACAGCGCCAAGGGCGTGATGACAACGCCGAACAGACCGAAAACGACCACGAACCCGGCCGTGAGCGCACCCGAGACGGCAAGCGCACGCGCCACCGCCCCTGTGCCGCCCGAGCGGTGTTCCGTGCCGAGGAAGGCCGACAGGTACGCGGGGAGCAGTGCGAACCCGCACGGGTTCACCGTGGCTGCCATGCCGGCGGCCACGGCGAGCGCGTAGGGACCGTCGAGCATCTCAAGCCTTCCGGCGCGGTCGACACGCACGCAAGGGGATCGGCGGCGGGGGAGGGGCCGCGGCAAAGGCCGGCATGCAGGGGGAACCCGTCTGATCGTGGGCGCATTCCGCGCCGCCTGTCACCGCGGGAAGACGGGACCGAACAATCGGGTTTCCACGAACGATGGAGCGAACATCCCGCCGCCGCCGCCTGGCCGCCTTCGCATCCGTGGCGCTCGCCGCGCTCGGTGCCTGCACCGACGGCGATCGGAGAGCTGGGCGGGGCGTGCGTACCACCGGGGTCGCCAGCTCGCTGATCGCCCCTGCATCGTCGGGCGGTAGCTCGGGTTCGATCCGCTCGGGCCGAACGGCTCGTGTGGTGGTTCAGGTACCGGCGTCGCCGATCGAGAAAGGCCCATCGGGTCTCGACGCCGCCCGGGGCGCGGACGTCGAGGGGCTGCCGGCCGGCGACGTGGCCCTCGACGAGCTTCGGGAGGGCGGTCCGCCTCCGGACGGCATTCCACCCATCGACGTGCCGACGTTCCTGTCCCCGGCCGACGTCGACTTCCTCGCCGACAACGAGCCGGTCATGGCGGTCGAGATCGGGGGCGAGGCGCGCGCCTATCCGGTGCAGATCCTGATCTGGCACGAGATCGTGAACGACACCATCGGAGGCATTCCGGTGGCCGTGACCTACTGCCCGCTGTGCAACTCGGCGCTCGTGTACGACCGACGCGTCGCCGGCCGGGTCCTGAGCTTCGGCACCTCGGGGCTGCTGTGGAACTCCTCCCTCGTGATGTACGACCGCCAGACCGACACGCTGTGGAGCCACTTCACGGGCTCGGCCATCGTCGGGGCGCTCACTGGCACCGAACTCGACACGTTCTCGGTGGCCACCGTGCCCTGGCGGGTGTGGCGCGACGCGCACGCCGATGGTCTCGTGCTGAGCCGAGACACCGGTCACCAGCGCGACTACGGGTCGAACCCGTACCCGGGCTACGACGACATCACGAGCCGACCTTTCCTGTTCGAGGGAGAGGTCGACGGGCGGTTCACCGCGATGACGCGGGTCGTTGGGATCCACGACGACAGTGCTGCCGTTGCGGTGCCGCTCGCCACGCTGCGGGAGCGTCGCGTCGTGGCGACGACGTTCGGCGATCGAGTGCTGACGGTCTGGTGGACACCAGGAACGAGCTCGGCCCTCGACGCCGACGCCGTTGCCGACGGCGATGACATCGGCGCCACGGGCGTGTTCGACACCGCGATCGAGGGACGCACTCTCACGTTCCTGCCGGCGGGCGACGCGTTCACGGACACCGAGACCGGCTCGACGTGGAACCTACTCGGCCAGGCCGTCTCGGGACCCTTGGCGGGCCGACGGCTTGAGCCGGTCGTGCACGTCGACACCTTCTGGTTCGCTTGGGCGGCGTTCCGACCCGGCACCGCCCTCGCTCCGGCCTGAACCGTGCGACGACGTCGGAAGGGTGCGTGGGCGTTCCTGCGCATACTCGGCGCATCGAGGACGGCGCCGGCCGGGGTGCTCGTTTCGCATTCGTTTCGCGAATGTTCCCTGGTCGGTTCGGTGTGCCGACCATACGATCGTCAGGCCTGCTCCGGAGCGGCGGTTCCATTCAACTCGAGCGGAGGAATCCCCTTGTCCATCACGTCTCGTCGCGTCCGCGTAGCGGCCGGCCTCCTCGCGGCCCCGGCCGCACTTCTCGCTCTCCCCTCGATGGCGTCAGCGACGTACCCACATCCCGCACCGTCGGCCCCGGTCTACGAGATCACCCTCACCAACCTGACGCCGACACAGTGGTTCACGCCGCCGGTGGTCGCCGTCCACAGCCCCCACGCCGACGTCTACCGCCGCGGTGCACCAGCCTCGTTCGGCGTGAAGGAGATCGCCGAGAACGGCAACATCGACCCGCTGGTGCAGTCCCTGACCGGCGCCCCCGGCGTGTTCTCGGTCGGCGTCGGCGTGTCGTCGTCGGGCCCGCCGCTGCTCGCACCAGGTGCCTCGACCAAGCTCACCCTCGGCGGAGCCGGCAACGACGACCGTCTGTCGCTGGTCGCGATGCTCATCTGCACCAATGACGGGTTCGCCGGCATCGACAGCATCAACATGCCGAACAAGGTCGGGCGGAGCCGCACCGGGTACGCGCGCGACTTCGACGCCGGCACGGAGATCAACACCGAGGACCTCGCCGACATCGTGCCGCCGTGCCAGGGTCTCAACGGCGTCGCCGACGACAACGGCGCGCCGGGGACGGGCGCGTCGAACCCGGCGCTGGCCGAAAGCGGCGTGATCCGAGCCCACCGGGGCGTGAAGGAGATTGCCGACCTGACCTGGGAAGCCCACGGCTGGGACACCCGATCCCCGGTCCTGAAGATCACCGTCACACGGGTGGCCTGACCACCTCGATCGCAGGCCGATCGGCCGGTGTGTGTGCACCGGTCGATCAGCCCGATCAGCTGAGCCGGTCGAGCACGTTCCGGGTCATCCGTTGCACCCGACCATCGGCCGGGAACGGTCCGCCACCCGTGAGGAACCGAGGCCAGTACGTGGTACCGACGTTGATCACGGTGGCTCCCGATGGATGCTCGACCACGACGCCTTCGTGGCGGCGGCCTGGCTCGACGACCGTGCTGGACACCATGGTGGTACCGGGAGGTGCATGGGGGGACAGCTGATCCCACTCGTAGCCGATCAGCCCAGCGATCGCGTCGCCGTCGGTCATACCGGTGCCCACGTAGATCCAGTGGTCGGTGTGTAGCGCCCGCCACGGCGCGCCGCGTCCATAGGGGAACCAATGGCTGTCGTACCAGGAGCCGAGCAGGTCGCTCTCGGGCTGTCCGACGTCGCGAAATCGGCCCGTTCGCCCTGCCTTCTCGCACCGCATCCGGTCGCCGTCGATCTCGACGCGCCAGTAGATGCTGTTCGCCCCCAGGAACGCGGCATTGCCGCCGGTAGCCAAGAAGCCAACCAGTCGGTCGCGCATGGTTTCGGTCCAGTACTCGTCGTGGAAGGCCGACACGAAGAGCCGACGACCCCGCAGGACGTCGGGGTCTGCATCCAGGTCCTGGCTATCCAGGTACGTCACGTCGCGCCCTTCCCGGTCGAGCCACATCGCCAGCTGGTAGTCGCCGTAGAACAAGAACCCGGCGCCGTCGAACACGTCGTAGGGGCGATGGAGCCCGACCGACGCCGCCCGTCGCCCGTTCGAGTTGAACTCGTACAGGCTCGCCCCTCCCCACGCGTTGTACGCCTGGTAGGTCAGGAAGGGCACGTGCACGGCAACCGTGGCGACGCTGGCCGGATCGCGCACGACGAACGGCACGTAGCGGACCGGCAGCTGCTGCCCGGTGGGCCGTACCTCTGCGAAGTAGAGACCGTCTCGGAACTCCGTGGTGTCGAACTCGACCGTCACCGGCCACGGGAGTCCGGGCCCCTGTACCGAGGCGTCTCGCACCGTCCGGGAGTCGGCCAGTGTCGGTGCCGGCCAACCGACTCGACGGATCTCGACCCGCAGGTTCCGGCGGGTCGAGGACACGTGCAACGGCAGGATCCGGCCCCGTTCGACGGACGGCGTCGTGGTGTAGGCCTCGATCGCGCCGTCGGCGGGCGGCGACTCGTTCGCGAAGGCGAAGCGCTCAGCAGCGGCGAGCGAACCATCGCAAGCGGAGCAAGCACCTGCGACGGCGACGCCGGTGGCGGTCAGGCCGAGGAATCGGCGTCGCGACATCAGCACGCGGACGAAACCCGAGCACGGGCGGCCGATTCGGTCGACATGTCAGAGGAACCCGCAGCCCTGACGGAGCATTCCCGGCCGAGTCCACACCGGTGGCCCCGCGCACCGCGACGCTCAGTGCTCGAGGGCGAACTGGCGTCGAACGACGTCGGGCAGCGCATCGGTGCAGTCGCACACCACCGCTCGACCGACCATAGGGAACGGCGAATCGCTCCCCTCGGGTGTGCCGCCGAGCGCGATGACGTGTTCGACGATCGTCGCATCCCACTGGCTGCCGGCGTGTTCGCGCAGGATCGCCGCGGCTCGTTCGCCCCCCATGCCCTGGCGGTACTGGCGGGTGTGGGCCATGGCATCGAACGCGTCGCACACAGCGATGATCCGCGCCTCCAGCGGGATCGACTCGCCCGCCAGCCCGTCGGGGTACCCCGCGCCGTCCATCCTTTCGTGGTGGCCTCGCACGAGCGGCGCGATGGGAACGAGGGCGGGCACCGCCCTGACGAGGGCGTCCCCCGCGATGGTATGGCGCTGGATCGTCAGGAATTCGTCCGGGGTGAGCCGCGCGGGCTTGTTGAGGAGTTCGTCGGGTGTTTCCAGTTTGCCGATGTCATGGAGGAGGGCGCCGAGGCCCAGACGGCGGAGCCGGCTGGCGGACATCCCGAGGCGCTGCCCGACGCGCACGGCCAGTGCTGCGGTGCGCACGACATGGTCGCGGGTGATCGGGTCCTTCGTCTCAAGCGCGGCCACGAACCGGTGAACGACGGGCGACAGCCCGACCTCGAGAGCGACCAGGGGATCGTGAGCAAGCACCGGGGCGAGCACCTCGGTCGTCGTGCGCCCCAGCCGGTGGCCCCGATGGGCGCCGGCACAGCCGCCGAGGACCCCGGCGATGTCGAGGCCGTGAACGAGCCACCAGCCGACGCTGAACACCGGAGCGCCCAACCAGACGAGCGCCGTGGCGGCCAGCAGGACCAGCGCCAACGACGCGACGAGCGCCGAAGCCCGCAGGCTGAGCTCGTAGTGGCCCAGCTGTTGACGAGAGAGCACGGTCATGATGGACACCTGGGCCACGACCGTGGCCACGATCCAGGCCGGCGTGCCGGTCGGCACGACCGTGATCTGGGGCTTCACCAGGAGAGCCACGGCCACCCCGGTGGCCAGCACGCTCCAGGCCGCACACCAGACGCGCCAACGACGCGCTGCCCACGCGCCGAACGGACGGTGCCGGAGAGCCAGGGGCGACCAGGATCCGAGCGCCATGGGCAGGGCGAGGAACGCCGAGGTCATGACCGCCTGGTTCGGTCCGTACAGCACGCCCGGGGCGGTCAGGCCGTGGACGAGCGGCAGGATCGAGACGACGAGCAGGCCGGTGCCGAGCAGACCCACCTCAGCAAGATCGCGACGGTGGCCGGCCACGATGACCGCAGCGGCAGCGAACACGCACAGGGACGCGGCGATCGTGACGACCACGAACAGGGCCACCGGAGACGCCCACACGACGTGTCGGCTCGGCCCGAACACCGCCAGGGCCGTCGCCGTGCCGAGGAGCACCGTGCAGGCCATCCACGTGGCCTCGCCGTGTGACCTTCTCCGCCGATCCACTACGAGCTATCGGCGATTCCGGCTCCGAGTTGAACGATCCATCCAAGCACGGTCTCGCGACGGTGAGATCTTCGAGCGACCGGTCGAGCTGTATGGCACCATGGCAGACCACCGACCCGAAGGACGTACCCGTGCGTGAGCTCCTCGATCTACGCCGCACCGAGGGTGGCCTCGTCGCCATGCTGTACCGCGGCGACTGGTGACCGTATTGCTGCGGTCAGCTCGTGCGGCTGGCAACGAACTACACCCGTCTCCACGCGGCCGGCGCCGAGTTGGTCGCCATCAGCGTCGACGACGAGGCCCGGCAAGCGGGCATGGCGCGTCGTTGGGGCCTCACGCACACGCGCATGGTCGCGGACCCCGGCGGTGTCGACTTCCTGCAGCCGCTCGGCCTGTTCGACCCGAAGGAACGGAACGGGATCGCGCTGCCGGCCATGATCGTGCTGGCGCCTGACGGCACGGAGGTCTACCGATACCGCGGGCGCGACTTCGCGGACCGCACGAACGACGACGATCTGTGGGCCGCGCTCGAGCCGCTCGCGCTGGCGCCGGTCGATCCACCGGCGTGGACGCCGACGGCCGAGGTGCCCGCCGATCTCGGCGGGTTCTTCCGGCCCGAGGATCTGCCCCTCTACTTCCGCGGCAACCAGTTCGGGGCACACGCCATCGCTGGCCGGCTCGACGACCCGGCGGCCAAGTCGATAGCGATTCAGCACCGCGACATGGCCTCTGCAACGGTCGCCGCCTGGCAACAGTGGAGTCGGCGCAGCACCTGAGGACGCCGCATCGGTGGCCCGTGTCGTGGTCCATCCATCCAGCGACAGCGGGAGACGTTTGAGATGCAGGTAGCGCGCGTCGGCCCTGGAAAGTGGACCTGTCGGGACGGCGTGCGACGCCGTCGGACGGCCGGCAAGCGAGCGCCTGCAAGTCCGAAGCGCCCAATATCGACGCTCAGAAGCCCTGCGCGATTTGGTGAGGTGCGCGCACGACTCCGGCCTTCCTGGGCGCCCGGGATCACGCCCAAGCGATCACGGGATTGGCGACGTCTGTGGCCGCCATGTCCCGGCAGTTGACCCTTGGAAGGAATCGCGTCTGCTCGGCCTGGGTGTGGTTTCCTCCCACACTCCTCCCAGCCACGACGGACATTGGCGGTCAACCGGGGCGTGTAGCGGCCAATCCGCACAGCTCGTCTAGCTGGGCATTCGGCCTGCTCAGCGGCAAAATACCTGGGCGCCCTCGGTAGGATTCGAGCGCGCCGATCGCCGGCGCGGCGCGCGTCAGCCACTCCTCGAGCGGGTTCGACGCGTCGATCTCGGCGCCCGGTTCGAGTGTGGCAACGATGTAGGCACGCACGCCCTTGGGCGGCGCCGTCTCATCGTTCGCGACAGCCGGGATGAACCTAGCGAGGGCCTCGATCGCGGAGACTCGGGTTCTCGGCTGCCACTCCTCCCATTGCTCGGCGATCCATCGCCGCGCCCACGCATGGATCGGCATGTCGACTGGCCGAGGCTTCCACGACTCCGGCTCGCCAGTTGCCCGATCGAACAGTTCGCCGTCACGATGGGCCACGAGCAGCATCGACCGGTACCGGTCCCCTTCCGCCTTCGTCCTGAATGCCCGCGAGCGTTGCCGGCCCTCGACGGCCCAACGCACGAGCCACGGCTTCGTGGCGAGTGGGTGCGATCGACGATCCTGGATGCCGTAGATCTTGACGTCCTGATGCGCTCGCCTCACCCTGACCTCCTCCCGCGGCCCCCACGATCGAGCGTCCTCGTTTCGATTGGGGAGCTTTGGGGAGAGTACGACCGTAAAGCTCAAACATCAACTGTGAACTGGTCGTTTGTTCGATCGAGCGTCGGCCTCCGGAGCCGGATGCGTAGGTTCGATCGGGTGCGTCTCGCCGAGGTCGACCGACGGTTGGGGTTGGGTGACGATGGTCGCCCGTTCGCCGCATCGACTTCCAGCCGCTACCGCAAGGTGTCGCGTGCATGTGTGCGTCGCGCCGTCGAGCTGGAGCTGCTTCCCGCTGATCCCTGGCCGCCGTCGACCCGGGGTCGTGGACGGCGCAAGGCGTCCCGGCTCAAGCGCCGCGTAGACATCCGAGCGTTGCCGAGTCCGGAGACGATGGCGAGGGCGATCGACGCGATCGTGAGTCACCAGCCCGTTAGCCGCGTGTACCGCGTGATGACCGCCGTGGCGTACTACGGCGGGCTACGACCCTCCGAGGTCGTGATGCTTCGTCGTCGCTCGCTCCTTTTGCCACTGTCGGGCTGGGGTCGGATAGACGTGACGGAGGCCGACGTCTCGCACGACGAGCCGGGCGAGCCGAAGACGGGGCCCCGCAGTATTCCGATCCCCCCGGTACTCGTCGAGATCCTGCAAGCCTGGGTCGACGGGCACCGCTTCGAGAGCGACGCCCTGATCTTCCGCACGCGGAACGACAAACGGCCAACGGGATCGAAC
Source organism: Actinomycetes bacterium (assembly GCA_031359995.1). Classification (GTDB taxonomy): domain Bacteria; phylum Actinomycetota; class Acidimicrobiia; order Acidimicrobiales; family Ilumatobacteraceae; genus JANMAT01. The sequence continues at coordinate 34,133 of JANMAT010000148.1, forward strand.
TGGACACGCGCATGGCATCGCGCGCTCGCCGCGATCGGGCAACCTCCGCTACGTGTCTACGACTGCCGGCACGCGGCGGCGACAACGTGGCTCAAAGCTGGCGTCCCGCTCGGAGAGGTCGCCCGACGGCTCGGACACAGCGTCGAGACCCTCGTGTCGACCTACGTCGGTGCCATCGTTGGAGACGAGGAACTGGGCAACAAGCGCATTCAGCTCGTTCTCGACGGAGTGCAACCGGACGAGTCCATCGTCGATGATTCGCACGCGTGATGGTGAAGGGGCGCGGATCCTCGTCAACGGCTCTTCGCTGAGGGAACGCGCTCGGACGACAACGTGTTGTGCGTGGCACCGTCCTACCGCTCGGCGCGCTGCGATATGCCGGTGATCCCGGG
>JANMAT010000166.1:0-9986 GCA_031359995.1 Actinomycetes bacterium
CCCACCGCCCTCGCCAAGGGCTGGCCCATCGCCACCGGCGTCATCGAAGGAACCTGCCGCTACCTCGTCGCCGACCGCATGGACATCACCGGCGCCCGCTGGAGCGTCAACGGCGCCGAAGCCATCCTCAAACTACGAGCCCTCCGCGCCAACGGCGACCTCGACACCTACTGGCAATACCACCTCAACCAAGAACGACAACGCATCCACCAATCCCGCTACACCAACAGCCTCATCCCCGCCGCCGCGTAGTCCCTCCAGAAGAGCCGCACCCTGTTGATTTCGTCCCACAACCCAGCGCCAGGTGGGCCTCGGCGGCGATGTCGGCGGCCAGTTCGTCGAGTCGAAGCCGTCACCCCACGGGGCGATGGTGGTGGCGGCAGCGGCGAGGGGTGGTCCCATGCTCCTGGCGCACGACACCGCGGCTGGATCTGTGCAGGAACTCGCGGAGACGGCGATGCCCCAGGCGGCGAACAGGCCCTGTTCGCGGCGAGGAGGGCGATTACAGTTCGGGTCTGATGACCGAGACGAAACCGGGGGACTGTCGGTGACTTCAGAGATGTTCTCGGAGACCTCAGCGCGAAGCCGCGCCCTGTCCGCAGCGCTCGAACCGGTGATCGGTTCGGTGTATTTCGCACCGGAGGCGCACGCCGCGTATGAAGCGCTGGGCTTCGGTGGGAGCCCGGGGAGGCTTACCGGGGACGGCTGGGCAGTGGACCATTGGGGCGGGGTGGCGATGCCTGATGGGGTCGCCTACTTCGCCAGCCGGGGCGCGATCCTCGGCCAGGTCCGTGGTGAGGTTGTCGCCGCTGCGTTCGGCGTGTTCAACCCGGTCGTGGTTGTTGCGGCCGTCGCTCGCGGTTGGGAGATCGCCGATGCGGACAGTGTCGTCGATGCACGCACGCGGGGTGCGGTGGCACAGCTGGAGCGGATCCTGGGCGTTGCGCCCGCCGGGATCGAACGGGTCGTCGAGCTGCTCGGGCGGGCGGTCGCTCCGTTGACGGTCGCGGGTCACCCGATGTTCGCTGGGCTGCTCGGGCTGACGATGCCCGCCGGGATCGTCGGGCGCATGTGGCGTCTCGGCGACGAGCTGCGCGAATACCGCGGTGACGCCCACATCGCCGCGGCCGTCGCGGCCGGCCTGGACGGTTGCCAGTTGCAGGTGCTCACCGAACGGTACGCTGGGATGCCGGCGCGCAGCTACGCAGCGGGACGAGGTTGGGACGAGGGGCAGCTCGGGTCGGCCGAGGCCGATCTGCAGGCTCGCGGTCTGCTCGACGGTGAGGCGGTGACCAGCGCCGGACGCGAGGTGCGCGAGGCGGTGGAGTCGGCGACGGACGAGGCGTGTGCGTCGATGACCGATGCGCTCGGTGTCGATCTGATCGAGCTCGTCGCGCGGCTGCAGTCGTGGGGCGCCGCCGTTCGTGAGGCGCACGGCTACTACCCCTCGTCCCCTCAGGAAGCCGTGCTGTCGCCTGGGGTCGATGTGTGGATGTCGCGCAACGGGCTGCGTCCGTTCGGTGCCACAGACGCCGCCGGCTGACCGTTCCGAGACGCCCGGTCCGCTGCTGGCCGCCGCGGTCCGGACGCCACACCCACGAGCTGCCATTGGCAATCGGAGGAGATCGAGATGTCATCAACCACACCGGCCGCGCCGGGAACCGACTCGCACGACGTGAGCGCGTGGGCCAGACGGTTGCGCGCCGCGGTCGAGCCGATCGCTGGGATCGTCTACTTCGCCCCGGAGATCCACACCGAGTTCGAGGCGTTGGGCTTCGGACCTGGCGTCGGTGGAGACGGCTACCTCACCCTCGCCGAGGTGTCCGGCTACTACTGCAGTCGGGCCGGGTGTATGGGGCAGGTGCCCGGTGAGGTGGCGGTCGCCGCGTTCGGGGTGTTCAACCCGAAGTTGATGGTTCCGGCAGTGGTGCGCGGCTGGTCGATCGCCGGCGTCGACGACGTCCTCGCGGCGCGAGAGCGCGGCGCGACCGCCGCGTTGCAACGGATCGTGGGGGAACCCGACGGGCTTGGGCGGGCCACCGAGCTGCTCGCGCAGGCCGCGGCGGGCGGGTGCGCGGCCGGTCGGTTCCTGTACGCCGGCCTGCGTTCGCTGCCCGTGCCGACCACACCGTGGGGCGCGGCGTGGCGACATGCCGACTGCGTCCGCGAACATCGCGGCGACTCGCACATCGCCGCGTGGATCGCCGCCGGGCTCGACCCCGTCGAGGCCGGGTTGCTGACCGAGGCGTACTACGCGATGCCGACCAAGCGCTACCACAGCGGGCGCGGATGGACGCCGAACGACCTCGACGCCGGCCTCGGGCGGCTTCGCGCTGGCGGTCTGATCGAGGGTGACCCGGTCACCTTGACCGAACGCGGCCGGGCCACGCGCGAGGCGATCGAGGTCTCGACCGACATCCAGCAGCGGCCCATCCTCGACGCGATCGGAGACGATCTCGAGGAGCTGCTGACCCTGATCGAGCCGTGGGGCGCGGCGATCTACGCGAGCGGGACCTACCCGACATCGATCGAGCAACTGCCGCCCGAGTGGGGTCGGATGAGCGACCCGGCGGACTGAACACCAGCCCTGCCCGAGTCGGCGCAGGCACGTTCGAGCAGGGTTCGGGCGCTCGCAGGTGGCGCTGCGTACGATGTCTGCGATCCGTTCGGCAACGAGCGGTCTCGGTGATCACGCCGTTGCAACGCGTGACCCCAGTGGGGATGTGCCGAGGTCAGCCTCGCCCTTCAGTCGAGCGAGCATCGGACGCAGATCTGGGTAAGAGCCCGCGATCAGATGCAGGTGCCGTCGACGAACAAGTTGCCGCCGGCGCCCTACGAGCACAGGTCGACCGTGAAGTTCCACTCATCGTCGTGGAGATCGACGATCATCCCGGCAGGGGCGCGGGCGACGTTGAACACTACGTGCACGCCGCCGGAGTGCTCGCTGGCGGCGGCGACGAGCGCTTCGATGCCCGCTCGACGGTGGTGTCGTAGTGGCGGCCGGCGAATCGTTCTCGAGCTCTGCGCTGAGGCGTCGATGTCGACGGTGTTCACGTCACCGCCGACCACTGACGCACCCTCGGCGACCAGCCGAGAGGCAGTTGCACGACCGATTCGTGGCGCCGCGCTGGTGACGACGGCGACCTTGTCGCGCTAACCCTGATATCCCGAAGCGCAGCGGCGGTTGCGTCGCAGCCGTACCGTTCCAAGCGATGGTCGAGGTCATGAATCGTTTCTCGGTGTCGATGTCCGGGTGTAGGCAGGGTCTCACTCATTGTCGGGTAGCCGGCAGCAGCCCGAGGGCTTCGGGTCGTGACGCCTCGACCGAAGGCGGATCCGCCTCCAACCCGAGCCCACGAAGCGACGCGTCCCGCAGCTCGCCATCGGCGCGAACCACCGACATGCTCACGTCCGAAGTCTCCCATGACGAGGCGCTCGCGGTGCTTCTCGCTGTCATCCCAGGGCTTGGCAGGCGGTCTCTCTACGGCCTGGCGCTGCGTCGGCGACCGCCTGCACCCGCGGCGACGAGATCTACGCAGTGTCGTGATCGCTGTACGGGCGGGCCAGTGCCTGTCGCACCACGGCGTTGCCGTCCACCGCGCGTTGGTGGGCGGGCTCGGCCAGCAGGTGGTAGCCGCGCACCTTGGCGGAGGGCGCATCGGCGTCGGACGCGGCACGGGCGAGCAGCTCGCTGATCGGCGTCGTGAGGTCGTGTCCATGGATCTCGAGCTTGCCGCCGCCGCCTTGGGTGTTGGCGCCGAGCGAGTTGCGCTCGTTGGCGAGCGTCGTGAGGGTCACGCGCCATCCGTCGTTCACCTCGCCCACCACGTCGACGCCGGCGACGACGGCGGCCGTGAGGAACACCTCGTTGAAGTGTGCCCGGCCCGTCATGTCCCGCAGCCGACGCACCTCGACGCCCGCCTGGTGCATGTCGATCACGAAGCAGGTGATGCCGCGATGCTCGGGCGGACGGCATTGCATCGCCGGCACCGATAGCTGCGGACGCGTTCACTGCGACGACGAGGAACTGTGCCTCGCCACGGGCACGTCGCCGACCGGGCACACGCGCGCCGCTGATCTCGACCGGCTATGTTCGCGCCCGTTCGAGCGGGCGCTCGCCACCGATCGGAGCGAAGTCGTGGGACTACAGGATGAACTGCCCGGAACGTTCGAACTGGTATCGCTGGAGACTCGACGCTCCGACGGCGCGACCACCCGTCCTTTCGGCGACCACCCGATCGGGATGTTCGTGTTCGACCGGGCCGGCCGATTCTCCGTCCAGCTGACTGACAACCTCCCGACCCCGAACGAGGGCGGCTACGTGGCGATGTTCGGGAGCTACGTCGTCGACGAGCGGCAACGCACCTTTACCGCGACGCCGCGTGGCGCCATCGACCCGAACATGATCGGCACCGACGTGGTCCGTCACGTCGCCTTCGACGACGAGCTGGCGATCTTCAACACAACGCCGCAACACGTCGACGAACTCGACGTCACCACTTACATCACCTGGAGACGCGTCAGGCAAGGGTGACCGACCACCAGCAGTCACCGATTCCAGTCCGGGACAGCCAGGGAACCGCCGGAGCGGCAACGTCGGACGAGGGTCACGGCTGGTGACCCGCCTGCGCCTCGGGGTGCGAGAACACATACGTCCCGAGCCACGCATCAACGGTCATCGACACGCCCGCGGGCACTGCCAGCTCGAGGCTTTCGTCGCTTCGCCGGTTGAGAGCTCGGCGAGCAGATCGGTGATCTTCAACACGTCCGTTTTCGCCTCGTCGTGCGCCGTCGCAACCACACACCGATCGCTGATGTGCGCGGGCTGGTCCGTTCGATCGACGGCGACGGCTTCACCCCGGCGCGCTCCAGCCCGCGCACTCTTGACGCGATCCGCCGAGGATGGTCGTGGAGGGAGCTGGCGCGGGCGTCCGGCGTTCCCAGATCGACCCTGACGTTCTCGGCGGCGATCCACCGGTGGAGCCTTCGGTGGTGGGTCGAGGCAAGAGTCGCCCGGTCCACGCCGGTTCGTGGACATCTGGGTGACGTCGTTCGGCCAGGCTGTGGCGGCGAGTACGGTCGGGGAGATGATTCTCGATCGAGTGTCAATCGACGCCGAGGCGTTCCGTGCTGGTACCGGCTGGGAGATCAAGCCGGAGGGTGCGTGCAAGGGTGATGTGTGCGTTCCGCTCCCGGGCGGGTTCGAGGTGACGCGGGTTGCCGAACGGTTGGGGATGGCACTGGTCCACGACGAGGAGAACCGCTTGTGGGCGCTGGGGCCCGAATCGATCGGTGGTCGCGCACTGGTTCATGCGAAAGCGCCTGACCTGGTGTTGGCCGCCATCGACGGTAATGAGTTCGATCTGTCCTCGCTCCGCGGGCAGAAGGTGGTGCTTGTCGCCTGGGCGCCGTATTGAGGTTGCCGGTTCGACCTGCCCGGGTGGCAGGCGCTGCGCAGTGAACTTCATCCCCTCGGTGTCGAGGTTGTCACGGTCTCGCTCGAGCTCAGTGATCCCGACGTGTCACGACCGTTCATCGAGGCGGCACACCCGGAGCATCCGTCATTGCTCGATCCAACCCACTTGCTTGACAGCCTGTTCGGGGTGGTCAACATCCCCAACGTGATCTGGATCGATGAGGATGGGGTCATCGTCCGCCCCGCGGAACCAGGGTGGCCGGGCGCTCAGGACTACCCCGAGCCGATGAAACAGATGTTGGCGGAGCGGGCCAGGCAAGCGGCGGAAGCGGACGAGCAGGGCAACGAGACGGCGCGTCCGAACCTGATGAAGGTGCTGCAAGGCGGCCAGGATCGCGAGGCCTATCCGGATGCGATCCGCGACTGGGCGCGTAACGGCCCATCGAGCCGGTACGCGATGACCCCTGACCAGGTGGTCCACGCGTCGCAACCGCGGGGCTTAGAGAGTTCATCGGGCGCCGCTCACTTCGAGTTGGCCAATCACCTGTGGCGCTCCGGTCGGCGTGATGCGGCGATCCGCCACTTCAACGAGTGCCACAGGCTCCAGCCCGAGAACTGGACGTACAAGCGTCAAGCCTGGTCGCTCGTCGGCAACGAGCGCGCCGGCGGGGGTGACTTCGGCCGGTTCAGCCAGGTGCCCGTGGCCGGCGAGGAAGCCGACTGGCCGTTCGCCTCCAACTTCGAAGCTGACGTCGCTCGGACTCCACCAGGCCAGTACTACCCGAAGACCATTGGGTAGGTGTCCCTGGCCAACCAAGAGTGCAGGGTGGCGGTTGGACATGGCACGTCGAGCAGGACGGTGCCAAGACGCCGGTGGGCACAGTTCGGGTCACACCGGGCGGGACACCCGATCGACCACGCTGAGGTGGGTCTGATGCCCGAGGTCTTCGACGAGATGCCGACCCGAACCGCTGCCACTCCGGGCGTGGGTGGCCTACCGCAACTCGACGCCGGGCTCGGCGGTGATCCGGTCGCGTCACATCCAGCGGGCGCGCCGTACGGGCGGGCATTCGAAGCCCCCGATGATGGCGCCCGGTACTCCGACCTCAGCTTGTGACGGTCGGAACGGCCACCCCGAGTTGCGTAGCCGCTGGTGCGAGGCGCGCGCTCGGCGGTGCGTGGAGTACGCCTCGTGTATGCCCCGACCATGACGCTGAATGGTCGCCGGGGTGAGTACCGCCATTGGGTCGGAGTCCTCAACCAGGGTCCGTTGGTGTCGGCGACGAACGTGTTCCGGCTCGAGCACACGTTGGCGACTCGGCCGTCGACCGCTGCTGCGCAGGGTGTTCACCTCGGCGTCGGTGATGCCGCACCTGAGTTCGAGGTGCAGCGCACGGACGGGCAGCGGATCCGCCTGTCGGAACTTCGCGGCAAACCGGTGATCCTGCGTCTGACGCGGGCGGTAACCGGTGGGATCATTTGACCGCTGTGCATCCCGGGCCTGGATGACCTGATCCGCACCAACCAGGAGTTCGACGCACGCGGCGTCGAGTTGATGGTGATCCTGCCACTGCCGTTGGCGCAGTGCCACGAGATCGTGGAGAGCCTCGGGTTGAACTACCCGTTGTACTCCGACCCGCAATGGCGGGTACTCGAGGCCTACGGCACCGGGCACATCCTGTACGCGCCCAAGCAGTCGTGGGTCGGGATCGACTCGGATGGCACGGTGCGCTACGTGTGGCGGCAGGGTGCCGACCAGAGCATCCAGCCCGTGCCCCTCGCGCTGGAGGCGCTCGATGAGTTCCAGGCGGTCCGGTCGTAGCCACGTTGCCGACTCCTTTCGCTGATTTCCGGGTCGGCGACCGCGTGTACTGCCTGGCATGGATCGGGCAGGCCTTTGACGTGGTCGCCATCAACGACGACGCCGAGGCCATCACCATCCAGACCGGGGCGGGCGCACCCACGGTGGGGCACATCGATATCTTCCCCGAGACCCAGTTCATGCTGACCCACGAGACATGGGACCAGATCTGGTACTGGCCCGACCGTGCCGGCGACCACTACCTCGACATCTTCGACCGATTCGCCGACAGCCACGCGGTCGGTGACGTCGTTCCGGGCTACATCGCCGGCGACGGGCTCAATGCTGCCGCAAATCAGATGACCGTCCAGATCGATCCGACCACGGCGATGATGTTCAAGATTGAAGAGATCAACATTCCCTGGGGGCGGGTGCGAGTGCATCCGGTCGCCGCAATCGGCTCCGCCGGTGCGTTGATCACCTCGCCCGATGCCGGACCCGGCGCCACCTGGCTGCGCAGCGGTCCACCGGTCCCCCTACGGCTCGAGATGCGCATGTACCGCTGGTGTCTGAGCTTCGGCGAGTTCGTCCTCAACGTCGAAGACCTCTACACCGGACACCTCACAACAACGGCACCGACCAACTCCACACGCGAAGCGACGACGAACGGACCCGCCCGAGACCCTACGGCGCCGGCTCACCGTCACAAGGGATCCGATGCTAGACATCGACCTCATCGCGCGGCACTGCTCGATCGAGGAGCCTGATCTCAAATGACCGCGGCCGGCCCTGACGACCTTCAACCCACCGATGCGATCCGCGGTGCCAACCCCTTCATCGGGCTCACACCGCGACAAATGGCCGCGGCTTCCGGCCGATTCGCGGCCGCGGCCGCTCGGCACCCGACGATGGTGGCGTCCGAGCTCGCGAACCTGACCGCTGAGCAGCTGCGAATCCTCGTCGGTGCCGGCGGCACCGAGATCGGCAAGGACAAGCGCTTCAGCGACCCGGCATGGCAACACCCCCTGTGGAACCGATTGGCGTTGCTCTACCTTGCGGGCGCCGAGTCACTGGTGCGGGTGGTCGACAACGTCGGCCTCGACGAGAAGAGTGCCCTACGGGCGAGGTTCGCGATGATGCAGGTGAGTGCGGCGTCAGCGCCGACGAACACGCTTCTCGGCAATCCGGCCGCACTCAAGCGGGCAGCAGCAACCAGGGGGCGCTCGCTCGTCGACGGTGTGCGACACCTCGCCCACGACGTGCGTCACAACGGCGCCATGCCCTCCCAGGTCGACACCCGACCCTTCACTGTTGGTGAGAACCTCGCATGCACGCCCGGGTCGGTCGTGCACCGGTCCGAGCTGTGCGAGCTGATCCAGTACGAGCCGACGACACCGAGGGTGCGCTCACGGCCGATGGTGATCGTCCCGCCGCAAGTCAACAAGTACTACTTCCTCGACCTCGCCCCCGGTCGCAGCTTCGTGGAGCATGCCGTCGCACAAGGCATGCAGGTGTTCATGGTCTCGTGGCGCAACCCGACGGCTGCGCAGCGCGACTGGTCGATCGACACCTACCTGACCGGCCTGCTCGACGTGTTCGGCGTGGTGCGCTCCATCACCCGCAGCGAGGACGTCAACGCAACTGCATTCTGCGCCGGTGGCATGACGCTGCTGATGCTGCTCTCGCACCTCTCGTCGACCGGACAGAGCGATCTGGTCAATGCCGTCACGCTCGGCGTGACGGGCGTGGACACGGCGGTCGAGAGCGCGGTCAACATGTTCGCCAGCCGCCGCGCCGTGGAAGCGTCCATCTCGCGTTCCCGCAAGAAGGGGGTGCTCGAGGGCCGGTCGCTGGCGGGTGTGTTCGCATGGGTCCGCCCGAACGACCTCGTGTGGAACTACGTGGTCAACAACTACCTGCTCGGGCTGAATCCGCCCGCGTTCGATGTGCTCGCTTGGAACAGCGACTCGACGAACCTGCCGGCAGCGTTCCACGCCGAGTTCATCGACCTGTTCGTCGCGAACGGGCTGCGCAACGCGGGATCGACCGTCGCCCTCGGGACGCCGGTCGATCTCGCAACGGTGAAGAACGACATGTACGTCGTCGGGGCGATGACCGACCACCTCGTGCCCTGGACGTCGACGTACGCCGCGACGCAAGCCACGTCCGGCGAGCATCGCTTCGTGCTGTCCAACAGCGGTCACATCCAGGCGCTCGTCAATCCCACCGACAATCCGAAGGCCAGCTTCCTGGCCGCCGACTCGTACCCGCAGGATCCGAACGAATGGCTCGCGCTGGCGCGCAAGGAAGCAGGCTCGTGGTGGACGGACTGGGCGGCTTGGGCACTCGCGCGGTCGGGCAGGGAGCGAGCGGCACCGAAGGCGCTTGGCAACTCCGCACATCCGGCGACGGAAGCAGCACCAGGCCGTTACGTGCATCAGCGTTAGATCCTGTCCCGGAACGTCAGAAGTCGGTCCACCGCGTGAGCTGGAGCTGGCGTTCGACTGAGGCGTTCTACGTCGAAGTGTCCGGCATCCGGATCAGAGTCCGCGTCTGCGGCCACGGACCGCCACTGCTCCTGGTGATGGGCATCGGCGCGAACCTGGACATGTGGCAGCCGCTCGTCTCCGAGCTGGGTGAGCGACAGCTCGTGGCGTTCGATGCGCCCGGCGCCGGCGGCTCGGGAAACGCACGGTTCCCGATGACGATGGGGCAGCACGCCGAGCTGGTCGGCAAGCTCCTCGATCGGCTGGGGTATCCCCGAGTCGA
>JANMAT010000196.1:0-88845 GCA_031359995.1 Actinomycetes bacterium
GCAAGAACCTCGGCCTCCAGGTCATCACCGAAGGCGTCGAAGACGCACAGACCGTCGCCATCCTCACCGCCAGCGGCTGCCGCACCGGCCAGGGCTACGACTGGTGCCGACCCGTCACGGCCACCGAGATCACCGCCAGCCTCCACACCCCCCAGTGAGGTGACCGTGAGCATCGGGTCGGTCAGCTCCAGGTCGACCCCATGGGCTGGGGGACCGGCTTCGTCGCGGTGATCGAGCTGGTTGATGACGTCGTGGTCATCGCCGCCGCCGTGCTCGCACCAGCGGCGATGCTGAGGCTGGCGAGCATGAGAGCGGCGATGGTCGTACGGGCCTTGTTCATCGAATGGTCCTTCGCTGGTTGGTATGCGCTCAGCGTACGCGGTTGCCCTCGCTGAGTGAACAGGCACGGTCGATCGTTGCTGCAAACGTGAACCGCTCCTGAGTCGCCGCAGAAGTCGCGAGCGGCCCGTCCGACGGCCACCTAGCTGACGGCCACCGGTGCACTCTCAGCCATTCTCCATGGCGGCTGGTACGTGTTCGGGTGCGGGTGGGACGAAGGAAGAATCGACCCGTTGGAGGAACGGCGGCGCGTAACGGAACAGGCTGCTGGGAGACTGCGACGGCATGGAAGCCCTCGAGTCGTCCCGCCCGTCCCTGCACCGCGTCGCGGTGCACATCGTCGCCCGGGCCCGGGTGGAGGCGTCGGGTCGCTTCTCGCTGCGCGTCACGCCCGGCGGGTTCGGGACGCCCGATCTGACGCTGGACGGCCGCCGGGTCCGCGTGTCGGGCTCGAACCTGGTGATCGAGTCCGATGCTCCCGGTGCCGCCACCGTGCGCAGCGTGGCGATCCACGGGTCCACGCTGGCGGCACTCGCCGATGCGGCCGGCGTCGACCTCTCCCGACCGCTCGACGTCGGTCACGACACGCCGTCGTTGGGTGACCCCGACGCCCTGATCGAGCTCGACGCCGACGGGGCCGCCGCCGTCGGCGAGTGGTACGGCCTGGTCGCCGAGGCGCTCGACCGGGTCCTGGCGGCGATGCCGCCCGAGGCGACGCCGACCCTGCCCCGACTGTGGCCCGAGCACTTCGACGTCGCCGTCGAGGCCCAGGCGCACGCTGATCGGCGCGTGAACCTGGGCGGCTCGCCCGGTGACGGCTTCAGCGCCGAGCCCTACTTCTACGTCGGCCCGTGGACGGCCGATCGCCCCGGCGACGCGGCGTTCTGGAACGCCCCCTTCGGCGCGGTGCGCACCCGCGGCGAGCTCCCGCTGGATCGGGCCGATGCCGCGGTGGCGGCCGCCACGTTCCTGCTCGACGGCTACCGTCGCCTGCTCTGACCGGGAGACGGGAACCATGACACCTCTCACCATCGCCCGCTGGAGCGAACTGGGCAACCGCTCCCCCTTCGGTGCGCTCGTCGGCAACGTCGACCTCGTGGTCGTCCGTGACGGCGACGAGCACTCGGTCCTCTACGGCCGCTGCCTGCACCGGGGCGCGCTCCTGGCCGATGGCACGGTGCGGGGGAGCGACCTCGTGTGCGGTCTGCACGGGTGGGACTACGCGTTCCGCACCGGCGTGAGCGCCTACGACAACGCCCAGCAGCTCCACCGCTTCACGTCCTGGGTCGACGAGGCGGCTGACCAGCTGCTCGTCGATGCCGACGAGGTCGCGGCGTGGGAGCGCGAGCATCCGCAGCCCTACGACCGCGACGCCTACCAGGGCACCTTCCAGGACCCCCACGGCGCACCCGAGGAGCCCTTCGTCGGCCGCATCCGCCAGCTCGCGGTCGACGGGCTGTCGAAGGTCGGCCACCACGGTCCGGTGACCGCCATGGGCGTGCCGCGCGACCAGCTCCCGACGTGGGACTCGATCCAGATCGTCACCGCTCAGCTGGCCCGTCGGCCGCTGCTCGACGAGGAGCCGGTCGGCACCGACGTCACGATCGGCGGCGGCGCCCCGAAGCCGTTGCGGCTGGCCATCCCGCTGTTCGTGAGCGACATGAGCTTCGGCGCCCTGTCGCTCGAGGCGAAGGTGGCGCTCGCCCGCGGTGCCGAGGGTGCGGGGACCGGCATCTGTTCCGGTGAGGGCGGCATGTTGCCCGAGGAGCACGCCGAGAACAGCCGGTACTTCTACGAGCTGGCGTCGGCCCGCTTCGGCTGGTCGCTCGACAAGGTCCGCGACGTCCAGGCCTTCCACTTCAAGTTCGGCCAAGGGGCCAAGACCGGAACCGGTGGGCATCTGCCCGGCAACAAGGTGGTCGGTCGCATCGCCGAGGTACGGGGCCTTCCCGAGGGCACGCCGGCGGTGTCGCCGGCGACGTTCCCCGATCTGCGCACCGCGGCCGACTACCGCGAGGTGGCGGCGATGGTGCGCGAGACCGCCGGCGGCATCCCGATCGGGGCCAAGCTGTCGGCCCAGCGGATCGAGGCCGACCTCGATGCGGCGTTCGAGATCGGTGTCGACTACGTGATCCTCGACGGCCGCGGCGGCGGCACCGGCGCGGCGCCGGCGCTGTTCCGCGACCACATCTCGGTCCCGACGATCCCCGCGCTGGCCCGGGCCCGCCGCCATCTGGACCGGTCGGGTTCGACGGCCACGCTGGTGATCACCGGCGGTCTGCGCACCCACCCCGACTTCGTGAAGGCACTCGCCCTGGGGGCCGACGCCGTCGCCATCTCCAACGCCGCGCTCCAGGCGATCGGGTGCATCGGCATGCGCGCCTGCAACAGCGACAACTGCCCGGTCGGCATCGCCACGCAGAAGCCCGGCCTGCGGCAGCGGTTGGTGGTCGAGGAGTCGGCCCAGCGTCTCACCCGTTTCCTGCTCGCCACCGTCGAGCTGATGACCGTGCTGGCCCGGGCGTGCGGCCATCGCCACGTCTCGGAGCTCTGCCTCGAAGACCTCACCACGTTCGATCGCGAGATGCACCACCTCGCCGGCGTCCCCTACGGAGGTCTGCAGCCGTGAGCGACGACGCCACATCCACCGCGGTCGGCACGGACTGGCACCGCGTGCTGGGCCCCGACGAGCTGCCCGAGGGACGGGTCATCACCGTCACGGTCGGACGGCGCTCGCTCGCCGTCACCCGTCACGAAGGCCGGTACGGCTGCCTCGACAACGCCTGCCCCCACCAGGGTGGGCCGCTGGGTGAGGGGTCGATCGAGAACGGGTGGTTGCGGTGCCCGTGGCACGGCTACGACTACTCGCCCCTCACCGGTGAGCCACCGTCGGGTTTCTCCGATGCGCCGGCGTGCTTCGCCGTGGAAGCCCGCCCCGACGGCGTCTACGTGGCGCTGCCGCCCGAGCCCGTGCCGCCGCGCACCGTCGCCGACGTGCTCGTCGAGACGCTCACGAACTGGGGGCTCACCCATGTGTTCGGGATGGTGGGGCACTCGAACCTCGGCTTCGCCGACGCCATGCGCAAGGCCGAGGCGCGCGGCGAGCTGACGTTCATCGGCATTCGCCACGAGGGCGCGGCGGCGTTCGCCGCCTCGGCCTACGGCAAGCTCACCGGGCGCCCGGCGGCGTGCTTCGGCATCGCCGGGCCGGGCTCCACCAACCTCCTCACCGGCCTGTACGACGCACGCGAGGACCGGTCACCGGTGCTCGCCATCTCGGGTCAGGTGCCATCGAAGGTCCGCGGCCGCGGCGCGTTCCAGGACACCGACCTCGAGGCGGCCTTCGCCGACGTGACCGCCTACAGCGAGACCGTCGCGCTGGCGTCGGACCACGCCGAGCTGGCCAGCCTGGCGATGAAGCATGCGATCGTCGGCCGTGGCGTCGCCCACCTGATCCTGCCCGACGAGGTCCAGCATCACCCGGTGGCCGCCGACGTTCCGGCGGGCACCCCCGCCGGTCGCATCGTGTCACGAGCGACGTTGCCGGCGGCCGACGACCTGGAACGTGCGATCATCATGATGCGGTCCGCCCGTCGGCCCATGATCGTCGTGGGAGCGGGCTGCCGGGGCCAGATGTCGGCGATCATGGAGCTGGCCGAACGCCTCGGCGCCGCCGTCGGTACGACGTTCAAGGCGAAGGGTCTCGTCAGCGACCGCCACCCGCTCGGGTGCGGCGTGCTGGGCCGGTCGGGAACACCGGTGGCCAGCTGGTTCATGAACGAGAGCGACCTGCTGGTGGTGTTCGGCGCCAGCTTCTCGAACCACACCGGCATCGCGTCGTACAAGCCCACCATCCAGGTCGACGACGACCCGATGGCGCTCGGCCGGTTCCACGGTGTCGACGTGCCGTTGCTCGGGGGCGCCGATGTCACGGCGCGAGCGATGGTCGCCGCCGTCGGTCGCGGCGCAGGGTCCGACCTGCGCGCCGAGGTCGCCGAGCGGTGGGCCATCTGGCGGGCGGAGAAGGCCAGGCGGGCCACCGACGACGCCGCCCACGGCATCGGCGCGGCCGCCGTGATGGCGAGCCTCACCCAGCTGATCGACCGGCACGCGGTCATCGCCGTCGACGTCGGCAACAACACGTACTCGTTCGGCCGCTACTTCGAGGCGTCGGGCCACCAGGACCTCGTCATGTCGGGCTACCTCGGCTCCATCGGCTTCGCGCTGCCGGCGGCGATGGGGGCGTGGGCCGCCTTCGGGGACGAGCGCCAGATCGTGTCGATCAGCGGTGACGGCGGGTTGGGTCAGTATGCGATGGAGCTGACCACCGCCGTGAAGCACGAGATGAACATCACCCACGTCGTGCTCGACAACGGTGAGCTCGGAAAGATCTCCAAGGAGCAAAGGGCGGCCCATTGGGACGTGTGGCAGACGTCGCTCCACAACCCCGACTTCGCCGCCTTCGCCGAGCTCTGTGGCGCCCGAGGCTTCCGCGTCACCGATCCGGCCGAGCTCGACGTCGCCCTCGCGGCCGCGCTGGCGCACCGGGGACCGGCCCTCGTCGACATCATCACCAACCCGCTGCTCGTGTGACCACGATCAGGAGCGCAGGAACGGATCGACCGCGTCACGCAACGCGATCGGTGCCGCGAATCCGGCGTCGGTGACATCGTCGGGATCGGACTCCCAGGCGGCCACGGCGGCGTCGAAGGCCGGTTCGCCCCGCCGCCGGGCGATGCGCTCCCCGACATCGGACGCGACGTCCACGAGGTGGCCGGCGGGCGGCATCAGCAGCACCATGCGGTCGAGCTGATGGGGGAACTGCACGGCGTAGCTGATGGCCGACCGGGGCGGCGGAGTGAGCGACCACCACCAATCGCTCGACGCCGAGGTGCACGCGCAGCTGCTCGATGTCGGCGGCCTGGTCCCACCACGAGCCCGCTCGACATCGTCGGGAAGCGGAGAACGACCGGCCCCTGGCAGGTGGGGCACGATCACCCGGCGCGGCGCGCCGATACCGGCGAGGTCCCCCAGGTAACCGGGGTGGCGGCCGGCGCCGCCGGCGAGTGCGACGATCGCCTCCGCGTCGTCGTCGTCTCGGAGCTGGTCGTTGTGGAGCGCGGCTCCGTCACTTACCGGGGTAGGTCGGCATCGTCGCCACCGTAGCGAGCCGGCGCCGGCTCGTCGCCGGAGATGGCGACGTAGATGGTGCTGTGGGACTGACCGTCGATCAGGAAGTTGGGAAAGCTCACCACCGGCGCCTCGGCGCGAGCGAACACCGCCCGCAGCGTGGCGAGGAAGGCGTCGTCGGGCGCGTCGTTGGACCACAGGGCGAACACGCCGCCCGGCCGGAGTTGGTCGGCCAGTCGGCGCAGGCCGTCCGGCTCGTAGAAGCCGGCGTGACCGTCGTCGAGGCGGTCGACGGGGGAGTGGTCGATGTCGACCAGGATCACGTCGAACCGGTCGGGTGACTCGCCGCCTGGCACCAGCCGCCCCTGGTCGACGAGGGCGAAGAAGTCGCCGTGCACCAGCGTGCAACGCGGATCGTTCGTGAGCTCGGGCCCGAGCGGGGTGAGACCCTGGCGGTGCCACTCGATGACGGCGGCGAGTGCGTCGACGACGTGCAGCGACCGCACCCGGGGGTCCTGCAGCGCGGCGTGGGCCGTATGGCCGAGGCCCAGACCAGCGACGAGCACGTCGAGCTCGTCGCCCGTGGTCGCGGCGAGACCCAGGCGTGCCAGCGCCTCCTCGCCCGCGGTGAACAGGCTCGACATGAGCCCTTCGCCCCCGAGCATCACCTCGAAGACGTCGATCTCCAGGGTCGGCTCCAGGCGGCGGCGCAGGACCGCATCGCCCATCGGCGTGGTGGCCCGGGCCAGCTCGGCGAACCAGCGGCTCATGCTGCATCCCACCGCGTCGGGGTGGCGGTGACGCGGCCGGGCTCGATCATGGCGGGCATGCTCTCATGCCACAATCACGGATGCCGTCACCGACGACACCGGCCGAGGAGACCACGATGAGCACCACCCCTGCACGCGCCCTGGTCGAGGCGTTCGGCGACGTGGCCACCATGGCCGTCATGTACGCCGACGATGTCGTCTGGCGCCTCAACCACTCGCTGTCGCCGAACATCGCCGGGCCCCACGTCGGCAAGACCGCGGTGATCGGGTTCAACGAGGCGGTGTTCACCAAGTTCTACGAACCGGGTTCCACGCGGGTGGAGATCCTCGACGAGATCGGTGACGAGTCGTCGAGCGTGGTGCGGTTCAACTTCCGGGCCACCAGCCGTCGCAGCGGCCACCCGTACGCGGTGGAGTACGTGCTGTTCGCCAAGACCGCCGGCGGCAAGGTCGTCGACGTGATCGAGCTGCTCGACACCCAGGCCTCCAAGGAGCAGCACGCCGGCAACGCCGTCGGTGTGCCGCCCGCCGGTTGAAGGCGAAGCATCGCGCCCTGTGGAGCGCGGCCGCCGGCCTGGTGACCGGCGGTGTTCTCGCGCTGGTGTCCCGGTGGCAGGTGAGCCTGCTCGTCGGCTTCGACACGGCCACGCTGTGCTTCCTCCTCCTGCTGTGGATCGACATCCGCGGCCTCGACCACGGCGCGACGAGGGAGATGATCACGGCCGAGGACGCGTCGGCCCGGCTGATCGGTTCGATCGTCGTGGTGGCCAGCGTGGCCGGCCTCGTCGCCGAGATCCTCGGCCTGGTCGAGGCCGAAAGGCTCCAAGGGGCGGCGCGGGCCGTGCTCATCGTGCTGGCCCTGCTCGCCGTGGTGAGTGGGTGGGCCGCGGTGCACTCGGTGTACACGTTGCACTACGCCCGGCTGTACTTCGACGACGCGCGGCGCGGCATCGACTTCAACGGCGACGAGCCACCCGACTTCTCCGACTTCGCCTACTTCGCGTTCACCGTCGGCATGACCTACCAGGTCTCCGACACGAACATCTCCGACCGTCGCATCCGTCGGGCGGTGACCCGCCACGCTCTGGTCTCGTTCCTGTTCGGCACGGTCATCATCGGCACCACCATCAACGTGATGGCCGGGCTCGTCGGGCGGTGAACGTCGCCGCCCACGTGGACGGTCGTTAGTGTCGTCGGGCATGGACGTGTTCGAGGCGATGGGGACCTGCCGGGCCATGCGGCTGCTGAAGCCCGACCCCGTGCCGAGCGAGCTGATCGACAAGGTGCTGTGGGCCGCCACCCGGGCACCCAGCCCGGGCAACAGCCAGGGTTGGGACTTCGTGGTGGTCGACGAAACAGAGCCGAAGGCGCGCATCGCCGCCGCCATCCGCGCTGCGATGGCCGACCGGGTCGCGGCCATGCCGCGCACCGACCGCACCACTCGGCTCATGCTCGACGGCACGGCGAAGATGATCGATTCGCTCGACCGGGCGCCGGTGCTGGTGTTCGTGACGGGGCCGGTGATCTACCCGCCGGCGGCGCCCCGCGAACAGTTCACGTGGTCGGCGCTGTACCCGGCGGCCCAGAACATCCTGCTGGCGGCACGGGCGCTGGGCCTCGGCAGCGTGTTCACCACCCTGCACGCCACGGCCGAGCCCACGGTGCGCGAGGTGCTCGAGCTGCCCGACGGCATCCGCATCGCGGCCACCATCCCGATCGGGTGGCCCGAGGGTGTGTTCGGCCCGCTGAACCGTCGGCCGGTGGAGGACTTCGTCCACCGCAACCGGTGGGAGGGCGACAAACGTGGCCACGGTCGCTGACCCCGAAGAGGAGCTGTCGTGACCCACGATCCCCACGCCGTGGTGTTCAACCTGCTGTCCGAGGACTTCCAGCACGACCCGGCCGCCACGTTCGCCGAGCTGCGCGGCCGTTGCCCGGTGAACCACACGACGGTCCCGGCCGAGCACTTCACGTTGTCGCGCGAGGCCGACGTGGTGGCCGCCCTGCGCGACGACGCCCTGTGGTCGTCGCAGTTCGGTCCCGGTCTCACCTACGGCGAGGTCGGTGCCGGCGTGCTCGTGTCGAGTGATCCGCCCGTCCACACCACCGAGCGGCTCGCCATCTCGCGCGCCTTCAAGCCGTCGGTGCTCGAGGCGATGGAGCCCGCCATCCGCGTGCTGGCGAACGAGCTCGTGGCCGGCGTGGTCGACCGAGGCGAAGGCGATCTGATCCGTGACATCGCCATGCCGCTGCCCCTGGTGATCATGTGCTGGATGCTCGGCATGCCGGCCGAGGACATCTCGATGTTCCGATCGTGGGTGCTCCCCATGGCCGAGGCGGTCGCACTCGAAGGAGGTCGGGCCGCGAACGACGACGTGGTGAACGCCTACCGGCAGTACCACGCCTACTTCACGCCGCACATCCAGCGCCGGGCCGAGGCCATCGCCGCCGGCGCCGACGTGCCCGACGACCTGTTGACGCGCCTGCTCACCGTGGAGCGCGACGGGCACAAGCTCACGCAGAAGCAGGTGGTGGGGTTCTGCCAGTTCCTGCTGGTGGCCGGCTCGGCCACCACCACCCTGCTGATCGGCAACGTGGTGCATCGGCTCATGGGCCACCCCGACCAGTTGGCGCTGGTGCAGGCCGACCGCAGCCTGATCGCCAACGCCGTCGAGGAGAGCCTCCGCATCGACGCGCCGGTGCACGGGCTGTTCCGCACGAACACCTGCCCGGTCACGATCCACGACGTCGACATCCCCGTCGACTCGAAGGTGTACATGCTCTTCGGCTCGGCCAACCGCGACCCCGACGCGTGGACCGATCCCGACCGCTTCGATGTCACCCGCGACCTGAAGGACCTGCGCAAGCGTCATGCTGCGTTCGGCATCGGCATCCACTACTGCCTGGGGGCGCCGTTGTCGCGCATCGAAGCGACCGTGGCACTGGAGGCGGTGCTCGACCGCATGCCGAACATCCGGCCCGACGGCCCGCCCGCCAGGGTGAAGGCCAGCGTGCTGAACGGCTTCGAATCACTGCCCGTTCGTTGGGATTGAGGGATCACCCGTGAGCTACGACAACCTGTTCCGGCCGCTGCAGCTCGGCGCGTGCACGGTGCCGAACCGCATCGCCCGCACCGCCCACTCCACCGGCACCACCGGCGAGGACCTCATCGCGTACCACGAGGCGCGGGCCAGGGGCGGCATCGGCCTCACCATCATCGAGATCGCCGGGGTTCAGCCGAGCACGGCGACCGCCATCCCGGTGCACACCGACCGAGTGCTCCCGTTCTACGAGGAGCTGGCCGGGCGCATGCACGCCCACGGCACCAAGGTGTTCCAACAGCTGTGGCACGGTGGCGCCGCCTACCGGCGCAGCGCCCAGCCCGTGTCGGCGTCGGCCATCCCGGCCCCGTCCGTCAACGTGGTGCCGCGGCCCATGACGAAGGCCATGATCGACGAGACGGTCGCCGCCTTCGCCGCCGCCGCGGTGCGGTGCCGTGACGGCGGCCTGGACGGCGTCGAGCTGCACGGTGCCCACGGCTACCTCATCGCCCAGTTCCTGTCGCCGGCCACGAACCTGCGCGACGACGAGTACGGCGGTGCGCTCGAGAACCGGGCCCGCTTCCTGGTCGAGATCCTCCAGTCGATCCGCGCATCGGTCGGTGCCGGGTTCCCTGTCGGTGTGCGCCTGTCGGGCACCGACTTCATCGAGGGAGGCATCGACCAGGCCGAAGCGGCGGCCATCGCCCGGCACATCGAGCCGCTGGTCGACTTCCTCGACATCTCGATGGGTTCGTACTGGCGGTTCCACAAGTTCCTCTCGACCCTCGACGACCCGCTCGGCTACGAGATCGAGAGCAGCGCGCAGGTCACCCGGGCCGTCACCGTTCCCACGATCGTCACCGGGCGCATCATGACGCTCGACCACGCCAGCCACCTGGTGGACACGGGCGTGGCCGACATGGTGTCGCTGGTGCGGGCCATGATCGCCGACCCGAACCTGGTGGCCAAGGCCCGGGCGGGACGGGAGGCCGAGATCCGCCCCTGCATCGGCACGAGCATGGGGTGCGTGGCCAACCTGATGACCACCGGTCGCCTGCAGTGCGTCGTCAACGTCGCCGCCGGCCGGGAGACCTCGGTGCCGTTCGAGACGCCGGCGCCGGCGGCGACACCGAAGAAGGTGCTGATCGTCGGCGGCGGTCCGGCCGGACTCGAAGCGGCCCGTACGGCGGCCCTGCGGGGCCACGAGGTGCACCTGTACGAGATGACCGCGCATCTCGGTGGGCAGGTCCGCATCGCCGCGTCGGCGCCCCACCGGGCCGATCTGGAGGCGATCACCCGGTTCCTGGCCGACGAGATCGCGCGTCTCGGCGTGCACGTGCACCTGCGGACCCCGGTCGATCCCGATCTGGTGATCGACGCCCGTCCCGACGAGGTGATCGTGGCCACCGGCTCCACCCCGCGCCGGGACGGATTCCAGCTGTCGAGCCCGTCGGTGCCGGTGCCCGGCGGCGACCTGGCCCATGTGCACTCGGTGTGGGACGTGCTCGGCTTCGGCGGACGGGCCACGGTCGGCCGCACCGCCGTGGTGTACGACGATACCGCCACGTTCGAGGCCATCGCCGCCGCCGACGCCCTCGTGGCGGCTGGCGCCCAGGTCACGGTGGTGAGTCGGCTCGAGCAGCTCGGGGCCAACGTCCTGTATCCGCCGGCCACGGTCGAGGCGAGCCGTGAGCGCCTCTTCGCCGCCGGGGTGCAGTTCGTGCCGTCGATGGCGCTGCGCTGCATCACCCCCACCGAGGTGGTGGCGCGGGGCGCAGGCAACGACCTGGTGCGTTCGTTTCCGGCCGACACCGTGGTGATCGCCACCTACCACGAGCCGAACCGGGAGCTGGCCGATCATCTCCGCGCCGCCGGGCTGACCGTGCACACCATCGGCAACGTCAACGGCACCGACACCATCCAGGCCGCTATCCACGACGCTGCCGCCGTCGGCCGAGGGCTTTGACCGCGGCCGACTCGGATCAGGCGTCGCCGTCGGCTAGGTTCAAGGGCACGACCCAGGGAGACCTATGACTGACGTCCAGACCTTCGTCCCGCACGTTTCGGACCGCACGGAGCACCGCATCGAGATCACGCTCGGGCAGGACCGCACGGCAGCGTTCACCGGAGACGATCTGGACCGACCGGTATGGGTCGTCTGCCTGAACGACGGGAGCCCGTCGGGACCGAGCTGGCGCACGGTGGGCGCGCCCGCCCGCTCGAAGTCGTCGGCCTCGGCCACGGTGCAGAAGATCGAGAACGGCGCCTACAAGTGGGGCAAGAACGCCCCCACGAAGGTGCTCGGCATCACGGTCATCGCCGTACCCGGCTTCGATTTCTGACTCCGGCGCCGCACGTGGCCGACGGCCACGACCAGATCCGCGTGCAGGGCGCCCGGGTGAACAACCTGCGCGACGTCACCATCGCGCTGCCGAAGCGCCGGCTGACGGTGTTCACCGGGGTGTCGGGCTCGGGCAAGAGCTCGCTCGTGTTCGGGACCATCGCCGCGGAGTCGCAACGGCTGATCAACGAGACCTACAGCGCGTTCGTGCAGGGCTTCATGCCGTCGCAGGCGCGGCCCGAGGTCGACGTGCTCGACGGCCTCACCACGGCCATCGTGGTCGATCAGGAGCGGATGGGCGCCGATCCGCGCTCCACCGTCGGTACCGCCACCGATGCCAACGCCCTGCTGCGCATCCTCTTCAGCCGGCTGGGCACGCCGCACGTCGGCTCACCGAACGCGTTCTCCTTCAACGTCGCCTCGGTCAGTGCCACCGGCACGATGACCGTGGCCAAGGGCAAGAGCGAGACGGTCGAGCGCACGTTCACCCGCGCCGGCGGCATGTGCCCGCGATGCGAGGGACGCGGCACGGTCTCCGACATCGACCTCACCAAGCTCTACGACGACTCCCTGTCGCTCGCCCAGGGTGCGATCACCATCCCCGGCTACAAGACCGACAGCTGGTGGACGGTGGGCATCTTCATCGAGTCGGGCTTCCTCGACCCCGACAAGCCGATCCGGAGGTACACGGAGCAGGAGCGCCACGACTTCCTGTACCGGGACCCGGTCAAGGTCAAGATCAAGGGCGTCAACCTCACCTACGAGGGGCTGATCCCGAAGATCCAGCGGTCGTTCCTCTCCAAAGACGTCGAGGCGCTGCAGCCCCACATCCGCACGTTCGTGGAGAGCGCGGTCACCTTCACCGACTGCCCCGACTGCGTCGGTACCCGGCTCAACGAGGCGGCCCGCTCCTCGAAGATCGGCGGCGTCAACATCGCCGATGTGTGCGTCATGCAGATCAGCGACCTGGCCCGATGGGTGCGCGACCTCGACGAGCCTTCGGTGGGCCCGTTGCTCGCCGCGCTGGGTCACATGCTCGACTCGTTCGTCGACACCGGCCTCGGCTACCTCTCGCTCGACCGGCCCTCGGGCACCCTGTCGGGCGGTGAGGCCCAGCGCGTCAAGATGATCCGCCACCTCGGCTCCGCCCTCACCGACGTCACCTACGTGTTCGACGAACCGACCGTCGGACTGCACCCCCACGACGTCCAGCGGATGAACGAGCTGCTGCTGCAGCTGCGCGACAAGGGCAACACCGTGCTCGTGGTGGAGCACGAGCCCGAGACGATCGCCATCGCCGACCATGTGGTCGACCTCGGTCCCGGGGCCGGCTCCGCCGGGGGCCGGGTGGTGTTCGAGGGCGATGTCGACGGGCTGCGGGCCAGCGGCACGTTGACCGGTCGTCACCTGGATGATCGGGCCGCGCTGAAGCGCTCGGTGCGCACGCGCACGGGGGTGCTCGACGTGCGCGGCGCCCGCCAGCACAACCTGCAGGGTGTCGACGTCGACATACCGCTCGGGGTGCTCGTGGTGGTGACCGGCGTGGCCGGCTCGGGCAAGACCTCGTTGATCCACGGCTCGGTGTCGAACCGTGACGGTGTGGTGGCGATCGACCAGGGCGCCATCAAGGGGTCGCGCCGCAGCAACCCGGCGACCTACACCGGCCTGCTGGAACCCATCCGCAAGGCGTTCGCCAAGGTCAATGGCGTGAAGGCGGCGTTGTTCAGCGCCAACTCCGAAGGCGCCTGCCCCGCGTGCAACGGCGCCGGCGTCATCTCCACCGATCTCGGCATGCTGGCCACCGTGGCCACCACCTGCGAGGAGTGCGACGGCCAGCGCTACCTGGCTTCGGTGCTCGGCTACCAGCTCGGCGGCCGCGACATCAGCGAGGTGCTGGCGATGTCGGTGATCGAGGCCGAAGGCTTCTTCTCGGCCGGTGCGGCGCGCACACCTACGGCGCACACGATTCTCACCCGGCTGGTCGATGTCGGTCTCGGCTACCTGCGCCTCGGCCAGCCCCTGCCTACGCTGTCGGGTGGTGAGCGCCAGCGCCTGAAGCTGGCCACCCAGCTGGCCGGCACCGGCAGCATCTACGT
Organism: Actinomycetes bacterium; assembly: GCA_031359995.1. Classification (GTDB taxonomy): domain Bacteria; phylum Actinomycetota; class Acidimicrobiia; order Acidimicrobiales; family Ilumatobacteraceae; genus JANMAT01. The sequence goes on from JANMAT010000196.1 coordinate 13,718, forward strand.
CCTCGACGAGCCGACCGCCGGCCTGCACCTGGCCGACGTCGACCACCTGCTCGGCCTGCTCGACCGGCTGGTCGACGGCGGCCGGTCGGTGATCGTGGTGGAGCACCACCAGGCGGTCATGGCCCACGCGGACTGGATCATCGACCTCGGCCCCGGCGCCGGCCACGACGGTGGCCGCGTCGTGTTCCAGGGCACGCCCGCCGACCTCGTCGCCGATCGTTCCACCCACACCGGGCGCCACCTCGCGGCCTACGTCGGCGCCTGAATCCAGGCCGCCCCGCGTCGGGCCGGCGTTCCCATCGTCGGATGGACGCACTGGCGATGGACGTGATCTACGGCGTGCTGCGGGCGATGCGCGTCCTCAGGTGGTGGGACCAGACGCGCTGACGTACCGATGCAGCCCGGCCAGCACCACTGCGGCCACCGCCACCGAGATGCCGGCGCCGGCCGTGTCACGGGGCGCCTGGAACGCGGCCTTCAGCACGATGAGGTGCAGCAGGGACAGCAGCAGCAGCGCCATCCATGGGCTGCACTGCTTGCCGGTCATGGACGCGTGGCCGATGAACAGCACGTTCCACAGCACATGGCCCGAGAACGGCCAGTCGAGCGCCAAGGCCACGGCGCTGAACGCCGCGGTCACGGTGAAGGTGGCTCGCCACACCGCGGGGATCTGGCGGCGGAACTGCACCAGGTAGCAGCCGCCCAACCCGAACAGCGGGAAGGCGTACCAGTAGAGCGCCGTCCGTGGTGACAAGGGGAAGGCGAGCAACCCGCCCGCGGCCACCATCGCCGCGGCCAGCACCGGCCACCGGGGTGCCACCGCCGCGCTTCGGTCATGGCCCGATCGGGGCGACTCGCTCATCGCCCCCAGGTCTAGCCGGGAACGGTCGCGGGCGCGCTCATGGGTGCACCGGCGACGGTGGGTACCGGTGGCAGTCGAAGGGTGAGCAGCCACGTGAGCGCCACGAACACCGCCGAGCCCCACAACGCGGTGTGGAGGCCGCCGGCCAGGTAGAGCACGCCCGACAGCAGCGTGCCCACCAGCCGGCCGGCTGCGTTGGCCGAGTAGTAGAAGCCGACGTCGAGCGAGATGGCGTCATCGTCGGAGTACGCCAGGACCAGGAACGAGTGCAGCGACGAGTTGAGGGCGAAGACGACACCGAACACGATGAGCCCACCCACGATGGCCACGGTGGTGGCGATCTCGAACGCCACGGCCAGCGCGATGAGCGCCGACACCACGGCCAGGGTGAACGCCCACCGGCGGGCCGCGTGGATCTCGTCGAGAGCGACGCCCCCGCGCTGGCGCAGCAGCCGCGGCGCGATGGACTGGACCATGCCGTAGCCGATGACCCAGGCGGCGAGGAAGCCCCCGATGCCCTGGTACGACCAGTGGAGCCGCTCGTCCAGGAAGACGGGGAGGGCCACGACGAACCAGATGTCGCGCGAGCCGAACAGGAAGAACCGGGCGGCGGCCAGACGGTTGATCGCCATCGACTTCGACAGGATGGAGCGCAGCGGCGCCTTCTTCTTCGACTTGCCGATGTCTTCGTCGAGGAGCAGCAGGAGTGCCACCACTGCGACCGCGAGCATGGCGGCCATGGCCCACAGTGACGCGTCGTAGCCGACCGACGCGAGCAGCGCCGCGCCCAGGAAGAAGCCCACGCCCTTGAGGGCGTTCTTCGACCCGGTCAGGATCGCCACCAGCCGGAACAGCGCGCCATCGGCGGTACCGGCCACGGCCTTCACGGCGCTCTTCGAGCTCATCTTGGTGAGGTCCTTGGCCACGCCGGCCAGTGCCTGGGCCGCCATCACGTAGGCGACCGACAGCCACTCCTTCCAACCCGGCTGCTGGAACGTGAGCGCGGCGAGGGCGACGATCTGCAGGCCGAGCCCAGCGGTGAGCGTGCGGTTGAGACCGGTGCGGGAACCGACCCAGCCGCCCAGCAGGTTGGTGAGGATGCCCATGAACTCGTAGGCGAGGAACAGGAAGGCGATCGAGACCGGCGAGTAGCCCAGGTCGTGGAAGTGCAGCAGCACGAGCATGCGCAGTGCGCCGTCGGTGAGGGTGAAGGCCCAGTAGCCGGCGGTCACCAGTGTGTAGTTGCGGAGCTTCATCGCGGCACCTCGGCGAGCGACGCGGCGACCTTGGCGGCGAGCTCGGCCATGCGGAACACGTAGCCGTACTCGTTGTCGTACCAGATGAGCACCTTGGCCATGCACCCGTCGATCACCATGGTCGAGGGTCCGTCGACGATGCCCGAGCGCGTGTCGTTCGTGTAGTCGGCCGACACGAGGGGCCGGTCTTCGTAGCCGAGGATCCCGTGCAGTTCGCCGGCGGCCGCGTCGCGCAACCGATCGTTGATCTCGTCGACCGTGACGTCGCGCGCCAAGGTGAACACGGCATCGGTCAGCGAGGCGTTGAGCAGCGGCACCCGCACCGCCAGGCCGTTCAGCTTCCCGGTCAGTTCGGGGTAGATCATGGTGATGGCGGTCGCCGAGCCGGTCGAGGTGGGGATGAGCGAGTTCAGCGCAGACCGGGCCCGGCGGAGGTCCTTGTGCGGCGCGTCGACCACCACCTGGGTGTTGGTGACGTCGTGCATGGTGGTGATGGCCCCGCGCTCGATGCCGATCTGCTCGTGGAGCACCTTCACCACCGGCGCCAGGCAGTTCGTGGTGCACGAGGCCGCCGTGACGATGGCGTGGCGCTTCGGGTCGTACAGGTGGTCGTTGCAGCCCATGACCACGTTGAGCACGTCGGGGCTCTTCACCGGAGCAGCGACCACCACCTTGCGGACGCCGCTGTCGAAGTAGGGCGCCAGCCGCTCGACCGTGCGGAACGCACCGGTGCACTCCAACACGAGGTCGACGCCGTGGTCGGCCCACGGCACACCATCGGGCGTGGCACTCGACGAGAACGTCGTCGTCGTGCCGTCGATCACGAGCGACACCCCGTCGGTCGCCACGGTGCCCGGGTAACGGCCGTGCACGGTGTCGAACTCCAGCAGGTGGGCGGCGGTCTCGACGCCGCCCTTGTGCTCGTTGACGTGGGCGAGCACGAGGTCGGGTTGGCGGCGCAGGGCGCGCACGACGAGGCGCCCCATGCGGCCGAAGCCGTTGATGCCGATGCGGGTGGTCATCTGTGCGGGTCCTTCACGTGATGATGGAGTGGATGCGGGCGTCCAGGTCGGCCACGACCGCATCGAAGGCGGCGGCGGTGGCGCTTCCGACGGGGTCGGGAATCGACCAGTGCCACCAGCTGGGGCCAGGGTCGAGCTCTTCGTGGGCGCGGTCGCACACCGTCACGACCTGCGTGGCGGGCGCGATGGCACCAACGCGGGACGGAGCTGCATCGGCGAGCCGCAGCCCGGCCCGGCGGGCCGCCGCCACCGCGCCCCGGTGGATCCGCTGGGCCGGATGGGTGCCGGCCGAGGTGGCGGGCTCGCCGGTGCGGGCCGTCCACAGCGCGGCGGCCAGCTGCGAGCGGGCCGAGTTGTGGCTGCACAGGAAGAGCACCGGTCCGGCGGGACGGGCGGTGGCGACGCCGAGCTCGGCCAGCGACGCGCGCACGAGGCGGACGTAGCGGCGGCGCTTGTCGCCCGCTGACGGGAAACGCACGACGAGCCCGGCCGCTTCAAGCACGTCGAGGTGGTGGGCCAAGAGGTTGGTGGGCACGCCGTGGCGCTCACCGAGGTCCTTCGGTGCCCGGTCGGAGGCGGCCAGGTCCTGCACGATCGCCAACCGGGTCGGGTCGCCGAGCGCGGCGTGCAGCGCCGCTCGCCGCGTGAGGTCAAGGGGCATGCCGCGACGGTAGTGACGCAACCAGAATTGCGTCAACTGATGCTGAGTGAACAGCAGGCGAACGGTTCGGCCGGCGCTCGGGGTCAGAGCGCGGCGATGCCCGCCTTCAGTGTGGCGAGCCCGTCACCGTTGACGCAGTAGCGCGTGCGTGGCCCCTCGATCTCGCCCTGCACCAGACCGGCCTCGCGCAGGATGCGCAGGTGCTCGGACACGGTCGACTGCGCCAGCCCCAGCTCGAGCACGACGTCGCCGGTGACGCACGTGTCGCGGGCGGCCAGGATGCGCAGGATCCGCATGCGGGCCGGGTGCCCCACGGCCTTGGCCATGTGAGCGAGCGCCTCGTCATCGACGGTCGTCGACGGGCCCCGCCGACGGGTGCTCATGCCGCGGTACCGACCGGTGCGTAGTGACGCTTGGCCCGCAGGGCCACGTACACGAGGCCGACCAGCACGGGTACCTCGATGAGCGGCCCTACCACACCGGCCAGGGCCTGCCCCGACGAGACCCCGAACACGCCGATGGCGACGGCGATGGCGAGCTCGAAGTTGTTGCCGGCCGCGGTGAAGGCGATGGACGCGTTGCGGTCGTAGGCGAAGCCCATGCGGCGGCCGAGCCAGAACGAGCCGAACCACATGATGGCGAAGTAGGCCAGCAGCGGCAGCGCGATGCGGGCCACGTCCCACGGCTGGTTGGTGATCCGGTCGCCCTGGAGCGCGAAGAGGATCACGATCGTGAACAGGAGCCCGTAGAGGGCCACCGGTCCGATGCGGGGCAGGAATCGACCTTCGTACCACTCGGTGCCCTTGGCCCGCTCGCCGAGGGTGCGGGTGAGGAAGCCGGCCAGCAGTGGGACACCGAGGAAGATGAGGACCGACTTGGCGATCTGCCCCACCGTGACATCGATGCCCTTGCTGTCGAGCCCGAGCCAGCCGGGCAGCAGTTCGAGGTAGAAGTAGCCCAGCAGCGAGTAGGCGACGATCTGGAACATCGAGTTGATGGCCACCAGCACGGCGGCCAGTTCGCGGTTGCCGCAGGCGAGGTCGTTCCAGATGAGCACCATGGCGATGCAGCGGGCCAGGCCCACGATGATGAGCCCGGTGCGGTATTCGGGCAGGTCGGGCAGCATCAGCCACGCCAGCGCGAACATGACGGCCGGGCCGACGAGCCAGTTCAGCACCAGCGACAGCGCGAGCGATCGCCGGTCGCCCACGACGTGACCGATCGAGCGGTACTTCACCTTGGCCAGCACCGGGTACATCATGGCGAACAGCCCGATGGCGATGGGCAGCGAGACGGTGTCGATCTTCACCTTGTCGAGCTGGTCGTTCAGAACGGGGAACGCCCGCCCGAGCCCGATGCCCAGCACCATGGCCGCACCGATCCACAGCGGGAGGAAGCGGTCGAGGGTGGAGAGCCGCTTGGCGGACGGCCCGGCACCTGCGGGCGCAGCGATCGTGTCGGTCATCTCCTCGGCCTTTCATCGCTCATCGACGAACGACGATGAGTCTAGCGGAACCTCGAGCGGCGCGGCGGCGCCGTGAGCACCGGGTGACGGTCGTCAGTGCGTGCGCCGACGGGCGAGGTGCTCCTCGGCCAACGTCCGCGGTGCGGCGGCGAGCCAGGCGTCGAGCAGCGCGGTCCGCACGGCCCGTTTGCCCGCCACCGACAGGTCGATGAGCACGGCCGGGTAGCCGTCGAAGTGGGGGATGGTGAAGAACCCCTTCGCCCCTTCGGTCAGCACCGCATCCTTCTCGCCCAGGTCGGCGACGCTGACGGCGAGGACGGGACCGGTCGGTGACGTCGTGTCGCCGTAGCGGCGGAGGTCGGCTTTGCTGAACGGCCGCTCCCACGCGAACGCCTTGTCCTTGACGAACCAGGTGCGGCGCCCGTGACGCTCGCCATCGGTCACCTCGGGCAGGGCCATCGCCATCGCCGCGACATCATCCATGCGCACCATCCCCTGCACGCTACCCAGCGCCCTCACTCATCGCGGGCACGTGAAGTCCATCACCCAGTTGGTCTCCCACGCGTCGCCTTGTGGACTGCAATCGTCCGCAATGTGGCCGCACGGGCGAACCTACGATGGGGCGGTGAGCGAGCCAGGATCGTCGCAAGCCGAGCTCGAGGTGGCGCACTGCTGGGAGGACGCCGACCGGGTACCGGGCCGACCGCAGATGACCGGGGTACGGCGTCGCCTGCGCCTTCACCAAGCCCGGTGGCGCGCGGCGGAAGGTCATCCGATGGGAACGCAGCCGATGCTGCCGTCACCGAAGGTCGACGCGCTCCGGCCCGTGGGCAGTCGCCTGCCGCTCGCCTACGCCCGGGCGACCGGCGCCAACTTCGTCACGCCCGGCGCGCTGGCGGCCGTGCGGGCTCGCTCCACGGTGAAGGAGCCGCACCAGAGCATCGACGTCCAGCGACTGTGGGCCGATCTGCTGTGGGCACCCGCCGCGGCCTTCAACCTGTTCGGCGATCTCGCCGCCGACCCCGCGCTCGCCGACCGGGCCGTGCACACGTGGTGGCCCGATGCGCCGGGCCGCGTGGGCGCGATCCGTTTCACCCACTCGCCGGGTCGGCTCGACCAGGCCTACCTCGGGAACCTCGTCTCGTTCGACGCCGCCGTCGAGCTCGACACCGACGATGCGGCGCGAGCCATCGTCGGGGTGCAGGTGAAGTACCACGACCGTCGCAAGCGGGAACGGCCCAAGCCCGAGCGGCTGCTGCGCTACGTGGAGGTGATGGATCGCTCGGGAGCGTTCGCGCCCGGCGCGCTCGACGCAGTGAACGGTACCGATCTGCTCGAGCTGTGGCTCGCCCACCTGCTCGTGCTGTCGATGGTGCAGCACCCGAGCGGCACGTGGCGGTGGGGTCGGTTCGTGCTCGTCCACGCGGCCGCCAACACCGACTACGTCGAGGCGGTCGCCCACTACCGGTCGCTGCTCGTCGACCCGTCGACGTTCGCGTCGGTCACCGTCGAAGACCTGCTCGACGCGGGCGCCCTGCCCGCCGCCTCCGCTGCCGCCCTGCGCCGGCGGTACCTACCCTGAGGGATCAGCCGGGCAGCGGGTTGCGCTGCTCGATGATGCCGGTCATGCGGGCGCGCACCACGTCCAGGATCTCGGGCTGCGCCGGGAACACGTAGAACCGGTCGTCGCGGATGCCGGCCAGCACCTGCTCGGCCACGACTTCGGGTGGGTACCCGCCCTTCAACGATGCCTCGAACGCGGCGGCGAACTGCTGCAGATCAGGTCGCAGCGACCCCACGTCGGTCGCGCCGCCGTCGGTGCGGTTGCGCTCGGCGTCGAGGATCTGGGTGTTGATCAGCCCGGGGCACACCACCGACGCCGAGAGTCGAGATCCCATCTCCTTCAGGTCGCGGTAGATGCCCTCGGTGAGGCACACCACCGCGTGCTTCGACACGTTGTACGGATTGGCACCGGTGAGGAGCCCGGCGATGGACGCCGTGTTCACGATGTGGCCCTCGTCGCCGTTGGCCAGCATGCGCGGCACGAAGGCGCGCACCCCGTAGAGCACACCCATGAAGTTGACGCCCATCGTCCAGTCCCAGTCGGCCAGCCGACCTTCCCAGGCGCGGGTGCGCAGCGTGGCCGCGGTGGCGGCCACGCCGGCGTTGTTGAACACCACGTGCACGTTGCCGAAGGTGCTGAACGCAGCATCGGCGAGTTCATCGACGGCCTGCTCCGACATGACGTCGGTGCGCACCGCGAGCACGCGGGTGCCCTTCGCCTTGATCGCCACCTCGGCATCGCCCAGCGCACCGCCCTCGATGTCGGCCAGCACGAGGTGCATGCCCTGGTCGGCCAGCAGGTGCGCCGTGGCGAGACCGATGCCGCTCGCCGCACCCGTCACGACCGCGACGCGCTCGTTCAGATCCTTCATCGTCGACCCCCTCGTCGTCCCCGTGGCGAACCCTAGCGGCCGTCGTCCGAGGGCGACGACGCGGTGCCCGCTACGGGGCGGTGGCGACGAACACGTGGAACTCGTCGAGCTCGGCGGGTGGCCCGCCGTGGTAGCCCCCCAGCACGCGCACGTCGGTGAAGCCGGTGGCTCCGAACAGGGCGACGATCTCGGTCGAGGTGTACACGTTGACGACGAGGTCGTGGGCTTCGTGGGCCACGAGCTCGTCGCCGCGCCACTGCCACGCCTGCAGCTCGCGGACCAGACGGCATTGGTGCAGGTCGACCTCGACGATCCGGTGCCGCAGGGCGTAGTGGAAGCCGTCGGGCCCGAGCCGTCGGGTCTGTGCCGGCGGCGGGGTGGCGTCGGCGGGACGCGGTCGCCACGCCCGCCAGTGGTCGGCGTCGAACTCCTCGACCTCGTAGTCGAGCGCGAGCACGCCGCCGGGTTGCAGGTGCGCCCGCACCTGTCGCAGGCCTTCTGCGTCGTCGGCGCGGGTGCCGCCCAGGCCGAACGAGCCGCAGTTGACGACGGCGCCGTAGCGGCGGGGTAGGTCGAGCTGGTGGGTCGCCTGCACGTACAGGTTCGGCGCATGACCGGCGGCGAGCGCGGCGGCCCGGCACGCGTCGATCATGTCGGCCGAGGCGTCGGCGCCGTCGACGTCGAGCCCGTCGGCCAGCCACGGTACGAGCAGGCGGCCGGTCCCGCACCCGACGTCGAGGGCGGGCACGCCCTCGGTGATGTAGCGCCGGAAGAAGGCGATCTCGGGTCCGTCGAGGTTGAAGTTCGCCCACCACCGGGCGATCAGCCCGTGGTGCCACGTCGTTGCAGTGTCGCCCACGCGCGGCACCCTAGAGCGCGACCGACCGCGTACCCGAAGGATTTCGGTGTCAGTGGAACAGCGCGAGCAGGAGGCCCACGAGCGCGCCGTGGTAGGTGATCATGACCGTCGGCCCCATCCATCGCCGTGTCTGCACGAACCGCTCCCAGGCGATGATCGAGTCGCTCACCGAGAACAGCACCGCGCCGGCGATGCCCCACCAACCGGTCCGCAGCGCCGCCATCGCCAGCATCGTCCAGATGGTGAGCATGTAGGCCACCAGCGGCACCACGAGCCCGGGTTCGTCACGGCGGACCTTGCCGACCACCGGCCACGCCACGACGACGGCCTCGCCGATCACGGTCGCACCGGCGAGTGCGATGCGCACCGGACGCGCCGGGCCGTGGGGCTGCAGCTGCACCATCCCGATCACGAACGCCACGTGTCCGGCCAGAAACGCGACCAGTCCCGGTACGAACCGGTCCGAGGGCAACATGAGCAAGACATCGCCGGCCAGGCAGCCGACGAAGGCGACGATCCACCACGGCCGCGCCGGATGGGCTGCGCCCGACGCGCTGGCGGCGATGACGAGCAACGCGGCGGTGGCGGTCGGCTTGGTGATCCAGTCGAACCGTTGGTTCGCCGTGGCGGTGGCGGCCCAGTTGCCCACGGCAGCAACCGCGGCGATCACACAGAGCACCCCGGTGAGCATCAGGGCAGTCTGGCAGGAGCGGTGGTCCCGTCGGGTGACCCGATTCACCCGACCGGGGCGTCGTGCCCGGACGAACGCGGGCGTACACTCGAGGTGAGGAAGGGGCCCCGATGACGAGTGTGTCTTCACTGTCGTCCCTGTCGGCGCCGGCCCACGTGCTGCTCGGCTCCGACGCTGTCGCCCACGTCTGGACGACGAACCCCGACGGCAGCCCACAGGTGTCGGTCGTCTGGGTCCTGGTGCAGGGCGATGAGATCTGGTTCGGCTGCGATCGCACGAGCCAGAAGGCCCGCAACCTGCGCCGCGATCCGTCGGTCGTGCTCTCGATCGAGGACGAGGTGCGCACGTCCCAGGGCTTCCAGCGCCACCTCGTGTTGCGGGGGCGGGCGCAGATCCACGACGGTCCTGACCCGGCCCGCATGGATCGCCTCGCCGCCAAGTACGCGGGCCTGGCCCGTCATCCGCTGGCGCTGCGCGACTCGCCGGCGGCGGCGATGGTGCGGGTCGAGATCGAGCGCATCAGCGGTGTGGGCCCCTGGCTCGACGCCGGCTGATCCGCAGACCGTCTCGATCTCGTCTGCCACGGTGGAGGGTTCACCGCCGTGCGAGGTCGTCGTGTTCTCTCGCGGTCGGTCCCACGTGCGGGCGGCGGCGGTGGGCATGGCCGTCCGGCTCGGCGGCCTCGCCGGATCGCCGGCCGACGCCATCGCCCGGCTGCACCACGCCTCGCGCCTCGTGCGCTGAGCGCTCGGTGCATCGCGGGTGTTCCCGGCAGCGCGTCAGATCGACATGCCGCCGTCGATGACGAAGTCGGCACCCGTCACGAAGCTGGCGCGCGGCGACGCGAGGAACAGCACCGCTTCGGCGATCTCCGATGGCACGCCCATGCGTCGCATCGGGGTCGTCTTCACGAGCACGTCGTTCATGCCCGGCGGGTTGGCGTCGTTGATCGGCGTGTCGATCACGCCGGGGAAGACGCAGTTGACCCGGATCTTGTAACGGGCCAGTTCGAGCGCCGCCGACTTCGTCATGCCCCGCACCGCCCACTTCGTGGCCGTGTAGGCGAACAGCGTGGACGTGCCCTGCAGCCCGGCGACCGAGGAGATGTTGATGATCGAGCCACCGCCCTGCGCCTTCATCGGGTCGAGGACCGCGCGCATGCCGAGGTACACCCCGAGCTGGTTCACCCGGTAGATCAGGTCGTACAGCTCGGGCTCGGTGGCCTCGAGCTTGAACGGCCGCGAGATGGCGGCGTTGTTCACCAGGATGTCGACCCGCCCGAACGCGTCGAGCGTGGCGGCCACGACCTCGGCCCAGCCCTCGGCCGACGACACGTCCTGGGTTACGAACAGTGCCGACGGGCCGATGTCGGCGGCCACCGCGGCGCCCTGCTCGGCCAGCACGTCGGTGAGCACCACCTTGGCACCGTTGGCCGCCAACAGGCGGGCCTCCGCCTCGCCCTGCCCGCGCGCCGCGCCGGTGACGATGGCCACGCGGCCGTCGAGCTCGCTCATGACATCTCCTTCGATCGGCTCGCCGGCGCGGTCACGCCAGGGCCTGGTTGATGGACCGGTGCACGTGCACGAGCGCGGCCTCGTTGCGCCCGTACACGACCTCGTGCAGCGCGCCGCCGTCGAGGTTGGCCTGGATCTTGGCCATGAGGGTGAAGTCCTCGTCGCCAGTCACGGCGAGCAGCAGGTCGAGGTTCTTCACGAAGTAGTCGCGCGAGCGTTCGCTGTGCGGCTCGGTGGGCGCGTACACCGACGTGACCGTCGTGGTGGTGCGCACGTCGACCGGCTGCAGCCGCCACACCTCGACGTGGTCGAGCTGGTGCACCACGAGCGCGCCGGGCACGAGGAAGTACTGGATCGTGCCGTAGGGCAGCAGCGACCACTCCTCGACCGGCTTGCGCACCTCGTCGACCACGTCTTTGCGCAGCCCGATGCCCATGCAGTGCGGGCCGAACGCGTCGAAGATCTGGCAGTACGAGTCGAACGTGGGGCCGAGCGTGTTCCGGTGCAGCGTGCGCACGTGGTACGACTCGGTGAACGTGTCGATCACGAGCTTCCAGTTGATGGGCCACGTGTTGGTGCGCGACTCCACGTGCACGTAGTCAGCCAGGCCGTACGACGCCAGATCGTCCTCGGCGCCGGCCAGGTGGGCGTCGACGTCGATCGGGTCGCCGCCGCCGGCTCGCACGAAGATCAGCCCGTGGGCCTCGGCCACGGGCAGCGGCAACAGGTTCATCTCGGCGGCGACGTCGTCGAACGCACCGGCCGATCCGGGCCGGCCCCGCAGCGCACCGTCGAACCCGTAGGTCCACGCGTGGTACGGGCAGGCGAAGGTGCGGGCGCACCCTCCGATGCCCTCGTCCACCAGCGGAGCGCCGCGGTGGCGACACACGTTCACGAACGCGCCGAGCCCGCCGCCCTCCTGGCGTACGACCACCACCGGCACGCCGGCGACGAGCGCGGCGCGGTAGCTGCCTGGCTCGGTCAGATCGCCGCTGAGGGCGAACAGCACGGGCTGGGCCCGGAACAGCAGCGCCATCTCCCGCTCGAAGTGGGCCGGGTCGGTGTAGACGCTGGCGTCGTTCACCATGCTGGCGTCGATGTGGAGCCCGGCCAGCTGCGGCCCGGCGCCGGCGACCCGTTGCAGCAGCTCCACCTGTCGTTCGCGGCGCACGTCGAGCCCTCCGATGTCCGGCGCCCGAGGCGCCCCCCGAGCGCTGAAGTCTAAGTCAGTTTCGATTCTGGCGCTACCCCGGCTCCCTACGCAAGGGGGCGGCGAGCCAGTGCCGGTGGCTCACCGCCGGCGAGCAGCCAGCCCGCGGCGGTGGCGACGACCGGGGTGCCGACGAGCACGATGGACAGGTCGGCGAGCGGCAACGGCGTGAGCGCGCTGAGGTGTCCGAGGGCGAGGCCCAGGTAGGCGCCGACCGTACCGATAACGGCGCCGAGCAGCGTGAGGGCCCCGGCGGTCACCGCGGTGATGGACCGCCGGGTCGCGGTGGATGCTCCGGTCGCCGTCAGGGTGCGCAGGTCGCCCGCGGCCTCGCTGCGGATGAGGCCGATCGTCATGGCCAGCACGGTCAGGGCCAGCACCATGCCGGCGACCACCCCGCCCATGCGGAGGCCGATGAGACGGGCGTTGTCGGTGCGACGTGCGACCACGAACCCGTGGCGAGCCGCGAGCTCGCGCACCGTGCGCACCTGGACCGCGGTCCATGGGCCGGGCGCGACGAGCAACCATCGTCCCGAGGGGACCGCCGTCCAACCTCTCGCGGCGAGGGCATCGGACGCGATCAGCGCGCCGGGCAGAGCGGTGTAGGTCGTCGGCAGCGTGCCGCCCGCCACCGCCTCGCCCGAGTCGGGTTGGCGGAGATCGCCCCTGGCCGTGCCGAGAAGATGCAGGTCGCCGACGGCGCTCGTGCGGACGTCGGTGGCCGTGGTGAGGCCGTCGACGCCGGGGAAGAGGCCGGCCACCTCGGGCGTGGCGAGGTACGCGAGCGACACCTCGCTCCATCCGTTCGAGATGCGCCGACCGAGCGACACGGCCAGGCGTCCCCGGTCAGCGCCTGGGTCCGCCGGCACGCCCGGATCGACGGCCACGTCGAAACGGATGCCGGCGATGCCGGGCACCGCGGCGGTCATGGCGTCGACGCCCTCCTGCAGCCCCGCCAGTGCGTCGGGGGCGGGCGCGAACGGACCGTCGACCGCGCCGGCCCGCAGCAGCAACTGGCTCGTCGCCAGGTTGCCGAGACCCTGGTCGTTCTCGGCCGCGGCGGCGGTGGCGGCGATGGCCACGGGCACGCCCAGCACGAGGGCGATGGCGGCCAGCGCGGTACCCGAGCGGCCCTGATGCCGGCCCAGGTCGCGCAGGGCGAGACGGGCGCCGATCGGGGCCCGGTCGGCGCCGTGCGCCAACAACCGGATGGCGAGCGGGCTCACCAGCAGCACGCCGATCAGCACGGCGACGATGCCGATGCACAACAGCGTCAGCTCGAGCGTGGTGACCGGTCGGTCATGGCGGGCGCTGCCGATGCGCAGACCGACGGCCCCGGCGACCAGCAGCACCAGCGCCAGGACCCCCGAGCGCCGGGCCGGCGTCGACCTCGGCGGGCGCCCCGAGAGGGCGGCGACGGTGGGGACGCGGGCCATGGCGCGGCCGGGCCACCACGCCGCCGCGGTGGCGGCGACCACGGCCAGGGCCACACCGACGAACGCGAGCCACCACGGCACGTTCATGGGGTCGATGCGGGCGCCCACCGCGCTCTCCATGGCGGGCGCGGCCACGACCCAGCCGCCGATGCCGAGGAGCGCGCCCATGACGGAGGCGATGAGGCCCGTGAGCGCGCCGGTGACGAGCATGGTGGTGCGCAGGTGCTTCTCGGTGGCACCGATGGCGGCCAGCATGCCGAGTTGGGTGAGTCGACGCTGGGCGATCACCGCGAAGCTGGCCGTGGCGACCAGGGCGACCAGGAACAGCAGCAGCGTGCCCGTCACGAGCATGACGAGCGTGGCCAGCGTGCTCTCGGGGAGGTCGCCCCGCTGCGAGAGGTTCCGGCCGCCGTCGCCCGGCGGCCGGAACGTCGAGATGCGAACGTCGTCGGCGCGGGCGAGCATGTCGACGCGGTCCGAGCCGTCGAGCGCCGACGATGGGAGCAGCACGAACGGGTCGTGCAGATCGCTCGGGTTCTCCACGACCCCGACGACCGTGCGGGACACGCCGTCGAGCGCGAACGAGTCGCCCGTGCGGGCACCGATGGTGTCGGTGACCCAGGTGGTGATGGCGACCTCGTCTGCGGCCGTGGGGTAGCGACCGGAGCGGAGCCGCAGCATCGGCCCGCCGAAGATGCCGTCGGGAGCCTGCACGCGGTAGTCGACGGTCTCGACGGCACCGGGCACCGGGACGGCGCGGTGACCCATGGCTTCGACCGCACCGAACCACGCCTGTCCGGCGGCCAGGCGTTGCGCCATGTGACCGGCGTCGCGATCGTCGAAGTGGAACGCGACGTTGGCGTCGCCGAACTCGGCGCGCCCCGACACCGGGGCGATGTTGTAGGCCGCGCACGAGAACCCGACCGCCGCAGCGACCGCGATGCCGAGGAGCACCACGATCAGGACGTGCTGGCGCCAGTCACGACGCAACAACCGGACCGCCCACCGCGCCACGGCGCGCCGCGCCGCGAGACCGCCATTGCCGGGTGAGTGGCTCACTGGCCCGGCGCCGGAGCGAGCAGCGATTCGGGGCCGGGCGGGGCCGCCGACCGGTCGAGCACACGGCCGTCGCGCAGGAACACCACGCGGTCGGCCCACGAGGCGAGCTGGGCATCGTGGGTCACGATGACGCCGGCGACCCCTCGCCGACACGCGGCGCGCAGGAGCCGCAGCACCCCCTCGCCGTTGGTGGAGTCGAGGGCGCCGGTCGGCTCGTCGGCCAGCAGCAGCCGGCGCTCGCCCACGATGGCCCGCGCCACGGCGACCCGCTGGCGTTCGCCGCCGGAGAGCTCGTCGGGGAAACGGCCGGCCCGTTCGTGCAGACCGAGCTCGGTGAGCACTGCATTGGCGGTCGCGGCGGCGACCCGGCTGCGGGTGCCGTCGAGCTCGAGGGGCAGGGCCACGTTCTCGGCGGCGGTGAGGCCGGGGAGCAGGTTGAAGTCCTGGAACACGTACCCGATGGTGCGCCGTCGGAGGCGGGCGCGGTCGTTGGGGCCGAGCGCGTCGACCGCGACACCGTCGATCACGACCGAGCCCGACGTGGCGACTTCGAGCGTGCCGGCGATGGTCAGCATGGTGCTCTTGCCCGAGCCGCTCGGTCCCATGATCGCCACGAGCTCGCCGGCCTGCACGACGAGGTCGGCCCCGCGCAGGGCGTGCACCAGGTTCTCGCCGTGGCCGTAGGACTTGGAGACGTTCGCCATCTCCAGCACGGGGCTCATCGCCGGGCCCCGGCCCGCTTGCGGGGGCGCGGCCGCGAGGACGTCGGCACCACGGAGCCCCGGTCGGTCAGGCGGGCGATGCGGGCATCGGCGGCGTCGAGCCAGCGGGCCACCGCTTCCAGGCGGAACAGCTCGGAGTCGGCCACCAGCAACAGGCCGATGTCGTCCTCGGCGGCGTGCTCCTTCAGACGTGTGTACTGCTGCATCGACTCGATCACGTGCCGGCGGTAGCTCTGCACCAGCGCCACGGCGTCGACGCCGGGGATGCGCACGGCGACGAGGACCTTCATGACCAACTCGTCGCGCGGTGGCCCGTTCATGTCGGGCGGTGTGTGCAACCAGGTGTCGAGCTCGCGGCGCCCGTGGTCGGTGATGTTGTAGCTCGTCTGCGCCTCGTCGTCGTCGGCGACCACCAGGTCGTCGCGTTCGAGTCGCTGGAGCGTGGTGTACACCTGGCCGGTGTTCAGGGGCCACATGTCCCCGGAGCCGGCCTCGAACTCCTGGGCGAGCTGCAGGCCGTACTTGGGGCCCTCGCTCAGCAGGGCCAGCAGCGCGTGGCGAACGGTCACGGCAACCTCCTCGGTCTTCCCGGTATACTACCGAGTAGCGTACCGGGTAGTCAACGGGGGCACCGGCCCGAGCCCGGACCAAACGGTGACCGTCGTGGTCGACTGGTCCGGGCCGACGACCAGCGCACTAGCGTGACCCTCGTCGCCGGTGTGGCGGCCCGTGGGGGAGGCAAGTCGATGGCTGGTGCACTCGAAGGCCGCGTCGTGATCGTGACCGGGGCGGGGCGGGGCATCGGCGCCGAGCACGCCCGCCTGCTCGCCCGTGAGGGCGCGCTCGTGGTGGTGAACGACCTGGGCGGTGCCCAGGACGGATCAGGCGCCGACGCCGGACCGGCGGCCACGCTCGTGGCCGAGATCGAAGCGGCCGGCGGACACGCCGTGGCCAACACCGACGACGTGGCCGATGCCCAAGGGGCCCAGCGTCTCGTCGACACCGCGCTCGAGACGTTCGGCGACCTGCACGGTCTGGTCAACAACGCCGGCGTGCTGCGCGACCGCACGCTCGTGGCCATGACCGACGACGACTGGGAGACCTCGCTGCGGGTCAACGCCCGCGGCACGTTCATGCCCTCGCGCGCCGCGGCGCGCTACTGGCGGGAGCGGTCGAAGGCCGGCCACGAGGTGCACGCCGCCGTCGTGAGCACGTCGAGCGAGTCGGGTGCGTTCGCCAACCCAGGGCAGACGAACTACGCGGCGGCCAAGGCCGGGGTGCTCTCGATGACCGAGGTGTGGCACAAGGAGATGTTCCGCTACGGCGTGCGCTTCAACGCCATCCTGCCCCGCGCTCGCACCCGGCTCACCGAGAACATGATCAAGCCGGGCGAGGCCGACAAGTTCGACCGGTGGGACCCGGCCAACGTGTCGCCGTTCGTCGCATACCTGCTCACCGAGCAGTGCCCCATCGCCGGCGAGGTGTTCCTGGTGAGCGGCTCGGTCGTGCAGCGCGCCGCGCCCTGGCGCCTGGACCCGGCCTGGAAGCTCGAGGGTGAGGGCCGCTGGGAGGTCGCCGACCTGGCCGACGCCGTCGCCGCCGCCGGTGTGCCCACCGATCCGGACCGCGACACGGGCATCGTCAGCCGGCGCCCGCTGCGTTGAGCGCAACGCGGTCGGCCCCGACCGACACCGGCACGCTCAACGACCGGTCGTGATGTACTCCCGGATCTCCTCGTTCTCGCGCTCCACCTGAGCGAGTCGGTGGTGCACGACATCGCCGATGCTCACGATGCCCACGAGGCGGCCAGCATCCGTCACCGGGATGTGGCGCACCTTCAAGCGCGTCATCAGCGACATCACCAGCTCGAGCGCGTCGGCCGTGGTGCAGGTGACCGTGTCGCGGGTCATCACGTCGGCGACGCGACGCCCGAGCAGCCCGGCACCGTCGCGCCCCAGCGACTGCAGGATGTCGCGCTCGGACACGATGCCCTCGATGCGGCTGCCATCGCTCGACACCGGCACCGCGCCGATGCGGTGCTCGTTCAGGGTCGCCACCAGCTCGGCCACGCTGGCATCGGGCCGGATCGTGACCACCGGGCGGTCCTTGCCCCGCAGGACCGACGAGATCAGCGCGCCGCGGCCGCCCGCCGGTGTGCGGCCCGTAGCCCGCAGGAGCTCGTGCCCCGTGGCCAGCACCTCGCCCGACGCGACGACGTGGGTGAATCCGCATCCCACGTAGTAGTCGACGACGCGCTGCAGATCGAACTGGTGGGCCGGGTCCATGCGCACCACCGCGTTGGGCGGCACGCGCCGGGCGAGCTCGTAGAGCAGCACCCGGCCGATGCCCTGATGACGGTGGTTCGGCGCCACGGCGTGCTCCCAGATCTCCACGATGCTCGTGGAGAGCGACGTCGCCGCCAGGTAGCCGAGCGGCTGCCGGCCGCGCCACGCCACCAGCACCAGGTCCGAGGGTCCGGCGTCGCGCACCGAGAACACGTGCTCCAACTCCGGCACGGCCGCATCGTGCAACGCTTCGAGGAGCTCGTTCGGGCGACTCTCGGTCACGTGGAGATCGGGTGACGGGACGGTGTCCCGCGGCTCGTCGCTGTGGCCAGGCATGCGATCCTCCCCTGCTGGATCGACCGGCGGTGGAACGCCGTCGGCACTGCGTACGTCACCGGCAATGTACGGCCGCTCTCCCCGGGGGTCAACGGTGCGGGCCCATCGTCACGCGATCGCGCCCAGGTGCCGGCGAAGGTCGGCTCGGCGCAGCCGCCGGACGGTGGTGGCCCGGACCTGCCGGCACACCGGCGCGCGCTTGGTCGGATCGAGCGGGTTGCCCGCCATGACCGCCTGGTCGGCGCGGTCGGGTGCGAAGGTCACGACGGTGATGCCGCGAGCCCGCAGGCGCGCGACCTCGGCGCCGAGGGTGAGGCGCAGCGCGTGTCGCATCGGCGCGTCCATGCCGCGCCGGGCCGCCTGGCGCGTCGTGGACATGGGTGAGCTCACGATCACCAGTTCGAGGTCGGCGTCGGCGAGCACATCGGCGTTCGTCGGAGAGTGGACGCCGCCGTCCACGTAGCGCACCGTGCCGATCTCGACCGGCGCGTAGTACGCCGGGATGGCGCAGCTGGCCGCGACCGCCTGACCCACCGTGGCCGGCGGCGCCCCATCACGACCGAACACGACGCGCTCGCCACGGTCGAGGTCGACGGCGTTGATCCAGAGGCGGGCGTCGGGCCAGCCCGCGTCGAACAGCGCGGCGAACGGCTCCTGCAACGGGTCGAGCGGGATCTGCCCGGCCGGCAGCAGAGCGGCGGCCAACGTGCCCGGCCGGATGCGCCAGGGCTGCCAGAACGCCCGGGCCAGGCGGGTCGGCGACGATGGTCTCGCGGCCGGCCGTGGCGGGCGCGCCGGTGCGGCGGGCGCCCTCAGGCCGCTGCGGCGCACCAGATCCTGGCCATCGGCCGAGAGGGGCTCGTCGAGGGCGCGCGCGGCGAGGTCGGTGGGGGCGAAGCCGGCACGCAGCATCGCCCCCGTGAGCGATCCGGCCGAGGTGCCGACCACGATCTCGGCGCGTCGCGCATCCCACCCGATCTCGTCACTGAGGGCGGCGAGCACGCCCGCGTGGAAGGCGTGACCCACGGCGCCACCGGCACCCAACACGATCCCCACCCGGCTCATCCCGTGATGCTACGTGTCGCGTCGATGGCGGCCGGCCCTAGGGATGACCGTCGTGAGCAGGGATGACAGCCAGCGGCCGCGAACCCGCGGCTCGACGGTAGGGGTGGGTCGGGAAACCCATACCGCTCCGGTGCCCTCGCGAGGCAGACTGGTCAGGTTCGGGGAATGCGCGGCCTGGGTGGGTCGTTGTCCCGGTGCGGACCTTCAGGTCATCAGGCCGCGGTAGGGGTCGGTCGGCCTCAGGTAGGGAGGGTGAATGAGCACGTCGATGTTGACCAGCGAGATGGAAGACACCCGGGACGGCAAGGTCAGGGCCGCCATCGGCGAAGTCGTTCTCGTCGGCGTGCTCTACGGGCTCTACCGCTCGGGTCGGTCGCTCACCAACGGCTCGGTCGACCGGGCCATCTCGCACGCGGCCCACGTCATCCGGCTCGAGCGGGCCGTCGGCATGTTCAACGAGCGTGCCGTGCAGGGGTGGGTGCTGGGCAGCAACGCCCTCGTGACCGGGTTGAACCGCTACTACGTGCTCGTCCACTTCCCGGTCACCATCGCGTTCCTGGTGTGGGCGTACGTGCGTCACCTGAGCGCCTACCGCTTCATCCGCACCTGGTTCGCCTTCGTCACCTTGGCGGCGCTGGCCATCCACGTGATGTATCCGTTGGCACCGCCGCGCATGATGACGGGCTTCGTCGACACGCTCCAGATGTACGGCCCCCACATCTACACCGTCGACCCGCGACACTCGGTCGCCAACCAGTTCGCGGCGATGCCGTCGCTGCACTTCGGCTGGGCGTTGATGGTGGCCGTGAGCTTCATCGCCATCAGGCGCACCCGGAAGAGCCTGCTGGCCCTGCTCCACCCGTTCGTCACGCTGGTCGCCATCGTCGGCACCGGCAACCACTACTGGATCGACGCGGCGGTGGCGTTCGTGCTCGTGGTGGTCGTCGGGGGTTCGCTGCTGCTGCGGGCCCAGCGGACCGGCTCGCTGCGCTGGACGGGTGGGCGGCTGAACCCTGGGCGGCTCGCCGCCTGACGACGTCGCGGCCGCCGTCACCTTGGAGGACGGCGACGCAGGACGGCATCGTGGCGAACCTGCCCAGCCTGGGGGCGCCGGTCCGTCCCGACCTCGACCGACGCCCACGGCGCGCCGCCGGCGTCAGCTCCGGGGCACCTTGCTCCACGGCAGGTCCTTGTCGACGCGCGGCTCGCCGGGCAACCCGAGCACCTGCTCGCCGAGGATGTTGCGCATGATCTCGCTGGTGCCGCCCTCGATCGAGTTGGCCCGGGCCCGCAGGAAGCCGTGGCGCACGCCGCGCTCGAGACCGTCGGCCGACAGGTCGTCGGGGCGGCGGAACGTGAAGTCGTAGCCGATGAGGCCGTCGGCGCCGAGAAGGTCGATGCAGAACTCGGTGGCCTTCTTGTTGAACTCGGCCATGGCCAGCTTGGCGATCGACATCTCGGGGCCGGGGTTGCCGGCGCGGGCCTTCTGGGCGGCGCGCATGTTGGTGAGGCGCTGGGCCTCCGACGAGCACCACAGCTTCATCAGCGTGTCGAGCTTGGCCGGCGTGCGGCGGTCCTCGGGCAGGTCCTTCCAGATGTCGACGGCGACGTCGATGACGCCCTTGCGCCGGGAGCCCCCACCGCCCGAGCCGATGGCCGACCGCTCGTTCATCAGGGTGGTGAGCGCCACGCGCCAGCCTTCGCCGACGGCACCGACGCGGTGGGCATCGGGCACGCGCGCGTCGGTCATGTAGACCTCGTTGAACTCGGCCTCGCCGGTGATCTGGCGGAGCGGCCGCACCTCGACCCCGGCCGAGCGCATGTCGAGGGCGAAGTAGGTCATGCCCTTGTGCTTGGGCTGCTCGGCGTCGGTGCGGGTGACGAGCATGCCCCAGTCGGCCAGGTGGGCCATGGTGTTCCACACCTTCTGCCCGTTCACGACCCACTCGTCGCCGTCGCGCACGGCGCGGGTGCCCAGTCCGGCGAAGTCGCTGCCGGCGCCGGGCTCGCTGAACAGCTGGCACCAGCGCTCCTCGCCGGTGAACATCGGGCGCAGGAAGCGCTGCCGCACCTCGTCGGAGCCGTGGGTCACGATGGTGGGGCCGGCGAGGGCCATGAAGAACAGGGCGGGTTCCTGCGCGGCGGCGCCCGCCTTGCGTACGCGCTGTTCGACCACGTTGTTCAGCTCGGGGCGCAGCCCGAGCCCGCCGAAGCCGGCGGGGAAGTGCACCCACGCCAGGCCGGCGTCGTAGCGAGCCCCGCGGAACGTGCGGTCGTCGACCTGCTTGGGATCGTGGGCGCGCAACAGCTCGTCGAGGGCGGCCTCGACCTTCGAACGCTCGGCATCGTGGCTGGTCGGGCTGGCATCGCTCATGATGCGAGTCTCGCGAGCCGGCCCGGCCGGGTCCAAGCCGTCGCGGGCGATTCGTCACCCCGAGTTCACCGGGGCGTCCGCCGCCGGTGACCGGGGGTTCACCCGGAGCCGCCATCGTCGCATCATGACCACGCTGGCCTCTCTACCGTCGCTCCTGGCCCGAGCGCCGCGTCGGCGGGTCCGCTGGTCGCCTGGGCCGTCGACGCGCCGGGGCGGCCGGGCGGCAGACCCGTCGCCCGATCCGCGCTGGAGCGGCCCGGTCGTCACCTTCACCGCCACGGCGGGTACGCCGGTCGTCGAACTGTCCACCGCGGTGGCCGACGCACTGGCGTTGCCGCGCTACGACGAGGTCTTCCCGGTCCTCGTGGCGGCGGCGACGGGGGCATCGCTCGCCGATGCCCTCGACATGGACGGCGTGGTGCCGTCCCGGTTGGCGGTGGCGATGGCCTGGAGCGCGTGCCACCCGGGCGCGCCCGAGCTCGATGGGGCGCTGGCCGCCGTGCGCACCCTGGAGCGCTTCCCCACCGCGACCCGCGACATCATCGGCGCCATCGCCACCGAACCGGTCGGCGGCGTGATCGTGGGACGCCACGCGGCGTTCGTGCTGGCCGGCCACGACCGTGCCCTGCACGTGCTGCTCGATGCGCCGTCGCGCTGGCGACAGGAGGCGCTGCAGTCCGAGCACGCCTGGTCGGCGACCGCAGCGCAGGAGCACCTCCGAAGCGTCGATCGGGCCCAACGGCGGTACGCGGCGCGCGCCCACGGGGTGGACGTCATCGACCGGTCGCACTACGGCGTCGTCGTCGACGCGTCGGGCGAGGACCTGGCCTCGATGACGGCCGTGGTCGTGGGCGAAGCGACCCGTCGCGGCATCGCCTAGGTCGTCGTGCTGCCAGGGTGCCCGATCGGTCTTCACGCCATCTTTGCGCGTCGTTGCCGAACGGGAACGTGCTGGTCGGCTCGCCGGGGTTCGAGGGGGAGGGACCTAGGACAGACGTCCGAAGGTTTTCCGAGGGTGATGGCACCTCAGCTGACAGCGAGACGGCCGGGCGTCGACCTGGCGGCGCCCCTGGGTGACCAACGGCAACGGGACGACCGCGTCAAGTGGCCGATGGGGCAGGCCACCCCTGTCCATAGGTACTAGCACCCAGACCTTTCTCGGGGGTGAGCGGCGTACGACTGGGGTCGTTGACCAGGGCATCGCAGCGGCACCTGTCGGAGCACACGGTCAGCGACTCCAGATCCCATTCATCAGGGGGCGACCGCATGACTGATACCCGACCCGACCACTCGCCGCTCCGGCGGCGGACCTTCCTCAAACTCGGTGCCACCGGAGGCGCCGCACTCGCGCTCGGCGGGGTCGCATCGGCGATGGCGCCCAACCTGCGCACCCGGGGTTTGTTGTCCAAGGACGGCATCTTCGATGCGGCTGCCATTGCGTGGGCTGATTCGATCTACATCGAGGCGTTCCCGACGAGTCCGCTCATCTTGTCGCCGTTCAGTGATGTGTTGCCGGTGCCCTTGGCGGCCAAGCCGATCCCTCAGAGCGCGTGGTCCTCGTGGGCGAACCCGCCGGGGCCGGGCAACGGTCAGCAGAACTCGATCGGCAACGAGAAGCACCAGATCTGGTGTGGTGATGCGCGGGTCGGTGGCGCGGCTGTGCCGCTCGTGTACCGGCTCGACGTGATGCGTGAGGAGCACTCGTTCACGACGTCGCAGGTGCTGCCGATCGACTCGCTGGGCCAGCCGACCGAGTCGTTCGACGGGGCGGGCAACAGGTACCCGGCGGGTACGGTGCGCTCGTTGCCCAAGAGCACGATCCACTCGTTCAACGGGACGTTCCCGGGGCCGATGATCAATGCCGAGTACGGCAAGCCGGTGATCGTGCGGTTCAACAACATCTTGGACCAGAACCCGAAGAACCTCGACAGCCAGGACTTCGGTGCGCCCGACTTCTCGTTCCTGACCCATCTCCACAACGGGCACACCGCGCCCGAGAGTGACGGGAACCCGCACTACTCCATGAACTACGGGCCCAAGGCCCTTGGTTACCGGCCGGGCCAGTGGTGCGACAACCTGTACCTGAACTGGCCCGCTGGTGGTGACGATCGGGAGAAGCAGAGCTTCTTCTGGTTCCACGATCACCGCATGGACCACACCGGTTCCAACGTGTACAAGGGCATGGTCGGGTTGTTCCCGATCTACGACCCGAAGAACGGCATGGACATGGGCGACGAGACCCGGGGTCTGCGCCTGCCCGGTGTGCGTACCAACAACGCCGATGGTTCCTTCGATGTCGCCTACGACATGCCTCTGGCGTTCTACGACTGCCGTTTGGATGACGGTGTCACCATCCACAAGGACATCCACGACAGCGAGGGCGCGTTCCCGGCCGCGGGGAACCCGAGGACCCATCCGGAGTGGTGGGGCAAGACGTTCTTCAAGCACTTCCCCAACCACGGCTTCGTGGGTGACATCTTCACCGTGAACGGCACCGCCTACCCGGTGCTCGAGGTGAAGCGACGCAAGTACCGCTTCCGGTTCCTGGACTGCTCGATCGCTCGCATCTACGAGTTCAAGCTGATGACCTCGTCGCAGGGCCCCAAGACGGCGGTGTCGCTCGGCTACGTCGGTGACGAACTGCAGGGCCAGTACCGGATCCCCGATGGTCAGCAGTGCATGAAGTTCACGCAGATCGCCTCCGACGGTGGCCTGCTGCCGTTCCCGATCGTGCGGGACAGCTTCGAGCTGTGGCCGGCCAAGCGTCGCGAGTTCATCGTCGACTTCACCAAGTACATGGACGGCACCCCCACCACCAAGGGCGACGCCATCTACCTGACCGACGTGCTGAAGATGCCCACCGGTCGGATGTGGTCGAACTCGTCGCGGTTCTCGCCCGACGCGGCGTTCAAGGTGCCGGTCCTCAAGTTCGTCATCGGCGACAACGTGCCCGACAACAGCATCATGCCGGCGGCGAACAAGCTGCTCCGCGAGATCCCGCCGCTGCCCGGCAATTGGCGGAACCTGCTCAGCGAGCGCAAGGTGTTCGAAGTGCAACGCGGCAGCGGTGGCGGTGAGGTCGAGTGGCTCATCAACGGCACACCGTTCGACCCCTCGACCGTGGCCACCAGCCTGAAGAACCCCGCGGGCAAGACGCCGTTGGCCCAGCAGAAGATGAACAGCTTCAACCTGTGGGAGATCCGCAACGGCGGCGGCGGCTGGGTGCACCCCTTCCACCTCCACATGGAAGAGCACCGCACGGTCATGCGCAACGGCAAGGACGTGACCGTCCCCGGCAAGGACCACCCCGAGGACAACTCCCGTGAAGACCTCGTCGCCCTCGACCCGAGCGAATCGGTGATCGTGTACCGCGGGTTCCGTGACTTCGTCGGCCCCTACGTGGCCCACTGCCACAACCTGGCCCACGAAGACCACGCCATGATGTTCGGCTGGGAGATCACCCCCTGATCCACCAGCGGTGAATCGCTCGGAGCCTGTCCCCGCTCGCCCGTGGGGGCAGGCTCCGCAGCATCGACCGCTCGAGGGCGACGACGCTGGTGGCGCAGGTCGTTCGATCAGGTGAAGTCGACCGATGGCGGTTCTCCCGATGGGGTGAGCGATGGGGCTCACGCCATCGGATCGGCGCCGGGGATGGCGAGCAGGAACTGGGCATGGTTCTCGTAGGCCGTCTCGTCGACCAGGAGGTGGGTGGCGGCGACGTTGAGATCGCGCACCGCCCGCTCGAACACCGTGCCCTGCGCGAAGGCCGGGCCGCCGGCGAAGCGCACCGTGTCGGCGAGCACCTCCGACGCCGTGCGCGTCGCGTACGCCCCCGCGGCGCGGGTGCCCGCTTCCACGGCGCGCAGATCGGTGACGCCCCGGTCGACGTGCGCCATCAGCTCGTCGCCATCGGCGATCATCAGCGCTCGCGCCGATCGCAACCGCTGGTCGGACTGGCCGAGGAAGTGCTGGAACGTGGACCGTGACGCGAGCACCTGGGGGCGCGTGTAGCCGCGGTTGGTGTGGGCCGCCGTGCCCGTGAGCTCGTCGAGGGCATGCTGGGCGATGCCGAGCGCCACCGCGGGGATCGTGTAGCCCAGGTAGCCGACGATGCCCGTGCGGAACATGCGCCCGCCCCGCCGTGGGGGAACGCGGGCCGCGAACGTCATCTCCTCGGGGACGAACACGTCACGAGCGGCGTAGTCGGTGCTGCCGGTGGCCCGCATGCCGAGCGTGTGCCAGGTGTCGGCGATGTCGAGCTCGGCCGCCGACACGACGCACACGCGCACCTCGGGTGCACCGCCGGGCGGGTCGTGGACGACGCCGTTCAGCAGCACCCACGACGCGGCGTGGATGCCGCTGCCGTAGCGGAACGACCCCGACAACCGGTAGCCGCCGTCGGCGCGGTCCAACCGACCCGGGCGCAGCCCGCCACCGCCGGCCATGACCGGCACCTCGCCCCCGGTCAACAGCCGCGCGACGCCGGCATCGGGCAATCGCGCGCAAGCGGCGGCGACGGAGTCGGCGTAGATGAACAGGCACCACGACGCGCAGGCGTTGGCCATGGCCAGCCGTTCGAACACCTGGAACTGCAGTGCCGGTTCGGCCTCGTCGCCACCGAGCTCGGCCGGCATCTTGAGCCGCAACAGCCCGGCGTCGCGCAGGGCGGCGACGGTCGTGTCGGGGAGGTGGCGCAGCCCGTCGCCCCGCGGCACGTCGTCGGCCAGCACGGGGGCGATCGCGTCGATCCGGGCGAACAGGTCCTCGCGCTGCGCCATCGGGGGACTGTACCCGTCCGGGTCAGTGTGACCGAGCGCCCTGCACCGTGCCGCTCAGGCCGGGTGGACGCGCCGGTAGCCGACGGCGCGCCGCAACAGGTCGAACCAGAACGCCCCGCCGAACGACAGCGCGATGGCCGACAGCAGCCAGCCGATCAGACGCCCGAGCGCGGCGAGAGGGTGGTGGGCGATCTTGTCGAGTGCGGCCGGCACCACGTCGAGGGCGCGCCGGGCCCAGCTCGAGCACGGCCGACCGCTGCGGCACGGTCCCTGCAGGTCCCAGAACGTGGTGACCTTCAGCGCCTGGGCCCGGGCGATCTCGTCACGCAGGCACTCGAGTCGGCCCGAGGCCGTGCCGGCCGAGGTCGTGGGGCAGGCGGCGTCGGGCCCGGTGGCGACCGTGGCGGACGCGCTCACGGCCAGGGCCTGG
This sequence comes from Actinomycetes bacterium, assembly GCA_031359995.1. Lineage (GTDB taxonomy): Bacteria > Actinomycetota > Acidimicrobiia > Acidimicrobiales > Ilumatobacteraceae > JANMAT01. The sequence continues at coordinate 40,178 of JANMAT010000196.1, forward strand.
CGCAGGTCGCTGTCGTGCTGGGCCGAGGCCACCACGTTGATGGCGTTCACGTTCGCCGCCACCGCCACGACGAGGCCGAGGGCGAACATGACGCGGCGGGCGTCCTTGCGGTAGCGGCGCGACAGCTCGCGCATCTGGTCGTCGAACCAGCCCGACACCCGGGCGCGGAACGCCGTGGCGTCCGCGGCGATCTCGTGCCGGGCGCCGTCGATCTGGCGGCGCAGCGGGCTACCCGGCTCGAGGGTGGCCAGGACCCGGTCGAGCTCGTGGTCGCCCCGCAGGGCCAGCTCCTGCAGGGCGTCGGCGAAGACGGTCGGTGGCACGTGGCGGATCGAGGTCCGCCCGCCGATGGCCGTCTCCAGGCTGCGGAACGCGGCCGTGGCGCGCAGCGCCGACAGGAACGCCGCTGAGCCGACCGGCTCGGCGGTCTGGGCCGGTTCCGCGGTCGGGCGCACCAGCGGCCGGAGGTCGGTGCGTCCGGTCGGGATGCGGAAGAACGTGTCGCGCAGCCCGTGCAGGAAGCGCAGCACGCGCGACCACAGCTGGCGCTCGGCCCGAGGGATGTCGACGCCGTAGCCGGTGTCGGACGTGGTCAGGTCGTGCAGCGCCGACCACAGCTGCTTCGAGCGCACCTGGCCGACCCAGTTGATGAGCTCGTTCAGGCCCGACACCACCATGCTGAACACGAAGAACACGAACGCCACCGCGATGGCGACATCGATCCATGGTGAGCTCATCGCCGACCCCTCCATCGGCGGGCGCGCCGGCCCGCATCAGTGCGGACAGTACCGCCCGGTCGTGGCGGGTGGCGCCCCACTAGCGTGGGCCGGCCATGGTCCGCGTTCTGCTGCTGGCCGACACCCATGTCGGCGGTCACCACCCGAACCGTCGACTGCCCGAGGCGGTGCTCCTGATGGCGGCGCAGGCCGACGCCGTGCTCCATGCCGGCGACGTCACCGAGCACCGCGTGCTCGACCAGCTCGCCGCGCTGGCGCCGGTGCATGCGGTGCTCGGCAACAACGACGTCGGCCTTCGGTTGCCGGAGCGCCGCATCGTCGCGCTCGGCGGTCGCATGGTCGCCATGGTGCACGACAGCGGCGCCGCCGGTGGGCGCGGGGCCCGGCTGCGCCGATGGTTCTCCGACGCCGACGTGGTGGTGTTCGGTCACTCGCACCTGCCGTGGCACGAGGTCGACGTGCGGGCCGACGGCCACCGCCAGCTCCACGTGAACCCCGGCTCACCCACCGAGCGGCGGCGCGCCCCGCACGCCACCGCGGCGTGGCTGGTGGTCGACGAGGATGGCACGTGCTCGGCGGAGCACGTGGTGATCGAGCTCAGCTGAAGACGAAGCCGCGGTACCCGGTGTCGGCGACCTCGTCGAGCGTCTTGCGGTAGCGCGGCGCCCCACCCGTGTACATGAGGTAGCGCGTCGTGGTGTGGCCCTCGACGTTCTCGTTGTACCCGGTGAACCACGACTTGGCCTTGCGCAGCAGCAGGTTGCCGTACAGGTCCTGCACGTGCTGGGTCCACTCGGCCTCGGCGTCGGCGGTGACGTCGACCCGTGTGATGTCGTGCTCCATGATGTGGCGGTACAGGTCGGTGGCCCACTCCACGCCGTACTCGATGGCGCGGGGGAAGTTCGTCGAGTTCGCCGCACCCTGGGGGCCGGCCAGCATGACCATGTTCGGGAAGCCGGCGGTGGCCACGCCCAGGTAGGTGCTGGGCCCGTCGCGCCACTTGTCGCGCAGCTTCACCCCGTCGGTGCCGACGAACTCGATGCGGTCGAACGAGCCGGTGATGGCGTCGAAGCCGGTGGCGTAGATGATGATGTCGAGCTCGTGGTGACGGGCGCTGGTGGTGATGCCGGTCTCGGTGACGCACCGGATGGGCGTCTCCTCGATGTCGATCAGGTGCACGCTGTCGCGGTTGTAGGCCTCGTAGTAGCGGGTCTCCATGGGCACCCGCTGCACACCGAAACCGTGATCCTTCGGGACCAGCTTCTCGGCCACGGCGGGGTCGTGCACGCGGCTGCGGATCTTGTCGGCGATGAAGGCCGAGAACTCGGCGTTGGCCTCTTCGTCCATGAGGACGTCGCGGAAGTTGCCGAGCCAGATCTGGAAGCCGGGCGCGGCGTACAGCTGCTCCCAGAAGCGCAGGCGCTCCTCGGGCGGCACCTCGGCCAGCTTGCGGCGGTCGGGCCCGTGGATGAAGCCGCCTGGTGTCTTGGCGCACTTGGCGAAGATCTCGTCGTAGGAGGCCTTGATCGCCGCCATCTCCTCCTCGGTGATGGGGCGGTTGTGCAGCGGCGCGCACCAGTTGGGGCGGCGCTGAAACACGGTGAGCTCACCGACCTGGTCGGCGATGGCACCGATGACCTGCACGCCGGTCGCGCCCGTGCCGATGATGCCGACGCGCTGGCCCGTCAGGTCGAGCGGTTCGTGGGGCCAGTGAAAGGTGTGGAACGACGGGCCCCGGAAGGTGTCCATGCCGGGGATCCGCGGCAGCGTGGGTGCCGAGAGCAGCCCGAGGGCGGTGATCAGGAAGCGGCACCGGAACGTGCGGCCGTCCTCCAGCGACACGGTCCACTTCGCCGCGGCGTCGTCGTACACCGCGCCGTGCACCCGGCAGTCGAACTGCATGTGCTTGCGCAGGTCGAACTTGTCGACGACGAACCCGAGGTAGCGCAGCGTCTCGGGCTGGGCGGCGAAGTGCTCGCTCCAGTTCCACTCCTGCAGCAGCTCGGGCGAGAACGAGTAGCCGTAGCTGTAGCTCTCGGAGTCGAACCGGCACCCGGGGTACCGGTTCTGCTGCCACGTGCCGCCGATGTCGGGCAGCGCGTCGATCACGAGCACGTCGGCGCCGAGCTCGCGCAGCCGGTAGAGCTGGTAGATGCCGCACACGCCGGCGCCGATGACGAGGAAGTCGTGCTCGGGGATCGAGCCCCCCGTGGTGCTCACTGCCTGCTCAGTCATGGATGTCCCCCTGGAGCTGCTCACCGACACGGCCCGATTCCCGACGGTAGACGCGCGCGACCCCGACCGCCATGCTGGCCGGCGGCGCCGGAGGGTGGCCAGGGTCGAACGTCCCGAACGGCGGGTCGGCGACGGCTGGGTCGAGCCGACCGCACCCTGGTAGACACGGCGCGGGGAGAAGGGGGACCTCGTGTACGCAGGCAGGCACGCCCAGGAACGGGCCGATCAACCGGCCATCATCATGGCCGGCACCGGCGAGGTGGTGACCTACGGCGAGTACGAGGCCCGCACGAACCGCTTGGCCCACCTGCTGCGGGCCCAGGGTCTGCGCCCGGGCGACCACTACGCCATCCTCATGGAGAACGACGTCCACTACCTGGAGTCGTGTGGGGCAGGCGAGCGGGCCGGGCTCTCCTACACGCCGATCAACTCGCACCTGACCCCCGACGAGGTCGCCTACATCCTGGACAACAGCGAGTCGCAGGTTCTCATCACTTCGACGGCGCTGCGCAACGTGGCCACCGCGGCCATGGCCCAGGCACCGAACGTGAAGCTCGGCCTGATCGTGGACCCCACCGGCGACGACGGCGCGTTCGTGAGCTACCCCGAGGCCACCGCGGCGTTCCCGGCCACCCCCATCGACGACGAGCGGCTCGGCGGGCCGATGCTCTACTCGTCGGGCACCACCGGGCGCCCGAAGGGGATCCTGCGCCTGCTGCCCGACATCGCACCGTCCGAGGCGGCGGCGCTCTCGAACTTCCTCATCGTGCAGTGGCAGTACCGCGAGGGAATGATCTACCTGTCACCGGCGCCGCTCTACCACAGCGCGCCCCAGGGCGCGACGGGCAACACCATCCGCATGGGCGGCACCGTGATCGTGATGGAGCGCTTCGACCCCGAGCAGTTCCTCGCGCTGGTGGAGAAGTACCGGGCCACGCACAGCCAGATGGTGCCCACCATGTTCAGCCGCCTGCTGAAGCTGCCCGACGACGTGAAGCACCGCTACGACCTGTCGTCGCTCGAGTTCGTGGTGCACGCCGCCGCGCCCTGCCCGGTGCCGGTGAAGGAGGCGATGATCGAGTGGTGGGGGCCGATCATCAACGAGTACTACGCCGCCACTGAAGGCATCGGCTACACGGCGTGCAACTCTCAGGAGTGGCTGGCCCACAAGGGCACCGTGGGGCAGGTGAAGCTCGGCGAGCTCCACATCCTCGACGACGACTTCGCAGAGTGCCCGAACGGCACGCCCGGCACCATCTTCTTCAAGCCGCCCGGCCAGCTGCGCTACTGGCACGACGACCAGAAGGTGAAGGACAACAGCACGCCCGACGGTGCCATGGTGACGGTGGGCGATGTGGGCTACGTGGACGACGACGGTTGGCTGTTCCTGACCGACCGCAAGACGTTCATGATCATCTCCGGCGGCGTGAACGTCTATCCGCAGGAGACCGAGAACCTGCTCATCACCCACCCGAAGGTCGCCGACGTGGCCGTGTTCGGCGTACCCAACGTCGATCTCGGCGAAGAGGTGAAGGCGGTGGTGGAGCCCATGCCCGGCGTGGAGCCCACGCCCGAGCTGGCCGCCGAGCTCATCGCCTTCTGCCAGCAGCACCTGTCGCGCCAGAAGTGCCCGCGCTCGGTCGATTTCGAGGCCCAGCTGCCTCGCCTGCCCACCGGCAAGCTGTACAAGCGGGTGCTACGCGACAAGTACTGGGGCGACAAGCAGACCCGCATCGTGTGAGTCCCCGCCGCCGTCCGGGGCGGCCGCGGCACCGACGTGGTGAAGGAGGGCGAGCAGGGTCGCGGGAGCTTCTTCACGTTCGTGCGCGACCGGATGGACGGCTTCGCCGACGGCCCCGGCGAAGCCCGCGTCTTGCGCGACTTCGTGGAGCTCCCCTCGGTCGCCGCGCTGACGTGGGTGCGGCAGCCCCGCACGGACGCGGTGGGCCTGCGGCGCGTGCCGGGCTGCGTCGGGCCGGTCGTGTGGCGGGGCCCGGCGGCCATCGACCGTGAGCTGGCCCGATTCGACGCCGCGGCGGCCGCCCACCACGCCGGCGAGCGCTTCCTGACCCTGCCGTCACCCGGCATCGTGGCGTCGGCGATGGCGAACCATCACGACGCCACGCTCGACGAGTACGTCGACGCCGTCGCCGCCGCGCTGGCCGAGGCGCAGGTCGGTTCGCTCGTGCTGGCGCTGGCCAACCCCCGCCACGCCCACGAGGTGCGCCTGCTCGGCGACGAGCGCCCGCGCCGGTTCCGCGTCGTGGCCGGCGTGATCGAGACGACCCACAACTACGTGGAGCACCCCGAGGTGGTGGCCGACCGCATCGGGCGCGTCGTCGAGGCCGTGGGCGACCGGTCGCTCGTGTCGGCCGGCACCGACTGCGGGTTCGCCACCGCCGCCGGCGTGAGCGACGTGGCCCCCGAGGTGGCGTGGCGCAAGCTCATGGCGCTGGCCGAGGGCACCGCCATCGCCAACGAACGCCTCGGCCTGGCGTAACGGGCACCCGCGCACCGTAGGATGGGGCAGGACCACTCTCTGGGGGGAGAGCCATGACGTCCATCGACATCCCCGCCGGGCTCGACGAGCTCGACATCACCAGCCTCGACCGCTACGTGGCCGACGGATACCCGTGGGCGGCATGGGACGCGTTGCGCGACCACGACCCGGTGCACTGGTACGAGCGGCCCGACCACCCGCCGTTCTGGGCGGTCACGCGCTACGACGACATCAAGACCGTGCACGCCCACCGCGACGTGTTCATCAACGGTGGGCCCATCCTGCGCATGGACACCTACGACGGCTTCGCCGCCGTCGAGAAGTTCAAGCGGCGCCAGGCCGAGCGCTACGGGTGGGACGAGACCGCGCCGATGGACATGGTGTTCCTGGACCGCTCCGAGCACCTCGACCTGCGCATGCTCACCATGCGTCGCTTCACCCCGGCGGCCATGAACCGCCTGGCCGCCGATCTGGCCGACCTGGCCCGGCGCTTCGTGGCCGGGTTCATCGATCGGGCCCGGGCCGCCCGCGGCGAACCGCTCGACCTGGTGAGCAACCTGTCGGTGGGGGTGCCACTGGCCGCCATCTGCGGGCTGATGGGCCTGCCCGAGAGCGACTGGACGCGCATCCTGGGGTGGACCGACATCCTCGCCTTCCCCGGCGTGGCCAACCTGCGGGCTACGGCGAACGAGACGCCCAGCGACCTACGGCGCCGCCTCGGCCGCGAGTACCACGAGTACCGCACCGAGCTCATCGCCCGCCGGCGCGAGGCGCCCGGCGACGACCTGGCCAGCAGCCTGGTCGACGCCACCGTCGACGATCGCCCGCTCGACGACCAGCAGCTGCACGGCTACTTGAACCTGCTCATCACCGCCGGCAACGAGACCACCCGCAACGCCATCACCGGCAGCGTGAAGGCCCTCATCGAGCACCCCGACCAGCGTGACCGCCTGGCCGCCGATCCCGAGGGCCTGGCGGAGACGGCGGCGGAGGAACTGCTGCGGTGGACGTCGCCCGTCATCCAGTTCGCCCGCACGGTCACCCAGGACTTCGAGCTGAACGGCACCGCGCTGCGCGCGGGCGACACCGTGGTGCTCTGGTACCCGTCGGCCAACCGTGACGAGCGCCAGTTCGCCGACCCGTACGTCCTCGACCTGGGCCGCACGCCCAACCCGCACCTGGCCTTCGGCTACGGACCCCACTTCTGCCTGGGCGCCAACCTGGCCCGCTGGGAGCTGCGGGCCGTGTTCCGCGAGCTGGCCCCCCACCTGCACCACCTGGAGCTGGCCGGCGAGCCCGAACGCGTCGGCAACCTGCACGTGGGCGGCATCAACGCGCTACCCGTCCGCTGGGTCGACTAAGGGGTCAGCGAGGCGGCGGGAAGGTCGAACCAGCGCAGGTGCTCGAAGTCGGCCGACAGGGTGCCGGGCGCGGGCTCGCACTGCTCGTCGGTGGACGCCGCCGCGAACACGGCGCGCGCCGCGTCCAGGTAGCCGGCCAGGGCGTCCTCGGTGGCGCGGGCCTCGTCGAGCGGGGGTCGCACCAGCGCACCCGTCGCGGCGTCGTAGGAGAGTTGGGTGAGCCGCAGCGGCGGCTCGACCGGGCCGTTGCGGTGGCGCCACAGGCCGGTGGCCGGATCGAAGCGGTAGTCGGGCAGCAGCGTCCACCCGTGGGTGGCCACCAGATCGACGGCGGCCACCAGGTACCGGAACACGGTCTCGGAGATGAAGTAGTTGAAGCTGACCCGCGTCCATCCCGGCTTGATCCCCTCGCAGCCGTGGGTGATCTCGTGCTCGAACGCGTGGGAGCGCTCGATGTCGATGCCCAGCAGCCGGTGCCCGTAGGGGCCGGCGCACGAGCAGCCACCGCGCGACTGGATGCCGAAGAGGTCGCTCAGCAACGCCACCACGAAGTTGTGGTGCAGGTAGCGCCCGCTGGGTCGGCGGATCACGAACGACAGGATCGACAGGCGTTCGGCCTTCTTGTTGCCGAGCACCTCGATGGCCGGGTTGGTCGCCCACGACGCCACCGCCCGGTGCCAGTACGACTCCTCGTTGGCCTTGATCACGTCCACCCCCACGGCCTGCTTCAGCTGGAAGACCAGCCCGGCGCGGATCGACTCGATGATGGCCGGCGTGCCGCCCTCTTCGCGGTGCACCGGGTCGTCCAGGTAGCGGTGCTCCGACGGGTTCACGTAGGCCACGGTGCCACCGCCCACCACGTCGGGCACGCGGTTGCGCAGCAGTTCGCGCCGCACCACCAGAACGCCGGGCGTACCCGGCCCGCCCACGAACTTGTGGGGGCTGACGAAGGCGGCGTCCTTGTGGGCCAGCGGGTGCTCGGCGCAGCGGGCGTACATCTCGATGTCGACGTAGGGCGCGGCGCAGGCGAAGTCCCAGAAGCTGAGGGCGCCGTGGCGGTGCAGCACGTCGGCGATGGCGCACGTGTTCGACAGGATGCCGGTCACGTTCGACGCCGCCGAGAACGAGCCGATCTTCAGCGGCCGGTGGGCGTGGGCCCTCAGCTCGGCCTCGAGCCGCTCCAGGTCGATGTGGCCGTCGGCGTCCTCGGGGATGGTGACGACGTCGGCGATCGACTCGCGCCACGGCAGCTCGTTGGAGTGGTGCTCGAACGGGCCGACGAACACGACCGGGCGCTCAGCGGCGGGGATGGCGGCCGACAGGTGGTAGCGGTCGTCGAGGTCGGCGGGCAGCCGCAGGTTCATGACCCCGATGAGCTTGTCGATGGCGCCGGTGGCGCCCGACCCGCAGAAGATCACGCACGTCTCGTCGTCGCCGCCGACCGCGTCACGGATGATGCGGCGGGCGTCCTCCCGCAAGCGGGTGGTCTGCAGGCCGGTGCCCGACGACTCGGTGTGGGTGTTGGCGTAGCGGGGCAGGACCTCTTCGCGGATGAAGTCCTCGAGAAACGACAGCGCCCGCCCCGATGCCGTGTAGTCGGCGTAGGTGATGCGGTGGGGTCCGAACGGCCCGTCCATGACCTGGTCGTCGCCGATCACCGACTCGCGTATGCGGCGCAGCAGGGGGGTGTCGGACGCGGTGCTCACGCAGGGAACCTATCGGGTCGGGTCCGCCACCGGCGCTCCGCCGTTCAGAGCAGGCCGAGCACTTCGTCGTCGGCGGTGAAGTCGAACTGGTAGCGGTCGCGGCCACCGTCGGCGAACCAGCGGTACGAGTCGCGGTAGCCCGATTCGAGCCCGAACTCGGGGGTCCAGTCGAGGTCGCGCAGGGCCTTGTCGACCGACAGCACGGTGCCGCCCATGACGGCCTCGCCCCAGTGCACCAGTGGCGGGTTGCGGTGGCGGGCGAGGTCCATGGGCACGTGGATCACGTCGGGCTTCACGCCCACGGCCCGCCCCATCATCTCGATGGCGCCGAGCAGGGTGGAGAACTCGGTGCCGGCCACGTTGTAGGCCTGCCCGGCCACGCGGTCGTTGCCGGCCAGCGAGGCCATGAGCCGGGCCACGTCGTTCACGTGGATCAGGTGCACCATGGCAAACCCGTCGCCTGGCACGAGGATGGGCCGGCCGGCCTCGAGACGGGCGAAGAAGATGGGGTCGCGCGTCACCACCGGGCTCATCGGTCCGAGCGTGTGCGACACCCGCAGCACCGTGGCCGGGAACCCGTTGCCGGCGTGCTCGGCCATCAGGAAGTCCTCGCACTGCACCTTGCCCACGCCGTAGCCCTTGCGGGGGTCGCCGTCGGTGGGGTCGTGGCGACGGAACGACTCGAGCGTCGGCTGCACGAAGCTGCGCCGGTACACCGCGGCCGAGCTGGTGAACACGAAGTGCCGCACCCGGCCGCGGAACAGCTCGACCATCGGCTCCAGGTCCTTCACGTGGTACGCCGTGTTGTCGAAGACGATGTCGAAGTCGTCGCGATGGGGGCCGAGCACGTCGTCGATGACGCCGGGCTGCTGGCGGTCGCCGTGGAGGCGCACGGCTCCGTCGGGCATGGGGGCCTCGTGGCTGTTCATGACGGTCACGTCGTGACCCCGGCGGGCCAGTTCGAACACGAGGTGGAGCCCGATGTAGCGGTTGCCACCCATGACCAGTGCGCGCATGACGGCAACCTACCCGCGCGTCTCCGCCGGCGATGGTGCGCGTCGGAATGGGACCACCGACCCTGACGCGTGCCGGTCGGCCGGGAGGACGATGGAGCTGATCCGAAGGGGGCTTTCGTGGAGTACGTCGACCGCAGCGGTGTCGGGAGTGAGGGCGGCGCGCCCTACGACCACGACGTCATGGTCGACCTCGGTGCCGTGCGCCTGCCCGGGCGCCTGACCGTGCCGGCCGAGCCGGTCGGCGCCGTGGTGTTCGCCCACGGCCGCGGCAGCAGCCACCACAGCCCCCGCAACCAGCGCATGGCCGCCGCGCTGAACGACGTGCGGATCGCCACGTTGCTGCTCGATCTCCTGTCGCCCGAGGAGGGCACGGTGCGGGCCAACAACTTCGACATCCCGTTGCTCGGCCGCCGCTTGCTGGTGGCGACGCAGTGGCTGCACCGCCAGCCCGGTCTGGCCGGCGTGCCCGTGGGCTACGTGGGGGCCCACACCGGCGCCGCCGCCGCGTTCTGGGCCGCCACCGAGGCCGACGAAGACATCGTGACCGTGGTGTCGCGCGGCGGCCGACCCGACCTGGCCGACGCCCGCCTGCACGACGTGCGCTGCCCCGTTCTGCTGGTGGTGGGCGGCGACGACGACCTCACCCTCACGGTGAACCGTGAGGCGCTGTTCAAGCTCCATTGCGAGGTTCGCCTGGCCATCGTGCCCGGCGCCACCCACTACTTCTCCGAGCCGGGCACGCTCGACGCCGTGGCCACGTTGGCGCGCGACTGGTTCGTGCGGCACCTGAACCGCACCTCGCTCAGCTCGCGCTGACCGGCACCCCCAGGCCGAGGTGGCCCCGCAGCGTCGTGGTCTCGTACTCGTGTCGCAGCACGCCGCGCTCCTGCAGCAGCGGCACGACGTCGTCGACGAAGTCGTCGAGCCCGGTGGGCGTCAGGTGGGGCGCCAGCACGAACCCATCGCAGCCGTCGCGCTGCACGAAGTCGTTCATGGCCTCGGCCACGAAGGCGGCGGTGCCGATGAACGTCTGGCGGCCCGTCATCTCGATCACCAGGTCGCGGATGCCGAGCTTCTTGGCCTCGGCGACCTCGCGCCACTTCGCCGCCGTCTTCAGCGGGTCGGCGTGCATGCGGGTGCGGCCCTGGATGATGGACGCCTCGGGGGACACGTCGGGGTCCACCACGGGCAGCGGGCCCTCGGGGTCGTAGCCCGACAGGTCGCGGTTCCACAGCTGCTCGAGCAGCAGGATCGCCGTCTGCGGGCTCACCTGCTGGCGCCGCACCACGTGGGCCTTCTCGGTCGCGTCGGCGGTCGAGCCGCCCAGCACGAACGACACGGCCGGCAGGATCTTGAGCTCGTTGCGGTGGCGCCCGTAGCGGGCGAGGCGGCCCTTGGCGTCCTCGTAGAAGCGCTGGGCGTCACTCAGCTGCGAGTGGCGGCTGAAGATGCAGTCGGCCACGCTCGCCGCCAGCTCGCGGCCGCCGTCGCTGTCGCCCGCCTGCAGGATCACCGGGTGGCCTTGTGGGCTGCGGGGCACGTTGAAGTGGCCGGTGATGTCGAACTGCGGGCCCTGGTGGCGGAACGCCCCGGGGCGGGCCGCCCGCAGGAACGCTCCGGACGCCTGGTCGGCCACCGGCTCGTCCAGGTCCCACGAGTCCCACAGCGCGCGCAGCGTGCGCACCATCTCCTCGGCCCGTTCGTAGCGCTCCTCGTAGCGGAGGAACCCCCCACGCCGGAAGTTCTCGCCGGTGAACGCGTCGGACGACGTGACCACGTTCCACGCCGCCCGACCGCCTGACAGGTGGTCCAGGCTGGCCAGCTGGCGGGCAAGCTCGTAGGGCTCCCGGAACGTCGCGTTCAGCGTGCCGGCCAGGCCCAGGTGCGTCGTGACCGCGGCGAGCGCGGTGAGCACCGTCATCGTGTCGGGGCGGCCCACGGTGTCGAGGTCGTGGATGACGCCGCGCTGCTCACGCAGGCGGAGCCCCTCGGCCAGGAAGAAGAAGTCGAGCTTGCCCCGTTCGGCCGTCTGGGCGAGGTGCACGAACGAGTCGAACTCGATCTGGCTCTTGGATCGGGGATCGGTCCACACCGTCGTGTTGTTCACGCCGGGGAAGTAGGCGGCCAGGATGACCTGCTTGCGTCGTTCGCTCATGACGGGCTCCTCACGTAGCGGCTCTGGGGCCGGCCGAGGCCGAGGCGTTCACGCAGCAGGCCGGGTTCGTAGGCCCGGCGGAAGGCGCCGGCGCGCTGAAGCGCCGGCACCAGACCATCGACGATGGCGTCCAGGTCACGACCGATCACCGCGGGCCGCACGCGGAAGCCGACCAGGCCGTGAGCGGCCCACGCCAGCAGCTCTTCGGCCAGCTCGTCAGGTGTGCCGGCGAACTGCTGGCAGTCGGTCTTGAAGCGGGCGCCGTCGGCCTCGTCGAGGGCCTCACGGCGGCGCACGGCCTCGTCGTGGGTGGCGGCCAGCACCACCTGCAGGTCGCCGAAGATCAGCAGCGGTGTGCCGGTGCGGCCCACGTCGTGCTCGGCCTGGCGCACGCCGTGCACCCAGCGGTCCACGTCGGCGGCATCCTTCGGCGTGACCATCACGACGTCGGCGGCGCGCGCCGCGAACTCGAACGGCACGCGCGAGTGGGCCAAGGCCACCACGAGCGGTTGGCCCTGCGGCGGGCGGGGCACGATCGACGGGCCCTTCACCGAGAAGAAGCGGCCCTCGAAGTCGATGTAGTGCAGCTTGTCGCGATCGACGAAGCGGCCGGTGGGCTCGTCGCGGATGACAGCGTCGTCCTCCCAGCTGTCCCACAGGCGGCGGGTCACCTCGACGGCATCGGCCGCCTCGTCGAACAGGCCGCTCACCACCGCGGCAACCTCGGGCGTGGCCGGCAGGCGCGGGTCGATCTCGGGGAACGTGCGCCGGCCCACGTGGGCGGCTTCGGCGGCACGGGTGGAGATCTGGGGACGCCAACCACCGCGACCCCGGCTCACGTAATCGAGCGTGGAGATGCCCGAGCCGATGTGGAAGGGCTCGGTGTGGGTGGGCACCACCGTGGGCACGAGCCCGATGTGCTGGGTGAGCGGCGCCATGAACGACGCGATCGACAGGGCGTCGAGCCGGCCCCGTACCTGATCGGTGCGCTCGTCGGGCCCCGAGTACCGGGCCGACTGGATGCCGAAGGAGTCCTCGATGGTGAGGAAGTCGGCCAGGCCGCGCTCGGCGGCGCGGGCCAGGTCACCCCAGTAGCGCGGGGTGAACAGCTCGGCCGGGCGGGCCGATGGGTCGCGCCACGACGCCGGGTGGAAGCCGGTGCCGTCGAGGGCCACCGCGAGGTGCAGCGGTTGATCGGTCATGCGGACCTTCCCGAGAGCGGAGGGACGGAGCTGGATGCGGCGATGTCGGCCAGGGTGGTCAGGATGGCACGCGCCACACCGTCGTTCTGCCGGAACGCCGGCGCGTTGGTGCGGGGCCGGGCGAACGCCCCGGCGGCCGGTCGGCTGGTGAAGACGCCAAGGGCGTGGCGGCGCGGGTGGGGCCGTCGCTCGGCGTCGACCAGGCGCATGGCGGCGCCGGTCACCACGGCCCGGCCGGTGTTGGCCGACCAGTCGCCGTCGGTGACGACCTCCTCCAACACCTCGCCGCGCTCCCGCCAGTGCTGCAGCAGCGGGTCGAAGGAGCGCGACACCGACGGTCCGGCGATGCGGGCGTCGACCAGCGCGGTGGTGGCGATCTCGTCGGGGTGGCTCGTGCTGCGGGCCACGAACACGCCGCGCTCGGCGTCGGTGGTGACGGTGGTGGCGGCACCGGTGAAGCGCAGCAGGCCGGCGTCGGCCAGGGCCAGGAACTGGCGCAGCCGGTCGGGCGGCGGGCCGCTGGCGTAGTACATGAAGAAGCTGAACCACCAGCCGCCCACACCGGTGACGCGCGACCGGGCCGTGAGGCGACCGGTGGCACCGATGAACCCGAGCGGGCCGAAGCTGAGCAGCATGCCCATGAACGCGCCGAGGTCGGCGCTGTAGGCGGTGTCCGTGCGGCGGGCCACGTCGTCGGTGATGTGGTTCACGAGGTGCGCCTGCAGCGCGTCGGCCGAGGGTAGGTGCACGCCGGCGAGCGGTCGGTCGATGGCGCGGATGTCGAAGCGATCGGCAGGGTCGGGCACCGCCGCGGCCACCAGTTCGTCGATGGCCGGGCCGAGGTCGAGGGCGGCGTAGCGGGCCGCGAACTCGGACCACGGCAGGGTGGCGCGTTCGCCATGGGCGTGGAACAGCTCGTGGTAGTAGGCCCAGCCCGCCTCCTTGGCCAGCAGCGGATACACGTCACGGTCGAAGTCGATGGGCTCGGGTCGCGCCGCCAGCGCGTCGATGGCGGCGCGGTCCAGGAACCGGGGCAGCGGGGCCAGCGGCGCCTGCAGCCGGTAGTCGGGTTTCGAGCGGTAGGGCACGCCGCGCCGCGAGCCCACGTGCAGCACCGGTTCACGGCCGCTCGGGTGGTAGCGCAGGATGCCGTCGGGCCGGCGTTCGAAGCGCCCGCCGCGGCCTTCGGTCAGGAGCACGACGAGGTCGGTGAAGGCCTGGCCGAACCCGAGCACGAGCACGTCGGTGCCCGGCGCCAGCACCGACAGGTCCTGCTCGGCCGTGTGGCCGGCGGGCACGTGCACCAGACCCCGTTCGGCGGCGAAGCGACCGAACGCCGCGCTGGTGGCGTCGGGCCCGGCGTCGAGGTGGCCCAGGGCGAACACGGCCACGTCGACGGTGAGGGCGGTGCCGTCATCGAGCGTGATCTGCTGGCGGCCGTCGGCGCCATCGACCGTGTCGATGGCGCGGGCGGTGTGCACCACCACCTCGACCCGGTCGGGCAGCGACGCCAGCACGCCCTGGTGGAACCAGTGGAGGTACGCCGACTGCACGCGCCGGGTCGGGAACGACATGCCGTCCAGATGGCGGATCTCGTCGATCAGGTCGGGCGGGGCGAGCGACGCCAACGTGGCGTCGTCGACCGAGTGGGCCCACTCGATCAGCGACGGACCGGGCCGTACGGGCCCGTCGCAGCGCACCGAGTCGTCGGTGAACATGGTGACGTCCTCGGCCAGCGAGTTCATCCACAGCCGCGGGTCCAGGTCGGGGCGCCACACCCGCCCGGTACCGGCGCGGTGGGGGTCGATGAGGTGGATGCGCACCGCCACGTCGGGCAGCACCTCGGCGAGGTTGGCCGCGACCCGCTCCAGCAACGAGGACGCGGTGGGGCCGGCGCCGACGAGGGCCAGCTCGACCACCGGTGCGGGTTCGGTCACCCCCTCACCCTACCAATGTCGACAAGTTTGGTCACCTTTGGGCGACGGGTCAGGGGTAGCGGTTCCAGAGCAGCGACAGGCCCATGGCGGCCACACCCAGCAGGGCGCCGATGGCGGCGAAGACCGCGCTGACCTCCTGGTCCTTCTTCTGCAGCGAGATCTGCTTGGGCAGGTTCTCGAACACGTCACGCAGCTGCGTGGCGTCCTCGGCCCTGTGGAACGAGCCGCCGGTCATCTCGGCCACCTTGGTGAGGGTGGGCTCGTCGATCACCAGGAACGACCGACCGCCGCCGGCGTTCTGGCCACCGGGGTCGCGCGGGAAGCCGCCGCCACCGCCGAAGCCCTGGTCGAACGCCTCGCCACCGAGCTGGGCGGAGGTGCACACCATCGACGTCGGGTTCGTCGTGCCGAAGCCGATCGTGTACACCCGTATGTGGCGGTCGACGGCCTGCTTGGCCGCCTCGATCGGGTCGATGCCGCGCGTGTTGGCCCCGTCGGTCAGCAGCACGACGATGTCGGGCACGTAGCTGCCGTCGCCCGGTGCCGTGGCCGGCGCCGCGCGACCGGGGGCGGCGTCGCCGGCCACATCGACCGGGCGCACGTCGGGGTTCACCGCCGCCAACGCGTCGATCGCCTTGAGCGTGGCCGCGCCGATCACCGTGCCGCGCGCCGTGGTCAGGTTGTCGATGGCCTGCACGAGTTGCTTCTTGTCGGTGGTGGGCGGCACCACCACTTCGGCGAAGCCGGCAAAGGCCACGATGCCGATGCGCGTGCTGGAGTCCTGCGACTTCACGAAGTTGCGGGCCGCGTCCTGGGCCACGGTGAGCCGGTTGGGCTTCACGTCGGTGGCGCACATCGAGCGCGACACGTCGAGGGCGAGGATGATCGACGTGCGGTTCAGCGGCATCTTCAGCGACGTCTGCGGCCGGGCACTGGCCACGCCGAGCCCGGCGATGCTGGCCAGGAACAACCCGACGGGCACGTGCCGCTTCCAGGTCGAGCGCTTGGGCAGCGCCGCCTTGATGAGCGCGACGCTCGAGAAGCGCACCGCCCCCTTGCGACGCTTGCGGAGCTGCCAGATGTAGGCGCCCAGCAGCACCGGCACGAACAGCAGCGACAGGAGGGCCAGCGGCCAGGTGAACGACACGGCTACACCAACCTCCCGAACCACACGAGCGACAGAGCGCCGCCCACGAAGAACAGCATCGCTCCGAGGCCTGTGGCCACGCCGGTGACCTCGGTGCGCTGCGTCGAGCGGGTGAACTTCAGATCGATCTTGTCGTACACCTTGCTGAGCGACGCGGCGTCCTCGGCGTGGTAGTAGGTGCCGTCGGTGACGTCGGCGATCTGGGTGAGCAGCGCCTCGTCGAGCTTGGTCGCCAGGCTGAACCCGTCGAGCTCGACCACCGTGCCGTCGGGGCTGCCGATGCCGATCGGGTAGATGTGCACGCCGGCCACCGCCGCCAGCTTGGCGATCTCGACCGGGTCGGGGTTCTGGGTGTTCTCGCCGTCGGACAACAGGATCACCGAGGCCGAACCGAAGTAGCCGATGTCGACGTTGTCGAGGTTGCCCGCGGTGGCCTCGGTGTCGATGGCGATGGGCTTGCCGGCGATGGCGTTGAGCGCGGTGAAGATGCCCTTGCCCAACGAGGTGGCCCCCTGGGGCTTCAGGCGGTCGATGGCGGCGATCACGTCGCCGGCGACGTTGGTGGGGGCCTGTGTCACCAAGCCGCCGTCGCTGAAGGCGACGACGCCGATCTTGATCGACGTGGGCTGCTTGTCCACGAAGGCCTTCGCGGCCGCCTTGGCTGCGTCCATGCGGGTGGGCTGCAGGTCGGTGGCGATCATGCTGTTCGACACGTCGAAGGCCAGGATCACCGTGCCCTCCCGCTTGGGCAGCGTGAGGTTCATCTGGGGGCGGGCCAGGGCGAACAGCATGAGGGTGAGGGCCAGCAGGAAGAGCGCGAACGGCACGTGGCGCAGACGGCGCTTGCGCCGCGTGGCGGCCGAGGGCACGAACCCCTGGGCGGCCAGCGCGGCGGCACGGGCCGTCCGGCGGCGCTGGAGCAGCACGTAGCCCACGACGAACGTAGGCGCCAACGCCAGCAGCACCAGGAGCTTCGGCCACACGAACGACATCAACGCCTCCGCATCCGCCGCAGCTGGATGATGCGCACCAGGGCGCCCACGAGGTCCTCGTCGGTGGACACGGTGTGGAGGTCGATGCCGCCGCGCCGTGCGGCCACCTGCAGCTGCGCCTCGCGCTCGCGGGTGACGGCCTGGTAGCGCTGACGGAACTCGGGGTCGCTCGTGTCGACCGACAGCAGCTCCCCGGTCTCGGCGTCCTCCACGACGATGAGCCCGGCGTCGGGCAGCTCGACCTCTCGCGGGTCGAACAGACGGATGGCGACGAGCTCGTGGCGCTGGCTCAGCAAGGAAAGCGGGCGCTCCCACCCCGGCTCGCTCAGGAAGTCGGACACCACCAGGAGCAGCGACCGGCGCCTGATGGTGCTCACGGCGAGGTCGAACAGCCCGGTCAGGTCGGTGGACGTGCCCGTCGACTCGGTGGGCATCATCAGGTCTCGGGCCAGGCGCAGCACCTGGTTGCGCCCGCTCGCCGGCGCGATCGTGCGCTCGGTGCGGTTGTTGTACAGGATCGCCCCCACGCGGTTGCCGCCGCGCGTCATCAGGTGGGCCAGCGTGGTCGCCAGCTCGGTGAGCACGAGATCCTTGGGTCGGTCGACGGCGCCGAAGCCCATGGACGGTGAGCGGTCGAGCAGCAGCCAGGCGGTGAGCTCGCGGTCTTCGTGGAACGTGCGCACGTGCACCGAGTCGGTGCGGGCGGTGACGTTCCAGTCGATGCGGCGCACATCGTCGCCCGCCTCGTAGTCGCGGAGGTCGGCGAAGTCGACACCGCTGCCGCGCAGCAGGGTCCGGTAGTCGCCCTGCAACCGACCGTCGAGGCGGCGGACCACCCGCCACTCGAGCCGGCGCAGGATGCGCTCAGGTGTGACCGGGCCGGAAGATGGCATCGTCGTGGCGGAGCGGTCGGTCGCGGAGGGGCACGTCGGGGAGCGAGATCATGGACAGCACGCGGGCGATGACGTCGTCGGTGGTGACGCCGTCGGCCAACGCCTCGTACGACAGCACGACGCGGTGGCGCAGCACGTCGGCGGCGAGCTCGCGCACGTCCATCGGCAAGAGGTAGTCACGCCCGCGCACGAAGGCCAGCGCCTTGCCGGCGAGGATCATGTTGATCGAGGCGCGAGGGCTGGCACCGAAGGTGATGTAGCTCTTCAGGTCGCCCTGGCCGATGATGCCCGGGTCGCGCGTGGCGCCCACGACCCGCACGGCGTACTCGATGATGGCGGGGTCCACGTAGACGGCGTCTGCGGCGGCCTGCATGGCCGAGAGCTGCTCGGTGTCGATCACCTTCTGCGTGGGCTCCACCGTGCCCGTCATGCGCTGCACGATCACGAACTCCTCGGTGGGCGTGGGGTAGCCGACGAGCACCTTGAGCATGAAGCGGTCGAGCTGGGCCTCGGGCAGCGGGTAGGTGCCCTCGGACTCGATCGGGTTCTGGGTGGCCAGCACCAGGAACGGGTCGGGGACCTTGTGGGTCTCGCGCCCGATGGTGACCTGGCGCTCCTGCATGACCTCGAGCAACGCGCTCTGCACCTTGGCCGGCGAGCGGTTGATCTCGTCGGCCAGCAACAGGTTGGTGAACACCGGGCCGAGCGAGGTCTGGAACTCGCCGAGCTTCTGGTTGTAGATGCGGGTGCCGATCAGGTCGGACGGCACCAGATCGGGGGTGAACTGGATGCGCTGGAACTGGCCGCCGATCGACTGGGCCAGCGTCTTGATGGCCATCGTCTTGGCCAGTCCGGGCACGCCCTCCACCAGGATGTGGCCACGTGCGAGCAGGGCCACGATGAGCCGCTCGAGCAGACCGTCCTGGCCCACGATGAACTTCTTCACCTGGTAGACGACGTGCTCCATCGGCTTCGGTCGCGCCAGCGGGGCGGAGGTCGGTGGGTCCAGGGGCATGTCCGTGCTCCTCCTGATCACGATGTGGTGTCGATCACTGCGACGGCCCTCCCGCGGCACCACCGGCGGTACCGATCGGGACGGCGAAGCCGATGCCGATGAAGTAGCCCTGCTGGCCGCCCTGCGTCGCCGGGTTGGCCAGGGCGGTCACGATGCCGAGGACCTGGCCGCTGCGGTTCAGTAGGGGGCCACCCGAGCTGCCCGGGTTCACCGCGGCGTCGAACTGGATGAGGCCGTCGAGGGTGGCCCCGCCGTTCGGCAGCGGGATCGACCGGTTCAGGCCCGACACCACCCCGGCGCTCAACGACTGCACGAGACCGAGGGGGTGGCCCACGGCGAACACGGCGTCGCCGACCTGCGCCCCACCGCCGAGCACCGCCGGCACGATGACCTCGGGTGCACCGTCGGCCACGAGCACGGCGATGTCGTGCTCGGGCTGATCGGTGCTGACCTTGGCGTTGGCCTTGGTGCCGTCGGCGAACACCACGCGGATGCTCTTCGCGTCGGCCACCACGTGGTGGGCGGTGAGGATCGCACCGTCTTTGTTGACGATGACCCCCGTGCCGAGGCCGGCGTCCTTGGAGGGGTCGGGGCCGCCGGTGTCGGTCTCCACGATCACCAGCGACGGCAGGATCGTCTGGTAGACGAAGGCGGCGTCGGGCGGTGCCTTGGCCTGGTCGGCGAGGGCCTGGTCGATGGCGGACTTCGTGCTCGCGGCGATCTCGGCGCGGGTGATGGGCTCGGTACCCGAGGACCGGCGGCCCACGGCGATGCCGGCGAGCACGACCACCACCAGCGCGATGGCCAGCATGCGGCGCGACGGGCGGCGACGACGGGGCACCGGGGCATCTTCCGGGGCGTCGTGCGGCCCCTGCCCCGCGTCGACGATGCTGCCCCCACGGTGCGCCACGGCAGGAACCGTAGCTCTCGCTGCGGGGGCGGAACGGTTGCGGACATGCCGATCTCGGGTGCCGACGGGGAGTCTGGGAGACGTCTGGGAACGACCGGGCCCGGCGCCCGGCCCGCTCACGGCGCCAGCGCGGCGGCGACCGCCGCCTCGGCGTGGAGCCGGGTGGTGGGGAAGTAGGGCACGGCCACGTCCTGCGGTCCGAGGAGCAGCTCGATCTCGGTGCACCCGGCGATGACCCCGTGGGCGCCGCGCGTCACGAGCCGATCGATCACGTCGAGGTACGCGCGCTTCGACGCCGCGATCACGATGCCGCGCACGAGCTCGTCGTAGATGATGTCGTGCACCGTGGTGCGGTCGGGTTCGTCGGGCACGACGACCACGAGGCCGTGCGCGGACAGGCGGTCGCGGTAGAACGCCCGCTCCATCGTGTAGCGCGTGCCGAGCAGGGCGACGTTGCGGATGCCGGCGGCGAGGACGGCCGCAGCGGTGGCGTCGGCCAGGTGCAGGAACGGCACGCTGATCGCCGCTTCGATGGCCGGGGCGACCACGTGCATCGTGTTGGTGCACAGCACGATCAGCTCGGCACCGGCCTGCTGCAGCCGCTGTGCATCGTGGGCCAGCAGCGCGCCGGCACCGTCCCAGTCGTCCGCGGCTTGCAGCGCTTCGATGGTCGCGAAGTCGTAGCTGCGGATGAGCAGATCGGCCGAGTGCACGCCACCCAGACGGGCCCGCACACCTTCGTTGATGAGCCGCTCGTACACGATCGAGCTCTCCCAGCTCATGCCGCCCAGCAACCCGATGCGCTTCATCGCGACGACGTTACCGGCGGTTGGCGGGCCCCCGCACAGGGTACGTCGTCACCACAAGAACGACCTCTCAAAGGACGGAGACGACCATGTACATCGGTGGCGGCCTTCTCGTGACCGTGCTCATCATCCTGGCCATCATCTTCCTCGCCAAGCGCGTGTGATCGCACGGGTTTGAAGGGCGAACCGAAGGGAACATCCTCGTGATCGACGGAGTCAAGGAGAAGCTGCGCCGCGACTGATGGCGCCCCCGCGGCGGCGCAGTACCGTCGGCCCATGGACGATCGTGACGTCGATGCCGTGGACCGGGTGCTCACCACGACGCGGGCGGTGCGGCGCCGGCTCGATCTCGATCGGCCGGTGCCCGACGAGGTCCTGTGGCGGTGCATCGACATCGCCGAGCAGGCGCCCTCGGGGAGCGGGCTGGCCAGCCGTCGCTGGCTGATCATCCGTGACCCCGAAGTGAAGTCGGCGCTGGCCGGCCTCTACCGGCGAGCCGGTGGGGCCGGCCTCGCCACGCGTGCCGCCGAGCTGGAGCGCCCGTCGGCGATCCTGCAGTCGGCCGTGCACCTGATCGACAACATGGAGCGCGTTCCCGCGCTGGTGATGGTGTGCATCTGGGGCGTGCACGACGGCAGCGGCAACCCGGGGCTGTTCGACTCCGTCGTCCAGTCGGCGTGGAGCTTCTGCCTCGCCCTGCGCGCCCGCGGCCTGGGGAGCTCGTGGACCACGATGCACCTGCGCGAGCGGGCCGCCGTGGCCGAGCTGCTGGGCATCCCCGCCGGCGTCTCGCAGATCGTGCTGCTGCCAGTGGCCTACACCGTGGGCACCGACTTCCATCCGGTGCCGCGCCGGCCCGCCGCCGAGATCACCTACCTCGACCGGTGGGGCCACACCGCGGAGCGCCCGTCGGCCGACGGCCGCCACCACCTCGGCGACGGGCCCGGGCTGACGGTCGAGATCGACATCGCCGCGCCCCGATCGGTGGTGTGGCCGATCATCAGCGACATCGGCGTGCCGGCCCGCTTCAGTGGCGAGCTGCAACGGGCCGAGTGGGTCGAAGGCGACGAGCCCGGACTCGGCGCCCGCTTCGTGGGTCACAACCACATCGAGGGCTTCGGTGACTGGTCGACCACCAGCCACGTGGTCGGCCACGAGCCGGGGCGGCGTTTCGTGTGGGCGGTCTCCGACCCCGAGCGGCCCGGCGCCACGTGGAGCTTCGAGCTCGAGCCGCTCGGGCTCGGGGGCGAGCACACGCGCCTGCGCCACCACATGACGATCGGTCCCGGTCGGTCGGGCACGCGGTCGATGATCGAGCAGGAGCCCGAGCGCGAGCAGCGGATCCTGGCGTGGCGGCGCAAGGCCCTGCGCGTCAGCATGCAACGCACCGTCGACGGCGTGAAGGCGCTGGCCGAAGGCGGGGCTCAGCCGGGCTGAGCCCCGCGCCGCTCGCCGAGCTCGGCCAGGAGCTCGGCCCGGTGCTCGTCGACCCGTGGCGAGCGGCGGTACACCCCTGCCGGGGTGCGGGTGAAGCGCATCGGCGTGTTGGTGACCACCACCGGCCGGCCGCCGGGCAGGTCGACCGACACGAGCATCTGGCGCGACGCCACGTGGGGATCGTGGAACAGGTCGCCGGGCTGGTTCACTGCGCCCACCGGCACCTTGCCGCCCAGCACACTGATGATCTCGGCGTTGGTGCGGGTGGCGCACCACGCCGCCACGGTGCCCACCACGAACTCCTTGTGCTTCACGCGCATCTTCAGCGTGGCACAGCGCTCGTCGGTGGCCAGATCGGGCTGACCGATCGCCGCGGCCAGCACGCGCCAGTGGGCGTCGCCGGGGGTGCCGATGGCGAGGGCGCCGTCGGCGCTGGTGAACACGTCGAACGGCACGAGGAAGGGGTTCGTGTTGCCGGTCGGAGGCGTCTCGTACTCGCCCATGAAGCTGTAGCGCATGACCCCGAGGTCACACAGGGCCATGATGGCGTCGCTCATGGCCACGTCGACGAACTGGCCCTCGCCGGTGCGCTGGGCGTGGAGCAGCGCGGCGATGACCGCGGTGGCCAGCACCGTGCCCGTGTAGCTGTCGCCGATGAACGGACCGCTGCGGATGCGCACGTCGGGGCTGGGGCCGGTGGTGGCCACCATGCCGCCGTGAGCCTGGGCGATCAGGTCATAGGAGGGCCAGGTGGCGTACGGGCTGGCGCCGGTGCGGGGGTCGCCGAAGCCGCGGATGGCGCCGTACACGAGCCGGGGGTTGCGCTCGTGGAGCACGTCGTAGCCGAGGCCGAGCCCGTCGAGCACGCCGGCGCGCATGTTCTCGATGAGGGCATCGGCGGTGTCGACCAGCTCCAGGAACAGGGCCCGGTCGGCGTCGGCCTTCAGGTCGAGGGAGATGGCGCGCTTGTTGCGGTTGTAGGCCAGGAACGGGCCGCCGAACGCCCGATCGGTGTCGTCGCGCCGCCACGGCCCCATCTTGCGCTGGTCCTCGCCGCCGGGCGGCTCGACCTTGATGACGTCGGCGCCGAGGTCGGCCAGCATCATCGCCGCCCACGGCCCGGCGATCGCCGTGGTCACGTCCAGGACGCGCACGCCCTGCAGGGGTCCACTGGGTCGTTCGTGCATGGGCGCGACGCGTTCGTGCGCGGTGAGGTGCTCGTCCATGACCGTCCCCCTGCCCGTGCCGCGACTGGGCGCGCACCAGCACCGCTCAAGCTACCGCGCCGGCGTCAGCACTTCCCCGAGCACGCGGTGTCGAGGGCACCCAGGGTCTGGTTGCCGGCGATGCCGTCGACCGCGAGCCGCTTGTCGGTCTGGAACTTCTTCACCGCGGACTCGGTCTTGTCGCCGAACTTGCCGTCGGCCGGGCCCGGGTCGTAGCCGAGGGCCTTCAGCTTGGTCTGCATGGCGGCCACACGGTTCCCGCTGTGACCTTTCTTCAGGGCGCCGGTGGTGGGCTCGGTGGTGTACCCGGTGGTGGTGGGCACAGGCGGAGCCACCGCCGAGGTCGGTGTGGACGGCAACGTGCTCGCCGGCACGGTGGGGGTGGTGACGGCTTGAGCCACCGTGGGCGTCGTGACCCGGGGCGCGGTCGTGGTCGTCGCCTTGGGCTTGGCCGTGCCGGAGCTGCTGCCACAGGCCGCGAGGGCCAGCATGAGGGCGGCGGCCATGACGGCCGATCGACGGTGACGCGCGACCTGGGGGGAGCCGACCGGCCCGCCTCGTACGGACAGCATCATCAGGGCGCACCCCCGGGCGCTGGCCCCGCCGGTGGTGGTCGGCGGGTGATACCCGAACGCTAGCTGATCGGTGGGGACGTGTTGGCTGATAGGGCCGGGTTTCGCCTGGGAGACTCCGGAGATGCCGCACATGACCGCCGACGACCTTGCGACCTACCTACGCCAGCCGCACGTGGGGGTGGTGGCGACGTTGCGCCGCAACGGTGCGCCGTACACCGTGCCCGTGTGGTGGTGGTGGGAGCCTGATCCGACGCGGCCGCCGTTCGTCGCCGGCCTCCACGAGCACCCCAATGGCGAGCTCTGGTTGATCGGGACCACGACGCGCGTGTGGTGCCGCCAGCTGATGGTCGACGGTCGGGCATCGCTGTGCATCGAGTCGGGCCCGCCCGTCACCGCCCACGTCGAGCTCGACGGCGTGTGCGAGGCGTTGGTGCCGCCGGCGTTCGACATCTGGCCCATGGCCGAGCGTCTGGCCGACAAGTACGTGGGTCTCGGCCACCCGGAGCGGGCGCCGGCGGTGGCCGCCTTCGTGGCCAACATGCGCACCGAACCCCGGCTGCTGTTCCGCATGCGGCCCACGACGCTGCGGGCCATCGACATGCGTGTCTACCGGGGCAAGCGGGCCGACCGCGAGCACCAGGACGCCCGGGCCCACCCGGAGGAGGCCTGTTGACGCCGTGCCAGCAGGGTTCCTCGCCGGCCGGCGCTGGGCCGTGCGCCGTCAAACGGGCCTGACCCGGCGCCCATCTCTCAAGGTCTGGTCAAGGCGGGCACCGCTTCGGTAAGCAGCCGTCAAGAGGCTGCATCACCCAGCCGATCCAGGAGGGCATGCGGGCCCGCTCGACCTCTCGTCGTCCAGCCCGCGCCGCGCGCCGCCCGGCCGCGTCGGCCCCCGTGCCGGTCGAGGTCATGCTCGACGGCCTCCACGGCTGTGCCTGCTACACGCTGGCCGCCGACGGCACCGTCTCGAGCTGGAACGAGGCCGCGGCGCACATGCACGGCTTCACCGCCGCCGAGGTGGTGGGCCACCACGTCGGCATGCTCGAGCTGCGCGAACCCGACGAGACCGGCGACGACGTCCTCGCCGCAGCCATGCGCGACGGTCGGGTGCACGACGAGGGGCTGCGCCTGCGGGCCGACGCCAGCACGTTCTGGGCCAACGTCGCGGTCACCGCGCTGCGCGACGACGGCGGCGGGCACCTCGGCTTCATCGTGATCACCCAGGACCTCACCGAGCAGTTGGCGGCGACCGAGCGGTGGCGCACCGCGCACGCCCGTTCGGCGGCGCTGCTCGAGCACTGGCGCGGTGCCGCGGCGGTGGTCGCCACCGACGGGACCCTCACCTATGCCACCGACGCCCTGGCGGCGATGGTCGACCGGTCGGCCCGCGCCATCACCGGGGTGCCGTTCGCGTCGCTCGTGCGTCGCACCGATGCGGTTCGTCTCGCCGACGCCCTCGCGTCGCTCGGCCCGCCCCGCCAGCACACGACGGTCGAGGTGCGGCTGCAGGGTGAGGGCGAGCACTTCGTCGATGTCGAGCTCGAGCTCACCAACCGCCGTGACGACGCCGACATCGATGGCATCGTCGTGAACGTCTACGACGTGAGCGGGCGCGCCGAGGCGGCGTCCAAGCTGATCTGGGAGAAGCAGCACGACGGCCTGACCGGTCTGGCCAACCGCTCGTTCCTGCTGGAGCGGCTCGCCCATCCACGCCCCGGTGACGCCGACCTGGTCTTCGGTGCCCTGCTGCTCGTGGACATCGACCACTTCGCCACGATCAACGACACGGTCGGTCACAACGCCAGCGACCTCGTGCTCGTGGAGCTGGCCAACCGCATCACCCAGGTGGTGCGCCTGGGCGACGAGGTCGTGCGGGGCGACGGCGACCGCTTCGCCGTCCTCGTCGAGGAACCCATGGCCGCCAGCGACGCCACGGTACTGGCCGATCGCATTCGACGGGTGGCCTCCGATCCGATCACGGGCATCGACGGCCTGTCGGCCCTGACGGTGTCGGTGGGTGTCGCGCTCGGGACCGACAACCACCGGACCGAGCTGCTCCCGGCGGCCGAGACCGCGCTGAAGCTGGCCAAGGAGCGCGGACGCGACCGCACGGAGCTGTTCGAGCCGTCGCTGCGCGCCGAGGCCCACCGCCGCGTCGAGACCGCCCACTCGCTGCGCCACGCCCTCGACGCCGACGAGATGATCGTGCACTACCAGCCGGTGCTCGACCTGGCGACCGAGCGGGTGGTGGGCGCCGAGGCCCTGCTGCGCATCCGCGATGCCGACGGACGCGCCCACCTGCCGACGCACCTCATCGCGGTGGCCGAGGAGACCGGCCTCATCGTGCCCGTCGGCCTCATGGTCATCGAGCACGCCTGCCGGCAGATGCAGGACTGGCGCCGGAAGCTCGGGGCGCTGGCGCCGGTGAAGGTCGCGGTGAACGTCGCCCCGCGCCAATGGGCGTCACCCAACCTCGCCCTCGCGGTGGAACGGCTGCTGCGCGACCACGACCTGGAACCCGGTGCACTGTGCCTGGAGATCACCGAGTCGTCCCAGATCGCGACCGACGAGACCGTCACGATCAACATGCGCACGCTGCGCGGGCTCGGCGTGCAGCTCGCCCTCGACGACTTCGGCGCCGGCCACGCCGCGCTGAACTACCTGACGCGCTTCGAGGCCGACTGCGTGAAGATCGACAAGGGGTTCGTGGACGACATCGTCACGAACCGCTCCCAGGAGATCATCGTGCGCGGGGTGGTGGACATGGCGACCTCGCTCGGGATGGTGGTGATCGCCGAAGGCATCGAAGAGCCCGAGCAGCGCGACGTGCTGCGGCGGCTCGGCTGCCACGAGGGTCAGGGGTGGCTGTGGCACAAGGCGGTGAGCGGCGCCGAGTTCACCGAGTACGCCCACCGGCAGGCGGTCTCGGTCGGTGGGGCCGCGCCCGACGACGCCGACTCAATCGAGGACGACGGTGCGGCGGACGCCGCCTGAGTCAGCGGGGTACCACAGGGACACGGCGGTCCCGTTCGTCGCGACCACGATGCCGCCGAGTGCCGTGACCCACACGGTGTCGGACTCGCCGCAGCACCCCCAACGGAACGCGTCGGCCCGCGCCCACGCCTGGCCGGCCACCGGCTGGCCCGTGGCCAGATCGAGCAGCATCCAACCCGGCGGCCTCACCTCGCTCCGGTCGGGCGCGATCACGGGTCCGTCGGTCACGAGCGCGTAGCCGTCGGCCACGACGCTGACCTGACGGAAGCCGTCGAGCCTCCACTGCTCCTTCCCGGTCGCAGTGTCGACCGCCACCGTGGCGAACCCGCGGCAGCCGCTGGCGGCGACGGCGGTGCACACGTCGGCCACGGCGGTGTCGCCGGCGACGGCCACGGTCACCCCCTGCAGACCGGGTGAGGTCAGCCCGGCCTGCGTCCACAGCACGGCCCCGCTGGCGTCGACTGCCTGCAGGGGCGCACCTGCGTCGTAGGTACCGAACGAGACGAGCGGCGGTCGCGAGGCGGCCAACGCGTCCGGCGTGCGCACCCAGGAGCCGCCGTGCAGCACGGCCAGCACGGGGCTACCCGGTGACGGGCCGGTGAGCAGCAGTGCGTCGTCGGCGCCGTAGACGAAGGTCTCGTCGGCGATCGTGCGGCCCGCAGCCCGCAGCTCGTCGGGGATGGCGACCGGACCGACGGCGAGCGTGCGCAGGTCGAGGGCGTACAACAGATCGACGCCGGTGAGGGTGCCGGCGTACGCGCTGTGACCGAGCAGGATCGTCGTGCGCCCCCGGGCGAACACGCGCAGGTCGGCGAGGGTCGCGGTGCGGATGCCCGCGCTGCGGGCCGTGTCGGCGTGGGTCGTGGTGATCGAGCCGTCGGCGAGCGACAAGCCGAACAGCTCGTGGGTGACCGGCTCCTGCTTGGTGGTGTGGTGCGCGGTCGTCACCAGCGCCTGCCGGGGGAGCGAGGAGGCAGGGGCCGCGAAGAGTTCGGCGCCGGAGCCCGGCAGGCACTGCACCCAGCGGACCGAGCCGTCGTGGTTCACGGCGGCGGCCACCGTGGTCACGGCGCCGTCCGACGACGAGCTGAGCACGAGCAGCACCCCACCGGGGATCCGCTCGGTCCTCGTGAACGGTGGCAGGCGCCCCGCACCGGTGGAGTCGGCGGCGGCCGTCGACGGCAGCCCGATCGTGACGGTCGGCTCGGACCTCAGCGGTCCGAAGCCGTCGAGGCGGCGCTCGTCGGCGACCGAGGTGGCCGGGTTCGCTGCCGCGGTTCGGGCGGTGCACGCCGGTAGCCACTCGGCGGTGGCCGTGGCCGGGTCGAGCGTGGCCGTCGTGGTCCGCGCCCCCGTGGCCCGTGTGGTGGGCGCGGCGGTGGTCGTGACGGGCGCGGCGGTGGTCGTGGTGACCGCCGCGGTCGGCGATGTGGTCGCCCGTGCGGTCGTCGGGGCCGACGCGCCGGTGTCGGGGGTGCCGCACGCCGTCACGGCCACGAGCGCGGCGAACGCGACCCGACGGAACCGACCACGAACGCGCACGGTGCCATTGGACCATCGGTGCGTCCGCCTGCGGGGGTCACCTCGCCGAATTCTCGGTGGGCACGGCAAAAGTCATGCCATGCGACCACCACGACGTCACGGGCCAGGGAGCGGCCGCGGCCGTCGTTCAGTCGGGGTCGTCCACCAGCACCGGTGGCGGGGCCCACTGCGGCTCCGGCCCGTACGGCAGCAGGTCGTCGGCCACGGCCCGGTACGCGGCGCGCAGCTCTCGCACGTCATCGGGGTGCACCGCCGCGAGGTTGGCGACCTCGCGGCCGTCGTCGGCCACATCGAACAGGAGGTCGTGCGGTCCGTCCCAGCGCGGCATCGTCGGCATGAGGCGCCGCGGTCGGGTGTCGTAGAGGTACTTGAGGCGGCCCCGCCGGATGGCGCCCTGGTCACGGCAGCGCCACACGAGGTCGTGCTCGGGGTAGGGCGCGCCGTCCACCAGCCACGGCAGCAGGCTCACCCCGTCCATCGGGTGCGTCGGTGCCGGTCGGGCGCCCGCGGCGTCCACGAACGTGGCCATCCAGTCCATGGGGATGTTGGCGGCGTCGCTGACCTGACCGCCAACCATGCGGACCGGCCACCGGGCGATGAGCGGTGTGCGGATGCCACGTTCGGTGAGGTCGCCTTTCTCGCCGAGGAACGGCCACATGAACGAGTACCGCTCGCCGCCGTTGTCGGAGCAGAACACCACGAGCGTGTCGTCGGCCTGGCCGGTCTCGTCGAGGGCATCGAGGATGCGCCCGATGCCGGTGTCCATGGCCTCCACCAGCTCGCCGTACCTGGCCAGGGATCCCCCGTCCACGTGCAGCACCGGCAGGGGCTGCACGCCCGCCTTGGTGCGCTCGGTGATCTGGCGGGCCAGGGCCTCGTCGCCGGGCCCCTCCCACGGCCAGTGGGGCGCCGTGTAGTTGACCTGCACATCGCCCCCGAGATGTTCCCGAAGAACTCCTCGAGCCCGATCCGCAGCGGGCTGAACCACGACAGGAACCCGCAGTGCCACTTGCCGAACATGGCGGTGCGGTAGCCGGCGGCGCCCACCAGCGACGGCAGCGTGGGATGGTCGGCCCGGGATGCCGTTCGTCTCGTTGCGCGTCACCATCGGCTCCTCGAGCTGCCCGTGCACGGTAGCGCCCGCCACCACGGCGCCGGCGTGGGTCAGCGCACGAACCGCGCGGCCATCGGCGTGCACCACGACAGACCGGCGGTGGTGTCGCCCGCGGGTCGGTACTCGAAGCCGAGCCAGCCGTCGTAGCCCGACGCGTCGAGGGCGACGATCGCGTCGGCCAGACCGGGGTACGCCAGATCTGGTTCGTGACGATCAGGGGCGCCGGCGATCTGCACGTGGTGCGTGTGGGGGAGCGCGGCGTGCAGTTCGGCCACCAGGTCGAGGCCTTCACGGGCGGTGTGGAACAGGTCGAACTGCACCCGCACGGCCGGGTGGCCGAGCTGGTTCACCACAGCCACGGTCTGGGCCGGCACCGAGTACAGGTAGCCCGGCATGTCGTGGTGGTTCAGGGCCTCCAGCGTCAGCACGATGCCGCGCTCGGCGGCCACGGCCGCCGCCCACGCCAGGTTGGTCAACAGCGTGTCGACGCACTCGTCGTAGGTCGCTCCGGCGGGCGGGTCGCCGGCCATGGTGTGGATGATGCGACAGCCGGTGGCGCCGCACACGGCGAGGGCGCGGTGGAACCCGTCGCGAAAGGCGGCCGCGGCGCCGGGCAGCCCGGCGAAGCCAGGCTCACCGGTCGGTCCCGGTGGCGTGTTCACCAGCACGTGCTGCAGGGCGCTGGCCCGCAGCCAACCGGCGAGCACGTCGGGCTCCACGTCGTAGGGGAACAGCAGCTCCGCCGCAGTGAAGCCGTCGGCCGCCGCGGCGGTGAACCGCTCGGCGAACGCGAGGTGGGGGTACAGCAGGCTGAGGTTGGCGGCGACCCGTAGGCTCATCGCCCGACGGTCAGCGCGATGCCGCGCTGCGGATGGTGGCGAGCGCCTCGTCGATGTGCTTGGTGGCCCGCAGCTGCGACGAGAACACCTTGCGCACGACGCCGCTGGGGTCGATCACGTACGTGACGCGCCCGGGCAGCAGGCCGAGCGACTTCTTCACCCCGTAGCTCGAGCGCAGCGAGCCGTCGGTGTCGGACAGCAGCGAGAACGGCAGGCGGTGCTTGTCGGCGAACTTGGTGTGCGAGGTGGTGTCGTTGCCGCTCACACCGATGACCACGGCCCCGGCGTCGGTGAAGGCCTCGTAGCTGTCGCGGAACGAGCACGCCTCGGCCGTGCAGCCGGGGGTGTCGTCGGCCGGGTAGAAGTACAGCACGACCCACGTGCCCCGCAGGGCCGACAGGCTGATCGTCTCACCGGTGTGGCTGGTGGACGTGAAGTCGGGGGCGGCATCGCCTTCGCGCACGGGTGGTCTCCTGGGTCCGGGTGTCCATGGGGAACCAGCGGAGCCGGGCGCCTATTCCGGCGCCTTGACCCGGCGCAGAGGCTCCCGGCCGCGGTCACGGCGGCGGCTCTGGGTTTTCTCAAGATGCGGACGCGATCGGCGCGGGGGCTTAACTCGATCCAGAAGTGGTCGAAAACAACGGGGAAGACCGACCGCCGCACACGAGGTGCCCCATGAGCTACCCGATCCTCAACCGCACGACCATGGAGACCGAGCGCAAAGGCCTCCTCCGCAAGAGCCGCATGCGGGAGATCCCCGCCCGTCGCGACGGTGTGATCCACGTGTTCCGCGTCGATGGCCAGCTCACCACCGGCCTGACCGCCGGCGACATGGGCTTCGGCAACCTGACCGAGATCATCGAGGTCGACGCCCGCGAGCAGGACGTCACGGTGTCGCTCGGCGTGCCGAGCAGCGAGGACACGTTCGCGTTCACGGTGGATGCCCGCATCATCACCCAGGTCGCCCAGGCGATCGTGGCCGTGGCCAGTGGCATCGACAACATCGCCCCGGTGGTGACCCGCGAGGTCGAGAAGGTGCTCCGCTCGGTCGGTCGCAAGTACCGCATCGACAAGGCCGCCACGTGCGAGCAGGCCATGCGGGAGGCGCTCAGCGCCCTCGGTGCCCAGGACGGCGCCCTCGACCGCTACGGCATGTCGGTCACCGACATCTTCGTGAAGATCTCCCTCGACAAGGGCGCCCAGCAGCACCAGGCGCTCCTCATCGAGGAGGACCGCAAGCGCGAGCTGATCCGGGCCCGCTACCAGACGAACTCCCTCGAGGAGGAGCTGCAGCGCGAGTCGATGGGCCTGCGGGCCAACTTCTGGCTCGAGCGCATCGCCGGCGGCGAGCCCGCCCTCGTGGCCATGATGCTGGCCCGTGGCGAGCGCCAGGTGCAGGACGTCATCTCCGATCTGCGGGCGGCCGAGCTCACCAAGCTGCAGCTGGCCCACCAGACGATGCAGAGCCTGATCGCCAGCGACAAGCTCGGTGACTGGGACCTGCAGACGCCGGCGCGCACGTTGCTGGCCGAGATGGGCAAGGTCATCCAGGAGAAGACCTTCGACTCCCGCAAGGGCATGCCGGCCGGGCTGACCGCGGCTGGTGAGATCGCCACGACCGCCACCACGTCGACGCCCAGCGAGGCGGGCATCGGTGTGACGGTGGGCGCCGACCTCGACAGCTGATGGACCTCGTGCCGTTGGCCTGGCGGCCCGGCATCGTCGCCGCGGCGCTCGTGCTCCTCGGCTGCGTCATCGCCCGACCGTCGTCGGTGGTGCGGACGTACCACCGGATCCGTCGTGGGCTGGCCGTTCTCGGTCGGTTCATCGGCGACCTGTGCCTCCTGGCGGAGCACCGCGTGACGCGCTGGCGCCGCTCGCGCCAACAGGGTCCCATCGCCGTGGCGACGCTCGTCAGCGAGCTCGCCGAACGGCGGCTGATCGCCCCCAGCGACCGCACCCGCGCCCGACTCGTCGGTGTGCCGCGCGTCAAGCGCGGCATCGCCATCACCCTGGTCGCCTCAGCGTTCCTGCCCAGCGCGGCGTGGGTCGCCATGAATCGCTGGCCGAGCTCACCGTTCGGCCGCACCACCCAGTCGGCCTTTGCCGGCTGGAAGAAGGTCGAGGATCGCGTCCGTTTCGGGCGTGGGTCCAAGGTGGCCGCCCAGGAGCAGGCCCGCACGACCGTGACATCGGCACCGGTGCGCGACGTGCTCGCGTGGCACCGCGTCGACCACGACGAGCCCGTGCTGTTCGGGAGCCTCGGTGACGAGGCGGCGCCGGCCGACTACGACGGCGACGGCCTGACCGACCTGGCCGCCTACACGACCGGCACCGGCGCCTGGTCGATCGTCGGTCGCGCCGAACCGATCGAGCTCGGCGGTGAGGCCGGCGACGTGCCCGTGCCGGGCGACTACGACGGCAACGGCGCCGCCGAACCGGCGGTGTTCCGTCCGTCGACCGGCGAGTGGCTCGTCGACGGCGCGACCGCGTCGGTCGTGCTCGGCGGGGCCGAGGACGTGCCCGTGCCCGGGCGTTGGACCGCGGCGGCGACCACGATCCCCGCGGTGTTCCGCCCGTCGACGGGTCAGTGGCTGGTGAGCGGGCGGGAGCCGGTCGTGTTCGGCGACCCGGGCGATCTGCCCGCGCCGGCCGACTACGACGGCGATGGCGTGCTCGACCTCGGAGTGTTCCGACCGTCGACCGGTGAGTGGTGGGTGCTCGGCCTGGCCGCGTCGCCCATCGCCTTCGGCAAGGCGGGCGACGTGCCCCTGCCCGGCCGCTACCTGAGCGATCCCCACGACGCTCCGGCGGTGTACCGCCCGTCGACGGGGGAGGTGCTGGTGGTGGGGCACGAGTCCTTCGTCACCGGCTTCATGGACCGCACCCCGGTCCTGTTGCACACCGCCGACGGCCTGGTACCGGCGACGGTCGTGCCGGCCGGCTGACCCGGCCATCGCTCCGGCGTCGCCGGCCTCAGCCGAGGCGGGCGGCCAGCGTCGGGCCACCGGCGCCGCTCAGCGCGGGCAGCCCGGCTCGGCGCCCGGCGACCACCAGGACCAGGGCCCACGCCGGCCCGCACACCTCGGTGCCGCGCCCGTGGCGCCAGGGCGCGTCGGTGGCGATCAGACCTACGCGGTCGAGCCGGCCGCGCCCGACGATCGGGCGCGGGGCTGACGGTCCGACGAGATGATCGAGCACCACGGCGATGGCCGCGGTGGACGGCGGCGTGGGAGGGTGGCCGAGGGCGACCCAGATGTCGAGGGCGTGCACCACGGCCTCGGTGAGCGCCACCGCCGGTCCGGTGCGCGGTGGCAGGGTCTGATCGCCCACCGCGGCGCGCAGTGACGCCGTCAGCTCGGGGAGCGGCCGGTCGGCCAACGCTCGGGCCAGGTGGTCGTGGGCCCGGTGGACGCCGCCGTGGCGGAGCACGGCCCGGGTGCGCTCGCCCGCCGAGATGCCGGCGTGGAGCAGCAGGTGCCCGGCCAACGTGCGCACCGACCAGCTCCGGCAGAGGGTGGGCGCGCCCCACTCCTCGGCCGTCAGTCGCTCCAGCCGCACGGCGGTGTCGAAGCGTGTCTCCTCGACCAGCGCCCACACCCGGTCCGGTTCCACCCTTTCGATCGTATGGGCCACCGACCGCCGTCGTGCGTGTCGGCGACGGGACGGTGGTCGTGAACCCGCCGCCCGGCGGCCCCCACGAGGCCGCCCGGTTCGCGCCGGCCGGTCAGCTGTACCCCGCGCGGCCCGACGGGTTCCGTCTCGGCGGCGGTGGCGGGGTGGTGGTGGTCACCGGCGACCCCGCGACGGTCCGCGTCCCCGACCTGATGGTGGTCACGCACGAGCAGGCCAGGGAGATCCGCATGACCTCGCCGCCGCTGCGGGCGGTCGAGGTCGTCTCCTCGGGTTCGTCCGTCGAGTGCGACCTCGTGACCAAGCGCCGCGAGTACGCCCGAGCCGGGTGCGTGCCTACTGGGTGCTCGTGCCCGAGCAGCCTGAGCTGATCCGCTTCCGCCTGGACGACGTCGCCTGCGTCGAGGTCGGCCGTACCGCAGGACGTCGACGCGTGCGCGTGGCCGAGCCGTTCGCCGTCACCCTCGACCTCGGACGGCTCGCGCCGTGAGCGCGAAGCTCGGTGGACCCTCGCCGCCGAGGTGGCTGGCCTCGAGCAGGTCGCGGCGGGCCATCAGCTCGCTGGCGGTTCCGTCGGCGCATGACATGCCGTGCCCAGGTAGGCATGGTGGTCCTTGGCCGCACCCATGGCGGCGGCGAACTTGGTGGAGTCGAGTTTGGGCGGATCGCCGGCGGCCTCTTCGTTGGCGATCCCCCACGTGTTCATGACGGTCCCGAAGCCCTGCGTACGACGCCTTTCCCGGCGCCGTCGACACCACCCTCGGCGTCCTGCTTCATCTTGGCCTGGTAGGTCGTTGCCTCGCCGACGAGCTGGCCCGTGAGCGTCGATGGGTCGGTCCGCCCGGGTGTGGCGCGTGTCGAGGGTCGGACTGGAGATGTCTACATCATCAATTGATCTTCCGCCTTGACGCGAGCCGGTGGGATTGCTGGCTTGTCGCGGAGATGAAACGTGCGTCCACCCGTGGGTGTGCTTGACTGTGGCGGGGTCTGGGGGGGTTGATGTCGGACCTCGAACAACGTTCGACCTAGGGGGACATGTGTTCAATAAGACCACGACCGCGCGAGCGGTGGTGCCGCTTGTAGCGCTTGCGCTTGCGGTTGCCGCCTGCGGCAGCAGCAAATCGAGCTCGGGTGGAGCGACCACCGCGGCGCCAGCGGCGACCACCGCAGCCGCGGCCGCGACCACAGCCGCGGCGGCCACGACGGCGCCGACCACCGCGGCCGCTGGCACAGCCACCACGGCCGCCGCCACCGGCGGCAAGGGTGGCGTGAGCCCGGCCTGCAAGCCGGACGCGTCCATCGACAGCGTCGAAGGCGTCAACGCCGGCCAGTTCACGGCGGACATCGCCTGCGCCGCCACGAAGCCGCTGAAGGCCGCCGGTGACTCGATCACCATCGGTCTGCAGAACCCGCAGGGCGATCCGAACGGCAGCTTCCCCGAGTACTCGTCGGCCGTCCAGGCCGCGGTGAAGTACATCAACGAGGAGCTCGGCGGCATCGGCAGCGACGTGTCCGCCGGCAAGGCCGGTCGTCCGATCAAGCTCGAGACGTGCTTCATGGCCATCAACCCGGCTGACTCGCAGAAGTGCGCCAACGAGCTGGCCGGCAAGAAGCCGTTCACGGTGATCTCGTCGCTGAACTTCTTCGGCAACCACTTCCCGATCTACAAGCAGGCCGGCATCAACGTGATCGTCGGGACCCCGATCACCATCGGTGACTTCACCAGCGACGGCGTGTACGCCATCGGTGCCGGTGGTGGCTGCCTCGGCGCCCACACCGCGCTCGTCTACACCGCGACCCAGATCCTGAAGGGCAAGAAGATCGCCGTTCCGTGGGCGGACACGCCTCCAGGCGTCGTGTGCTACTACGACCTCGAGAAGAAGCCGCTCGACGTCCTCCAGGGTTCGGTCAAGGGCACCTCGAAGCTGGCCGGCTCCATTCCCGACCTCACCCAGATCGGGATCCCGATCAAGCCGGCCACACCGGATCTGAGCGCCCAGGTCACCCAGATCCTGGACTTCAAGCCGGACGTGATCCTGTTCTCCGCGCAGGGTGCCGACTGCTGGAACCTGGTCGACGCCCTCGGTCGTCTCGGTTGGACCCCGGACAAGATCCCGCTGGTGATGACCGGCGCGTGCATCGACCTCGAGAAGCAGAAGGCGGCCGGCGCGTTGGCCAAGGGCATCTACTTCCTCGGTGCCGGTGGTGCGGTGCTCGGCGATCCGAGCCAGAACGCCGGCGATCGCTTCAAGCTCGAGTCGCAGGACTACGTCGACAAAGCGAAGAAGTACGGCATGGAGGCGGCCGACATCCAGAAGGGCTTCGGCGCCCAGGGCTGGTCCGTGATGATGACGATCTGGGAGCAGGCCAACATCGCCGCCAAGAAGGGTGCGTTGACGCCGGACTCGTTCAAGGCGCAGATGGGTTCTACGAAGGAGAACCACATCTTCGGTTCCGTACCCTTCGGATGCACTGCCGCACCGAAGCCGTACGTCGCCATCTGCAACGGCACGGCCAACCTGCTGCAGTGGGACGGCGCGAAGTTCGACGTCAAGAACCCGAAGTTCTCCGGCGTCGACCTGGTGGCCGGCACGGAGCTCAAGCCCGGGCCCTGACGTAGCTGGCACGTTTGTCGTGAACTCGTGGAAGGTGGGGCAACCGGACCTGGTCGGGTTGCCCCACCTTCGGTAGTGCCAAGCTGCGGTGCAAGCACCGCAGCTGTCGTCTGCGTCGCGCCGCACGGCGCTGTTCCGGGGGGAACGTGAAAGATCCGATCTTCTTCTTGCTGGTGGGACTCGGTAGTGGCTCGTTGTTCGCCATGCTCGGCTCGTCGATGGTGGTCGCCCACAAGGGCTCGGGTGTCATCAACCTTGCCCATCCGGCCATGGCCCAGTTCGTGGTGTACGACTTCATCGCCATGCGGACGAAGGGCTACCTGAAGCTGCCGTGGTTCGACTTCCTTCCGACCAACAAGACTGGCCTCAACTTCCCGGTCACGATCAAGCTCTCGGACACGAAGGTTGCGTTCATCCCGGCGCTGCTGATCTCGCTCGTGATGGCGGCGCTGTTGGGCCTCATGGTCCACTTCCTGGTGTTCCGGCCCTTGCGGAGCGCGCCGCCGCTCGGCAAGGTGATCGGTTCCATCGGTGTGCTCACGTTCCTGGGCGGCGTGATGCAGTTGAACTTCTCCAAGCTCAACAACCCGAACCCCCGCCCCATCGTGCCCGAGGGGATCGTTCACAACTTCCTCGGCCTGGGGAAGGACTACACGCGGTCGAACCTGTGGCTGCTGCTCATCGCCGTGCTCGTGGGCCTGGGCCTCTGGGCGCTGTACCGCTTCACCCGCTTCGGCATCGCCACCCGAGCGGCGGCGGGCAACGAGAAGGGCGCCGTGCTGCTCGGCTTCTCACCCGAGTTCCTCGCCGCCACCAACTGGGTCATCGCGTCGGTGGTCGCCGGCTTCGCCGCCATCATCGTCGGGCCCTTCGGCGGACCGGTGTCGCCGGTGCAGCTCACGGGCCAGCTCGGTTTCTTCCTCGCCGCCATGCTCATCGGTCGGCTCAACTCGATCGTGGGGGCAACGGTCGGCGGCATCGGCCTCGGCATGATCAAGGCGCTCAGCTCCAGTTGGCTCATCGCGCAGACGTGGTTCCCCCAGTGGCTGCGCAACGGTGTGCAGGAAGCGCTGCCGCTCGTGGCCATCGCCGTGGTGCTGTTCGTCACCGGTCGCAAGCTGCCGATCCGCGGCACGGTCGAGGAGAAGCGGCTTCCCCTGGCTCCGTATCCACGACGCATCTGGCAGCACACCGTGATCTGGAGCCTGGTGGTCATCGTCCTCGCCTACCACGGCCGTCACATCTTCGGCGGCAACCTTCCGTTCGCGCTGAGCACGGCCCTGATCACGGCCATCCTCATGCTCTCCTACGTGGTGGTCACCGGGTACGTCGGCCAGATCTCGTTGGCCCAGCTGACCCTGGCCGGCGCCTCGGCGTTCTTCATGGCCCGCATGATGGCGAATGGCAGCATCACCGACGTCAACCCGTTCAAGGTGTCGGGCCCGGGGCTTCCCTGGGTGCCGGCGATGGTGTTCGGCGTCCTGATGGCCATCGCCGTCGGGCTCATCCTCGCCATCCCCGCCCTGCGCATCCGAGGCGTGCAGCTCGCCGTCGTCACCATCGCCGCAGCAGTGACCATCGAGAAGCTGTACTTCGAGAACGACAAGCTGACCGGGCTGCGGGCAGGCGCACCTGGGTTCATCACCAGCCCGACGCTGTTCGGACTCAAGCTCGGATCCTCCGGTTCGGGCGGTCTGACCAACAACCCGTCGTTCATCCTGTTCTGCCTCTTCTGGCTCGTGGCGTGCTGCTGGCTCGTGGCCAACCTGCGACGCTCCGGTACCGGGCGACGCTTCCTGTCGGTGCGGGCCAACGAGCGGGCGGCGGCGGCCGCCGGTGTCAACGTGCCGCGCACGAAGTTGCTCGCCTTCGGCATATCCGCCGGTCTGGCCGGCGTGGCCGGCTCGCTCATCGGCTTCCAACAGCAGAACGTCTCGTCGGCCAACTTCATCTTCGGCCTCGGGTTCCCGGTCATCGCGTTCGCCTACCTCGCTGGCATCACCAGCATCAACGGCGCCCTGGTGGGCTCGCTCCTGGCGCCGGTCAGCATCGCTGCGGCGTTCGGCAGCTACAACTTCCCCGGTGCCCGCATCACCGACTACCTGCCCGTCTTCGGCGGCATGGGCCTCGTCCTCACCGCGATCAGCAACCCCGGGGGCATTGCGCCGTTCACCCAGCCGCTGATGCGCCACGCGGGAGCGTGGCTGGTGAAGGCCCGCGGAGCGGAGTGGACCAGTTTCGTCCGCCGCTACGGCCCCTGGATCGTCGGTGGCTTCATCGGCGGCTACCTGGTGTGGCCGCTACGGGTCAGCACGTACTCGAAGTTCTGGATGCCACTGGTCGGCGTGATCCTGACCTTGCTGCTGATCCGCCCGATCATCCTCCAGATCTACTGGAAGGCGACCGGCAAGCCGATCCCGCCACCTGCCGGATCCCCACCGGCCAGCGTGGCGGCGCACGGAGGTGCTCAGTGAACCTGCCCGATGCCACCCTGCTCGAGACACGAGGCCTGACCGTCACCTACGGTGGCCTGAACGCCAACGACTCGATCGACATTGCCGTCGCCCACGGCAAGCTCACCGGACTCATCGGTCCGAACGGCGCCGGGAAGACCACCTTCATCGACGCCATCACGGGCTTCACCGCGCCCTCGTCAGGCACGATCCTGTTCGACGGGGTGGAGATCAACACCCTTCCGCCCGACGTCCGGGCCCACCGCGGCCTCTCACGGACCTTCCAGTCGCTCGAGCTCTTCGAGGACTTGACGGTGCGCGACAACCTGCTCGTCGCGGCCGAGCATCCCCGGTGGTACTCCTTCCTCGTGGACATCGTTCGGCCGAATCGCAAGGACGCCGGTCTCGAGGAGCAGGTCGCCTGGGCCCTCGACGTGATCGGGTTGCGGGCCATCGCCGACAAGCTGCCCAGCGACCTGTCCCATGGTCAGCGCAAGCTCGTCGGTGTATCTCGTGCGCTTGCCGCCCGACCCAAGTTGCTCCTGCTGGACGAGCCGGCCGCTGGTCTCGACACCGCCGAGTCACAAGTGCTCGGTTCGCACCTCCGTGACTTCCTGAGTCGTGACATC
Source organism: Actinomycetes bacterium (assembly GCA_031359995.1). Lineage (GTDB taxonomy): Bacteria > Actinomycetota > Acidimicrobiia > Acidimicrobiales > Ilumatobacteraceae > JANMAT01. The sequence goes on from JANMAT010000196.1 coordinate 79,847, forward strand.
TCGGTGTTTCTCATCGACCACGACATGGGCCTCGTGCTCAACGTGTGCGACTACATCTACGTCCTCGACTTCGGCCGCATCATCGCCGAAGGCACCCCGGCCGAGGTGCGGGCCAACCCGAAGGTCATCTCGGCCTACCTCGGTGACAGCGCCGGCGAGGAGCAGGCGCGAGAAGGCAGCGCCATCGGCCAACTCGATCATGGATCCAAGGAGACAGCGTGACCGACAAGCTGATCGACATCGACAACCTGTCGACCGGCTACGGCGGCGCCCCGGTGGTGCGCGGGCTCAGCCTGTACGTCAACCCGGGCGAGGTCGTGGCCCTCCTCGGCCCGAACGGTGCGGGCAAGACGACGACGCTGCTCACCATCTCGGGTCTCCTGCGTCCGATGGAGGGGACCGTGACCGTGCTCGGCGAGCCGGTGCTGGGCGGCCGCGCCTACAAGGTCGCCCGACGGGGTCTGGCCCACGTCGCCGAGGACCGCTCGTTGTTCTTCGACCTCACCGTGCAGGAGAACATTCGGCTCGGACTGGTCGGGAGCCGAGCCACGCGGGCGGAGGCGCTCGCCGAGGCCATGGAGATGTTCCCGCCCCTCGCGGCGCTCAACAACCGCCGCGCCGGTCTGCTGTCCGGCGGGGAGCAGCAGATGCTGGCCATGGCCCGTGCGCTGGTCTCCAAGCCGAAGATGCTCCTGGTCGACGAGATGAGTCTCGGCTTGGCGCCCATCATCGTGGAACGTCTGCTCCCGGTCGTCCGGCGCATCGCCGACGAGACGGGCACCGGCGTGCTCATCGTGGAGCAGCACGTTCACATGGCCCTCGGCATCGCCGATCGCGCCTACGTGCTCAATCACGGCCGCTTGGCAATAGAGGGGACCGCGGCCGAGCTGGCGGAGCGGCGCGACCTGCTCGAGGTCAGCTACCTGGGAGAGGCCGCGCTCTGATGGCTCGTACCCGTCGGCCGATCGCCGGCGGCACCACGACAGAACCCTGATGACCACCTGGCTCGTCTACCTGCTCATCGGCCTCGGCACGGGCGCGGTCTATGCCGCGATCGCCATGGGTACCATCCTCAGCTTCCGCGGGTCGGCGGTCGTGAACTTCGCACAGGGCGCGATGGCGACGTTCCCGGCGCTCGTGTTCGTCGAGTTGCGTGACAAGGGCGACCTCGTCCTGCCCATCGTGATCCTCCCCCATCGCATCCACCTCACTCACCGGTTGCCGTTGGCGCCGTCGTTCGTGATCGCCGTCGCCATCGCCGCGTTGATCGGGCTGGCGTCCCACGCATTCATCTTCCACCCACTGCGCAACGCCACCCAGGTGGCCAAGGTGATCGCCTCGGTCGGGCTCAACACGGCCCTCATCGGGTTAGCCGTGCTGCACTTCGGGGCCGCGCCGCGACGCACGGCGCCGATCCTGCCCTCCGGTGTGGTGCGCGTGTTCGGCCGGCCCATACCGCAGGATCGCTTCTGGTTGGCCGGGTTGGTGTGCGCCGCGGGCGCAGGGCTCTGGGCGCTCTACCGGTTCACGCAGTTCGGCCTGGCGACACGCGCGGCAGCGGAGAACGAGAAGGGGGCCGAGCTCATGGGTCAGTCGCCCCGCTTCCTGGGCGCGGCCAACTGGGTGCTGGCTTCCGTCGTCGCCGGCGCCGCGGGAATCCTCGTCACGCCGGTGCGGGGCGTCGGGCCGTTCAACTACAGCTCCTACCTGGTCGCGGCGCTCGCAGCCGCGTTGGCCGCTCGCCTGCGCTCGTTCGGAGTCGCCATCATGGCGGGCATCGGCATCGGTATGTTCGAAGGGCTGTCGAGCCATCTCGTGTCCACCCGCCAGGTACCACGCTTCCTGCTCGGAGGGTTCGAGACCGTGGTCCCGTTCGTCGTCATCGTGGGCGCGCTCGTCGTGTTCGGGGCCACGTTGCCGGGGAGGGGAACGCTGCTCGAGAATCGCAATCCGAAAGCGTCGGTGCCACGTCTGTACACCCCTACCGTCGCGCTGGCGGTCGTCATCGCCGCCGTCGTGCTGCTCTTCGGGAGCTCGGGGCTCCGGCTGGCCACCATCGAGAGCTGCATCACGGCCATCCTGATCCTGTCGATCGTGCTCCTGGCCGGGTACGTCGGCCAGGTGACCCTCGCCGAGCTCACCTTCGCCGGCTTCAGCGCGTTCATGCTGGCCCGCTTCACGACGAGACTCCACCTCCCGTTTCCGCTGAGCCCACTGGCTGCCATCGCCGTCACGACGATCGTCGGCACCTTGGCCAGCCTGCCCGCAGTGCGAATCCGCGGCATCCAACTCGCCATCGTCACGGTCTCGGCGGCCACTGCCATCGAGCAGGTGCTGTTCCGAAGCCCCACCTTCACCGGGCTCGGTGGAACGGCGCACGTACCCAACCCGAGGATCTTCGGCGTCAACCTCGGCATCATCCCCGATGGGCGCGGTGGCTATCCCAACCGCACCTTCGGGATCATGGTGCTGGTCGTGGCGGTCGGGTGCGCCGTGCTCGTGGCGAACGTGCGGCGCACAGCGACCGGACGCCGCATGTTGGCGGTGCGCGCCAACGAGCGCGCCGCCGCCGCGTCCGGCATCAACGTGCCCCGCACCAAGCTTCTGGGCGCCGGTCTGGGATCATTCGTGGCCAGCGTGTCGGGTGTCCTGATGGGGTACAAGTTCGTGGACTTCTCGAGCGTGGGCTTCGAGGCGGCCCGCGGTCTCGGCGTGGTCGCACTCGCCTACCTCGGCGGCATCGCCACCGTGAGCGGCGCGTTCGTGGCCGGGATCATGGCGCCCGCCGGTGTGCTGTTCACCGTGCTGGGCAACAACTCGTCCGACTCCCAGCTGCTGTTCTCCGGCATCGGACTGATCGTGGTCGCGGTGAAGTTCCCGGGTGGCATCACGAGCGCCGGACCCGCAGTCCGCCGACTTCTGGCGCGGCTGGCGACCAAGACGTCGCCGCCGGATCCGCCCGCTAGCGGCGACGAGCTGGAGTTCGACCTGATCGAGGTCACCGAACCCCCCCGCCGTTGAACCACGCGGATCATCTCGACGTCTCGAACTGTCGAGCGAGTGCCTTCCAGCGGTGCGCTGCTCCGGCGCCGACCGGGCGTGTCGCATACGATCGTGTGATGACCGACGGCTACGAAGACCTCACGGAGTGCGGGCTGAGCGACGCGCTCGAGCACGAGCTGGTGTACGGCCAGAAGAACGGCGTGTTCATGTGGACCAACAAGCAGGGCGAGGCCTTCGGTGTGGTTCAGTCGTACCTGCCCAAGGACGGCAAGTTCTGGATGACCTGCGCCGAGACCAGGGCACGCGTGCCTGCGTTGCGTCGCTTCCCGCGCGCCTCGTTGTGCATCAGCGGTGCCGGCACCGAGCTCGGCAGCGGGCGCACCGTCACGTACAAGGGCGAGTGCATCATCCACAAGGACCAGGAGACGAAGGACTGGTTCTACCCCGAGTTCTGCCGGTACCTGCGTGGCGACACACCGGCCGCGGCCGCGTTCCAGGCCTTCCTCGACTCACCGCACCGGGTCGTCCTCGAGTTCACGCCGGACTACAAGCTCACGTTCGACTCGGAGCTGATGTGGGTGCGGTCGCCCGACGCGAACGCCTGACGCCGCCGCCCGTCATGTCACGTCGCGGCGTCGGCCGTCGCGGCGTCGGCCGCCGCCGCGGTGGGCGCCGCTGCGGTGGGCGCCGCTGCGGTGGGCGCCGTGCCCTGCCGCTTGCGCACCTTGACCACGCCCTGCCAGCTGGCCAGGGCCACGGCGGCGAGCAGCGAGACACCCTGGAAGAGCGGCTCGATCCAGATGGTGTTCTTGGCGAAGGTGAGCTGCAGGCCCTTGATGCCCCACGCCAGTGAGTAGAGCGCGATCAGCGTGCCCCACACGTTGGCGCGGCCCTTGAGCTGCGACGCCCCGAAGAACACGGCGGCGATGGCGGGGAACAGGTAGCCGGGGCCGATCGACTGCGAGAAGTTGCCGACCCTCATGGAGAAGATGATCCCGGAGAAGCCGGCGATCAGGGCCGACACGACGAGCGAGCCCCACACCAGCCGGTCGGTGCGCACGCCGGCGAGGCGGGCCGCCTCGGGGTTGCCACCGGCGGCGAACATGTAGCGGCCGATCGGCGTGTGCTCGAGCACGAACCACAGGACGACGGCCAGGATGAAGAGGTAGTAGACAGCCAGCTGTTGCCCGAAGATGTGCCTCTGGCCGAGATCGAGGTACGACTTCTTGAACACGTTGGAGATCGACTGGTTCGAGGTGTGGAGCACGAACGCGGTGATCACCTGGCTCATGCCGAGCGTGGCGATGAAGCTGTTCACCCGGAACTTCACGACGAACAGCCCGCTGAGCGCCCCGGTGAGAGCACAGGCACCCAGGGCGATGAAGATGCCGGCGACGGGCGGCACCGTGTGGTGCTTGGCCAGCGACGTGGTGATGACGAGGGCCATCGACATCATCGCTCCGATGGAAAGGTCGAACGTGCCCGTGGCCAGGGGCACGAGGAAGGCCAGGGCCAGCACGCCGTAGTTCACGTTCCCCTCCAGCACCAGCCTGACCGACGCGCTGGTGAGGAACGTGTCGGACTTGGTGATGCCGAACCACACCATGAACGCGGCCCACAGATACAACGCGCTGTACTTGTCGACGCGAAAACGCTTCATGAGGTCCTCTGGCTGGTCTGGAGCTGGATCTGTTCGATCGATTGGGGAGTGATGGCGGCACCGGCCAGCTCGGCCACGGCCCGCCCGGCCACGAGCACGACGACCCGGTGGCACAGCCGGACGAGCTCGTCGGTGTCGGTGGAGGCGACGAGCACGGCCACGCCGCTGGCGGCGGCGTCGTCGACGAGGCCGTGGATCTGATCCTTGGCGCCCACGTCGATGCCCTGCGTCGGTTCGTCGAGGAGGAGGACCTGGGGCGAGAGCCGCAGTGCCTTGCTGAACATGACCTTCTGCTGGTTGCCGCCGCTCAGCGAGCTGATGCCGGCCTCCGACGACGACGTCTTGATGGCGAGCCGGTCGATCCAGCTGCGGGCGTCGGCGCGCTCGACGGGGCGGCGGAGGCGCCCGGCGCTCACATACGGCGACAGGTCGCACAGCGTGAGGTTCTCGCGCACCGTCAGGGGTCCGACGATACCTCGCACGGCGCGGTCGGCCGACACGAAGGCCATGCCGGCGTCGAGCGCCTGGCGCGGCGCGAAGCTGGCCACGTTGCGGTCGCCCACCCGCACCGTGCCCTCGGTGCGGGGCATCAGGCCGGAGATGAGGCCGAGCGTGTGCTCACGGCCCGAACCGGTGATGCCGGCCAACCCGACGATCTCGCCGGCATGCACCTGGAGGTCGAGGGCCTCGACGTTGCCGCCGGCCAGGCCCCGGACGTCCAGCAGGGGATCGTCTGAACGCGACATCATGGAGGCGACCGACGTTTCGAGGCGATGGCCCACGATGTGCTCGATGAGCGAGCCGTGGTCGAGGTCGGCCACCGGCAGCGTCGTCACCTTGCGGGCGTCGCGCAGGACGGTGACGCGGTCGGCGAGGGCGAACACCTCGTCGAGGTGGTGGGACACGTAGAGGATCGAGATGCCCCGCTCCTTCAGGCGGTGGATCACGTCGAACAGTCGTGTCACGTCCTGGCCGGGCAACGTGGCGGTCGGTTCATCGAGCACGAGCAGGCTGACGCCGTGCTCCCAGCCCACGAGCGCCCGGGCGATGGCCACGGCGGTCTTCTGCGCCGCCGACAGCGACGCGACCGGCGCCTTGACGTCGACATCGCTGAGCCCGAGCGCGGCCATGGACTCCCGGGCCAGCCGGGTCTGCTCGCGCCAGCGGATGCGCCCGCCCGGCCCGGTCGCGTACCCGTTGGTGAGGGCCAGGTTCTCGACGGTGCTCACGGCGCCCACGAGGCCGAGGTCCTGGTGGACGAAGCGGATGCCGGCGGCGGCGGCGGCGTGGCCGTCGCCCAGCGTGAGCGGCTGCTCGTTCACCCACGCCGACGATCCAGGATCGGGCTGGTGATACCCGGCCAGGACTTTGATGAGGGTCGACTTGCCGGAGCCGTTCTGGCCGACCAGCGCGTGGACCTCACCGACGGCGATGTCGAGATCGACGCCGATCAGGGCGGCCTGGCCGGGGAACGTCTTCGAGAGGTTTTCGATCTTCAGCGTTCCCGCCACGGTGGTTCCCCCCAGGGTCGACGTGGCCGGCACCACCGCGGTGGTGCCGGCCGTATCAACGAGATGACGACGAGGTCAGACGAGCCAGAGCTTCTTGAACGCCTCGGCCATGCCGACCGGGTTCCAGTCGCCGTTGCCGGCCTTGATGGCGTCAGCCGTCTTGGCGTCGGTCACCAGGAAGCTCGGCAGGAGCGAGGGCTTCTCCTCGAACTTGATCAGGTCGGCCGGGCTCATGCCCGTGGCCAGGCGAGCGGCAGCGTCGGTCATGAGCCAGCCCGAGTAGGCCTTCGGGTTCGAGGTCCAGGCCTTCATCGTGCCGGCCGAGATCTCGGGCAGGTCGAAGTCGCTGAAGTCCTGACCGATCTGCTTGACCTGGGTGTCGAGCCCCGCCGACTTGAGGGCGGCGGTGACGCCACCGGGCATGTCGCCGAAGGCGTACATCAGGTAGTTCAGCTTCTTGTTCGACTGCAGCTGCGACGCGATGGCCGCGGGCACCTTGCCGCCGATGAGGTCGTCGAGCGACACGTTGAGCTCGGTGAACGTGCAGGCGGCGCAGCCCTTCTTCAGCTCGGCCTGGAACGCCACGCTGCTGGCCTTCAGCACCGGGAAGTCGTTGATGGTGGCGTACAGCACGTTGGCGTTGGCGCTCGAATCGGCGATGACCCAGTCGGCCATGAGCGTGTTGCCCCGCTGCACACCGGCCGTGGAACCGCACTGCATGAGGATGTTCGACGCGATGCTCGGCACGTCGGTCGAGTAGCAGCTGAAGATCGGCACACCCTTGGCCTTGGCCGCCGCGGCGGCCGCGGTGTAGGTGGCCGCCGGCGAGCCGGTGATGGCGATGTAGTCGGCCCCACCGTCGAGCGCCTGCTGGATGGCCGGGCTCGGATCGGCGCTCTTGGACGGCAGCACGAGCAGGTCCCAGCCGATGGCGGCGGTGGCCGCCTTGAAGCCCGGCGTGATGTAGTTCGAGCACGTCGGCACGTCGCACTCGAGCCAGGCGAGCTTCTTCTTGGGCGCCTTGGACGGCAGCGGGGTCGACACGCCGATGCCGCTCGGCTCCTTGACGAAGTCGACGATGGCCGCCTTCGCCGCGGCGACAGGATCGGCGCCGGCGGCCTTGGCCGTGGTCGCCGCGCCAGCCGCGGTCGTCGCGGCACCGGCGGCGGTCGTGGTGTCGGCGGCCTTGGCCGCGGACGTGGTCGCTCCGGCCGCAGCCGTGCTGTTCGAAGAGCTGCCGCTGCTGCTACCGCAGGCCGCGCCCACCAGGGCGAGGGCCACGGCGAAGACAGGCAGGTAACGACGATAGGTACGCACCAGGTTCTCCCCCTGTTGTATCGACGACGCGGCACACTTCGCGCCGACATCGAGGCCGCCCTGTTCGGGCGCGGCCGACATTCAAGCACATCTCCGGACGAAAGTGACCATCTGGTTAGTTACGGTGGGCCGACAGATCGGGCCCGGGGCCGTACTCAGCCGGCGAGGGAACCGGCGTCCACCGGCACGACCGTGCCGGTCACCCAGGCGGCCAGATCGGACGCCAGGAAGGTGATCACCCGAGCCACGTCGTCGGGCTGGCCGGCCCGGCCGAGCAAGGTCTTCGACATGCGGGCCCCCACGTCGAGGCCGGCGGCACGCAGCGGCTCGAGCTGGTCGCGCACGCCGGGCGTGTCGATGACGCCGGGGGCGACGCCGACGACGCGGATGTCGCGCGCCGCGAACTCGATGGCCAGGTTCTTGGTCAAGCCGACCACCGCGTGCTTCGACGCCACGTACGCGCTGATGCCGTTGGCGGCGCGGAAACCGGCAGTAGAGGCGAGGTTCACGATCACACCGCCGTGCTCCATGCGGCGGGCCGCCTCGCGGGCGCCGGCGTAGGTGCCGCGGATGTTGACCTCGAGCATGCGGTCGATGAAGTCATCGGTCGCGTCGATGGCGGCGCCGGTGGTGGGATAGATGCCGGCGTTGTTGACCCAGATCTCCAGACCGCCGAGCTCGGTGACGGCGCGGTCGGCCGCAGCGGCCAGGGTGTCGGACCGGGTCACGTCGGCCCGGGCCACGAGCACTCGGCGGCCGGTGGTGGCGGTGATGGCGGCGGCGGTGTCGGCGGCACCGGCCTCGTCGAGGTCGGCCAGCACCACGTCGGCGCCGGCCTCGGCCAGGCGGCGGGCGGTGGCGGCGCCGATGCCCCTGGCGCCGCCGGTGACCACGGCGCGACGGCCCGCGAGCGACGACAGGTCGGCGAGCGAACGGGCGGTGTGGTCGGCGATCATGCGGTACCCCCTGGGCTGACGGCGCAGGTACCGCGCCATCAGTTCCGTGGCTACGATCGTCGCCGGGAGGGCCTGTGGTCAAGCGCCGCAGCCCGGAGGTGACGAGGGGGATGGGCATGGACGAGTGGCCGGTCGTGTCGGTGCGTAGGTGCACATCGGACGCGGTGGCGAGGTCCGTCGGCTTCGGCACGGGGCGCTGAGCGGTGTCGCGCGACGCCATCGCCGAACTGGTGCACCGCTACGCCGATGCCGTGGTGCACTTCAACGGCGACCAGTGGGGATCCACGTGGGCCGAGGACGCCCGCTGGGTGCTCGGCCCCGGCCGCGAGGTGAGCGGCCGCACCGCCATCGTCGAGCTTTGGCACAAGGCCATGAAGACCATGTACGCCGTCGTGCAGAACGTGCTGAACGGCGAGGTCCGCATCGACGGCGACACCGCGGCGGGCCGCTGGTACATCATGGAGCACTTCAAGCGGGCCAATGGCGACGCCGCCATCCTGTTGGCCTACTACGACGACACCTACGTCCGCCGCGACGGGCAGTGGTACTTCA
>JANMAT010000079.1:0-2845 GCA_031359995.1 Actinomycetes bacterium
ACACGAACCGAGACCACCACACTGGCCTCTGAACAGGGAGTTTACCCCTGGAGTCCACAGAGGCGACGCCGGGAATCGAACCCGGGTACAGGGCTTTGCAGGCCCTTGCCTAAGCCACTCGGCCACGTCGCCAGGCCGGACCGGACGCGAGTCCGGGCGGCCAATTGAGGTTAGCGGGCCCGGCGCCCGGCCACCCAGCTGGAATCGCTCCGGAACCCCGCTCTCGGCCGCGAAAGAGACGTATGTGTCTCCTACGTAGCCGAGAACAGCCGGGGGCCAGCCCCAGCAGCCTCAGCCGGGCACGGCGATGCTGTCGCCGTCGCGGGCCCGGCGAGTGGTGTGGCTCACCTGCAGGATGCCGACCGCGTCGGCCAGGGCGTCGGTGTTCGGACACCCCTCCCTGGGGAACGTGAGCCCCACCGACCGGGGCGACACGACCGTGCCGTCGGCCCGTTCGGCCTGCATGGCCGACCATCGGGCCACGGCGCTGGCGTCGTGGCACGAGGCGAACACCTCGCTCCACACCACCAGGCCGGTCAGGCGGTCACCGCCGGCCTCCAGGTCGCGGATCAGCGATGTCTCGTTGCTGACCAGGTCGGTGACCTCCGCCCGCCAGCCACCGTCGACCCGGCTGACCCGCAGCCGGTACGGCCACGCCTCCTGCCACGGGTAGTCGCGCGTGTTCGGGTCGTCGGGCGTGGACGGCAGCGGCGATGTGGACCCGGGCAGGATCGACTGCAGGTCGCCCACGTCCCCGTAGCCACCCCAGTTGACGGCCCGGTTGGCGGGGTGCCGCGGGTTCCACTGCAAGCCGGTGTGGGCGGTGCCGTAGGTGTGGCCCCCGTCGCTGAAGCTAGCCTGCAACGCCCAGAAGTACAGCCGGTCGACCGTCGGCTGCTGCAGGATCTCGATGGTGACCGACACGGCCACGATGGGCACGCTGCCCTCCACGTCGTGCCACCACGCATGCCACGCCGACGACCCGTTGCCCGAACTGGGCCAGGTCGGTATGCGGTCCCGGCGGCCGGTGAGCCAATCGAGCCATCCCATGCCGTTCACTCTTCCACGCCTGATGCGCCACCATGGGCCACATGCAGCCCGGCGCACGGATCGAGCGGATCGAGCTCCACCGCGTCGCCCTGCGCCTGCGCACGCCGGTGCGCACCGCCTACGGCGTGGAGGACCACCGCGAGGTCGTCCTCGTGCGCCTGCTGACCGATCAGGGCGAGGGCTGGGGTGAGTGCGCCGCCCTGTCCGAACCGACCTATGCCAGCGAGTACACGGCGGGCGCGCTGCAGGTGCTCGAGCACCACCTCGGGCCCCGCCTGCTCGGCGCGATCGTCATCGACGGCGACGTGACGCCCCAGTTGCGCGACATCGTCGGCCACCCCATGGCCCGCAGCGCGCTGGCCATGGCCGCCCTCGACGCTCACCTCCGCCACGCGGGCCGCTCGCTGGCCGCCCACCTCGGCGCCACCGCCACCGACGTCGCCGCCGGCATCACCATCGGCATCGACACCGACCTGGGCCGCCTGCGCGACACCGTGACCCGCGCCACCGAGGCGGGCTACCGCAACGTGAAGCTGAAGGTGCGCCCCGGTTGGGACGGGGAGCCGGTGGCCGTCGTGCGGGCACTGGCGGGCATCGACTCGCTCGTGGTCGACGCCAACGGCAGCTACGCGGTCCACGATCTCGACGCGCTCCGCGCCCTCGACGCCGCTGGCGCCGACGCCATCGAGCAACCGGGCCCCACCGACGGGCTCGACGCCCACGCCGCGCTCATCGCCGCGCTCGCCACGCCGGTGGCCCTCGACGAGGACGTCACCTCGCCCGGCACGATCCGGCTGGTGGCCCAGCTGGGTGCGGCCCGCGCCGTGGCCATCAAGCCCGGCCGATTCGGCAGCCTTCCCGGCGCGCTGGCCGCGGCGCGCCTGGCCCGCCGGCTCGGGCTCAGCTGTTGGGTCGGCGGCATGTACGAGACCGGCATCGGCCGGGCCGCCAATCTGGCGCTGGCCGCGTGCGACGCCTTCGACCGGCCCGTCGACTGGTCGGCGTCCGATCGCTACTGGGACCGTGACGTCACCGCACCTCACGTGCTCCGCGACGGCCGCCTGGCGGTGCCGGGTGGACCCGGCCTGGGCGTCAGCCCCGACGTCGAGTGGATCGTGGCGCAGACGCGCGAGTCGCGCGTGGTGGCGGCGCGCTGAGCTCGATCGGGCCGCACAGCGCCACCATGGACCGTTCGAACGCCGCCCCGTCGGGGTCGTCGATCTTGATCAACCCGTGGATCTCGAGGCTGACCCAACCGTGGCACGCCGCCCAGATGCGCTGGGCCGTCTCCAGCGCGTCGGCGGCCGGGAGTGCGCCGAGCTCCATGGCCCGCCGCACCCGGCCGACGAGCAGTTCGAACGTGCCGTGGGCCATGATCTGGGCCGACTCGGTCGGCTCGTAGCCGGGCACCACGCGCTCGAACATCACCGCGTAGCTCGTGGGGTGATCGAGGGCGAAGCGGCGGTAGGCCCGCCCGCACCCGAGCATGTCGGTCAGCGGATCGTCGGTCTCGGGCACGCCCGTCATGGCCTCGCCCAGCCCGTGGAAGCCTTCGACGAACAGCGCCTCGACGATGCCGTCCTTGCCGCCGAAGCGGCTGTACACCCCCATGGTCGAGTAGCCGGCCTCGGCGGCGATGCGGCGCACGGTGAGCGCGCCGGGCCCCTCCTGGGCCAGCAACATGGCGGCGGCCCGCAGCAGCTCCACCCGCTGGTCGGGGTCGGCCGCGGGACCGGGCTTGCGCCCCGGAGCGGTCTTCGACGCGGCCATCGCCGCCCATGTTAGGAGCGCGGGC
>JANMAT010000225.1:0-72588 GCA_031359995.1 Actinomycetes bacterium
CGGATCCCGTCGAGCCCGATGACGACAGCGCCTTCGCTCTCCGCCGAAGCGGGGAGGTACGAGGCGGACAGCTCGGCAGAGTTCACGAGCGGCGGGAGGATCTTGAACCCACGCGAGCGCAGGTCGACCATGGCCGAGACGCGCTTGACCGGGCCGTGCTCGGTCATGAGCGCGGCGCCGAAGGCGAGCGGGTGGTTGGCCTTCAGCCAGGCGGTGCGCCACGTGGTGACGCCGTAGGCAGCGGTGTGCGAGTTGTGGGTGACGATGCCGTTGGCTACGAAGCAGTGCATCTCGTCGGCCATCTCGACGTCGTAGACGGGCTGCTCGCCCGCCGGCGCCAGCCGTGCGATCGTGGAAGGCCCGCCGATGGTGACGAGGAGGTCTCCGTCGCCCTCCTCGTCCCACACAGATGCAAACTTCGTTTCATGCTGGCGAGTTTGGACGGAGTGCGAATCAAGCTGAACCGGGCGAAGCGTCATGTGGAGGAGTTGCGCGCCGCAGTCGGCCAGCTCGACATCGTGGCGACGAACTCGATCGTCGGGGCACCGTCCGATGAAAACCCGTCCCTGCTCGTCTACCGAGTAACCCACGTCCCGGCGATCGACCCGATCGTGTCGGCGATCGCCGGTGATGTGCTCCACAACCTCCGTACCGCGCTCGACCATGTTGCGTGGCAGCTCGTACTCCTTGAGGGGGGATCACCGAACGAGAACACGACGTTCCCGCTCGTCGAAAAGGTGACCAATAGGGACGGGACGCCGAGAGCTCCACTCCTCGTGAAGCCTGGGATCCGCGACCCGCGAATCATGGCCGCTGTTGAAGCGATGCAGCCGATCGCCGAAGCGCAGCACGGGCACGACCCTCAGACCGATGCGCTCGGCATCGTCGGACGGCTGAACAACATTGACGAGCACCGACTGCTCCTCACCGTCGTTCACGCCCTCGACCGTGATCTCCCCGCCTACTGGGGACAGAACGAAGGGGGGCCTTGGCGCGAAGCTACGCGGCCGGGCCGTACGATGAGCGGAAGTGGATTCGATGGTCGGTCGACGCGTGGGCGGGACGATCCTCCTCGTCGCCGGCGCCGACATCAAGGTCATCCAGACCATGCTCGGCCACGCCTCCGCCGCCATGACACTCGACCGTTATGGCCACCTCATGCCCGGCCAGGCGCAGAGCGTCGCCGAACGGCTCGACGCCATCGCCCGTGCCGCCGTCGCGCGCCGGCCGCCGGCACCGGTGCGGCTGGACGCGCGGGAAAAACGCGGGCTGGAACGCGACTGACGCGAGCACAGGTCGAAGCGCACCCCATCTGACCAGGGGAAACGTGGAGCCGAGTGACGGGATCGAACCGTCGACCTACCGCTTACAAGGCGGTTGCTCTACCAGCTGAGCTAACCCGGCGGCTCCCGGGAAGCCTAGGGGATGCTTCGCCGTCCGGGCGCAGGTGATCTGCCGGTCACCGCCATGGCGGCGACGCCAATACGCTCGCGGGGTCCTCACGACGACGACCGGGCAGGGTGGCATGAGGCGTTTCGCGGTGTCGAGCATCGCAGTCCTACTCATCGCGCCGAGCGCGGTGGCGGCGCGCCCCGCCGGCGCCGGCCAACCGGCGTCGAGCGCGCCCCGCCGCGCCTCAGACGCGCTCCTCGATCGCTCCGACTGGTCGCCGGCACGGCGCAAGCTCGACACCGCGCTCGTCGACGTCGTCAGCGCGGCCGAGGCCGGGCCCACGGGTCACGCGGCGATCCGCCGCAACGGTGCCCCCGTCGCGTCGACCGCCGGTCGGGTCAGCATCGACATCACCGCCGACGTGGACCGCGACCTCCTCACGCGCATCGCGTCGCTCGGCGGCTCGGTCGTGTCGTCGTACCCGCAGTACGACGCGGTCCGCGCCGACGTGCCCGTCGCATCGCTCGAAGCCCTCGCCGCCGATGCGCGCATCCGCGCCGTCGTGCCCGCCGAGGAGCCGATGGTCGGTGGGGTGCGCCGAGGCACGACCACGTTGGACGCGGGCGCGATCCGCGCCGCTACCACCGTCGTCACCTCTGAAGGCGTGGCCACCCACGGCGTGCCCGCCGTGCGCACCCAGTACAACGCCATGGGCCAGGGCGTGCGCGTGGGCGTGCTGTCCGATGGCATCGACGGACCCGCCTCGCCGGAAGTCCCCGCGGTCACCGTCATCCCCGGCGCAGGCGGCTCGGGCCGCGAAGGCCGCGCCATGATCGAGATCATCCACGACCTCGCGCCCGGTGCCGACGTCTACTTCGCCACGGCGCTGGGCGGGCGAGCCACGATGGCCGCCAACATCCTCGCCCTGGCCGATGCCGGATGCACCGTCATCGTCGACGACATCGGGTACTTGAGCGAGCCCCCGTTCCAGGACGGCCTCATCGCCAAGGCGGTCAGCTTCGTGACGGCGGCGGGAGTCACCTACGTCGCCGCCGCGGGCAACGGCGGCCGACTGACGAGCGGTCGCGTCAGCACAGCTGAGGCCGAGTTCGTCGCCTCCGGCGAGGTCGTGCCCGCCGGCGAGTACCACGACTTCGATCCCGGTGCCGCCGTCGACACCACCGCGTCGATCACGGTAGCGCCGGGCGACGTGGTCACTCTGGCGTGGAACGATGCCGACGGCGCATCGGCCAACGACTACGACGTGGAGGCCGTCGACGGCGGGGCCAACGTCGTCGCCGCCGGGGTCAACGTGCAGGACGGCAACGACCTCGCCTTCGAGCTCCTCACGGTGCCGCCGGCCGGTGCGGTGGCGGTGAAGGTGCGCGCCAGGCCGGGCGCCCAGCCGCGCGTGTTCCACCTGGCCGTCGTCGACGGGTTCATGACCGAGTGGGCGACCGCAGGCGGCGCCTACGGGCACTCGGCGTCGGCCGACACCATCAGCGTGGGCGCCACCGCCGCGGCGGCAGCGGTGCCGCCCGGAGTCGCCGGGCCCTTCCCGGGCGTGTTCACCGCGGCCAACCAGCCCGAGGTGTTCAGCGCCGATGGTCCCCGCCGCATGTACTACGACGCGGCCGGCAACCAGCTGACGCCTGGCGACCTGAGCGCGTCCGGAGGCGCCGCGTTGCAGAAGCCCGACCTGCTCGCCGCCGACGGTGTGTCCACCAGCACCCCTTCCTACGACCCGTTCTACGGCACGTCGGCCGCCGCGCCCCACGCCGCGGCCATCGCCGCCCTCGTGCGGTCGGCGCGCCCCGGTGCCACCGCGGCGCAGGTGCGCGCCGCCCTGCTCGCCGGCGTGCTCGACGTGGCGCCGGTCGGTTGGGACCGCGACGCCGGCCTCGGCATCCTCATGGCCCCGCTCGCGGTCGCCGCCGTCGGGCCCGAGCTGCCCGACGACTTCGTGTCGTTCGCGCCGCGCCGCATCCTCGAGACGCGCGCCGGGGTGGGCCAGGTGGGCTACCAGGGTGGCAAGCCGGCCGCCGGGCAGACGATCGTGTTGCAGGTCACCGGGCTGAGCGCTCCGTCCACTCCGGCCGACGCCAGCGCCGTCGCCCTCAACATCACCGGCACCGACGCCGTCGCGTCGGGCTTCGTCACCGTGTGGCCGTGCGATGCGCCCCGCCCGTTGGCCAGCAACCTGAACCTGGCACCGGGCGACACCCGCGCCAACCTGGTCATCTCGAAGCTCAGCGCGTCGGGCACCGTGTGCCTGTTCTCGCTGCAGTCCGTCGACCTCCTCGCCGATGTCGCCGGCTACCTGCCGGCGCGCTCCCGCTTCACGCCGCTGGTGCCCGAACGGCTGCTCGAGACGCGCGCCCCCGACCCGGTCGGGTACGCCGGCCCCACACCGGTGGCCGGTCAGGTGGTGCGCCTGCAGGTGGTCGGCGCCGGGGCCTCGCAGGTGCCGGGCACCGCATCGGCGGTCGTGCTGAACGTGACCGCGGTGGACTCGGTGGCCGCCGGCTTCGTCACCGTGTGGCCGTGCGACGCCCCGCTGCCCACGGCGAGCAACATCAACCTCGCGCCCGGCGTCATCACACCGAACATGGTCATCTCGAAGCTGTCGGCCGACGGCGCGGTGTGCATCTACACCCAGGTCGGCGGCAACGTCCTCGCCGACATCGCCGGCTACTTCATCGCCGGGCCGAACGGCTACGTGGCGGTGAACCCGTCACGTCTGCTCGACACCCGCACCGGCGTGGGCGCGCCGGACGACCGTTCGGCCGGACGCGTGGTGGAGCTCACCGTCACCGGTGGCGCGGCCGGCGTGCCCGCCGATGCCACCGCGGTGACGTTGAACGTGACCGGCACCGACGTGACATCGCCGGGGTTCGTCACGGTGTGGCCGTGTGGTCAGGAGCGCCCGACGGCGAGCAACCTGAACCTCGTCACCCGACAGACGCGACCCAACCTGGTGCTCGCCGCCGTCGGCGCCAACGGGAAGGTCTGCCTCTTCACCCAGCAGCCAGCCTCGCTGGTGGCCGACCTGATGGGCTACTTCCCGTAGCGGGCGCCGGGGGTGAACTCGACCGGCATGGTCTTGACGCCGGCGATGAAGCTCGACGCCAACCGTTCCAGCGGCGCCGCCGGGCGCAGGTCGGGCATGCGCACCATCAGTTCGCGCATCATCGCGGCGATCTCGATGCGGGCCACGTGCAGCCCCAGGCACAGGTGCGGCCCGCCGCCACCGAAGGCGATGTGGGGGTTCGGGTTGCGGCCCACGTCGAACCGATCGGGCTCGGCGAACACGTCCTCGTCGCGGTTGCCCGCGCCGTAGAACAGCACCACGCGGTCGCCCTCCTCCATCGCCACGTCGCGCACCGTGGTGTCGGCCATGACGGTGCGTTGGAAGTGGGCGACGGGGCTGGTGTAGCGCAGCATCTCCTCCACCGCGGTCGGCATCAGCCCGTCCAGGTCGGCGGCCAGGCGGGCCCGCTCGCCGGGGTTCTCGAACAGCAGCTGCATGCCGGCGGCCACCAGGTTGCGCGTTGTGTCGCCCCCGGCGTTCACCAGCAGCAGGAAGAACCACTGGAACTCGGCGTCGGTGAGCCGGTCGCCGTTCACCTCGGCCTGCACGAGCGCCGACGCGATGTCGTCGCCGGGCGAGCGTCGCTTCTGCTCGGCCACGCCGGCGCCGTAGGCCAGCATCTCCATCGTGGCCGCCAACCTCATCTCGGGCGTCGCGACGGCGTCATCGGTGGTGTGCATGATCTCGGTGATCTCGTACAGCCGCTCACCGTCGGCCGCGGGGATGCCCATGAGCTCGGCGATGAGCCCGCTGGGCAGCCGGCCGGCCACGTCATGCACCAGATCGCACGAGCCGCGCTCGATCACGTCGTCGACGATGCTGCGCGCCAGTTCGTCGATCCGGTGCGTCAAGGTCTGCGCGTTCTTCGGAGTGAAGCCGCGGCTCACGAGCAGCTTGAAGCGGTCGTGCTGGGGCGGATCCATGAACAGCATCATCAGGCGGGGCGCGGCCAGCGCGTCCTCGCCCGGGTCGCCGGGCATCACGCCCTTGGCGTACGAGCTGAACAGCCGCGTCTGGCGGCTAATGGCCTTCATGTCCTCGAGCTTGGTGATGGCCCAGAAGCCGTCGCCGCCGGGTTCGGCGTGCCGGTAGACGGGTGCGTTGGCCCGCAGCCAGGCGTACTGGTCCCACGGATGGCCTTCGGCGAACGCCTCGGGTGAGATCAGATCGATGACAGGCGGCTCATGCAGCACGGCGTCCCCCAGACGTTTCAGCGCCCCTCACCAGGGCTTCCCGACCACCCGCCATGCTGGCACACCCGTTGCCGGCCGCCACCGTCCGCGGCCCCCGGGGACCCGCCGCAGGGGGGATCCTTGTATCGCGCACCCTGGGCGGGCAGGCTGGGGGCGTGCTGAACGAGCAGGAACAGGCGATCCTTGCCTTCGAAGGGAGCTGGTGGACCCAGCAGGGGGAGAAGGACGCGCTCGTGCTCGAGCGCTTCGGCCTCACCCCCGACCGGTACGCCTCGGCCCTTTCCGACCTGCTCGACCGGCCCGAGGCCCTCGACCACCACCCGCTCGTGGTGCGCCGCCTGCGCCGCTGGCGCGAGCGCAACCGCAAGGCCCGCGTCGAAGGCGCGGCGCGTTCGGGGGAGCGGGCATGAGCCGCCGGCCCGTAGCGCCACCGCCGAAGCAGCGCTCCGGCACGGGCCGCACGATCATCCTCGTCGCCGTCGCCTCCATCGTCGCCGGCCTCATCATCGGGCGTGGCCTGAGCAACGACTCGGCCAGCGGCACCGGCAGCGGCCCGACGGCCACCGACTCGTCGGGCAACACCACGGCGACCACCAAGAAGCCGAAGGCGGGCCAGACCACCACCACAGCGGCGCCCGTCATCACCACCACCACGCAGCCCGCGGTCGTGCTGAACAACTTCACCGCCATCGTGCTGAACGGCAACGGCATCGGCGGCACCGCGGCCTCCCGCACCACCGAGCTCGCCGCGCTCGGCGTGAAGACGGTGAAGGCGGCCGACGCCACCACCAAGAACTACGAGACCAGCGCCATCTACGCGCTCAACGCCGAAGCGGTGCCGGCGGCCAAGCTCGTCGCGGCCAAGTCGGGCATCGTGTACGGCGACATCTACCCCACGGCCACGCCTCCGGCGCCGGTCGAGAAGCTGGGCAACGCCACCATCATCCTGCTGCTCGGCAAGGACATCGCCAGCAAGCCGATCACCGACATCACCGCCGGCGGTGCGGCGGCCCCCGCCGCGACACCGGCGGCCACGCCCACCACCGTCAAGGCCTGAGCCGGCCCAACTCGGCGGTCACCACCTCGGTGATGCACGCCGCGGTGCGGTGCATGGCGTCGTCCTCCCCGAAACGGACCACCAGCGACACCGCCACCAGGTTCGGGTGGGCGGTGCGCACCTCGGGGGCCACGTCGCCGGCCACGACCAGGACGGGCACCCCGGCGTCGGCGGCGAGAGCGACAACGCCACCGACGACCTTGCCCTCGAAGCTCTGCGTGTCGCAGTAGCCCTCGCCGGTGACCACCAGGTCGGCCTCGGCGATGCGCTCGGCCAGCGCCAGTTCGTCGGCCACCAGTTCGAAGCCCGACACCAGTTCGGCGCCCAGCGCGGCGAGGCCGCCGCCCAGGCCGCCGGCGGCACCACCGCCAGCGAGCTCGCCCACGTCGACGCCATAGGTCTCGCGGTACACCTGCACGAGCCGATCGAGGCGCCGGCGCAGCAGCTCGACCTGTGCGGGCGTGGCGCCCTTCTGGGGGGCGAACACCGCGGCGGCGTCCACGAAGCGTGTGCGCACGTCGCACGCCACCTGCAGCTGCACGCCGCGCAACCGGTGCGACGCCATGATGGCCCGCACCGCGCCGAATCCGCCGTCGGTGGTGGCCGAGCCGCCCGCACCCACCACGATGCGCTTGGCCCCGGCGTCGAGCGCGGCCGAGATCAGTTCACCGGTGCCCTCGGTGCTGGCGGCGACTGCGTCGTTGCCGTCGGGTCCGCCCACCAGCAGCAGGCCCGACGCGCGGGCCATCTCGATCACCGCGGTGCCGCGCGAGTAGCGCCACGCCGCCGCCACGTCGTCGCCCAACGGCCCGGTGACGACGGTGGTGCGGTTCGGCCCGCCGAGCACGTCGAGCAACCCCTCGCCCCCGTCGGCCAGGGCCACCTGGTCGCACGTGCCCCCGACCGCGCCCACCGCCTCGGCCACCGCCGCGGCCACCTCGGCCGCGGTGGCAGTGCCGCGGAACTTGTCGACAGCGGCGACGACACGGAGCGGCGGGGGCATTGCGCCATCGTAGGAGCGTGCGACGTCGGTCGCCCGGGGCGCGCCCGACCTCACGGCGCTACGACGGCAGGTAGAACGTGAGCAGGTCGGCGTGCTGGGGCGGGAACAGCACCTGCATCAGCTCGCGCTGGCGCCCGAGGTGGGCGTCGGGGAAGCGCTCCTCCAACGCCGCGGCGCCGCCACCGAACACGAGGTGACCCACCGCGTCGGGCGGCAGGCCCGAGCCGCCGCTCGACACCGGGCGCTGATGGGGTCCGCCGCGGCGCACCGCACCGAGTTGGCCGTCGGCGATGGTGATCGACACGTGGCGCTCCCACAGCGACACCAGCAGCTCGGTGCTGAGCCCGGCCAACGGCGACGCGGCCAAGCGGGTCTCGAGGGTGGGGCTGAGCACGTCGAGCAGTGCGGCCACATCGGGTACCCGCACGTAGAACCAGTCGCGGCGCTGGCGTTCGCCGAGCGAGGCGGCGAGTCCGGGCACGCCCGGACGGTCCTGCACCCGCACCTCGCCCGCGCTCACGGGTGCGGCGGCTGCGGCGAGCAGGGCGTGGGTGGCAGCCGTGCTGGTGCTGGCGACCTCGGCCACGAGCACCACGCCGTCCTCGACGTCGGTCCAACGTGCCGTGCCGACCACGAGCCCGCGCTCGTCGACGGTCACGTACTGATGCGAGCCGTCGCGCTGCACGAGCCACTGCCAGCACGACGGCTGGTGGGGCATCGTCACGTCGAACCGGGACTGGGTCGCGTCCTGCAGCGCGGCCATGGCGGCGACGTCGTGGGCGTTGGCCCGTCGCACCGTGAGGTCGGCCGGAGCGACGACCGCGTGCGGCGACAGCGGCGCGTACGCGTGCATCGGGATGGCGTAGTGGTACCCGAAGCGCCGATAGAAGTACGGGATCCCGATCATCACCTGCACGACGTGACCGCGGGTGGCCGAGCGGGCGTGGCACCAATCCATCAGGGCGCGCACGTGACCGCGGTGCTCGTGGTCGCGGTGGGTGGCCACCAGCTCGACCTGACCGCAGGCCACCAAGGTGCACCCGACGCGCAGCTCCTCGTCGAGCAGCGTGGCCGTGGCCGCGATGGCGCCGTCGACCTCGACGACACCGGTGCCGTCGAGGCCCTCGGTCTCGGCCAGCAGGCGCAGGTCGAGCCCATCGGCGGGTTCGCCGCGGTCGACGAGCAGCGCCACGACCTCGTCGAGGTCGTCGGCGCGCGCCGCGCGTACGTGGGGGGTGGCCATCACCACGCAGCGTAGTGACGACCTGGCAGCGATCGTGCACCAAATCCCCGGATGGCCGGATTCCCGACCGGGCCGGTAATGTTTGCCCATGGCCGTGACCGTGCGCATCCCCACCACCCTTCGTCCGCTGGCCGGGGGCAACTCCCAGGTCCAGGTCGAGGGCTCCACCGTGGCCGAGGTGCTCAAGGCGCTCGACGCCGCCCATCCCGGCTTCACCGACCGCCTGCTCGACGAGGGCGGCGCCCTGCGCAAGTTCGTGAACGTCTTCGTGTCCGACGACGACGTCCGCTACCTCGATGGTCTGGACACCGCCGTGCCGGACGGCACGACCGTGTCGGTCATCCCCGCCGTCGCCGGCGGCTGAGCGCCGCGGAGCCGAGAGTCGATGAACCGCAGGCACGGTCCCCGGATTGCCGATTAGCACTCTCGTGGCTAGAGTGCTAGCAGTCGATCCACCCGAGTGCTTGCCAAGTGTCCAACGGAGGACTCCCCATGGCCAAGATGATCGCCTTTGACGAGCAGGCCCGCCGGGCTCTCGAATCGGGCATGAACCAGCTCGCTGACGCCGTGCGCGTCACGCTCGGCCCGAAGGGCCGCAACGTCGTGCTGGAGAAGAAGTGGGGCGCGCCCACCATCACCAACGATGGTGTGTCGATCGCCAAGGAGATCGAGCTCGAGGACCCGTACGAGAAGATCGGTGCCGAGCTCGTCAAGGAAGTCGCCAAGAAGACCGACGACGTCGCCGGTGACGGCACCACGACCGCCACGGTCCTCGCCTGGGCCATGGTCCACGAGGGCCTGCGAAACGTGGCCGCCGGCGCCAACCCGATGGTCCTGAAGAAGGGCATCGAGGCCGCGGTCGTCGCCGCCGTCGACAGCATCAAGAGCCTGGCCAAGGAGGTCGACTCCAAGGACCAGATCGCCCAGGTCGCCTCCATCTCGGCCGCCGACGAGGAGATCGGTCGCATGATCTCCGAGGCGATCGACAAGGTCGGCAAGGACGGTGTCATCACCGTCGAGGAGTCGCAGACCTTCGGCATGGACATGGACCTCGTCGAGGGCATGCGCTTCGACAAGGGCTACATCTCCCCGTACTTCGTGACCGACCCCGAGCGCATGGAGGCCGTCCTCGACGACGCCTACGTCCTGCTCGTCGGTTCGAAGATCTCCTCGGTGCGCGACATGCTGCCCGTGCTCGAGAAGGTCATGCAGACGGGCAAGCCGCTCGTCATCGTGGCCGAAGACGTCGAGGGCGAGGCCCTCGCCACCCTCGTGGTGAACAAGATCCGCGGCACGTTCAAGTCGGTGGCCGTGAAGGCCCCCGGTTTCGGTGAGCGCCGCAAGGCCATGCTGCAGGACATCGCCATCCTCACCGGTGGCCAGGTCATCACCGAGGAGGTCGGCCTCAAGCTCGAGGGCGTCACCCTCGACCTGCTCGGCCGGGCCAAGAAGATCCTCATCACCAAGGACGAGACCACGGTCATCGAGGGCGCTGGCAACGAGGACGACATCAAGGGCCGCGTCAGCCAGATCAAGACCGAGATCGAGAACACCGACTCCGACTACGACCGTGAGAAGCTCCAGGAGCGCCTGGCCAAGCTCTCCGGCGGCGTCGCGGTGCTCAAGGTCGGCGCCGCCACCGAGGTGGAGCTCAAGGAGAAGAAGCACCGCATCGAAGACGCGGTGTCCACCACCAAGGCCGCCATCGAAGAGGGCGTCGTGCCCGGCGGTGGCGTGGCCCTCCTGCGTTCGCAGGCGGCGGTCATGGCCCTGGCGGCCACGCTGCAAGGTGACGAGGCCACCGGCGCCCGGCTGGTCGCCAAGTCCCTCGAGGCACCGCTCAAGCAGATCGCCGAGAACGCCGGCATGGAAGGCGGGGTGGTGGTCGAGAAGGTCCGCAACCTCACCGGCTCCGAAGGCCTGAACGCGGCCACTGGCGTGTACGAGGACCTCGTGAAGATCGGCGTCATCGACGCCGCCAAGGTGACCCGCTCGGCGCTGCAGAACGCGGCGTCGATCGCCGCCCTCTTCCTCACCACCGAGGCCGTCATCGCCGACAAGCCCGAGAAGGACCATGGCGGCGGGATGCCCGGCGGCGGCATGGAGGACTTCTGATCCTCTGATCCCACGGGATCGGTCGCACAGAACTGGAGGAGAGCCCGGGCCCCGTGCCCGGGCTCTCCCGCGTCCCGCACCGGTCGCGCGTGACCTAGCGTGGGATGTCGTGGGTGCCGCTTCCATCGCTCGATTCCTGATGCGAGTCGACGGCCGCGTCGGCGCGGGGCAGGCCGGCTCCGGTGCCACGGCCTGTCGCGTCGATCTGGTGATCGGTCGCCGGGACGGTGCCGTCGCCGGGAACATCCTCGCCGTGCTGGCGGCGCCGCCGCCCCGCACGGTTGCGCTGCTGGTGCGAACACCCATCGGTGACATGGTGCGCCCGGCCACGACCATGGTGAACCAGACGCCGATCGATGGTGCGGTGATGGACCACTACCTGCGGGGGGCCGCTCAGCTCGGTGTGGCCGAGGCCATCGACGGAGCGGTGGCCAGCCGGTCGATCCCGCCGAACCGGCTGCAGGACCTCACGCTGCTCGTGGTCGTGGCCCTCTCGCCTGATCTCTCCCTCGAGCCGGTCAGCTGGCCCGCAGAGGAACGCATCCGTCAGTCGGCTCGCATGGCCACCAGCCACGCCATTCAGGAGGCGTTGGAAGGTCTCAGCCTGGCGGGTGTGGTCGCGGGCACCGCCCGCTCGGCGTTCGGCGACGCCGCCACCGTGACGCCCTGACCCACGATGCCCTCCGGCGTCAGACGATGGCGCCCATGAGGTCGACGACCACGTCGGCGTCGTGCAGCGTGTCGTGAGCGGCCACGGCGGCCGTCGCGGCGCCCGGTGGTAGCCTTCGCCACGGGCCGTCAGTTGCCGGAGGTGGGGACGCATGGAGACGGTGGCGGTGCGCGTGGTCTTCCCCGAGGTCGACGCGGCGACCGCTCATCAGCTCGCGCAAGAGGTGCGGAGCGCGCTGTTGAACGCTCGCGCCGTCGACGCAGCCGAGGTCGTGAAGATGCGAGACGACACGGCGGACCTGGGTACCGCGGTGGAGCTCCTCGTCGGGCTACCCGTGCTCCGCAAGGTCGCCGACGACGTCAGCTCGGCGATCGCCCATTGGCTCGACCGGCGCCGTGGCCGAAGCGACCTGCCGGTCCTGGAGATCCTCGGTCCAACGGGCGTCCGTCGCATCGAAGCAACGACAGGCGATGTGACGCCGCTCGTTCTCGACGCGGTGCTCGGCGCGGTGGAGGGCTGACGTGACGACGTACGTCGTCCTGCTCGGCTCGTCTCACTATCAACACGACCATCTCCAGCGGCAGAGCGGTGTGTTCGCCCGGTCCCACCGGGCCCTTCGCGACTGTCTCGTCCTCGATCACGGTCTCGAGCTCGGTGCGACGCTCTTCGACCACTTCGACGACAGCGCAGCGCAGACCTGGGGCCAGGTGCGCGAGTCGCTGGCCTCCCGTCTCCCGCAATGCGACGACTCGGACGCTCTCGTCATCGTGCACATCGGCCACGGCCAGCGCACCCCCGGGCAGGAGCTCCGGCTGGCCATGCCCGGATCCGACCGGGATCTCGAGGACGGCGCCCTCACCGCCCGCAGTCTGGTCGCGTTCCAGGCCGACCGGGCCCGTTTCGCGACGAACGTGATCATCGTCGATGCCTGCTTCGGCGCGGCGCTCGCCGACGACGCCGTTCGCTGCCCCGACCGTCCCGCGTACGGGCTCCACGTGCTGTCCGCCGCCGAGGCCGACTCGACGGCCGAGGCGGACCCGGATCTGCTGCACACTGCGTTCACCTCGGCGCTCGTCGACGTGCTGCGCTTCGGGGTGGCATCGCAACGGCCCGACCTGTTCGACGTGATCGAGGGCGACGCACCGCTGGCGCCGCTCAGCATCATCGACGTTCATCGCGCGCTCGTCGACCGCGCCGCGTCCATCCACGGCGGCCGGGTGGCCGATCCCGTGCTCCGGCCCGTTGCACCGGAAGACCCGGGCCTCGTCGGTCGTGGCCACGAACCGGTGTTCGACAACCTCGCGAGCCGGCTCCGCTCCGCGGCGGTCCTCTCCAGCCGCGATGCCGGGAGCGCTCAGGCGCGTCGGCTCTCGCACGCGGTGACGATCCTTCCGAACACCGACCCCGGTCGAAGGCTGGCGGCCGCTGCCCGACGGGACGCCATGGTGAGGCCGCGCCAGCACCGAATCGTGGAAGCGGTGAGCGATGTGCAGTCGCTCAAGGCCGCGCTCGCCGACGTAGCGGGCTGTGACCTCGTGTTCGCTGATGTCACCGATTTCGAACCCGTCGCGATGTTCCTGCTCGGCTTCCGCGCGGCAACGACCCGTGGGGTCACCGTGTGCTCGTGCCTGTCGGGTGAGTTCGAACGGCTTCTGCATCAAGAGCCGTTCCATCTTCGTGAGGTCCCGATCACCATCCATGGCGAACGCGACGCGCGCCACACGACCGACGAGCTCGTGGCCCGCGCGTCCGCAGGCTTCTCGGAGCTTCGTGACTTCGACCACTACAGCGACCTACCGGCGTTCGACGCCTTGCGTCAGACGCCGAGACCGGGTGCTGCCCGGCTGGACATCGACTGGTCGCACGAAGCGTTGGCGCTGTGCCCGTTCGGCACCGACTACGTCCAGAACAACTGGAGTGCCATCGAACGTAACGTCACCGCAGCGGTCGAGACGTTGCGGCCCGGCAGCAGCGACCGCTTCCGTGTTCGGCGAACTCTCGACCTGCCATCGCCACGGGTCGTCTCGTCGGCGCTGTTCGACTACATCCGGCGCGCCCAGCTGTGCATCGTCGACCTGAGTTCGTGGCGGGCCGGGGTGCTGTTCGAGCTCGGCGTACGGTACGCGGTCGGGCGGGTCGCACCCATCTGCGTGATTGACGCACGCCAGCTCGACGACCTCCGGCGAGTAACGACCATCGATCCGAATGCATGGAACGAGCGCTGGTCCGGCCATCACTTCGACCACGCGACGGCAGAGCGCTACGCGGCCCAGGCGCTCGGGCTTGTCGACATCCTGCGCCCCTTGGCCTATGACCCGGACACGGACGACGTGCGCGAGGCCCTTGTCGATCGGGTGCGCGCCGTGTCAGATCCGTTCGAGCCCGAACCCGCATCGGCGCCTTCACTGCGCATCGACGCCGAGCTTCGCTCGCTGGCATGGCGGCGAGCCGATCCCACGCAGGACCGGCACGCCGATCTCGCTTCCCTTCTGGACGACGCCGTGCTGCGCGACGGTGGACGCGACGAGAACGAGGGCCGGCGCTACCTGGTGTACCCGGCCTCGTCGCCGATCTGGCGCGACATCGATCGGGTCACGGCCGATCGACAGATCATGGCGCTGCTGTACCTGACCGCCCGCCTCGCCGGCGAAACACGAGCCGAGCGAGTCACCGCGCTGCGCCGTCGGATCACCGTCCTGCGGACGTCACTCGAGGAGCACGCCCGGCGGCAAGGCGCCGCGCCATGGGTGCGTGCGATCCTCGACGCGCATCCGCCACAGGCCGAGCCGGCCTTCGAGCCGGCCGCTGGCACCGACAGGCAGGGTCCGTCCGACGGGGGTTGGCGCGAGCGTGCCGCAGACGTGCGGGCACGGTCACGTGCGAGTCGGGTCGCAGACCTCGAGGGTGCGGCTGCGTTGGCGGAAGCAGGCGCGGAGGAGGTGGAGGCCGGTCTCCTCGCCGACCCCACCGCCGACCGGGCTCGGGTCGCCGCCGATCTGTGGGGGGAAGCGGCAGGGTGCCACCGGCGTCGCGAGGACTGGGATGCCGCGGGCCGGTGCTATGAGCGCGGCCGGAACCTCGAGCGGGACCACCGGCTGGTGAACTCCTACCATCTGACGAATGCGATCGTCGCGCGACTGATGCGGCGTCCCGACGACCTCCATCGTGTTCGTGACGAGATCGCTACCGCGGCTGCGACGGTTCGCTCGCAAGTGCAGGGGCCCCGTCGCGGCGACTTCTGGGCATGGGCTGATGCGGTGCTGCTCTACGCCCTGTGCGACGACACCGGCTTCCAGGTAGCGCTCGAGGAGTACCTCGATCGCGGCGACGACGCCAGCTTCCGCGCCACCGCCGACGTGATGACCCAGATCGGAGGTGTGATCGGCGACGGTGTCGTGCGAGATCGGATCGACCGGGCTGTACGGGCGATGCGCGTGGCGGCGGCGCGTCTCTGATCAGCCGGGCATCGCCAGCCACCGGCGCACCGCCTCCGTCGCCGTGCGCCGGGAGACCTCACGTTGGCGGTCGACGACTGCGCCTGCGGTCTCGCCATCGCCAGGGGTGATCGCCAATGTCGTCACGCCCTCGACGATGGGCAACGCCACGATGTTCGGGGGAGGCTCTGCGGCCTCGGTATCCACGTACGGGGAGCGTTCGGTGAGCCAGTACGGCGCACCCGAACCACGAAGATACGTGGACACAAGTGGCGCCGCGTGCTTCCGTAGCGCATTGTACGCGAAAGCGTTGGCCACCAGGATCATGATGAACAGCCCGAGGATCGTCAGCCCGAGCGCGGCGATGACGTACAGGCCCGCCGCCAGCACGATCTCGCGCCACGACGTCCGTGGCGCCACCCCGGCGCTGTAGACGCGCGCGACGGCGATGCCGAATCCCCACACCGCCACCGCCCAGGCGGCGAGCGTGAGCAGCAGCGACTCGCTCAGCAGGCCGACGTAGCGCAGAGCGAGCTCGCTCCAGCTGCTCGACGTGGCCGATCGTCCGCTGCGGCGCCGCTTCGGCGTCGCCCGCCACCCGGGGATTCGGCGGGGATCGCTCAGCAGTTCCCTCATGGCACTGTTGCGCAGCGATCGCTCGGCGCGGGCGACGACCGAGCCGGGAGCCGCGTATCGCTCCAGCTCGTCGGCGTCGAAGCTGAGAAGTGCCTCCGCAGGCAGGATCCGCGGGCAGTGATGGGGGTCGAGTTCGTTCGAAGCCACGAACCGAGCGATGCGGCTCGGACCCATGCGCGCACCATGGGTCTGCAGCTCGGTGAGCAGGAACCCGATCACACGGAGGTCGCCGAGCGGCGGGAGGCCATGGAACGCCCGGAACCGGGCATCCTCGAAGACGAACATCGGGAAGTTCGTCCACACACCGCCGTCCACGATGGGGTGGGCGAACCCGACTGCCGCGCCCTCGCGGGGCGACCACTCCAGTCTCCGAGGCCGCAAGACGAAGGGGATGGACGACGACGCCACCGCCGCTTCGGCGATCGAACAGGTCGGGCTGGTCGCGTGCGAGAAGATGCAGTGACGCGACGAGAGCGCGTCGACGGCGACGACGACGAGCTCGATGCCGGTCACGGAGTGGAGGCCAGCGAAGGTGACAGATCGGTCCTGCGTCACACGTGCGCCCGGCCAGTTGCGGTTCAGCAGTTGCGCCAGGCGGTCGTCGAGCCAAGCCACGAGTGCGTCTCCGCTCGCCAGAGCCGCGACCTCGGGATCGCGCAGGCGGGCCCGCGCACCGAACACGAGGCGACCCGTCGCACAGGGCAAGTACCCATCGATCGCTCGCCGTCCCGTCGAACCCACGGAAGGCGCCAGCGAAGCGCCCGTCCTCAGATGCTCGGTGAAGACCACCGCCAACGACTCCGTAGCCGCCGACAAGTCGTCCGGCCCGGCGCCAGCGGCAACCAGCGCGGCGGTGATCGCGCCCGCAGATGCGCCGGCCACAGCTCCGAACCACGCGCCGGACGCCGCCACACCCTCCAACGCCCCTGCGTAGGCGATGCCCTTCAGACCACCACCCTCGAACACCCCTGCGAGTCGGGCGGTCGGCAGAGGCCCGGTCCACCATCCGGGCACCGCTCGCCGCTCGGCGAAATCGTCCAGGCCACCGATCACCGTCAACCCCCAGCTCGCGGCGGGGACGGTAGCACCCGCCCTCGACGTTCCGCGGCGACGCGGGCCGAATGGGCAGGCTCAGACGATGGCGCCCATGAGGTCGACGACCACGTCGGCGTCGTGCAGCGTGTAGATGCACACCTGCCCACCGTTGGCGGCTGCCACGGCCAGGTTCGCCCGGGTGTCCTTGCCGTTCACGTTGAGCGTGCTGGCCAGCGGCCGCGGCTGATCGCAGGCGTACACCGTGATGAACCCCGACTGGGTCGAGTCGACCGCGGTGACGCTGAGCAGCGCACCCTTCGGGTTGCCGGGGATGGTCACCTTGAGCACGGCCCCGTCGTCGAGCCGGGCGCCGCCCTTCGCCTCGCGTGTGTCCACGAGCCGGACCGGCGCCTGCGCCTCGTGCTGGCTGCCGGTGGGAGCGATCCAACCGGTCACGTCCATCACCACGTCCACCGCCACGTTGCTGAGCACGCAGACCGACCCGTCGGCGGCGAGCTTCACGAACGCCGAGTTCGCCACGATCTCCGACGGCGAGAAGTTCACGACCGACGTGGTGCTCGGGGCGTCGCACGGGAACGTCGCCAACCAGCCGGGCGCCGACCCGGCCAGAGCGGTCAGCGTGACGACCGCGCCGGTGGCACCCGTGGGCATGCCGTTGACCGCGCTGGTCTTCAGCTTCAGCGGCACCTGTGGCGTGAGCTTGCCCTTGGCCGCATCGGCCCCGGTGCCCGAGCGGGTGTCGACGAGACGGGCGGGCGTGATCGGCACCAGCCGCTCGGCGGCCGAGGGTGACGCGTAGCCGAACAGGTCGACGACGACATCGGCCCGGTTCTTGCTGTACACGCACAGGTCTTCGCCGTTGATCGGCACCACGGCCATGGTGGCGCGCGAGCCGGCGGCGGCCACGTTGACGTTGCTGGTGGCGGGCAGCGCCTGCTTGCAGCCGTAGGCGGTGAGGTAGCCGCTGGCACACGGGTCGGTGGCGGTGAGGTTCACGATCACCGCGGTGGCATCGGCCGGCACCACGCCGTCGAGCTTCACGGTGAGCGCCGTCTCGGCGGCCACCGCAGCACCGTCGCGCGTGTCCACCAGTCGCTTCGGCGCGACCACGGTGACGCCGGCCGGAGCGGTGGCCAGCGAGGTGGTGGGCGTCACGGGCGACGTGCCCTGGGACTTGGCGTTGGCACTACAACGGCCGGGCGCGACCTTGTCGAGCGTGGCTTTGATGAAGGTGCCCGCACCGATGGAGCCGGCCAGCGTCAGGTGCACGCCGTCGCTCTCGAACCAGTTCGGGTGGGCGGCGCCCTCGGCGTTCCAGTCGGCGATCACGAGACGGTCGCCGTAGGTCGTGGCCTTCTCGAGCAGGATCCGGTTGTTCGACTTGTACGTACCGTCGTTGGCGGCGAACGTGGGGCCCACGTAGGACACGTCGGTCTTGAACGTGAGCCAGACCACCCGCTTCACGCCGAGCGTCTGGGCGAGGGCCATGAACTGGTCGACCTCGCCGCCGAAGATCGTGCCCGAGTCGTCGTAGCCGATCATGGCGACGACGGTGTCGCCCAGGTCGGCGGCGTGGGCCTGCAGGGCTTCCAGCGCGTTGTTGGGTGCGTAGCCCTCACGTCCTCGGCACGACAGACCGCTGACCCGGCGGCACGACTCGGCGTCGAGGACGTAGTCGTACGGCGCGAGGGTGGCCAGGGTGTTGTACCAACGCACGGCGGCGAGCGTGGAGTCGCCGACGAGGTAGACGCGGTCCGAGCGGTCGAACGCCTCGGCCTCGGGCGCGAACAGGCTCGTGCCGCCCAACAGGGTCAGCACGGTGAGCAGGAGCGCGACAAAACGACGGGTCATGGGGGAGGACCTCCGAGAGAGCACATCGGACGGTTCCCCAACCGTATGAGCGATCGATCAGATTTTCGTCGGTGAACCCTGGGAATTGGTGAACCGCTTACCCGGTCGAACGTCACGGCGACCGGGCCGGGCCGGCGCGTGCGAGCATGGGCGCCGAGCTGCCGCCGGGCCGTGTGCGTCCCGTCGCCGCAGGTCACGGCAGCCGGGACGCGAGGAGACGAGCATGGACCTGAAGCACGATTCGTACATCGATGGTGCGTGGGTGGGCGGGTCGACCACGGTCGACGTGGTCGACCCGGCCACCGAGGAGCGCATCGTCGCGGTGGCCAACGCGTCGGTCGACGACTGCCTGGCCGCGGTGCGCGCCGCCCACCACGCCTTCGCGTCGTGGCGCGAGACCCCGCCCCGCCAGCGCGGTGAGATCCTGCGCAAAGCCTTCGAGCTCATGATGGCGCGCCAGCGCGAGTTGGCCGAGCTGATCTCACGCGAGAACGGCAAGGTGCTGGCCGACGCCATGGCCGAGGTGGCCTACGCCGCCGAGTTCTTCCGGTGGTACGGCGAAGAGGCCGTGCGCATCGACGGCGAGTACCGCACGGCGCCGAGTGGCGCGTACTGGATCCTGGTGACCCGCCAACCGGTCGGCGTGGCGCTGCTCATCACGCCGTGGAACTTCCCCGCGGCCATGGCCACCCGCAAGATCGCTCCGGCGCTGGCCGCCGGCTGCACCGTGGTGCTCAAGGCCGCCGGCGAGACTCCGCTCACCGCGCTGGCCGTGGCCGACATCCTCGCCGAGGCTGGCGTGCCCGCCGGCGTGGTGAACGTGGTGGTACCCGACCCACCCGGCCCGGCTGTGCAGGCCATGCTCGAGTCGGGTCTGGTCCGCAAGCTGTCGTTCACCGGTTCCACGCGGGTGGGCGCCATGCTGCTGGGCCAGGCCGCGCCCGGCATCATCAGCTGCTCCATGGAGCTCGGCGGCAACGCGCCGTTCGTCGTGTACGCCGACGCCGACATCGACGCCGCCGTCGACGGCGCCATGTTGGCCAAGATGCGCAACGCCGGTGCCGCCTGCACCGCCGCGAACCGCTTCTACGTGGAGCGCGGCGCAGTGGACGCGTTCACCGACGCGCTGGCTGCCCGCATGGCTGCGCTGAAGGTGGGGCCCGGTCTCGACCCCGCCAGCACCTGTGGCGCCCTCGTGTCGGCGGCCCAGCGCGACCGGGTCGCCGACCTGGTCGACCACCTGCGCGACGACGGCGCTCGCACCGTGGTGGGCGGCGAGCGACCCACGGGGAAGGGCTTCTTCTACCCACCCACGGTCGTGCGCGACGTACCGGCCGGGTCGTCGGTGCTGAACGAGGAGATCTTCGGGCCCGTCGCGCCCATCGTCGCCTTCGACGACCACGCCGAGATGATCGCCCACGCCAACGCGGTGGAGCACGGTCTGGTGGCGTACGTGTACTCGCGTGACATCGGCAAGGCCATGCGCACGGCCGAAGCGTTGGAGACCGGCATGGTCGGCCTGAACCGTGGCCTCGTGTCCGACCCGGCGGCGCCGTTCGGTGGCGT
The DNA here is from genome assembly GCA_031359995.1 of Actinomycetes bacterium. Lineage (GTDB taxonomy): Bacteria > Actinomycetota > Acidimicrobiia > Acidimicrobiales > Ilumatobacteraceae > JANMAT01. The sequence goes on from JANMAT010000225.1 coordinate 20,308, forward strand.
GAAGGCGTCGGGCATCGGCCGCGAAGGCAGCCACGAGGGCCTGCTCGCCTTCCTCGAGCAGAAGTACGTCGCCGGGACCTGGTGATGGAGGGCGTCATCGGACGGGCGCCCGACGTCGCGCGACGATGGCACGCATGGCCAACGTCCAGTTCCTCCGGGCCGCCACCGTGCGCCTCCACCCCGACGACGATGTGGTCATCGCCGTGCACGACCTGGTTGTGGGCACGGCGGTGCCCGACGCCGGGGTCACCGTCACCGGCGCGGTGCCCGCCGGGCACAAGGTCGCCACGCGCGCCCTGGCCGTCGGCGCGCCGGTGCACCGCTACGCCCAGGTGATCGGGTACGCCTCGGCACCGATCGCTCCCGGCGACCACGTGCACACCCACAACCTGGCGATGGGTTCGGTGCAGCTCGACCACGCCCATGCCACCGCCTACGTGCCCACCGTCTTCGCATCCGAACCGGCCACGTTCCTGGGCATTCGTCGACCCGACGGGCGGGTGGCCACCCGCAACCACCTGGCGGTCATCGCCACCGTGAACTGCTCGGCCACCGTGGCCCGCATGATCACCGAGCACGTGCAGCGCAGCGGCGTGCTCGACGCCTACCCGAACGTCGATGGCGTGGTCGCCCTGACCCACGGCAGCGGCTGCGGCATGGACTCCACCGGCGAGGGCATGGACGTGCTGCGCCGGGCCATCGCCGGGTACGCCACCCACCCGAACGTGGCCGGCGTGCTGCTGGTGGGGTTGGGCTGCGAGGCCAACGGGCTCGGCGCCCTCATCACCGCCCGACGGCTCGACGTGGGCGACCGGCTCGCCGCGCTCAACATCCAGGACATCGGCGGTACGCGGGCCTGCATCGACGAAGGGGTCCGCCTGCTCAGCGCCATGCTGCCGGCGGCCAACGACGTGCACCGCGAGCCCGTGCCGGCGTCGCACCTGGTGGTCGGGCTGCAGTGCGGCGGCAGCGACGGCTACTCGGGCATCACCGCCAACCCGGCGCTGGGCGCCGCCGTCGACGAGCTCGTGCGCCACGGTGGAACGGCGATCCTGTCGGAGACCCCCGAGATCTACGGCGCCGAGCACCTGCTCACCCGGCGGGCCGTCAGCGTCGACGTGGGCCGCAAGATCGTGGAGCACATCCGCTGGTGGGAGGACTACACCGCCCGCAACCACGGCGAGATGAACAACAACCCGTCACCCGGCAACAAGGCGGGCGGCCTCACCACCATCCTGGAGAAGTCGTTGGGCGCCGTCGCCAAGGGCGGCACGACCGGCCTCATGGAGGTGTACGGCTACGCCGAGGCGGTCACGGCGCGCGGGTTCGTCTACATGGACACGCCCGGCTACGACCCGGTGTCGGTCACCGGCCAGGTCGCCGGCGGCGCCAACCTGGTCGCCTTCACCACCGGGCGCGGGTCGGCGTACGGATGCATCCCGTCACCGTCGATCAAGCTGTCGACGAACACCGCGCTCTACGAGCGCCAGCGCGACGACATCGACATCGACTGCGGCCCCGTGCTCGACGGCTCGGTGCCCGTGGCCGAGATGGGCCGGCGCATCTTCGCCGAGATGCTGCGCGTGGCCTCGGGCGAGGCGACGAAGAGCGAAGCCCTCGGCTACGGCCACAACGAGTTCGCCCCCTGGATCATCGGCGCCACGATGTGATGTCGTCGCCGTAGGCGGCGGCGACCTTCTTCGGCACCACCATGCGCCAGGCGTCGACCACCAGCTCGGTCATCTCGTCGGTGTCCAAGACGGCCAGCACGACCTCGACCCACTGGTAGCGCAGGTCCGACGGTCGGGGTAGGCGGAACTTCGCAGGGTCGCTGGCCACGAGCCCGTCGCGCTCGTCCTTCGGGAAGGCGAAACCCATGATCGTCTCGTCACGGGAGAACGCCAGGTACACGATGCGGCCCACCCGGAACTTCACCCGGTCGCGCACGAGGGCCTCGTAGCTGCGGGGCAACGTGAGGGCCAGGCGGCGCACGTCGTCGATCGTCACCATGACCGCGACGACGCTACGCCCCTTCGTGGACGGTTCCTGTCCGGGTGGTCGAACCATTCAAGGTCGGTGCCGGTGCTGCCGATGAAACCGACCGGAGCCGAGCGAGGGAGTTGGTCGGCGGCATGAACCTGTTCAGGAAGGCAGCGGTGGCCTTCGGTGCCCTCGCGGCCCTGACGGCGACCGGCGAATCTCTCGTGATCCGTGAGGCGCGCGCCGCGTCGGACCGGGTCGCCGAGTTCAAGGAACGGTCTGGTGCGTACCAGCGGACCGTGCAGGCCCTGGTCAAGGACTTCTACCTCTACGACGACCAGAACAACATGTACGTGCTCGTGGCGGCCACGTCGCCGACCAACACCACGCTGATCGAGGACACCTACGCCCAGGGCGTGATCGGTCTGCAGCAGTTCGGGGTCGACGGGACCCGTGTCGACGAGATCGGCGACCTCGGCCGCGGGTTCAACATCTTCGTCGGTCGCCTCCAGCGGGTGATGGGCACGTTCCGCGAGTCGTCGGCCGCACTGCTGACCGCGTCCGACGCCCTTTCCGCCATCAGCATCGCCACAGGTCAGAACGCTGACGAGACCTCGGTGCAGGCCGGCGCGCCACGGCGGGGACGTCGGAAGGCGTGAAGTCGAGCAAGGAAACCATCGCCGAGCTGGCCGAGCTGTCGGCCAGCCTCGAGAGCCTGATCAACGAGTTCCGCATCTGATGCGCTCAGCATCGTGTCGCAGGAGTCTGCCCAGATGACCCGAGCATCCACCACCCACGACGTCTCGCCGCCCACGGCGCCCGAGGTGCGCGAGTCGCTCGAGCGCCTGCTCGGCCCCGACTTCGCCGAGGTCTGGCAGGCCGTCTGCGTCCAGTCACGCATCGCCCCCGAAGCCCACATGATCACCGACGTCGAGTTCGACGATCTGCTGGAAGCGATGTGCGCACGCGGCTCCATCTGCCGCGTGATCGCCATGTCGTGGAAGATCCGCAGGACCGCTGCCCGCAAGCTGGCCGAGATCGGTCGCTGAGAGAACAAGGGACGTAGCCATGAACCCCCAGATCGACAACGACCCCGTCCACCGCCTCGAGCGCCTCACCGAGATCGCCCAGTACGATCTGTTCAGCGACGACGTGCGCTCGGAGCTGGACGATCTCGCCCACAAGGCGGCCGACCGTTTCGGGCAGGACTACGGCATGGTGAGCATCGTGCTCGACGGCGCCCAGTACTTCGCCGGCCGCTACGGCACCGACGGCTGGATCGATGCCGCCGAGGGCACGCCGGTCGAGTGGGCGTTCTGCGCCAACGTGGTGCGCAACCGCGAGGCCTACATCGTGACCGATGCGACCGTCGACCCGCTGCAGCACGACAACCCGCTCGTCACGCAGGACGGCATCCGCTGCTACGCTGGCGTGCCGATCACCGCGGCGAACGGTGAGGTGCTCGGCGCCTACTGCGTCGTGGGCCAGACGCCGCACGACTTCACCGCCGCGGAGATCGGCGAGCTGCGGCACATGGCCGACGACGTCGTCGCCGTGCTCGAACAGCACCGCATGTGACGTACCCGCCCGATCAGCACCGCCGGATCCAACGCGATCCTCACGCGCGTCGCGATGTCGTCAGTGCGGTGGCCATGCGCTCCAGCGCTTCCTCGATGCGGGCCAGCGGAGCGGTGTACGAGAAGCGGATGTGGCGGTGGCCGGTGGCGGTGTCGAAGTCGATGCCGGGCGTGCAGGCCACACCGGCGACGTCGAGCAGGTGGCGGGCCAGCACGGTGGCGTCGGCGGCCAGGTCGGCACAGTCGGCCCACACGTAGAACGCACCCCGGGGTACCACCGGCACCGAGAACCCGAGGGCGCGCAGGCCGGCCACCATCACATCGCGCCGGCGTTGGAACTCCCGGCGCCGCTCCTCGACCAGTGCCCACACGGCGGGGTGGAAGCACGCCAGCCCGGCGGCCTGGGCCACGGCGGGGGCCGAGATGTACATGTTCTGCGTGGCGCGGGTGACGGCGTCGAGCGCCCAGTCGGGGCACACGAGCCAGCCGAGCCGCCACCCGGTCATGCCGAACGTCTTCGAGAAGCTGTTGACCACGAACGCGTCGCTCGTGTGGGCCAGCACCGTGGACGGGGCGATGTCGTACACCAGCTCGCCGTAGATCTCGTCGACGTAGAGGCTGCCGTCGCGCGCCGCCACCTCGTCGGCGATGGTGCACAGCGCGGCGGGCGCCACGGTGGTGCCCGTGGGGTTGGCCGGGGTGGCCAGCAGCACGCCGCTCGTTCGCTCGTTCCACGCCGCCCGCACGTCGCTCAGCGCGGGCTGGTAGTCGCTCGCGGGCCCCACCGGCACGCGGTGGGGGACACCGTCGAACACGCTGATGAGGTTGCGGTTGCACGGGTAGGTCGGGTCACCCACGATCACCTCGCGCCCCGGGTCGACGGTGGCGGCCAGGGCGAGCACGAGCGCGGCGCTGGCGCCGGTGGTCACGACGATGCGCTCGGTCGGTACCTCCACCGCGTAGCGCTCGGCGTACATGGCGGCGATGGCCTCGCGCAGCGGTGGGATGCCCAGGGAGCCCGTGTAGTGGACCCGTCCGGTGGCGGCCAGCTTCTGGGCCGCCGCGGTCGCCTGCGGGGGCGTGCCGAAGTCAGGTTCACCAGCGAGCAGGAAGATGACGTCGCGGCCCTGCGCGGCCAGGTGCCAGGCGTGCTCGGCCACCTCCATCACGCGGAACGGTTCGATGGTGCGGGTGCGGGCGGCCAGGGCGGGCATGCCCGGCAGTCTCGCATCCGGGTCATCGCCGTCTCGGACGTGGCATCATCGAAGCTCGACCACGCGATCGGCCCGGCGGGCCGGTCGCGAAAGCGGTGGCGTGTGATCGTCTTCGAGGCAGTGACCAAGCGGTACCCCGACGGCACGCTGGCGCTCGACGCCCTCGATCTCGTCGTGCCCGCCGGCAAGGTCATGGCGCTGCTGGGCCCCATGGGCAGCGGAAAGACCACGGCGCTGCGCCTCATCAACCGCCTCACCGACCCGACCGCTGGACGCGTGCTGGTCGATGGGCAGGACGTCGCCCGCGTCGACCCGGTCGCGCTCCGGCGGGGCATCGGCTACCTGACCGCGACCGGTGGCCTGTTCCCGCACCGGGACGTGCTGGCCAACGTGGCGGTGGTGCCGCGGCTGCTCGGCTGGGATCGCGACGTCGCCCGCAAGCGGGCGCTCGAGGTGCTCGAGCTGGTAGGCATCTCGGCGGCCATGGCCACCGCACATCCCGTCGACCTCGACCTCGTGTCGCGCCAGCGCGTCGGCCTGGCCCGCGCCGTCGCCGCCGAGCCGGGCCTGCTGCTGCTCGACGAACCGTTCGCGGTGCTCGACCCCAAGGGGCGGGCCACGCTCGAGGCCGACCTGCAGCGCGTGTGCTCGTGGTGCGAGCCCACGGTCGTGGTGGCCACCGACCTGCTCGATGAGGCCCTGCGGCTGGCCGATCACCTGGCGGTGCTCGCCCCCGGCGGCCGACTGGCCCAGGAGGGATCGCCCACCGATCTGCTCACGCTGCCGGTCGACGATGCCGCCGCCGCGGTGGTGGGAGATCACCGCGGGCTGAAGCGCCTCGCCCTCATCACCATCGACGAGGTCGAGCCGACGCGCGGCCCGGTCGTGACGCCCCTCGCCACGTCCGACACGGCGCGGGCCGCGGCGGCCAGCGGCGACTCGTCGTGGGTGCTCGTGGTCGACGTCGACGATCGCCTGCTCGGCTGGTCCGACACCGCCCGCCTGGGGCCGACGGGGTACGTCACCGACACGCCGTTGCTCGAGGTCGAACGCACGGTGGTGCGGGGCGACACCCTGCTCACCGTGCTCGATCAGATGGTGCTGTCGCCGGCCCGCATGGCGGTGCGGGTCGAGCTCGACGGTCGGGTCGCCGGGGTCATCACCCGCGGCGCGATGGACCCGCACCTACCCCAGGCCGGGACGGGGTGGTGACGTGGAGGTCATCCGTTGGTTCAACGATCCGAGCCGCTGGTGGGGCGCGCCGGGCATCCTGCACCGTCTCGCCGAGCACGCGGCCTACGTGGGCGTCGCGGTCGCAGTGGCCACGCTCGGCGGCGTGTTCGTCGGCGTCCTCGCCGGCCGGGCCCGGCGCCCGGCCCGCTCGGGCCGTCGCCTGCCCATGCTCATCCGGGTGTTCGGCCTCGGCGGTCTGGCCGGCATCGTGGCCGCGCTGCACCCGTACCGGGGCTGGCTGGTCGTGATCCTGCTCGGCGTGCTGGCCATCGGTCCGGTCGCCGGCTCGGTGGCCGACGGGTTCGCCAGCGTCGACACCGACGCGCTCGACGCGGCCGAGGCGCTGGGCCTGTCTGGCCGCCAGCGCTTCGTCGGCATCGAGCTGCGCTGCGCGCTGCCGGCCATGGTGGCCGGCGTTCGATCGGCGGTGGTGCGCGAGGTCGTGCTCATGGCCGTGGGCGCCTACGCCGGCCTGTCCGGACTCGGGCGCTTCGTGGTCGACGAGACGCGCCCGGGGGCGCTGGCCGGGGTGATCATGGTGGCGGTGCTGGCCATCGTGGCCGACCTGTTGGGCGCGCTCGTGCAGCGGTGGCTCACGCCCGCCGGGCTGCGGACCGCGCGGCGCGCCCGCCGATGATGTTTTCCATGCCGGGCCCATCAGCGCACACGTGAAGATGGGTGGCCCGTCTTGGGAAGTACGGGCCACCCGACCAGCCTCGGTCCGGCGTCGGCGTCTCGTAGCCTCACCGGCCATGACGACACGCTTGGCCATCATGGGTGGCGGGAACATGGGTGCGGCCCTGCTCAACGGGTTGCTCGAGCAGCAGTGGGCGCCGGCCCACGAGCTGGCGGTGGTCGAGGTGCTGCCGGCCCGGCGCGAGCAGCTCGCCGCCCGGTACCCGGGGCTGGTGGTGTCGGCCTCGCCGGTGGCGGCCGAGGCCGCGGTGCTGGCCGTCAAGCCGACCGATGCCGGTGCCGCCATGCGAGCCCTGGTCGAGCAGGGCTGCGTGCGGGTGCTGTCGATCGCCGCCGGGGTCACCATCCGCACGCTCGAAGCGGCCGCGGGCCGCCCGGTGGCGGTGGTGCGGGCCATGCCGAACACGCCGGCCCTGGTCGGTGCGGGCGTGGCGGCCATCGCCGCGGGCACCCACGCCGGCGATGCCGACCTGGCCTGGGCGGAGTCGATCCTGCGGGCGGTGGGCACGGTGGAGCGGGTCCCCGAGGACCAGCTCGACGCCGTCACCGGGCTCACGGGCTCGGGGCCGGCCTACGTCTTCCTGTTCGCCGAGGCGTTGATCGAGGCAGGGGTGCTGGTCGGGTTGTCGCGGGCGGCCAGTCGAGCCATGGTCACCCAGCTGCTGGTCGGCTCGGCCAAGCTGCTGACCGATTCCGGCGAGCTGCCCGAGGTGCTGCGGGCCAACGTCACGTCGCCGGCGGGCACGACGGCGGCCGGCTTGCGGGCCCTCGAACGGGCGGGGATGCGGGCCGCGGTCCTCGATGCCGTCGTTGCCGCCACCGAGCGTGCTCGCGAGCTTGGCCGAGAGTGACGTCGGTGCCGACCTAGGCAAAGTTTTACGAGCGGGCCCCTTGTGGCCGCCGTCACGTCGCGCCTATCGTACGAAATCGAACGAGGCTCCACTTTCCGAGTGGAACACCGTTTGAAAGGTAACTCGCAGCGCCCGCCTCGGCGGGCTGCGCCAACAGGGCTGGTGCCGCCGGGGGGTCGGCACCAGCCCTGTTCGTTTCTCCGGGCTCGCCTAGCGTGGGCGGTCGTGCGCTACCGCTGCGTGAGCTTCCTGTCCGACTTCGGGCATGCCGACGAGTTCGTCGGTGTCGTCCATGCCGTGCTCGCCGACCTGGCCCCCGAGGCCCGCGTCATCGACCTGAGCCACGGGGTGACGGCGCACGACGTGCGCGCCGGCGCGCTGGCTCTGGCCCGGTGCACGCCGTACGTGCCCGCGGGCGTGATCCTCGCCGTGGTCGACCCCGGCACGGGCACCGGCCGCAAGGCGGTGGCCATCGAGGTCGCCGGCGGCGAAGGAGTGTTCGTGGGGCCCGACAACGGTCTGCTCGCCCCGGCCGTCGCACTGGCTGGTGGTGCCGAGCGCGCCGTCGTGCTCACCAACCCCGAGTACCAGCTGCCGGCGCCGGGGGCGACGTTCTCGGCCCGTGACGTGTTCGCGCCGGCCGCGGCCCACCTGTGCCTGGGCGTGCCCCTCGCCGAGCTCGGCGACCTCATCGACCCGAGCCTGCTGCTGCCCGGCATCCTGCCGCTCGTGCGTCACGAGGACGAGGTGCTCGTGGCCGAGGTGCTCTGGGTCGACCGCTACGGCAACGCACAGCTCAACGTTGAGCCGTCCGACCTCGACGGGTGGGGCGAGGCCGTGTCGGTGCGCTTCGGCGACGAGGTGCGCACCGCGTTCCTGGCCTCGTCGTTCGACGGCATCGGCAACCGAGTCGGCCTGGTGGCCGACGCCCAGGGCCTGCTGTCGGTGGCGTTGGCCCGGCGCTCGGCGGCCGACGAGCTCGGCCTCGCACCCAACACCGAAGTGCGGCTGGTGCGCCTCGGTGACGGGCCCGGCGATCGCCCGGGCGTGTCGACGCCCGTGCAACTGCGTCCGCGGTCGTGACGCACCGGTAGAGTCGCCGCCCATGCGACCTGCCACCACGCTCACGCTGGCTCTGTTGCTCGCGGTCATCCTGGTGGCAGGGGTCGTCGCACTCTTCGTCCAGGCCCGCTGATCGGGGGTCGCCGTGAACCTGGCCAGCATCATCGAAACCCATCCTGACGAGGCCGTCGCCGTGGTCTGGCGCGGTGAGCCCACCACCTACGCGCAGCTGCGCGCGCTCGTGGGCGGCGCCCGGGGTGGCCTCGTGGCCCACGGGGTGCAGGCGGGTGACCGGGTGGCGCTGCTGTGCGGCAACACGCGTCACTTCGTCGTCGGCTACCTGGCCGCCATCGGCATCGGCGCCGTGTGCGTGCCGTTGAACCCGTTCGACCCGTCGCCCGCGCTCGAGCACGAGCTGGCCTCGGTCGAGGCGGCCGCGGTCGTGGTCGACGGCAACGGGGCATCGGGCTGGGCCGGCGTTGATCGGGCGAGGGTCCCGTCGGTGCGGTTGGTGATCGCCGCCGGCGCCGACATCGACGGCGCCGACACCTCTCTCGACGAGGTGTGCTCGGCCGCGCCGGTGCCCACGGTCGAACGGGTCGACGCCGACCTCGCCTGCCTGCTGTTCACCTCGGGCACCGCCGGCGCGCCCCGTGCCGCCATGCTGACCCACGGGTGCCTGAAGGCGAACATCGACCAGGCCCAGCGGGTGCCCGAGGCGATGAACGCGTCCGACGTGGTGCTGTGCGTGCTGCCGTTGCACCACGTGTTCGGTCTCAACGTCGCCCTCGGTCAGACGTTGGCGGTCGGTTCGTCGATCGTGCTCGTGCAGCGCTTCGATCCGGCCACCGCCCTCGACACCATCGCCGAGCGGGGCATCACCGTGGTGCCCGGCGCGCCGCCGATGTGGGTGTCGTGGTCGGCCTTCACCGAGGCTGCCCCTGACGCGTTCAAGGGCGTGCGCCTCGCCCTCACCGGCGCCGCCGCCATGCCACCCGACGCGATGCGCGCGTTCGAGGCGCGCTTCGGCCTGCCGCTGCGCGAGGGCTACGGCCTCACCGAGGCGTCGCCGGTGGTCACCACGTCGGTGGGCATGACACCCCGCCCCGGTTCGGTGGGCCGGGTGCTGCCGGGCGTGAAGGTGCGGGTCGTCGACAGCGAGGGTGCCGACGCGCTGGTGGGCGACCCCGGCGAGATCTGGGTGCAGGGTCCCAACGTGTTCCCGGGGTACTGGCGCGACGCCGAGGCCACCGCCCGTGTGCTCGACGCCCAGGGCTGGTTGCACACGGGCGATGTCGCCCTGGCCGACGAGGACGGCTTCCTGTGGCTCGTCGACCGGGCCAAGGACCTCATCATCGTGTCGGGCTTCAACGTGTACCCGGCCGAGGTGGAAGAGATCATCGCCGAACACCCGGGCGTGGCCGAGTGCGCCGTGGTCGGCGTGGCCCACCCGCACACCGGTGAGGCGGTGAAGGCGTACGTGGTGGCCCGCAAGGGGGTCGAACTGGTCGAGGAGCAGATCGTGCGCCACTGCACCGATCACCTCGCCCGCTACAAGTGCCCCACGAAGGTGCTCATCGTCGACGAACTGCCCCGCAACGCTGCCGGCAAGCTCCTGCGCCGCATCCTGCGCTGAGGTTTCCCGTGGGCGTCGGCGTGGCGGGTACCGTCGGTCCGGTGATCATCATCGCCGCCACCCTCGACTACGCCGATCAGCAGAGCCGTGACGAGGCGGTGCTGGCCAGCACGCCCGTGCAGTGGGCCACCCGCCAGGCGGAGCCGGGATGCCACGCGTACTGCTTCGCCGCCGATCCCGCGGTGCCCACCCGCATCCAGGTGTACGAGCTGTGGGAGGACGACGCATCGCTGGCCGCCCACTTCGTGCATGCGAACTACGACCAGATGCGCGCCGTGCTCGGCACGTTCGGCATCACCGGGGCGTGGAACCGCATGTACCTCGTGGAGAAGAACGAGCCCGTGTACGGGCCGGACAGCACGATCCGCTCGACGTTCTTCGTCGCCGAGGGCTGAGCGGGCCATGACCGACGGCACCCCGGCCGAACAGGCCGTCGACATCCACGCCCACGTCGTGCTGGAGGCCGGCTTCGGGCAGGCCGGTGCCGCCGGCCCCGACCTGCTCGACGACGCCGACGGCGTGCCGTACTTCCGCATCGGCGGGTACGTGATGAAGCCCATGCGCTACCGCGGCAGCCTGTTCATGGACGCCGATCGCCGCGTGCGGGCCATGGACCGCGACGGCATCGGGCTGCAGGTGCTGTCGCCCAACCCGCTCACGTTCATGCACGGGATCCCGGCCGTCGACGCCATCCGCTACTGCTGCATTCACAACGACGCCATGGCCGAGCACGTGGCCGCCCACCCGGGTCGCCTGCTGGGCACGGCGGCACTGCCGATGCAGGACGTGGACGCGGCCCTGGCCGAGCTGGAGCGATCGGTGCGCGAGCTCGGTCTCGTCGGCCCGTACACGGGCACGCACTTCGGGTACGACCTCGACGATGCGCGCCTCGACGACTTCTACCGCACCCTGGTGGAGCTGGACGTCCCGCTGTTCCTGCACCCCGCCTCCACCGACGGCGTGGGCCAACCGGCCGACGCCCGCCTCGGTCGTTTCGAGCTCGGCCTGCTGTTCGGGTACACCTACGACGAGACCCTGGCCGTGGCCGCGCTGGTGCTGGGCGGCGTGCTCGAACGGCACCCGGAGGTCGACATCTGCGTGTCTCACGGCGGCGGGGCCATCGCCTTGCTCGCCGAGAAGTTCGCCTTCGCCGCCGATACCCGCCCGTGGGCGCCCGAGTTCCTGCGCGACGGTGGCTTCGTCGGGCAGCTGCGCCGCTTGTGGTTCGATACCCACATGGACGCCCAGCCGGCACTCGACCTTCTGGTGGCGACGGTGGGCACCGACCGGCTGGTGTTCGGTACGAACTACGGCGGGTGGGACTCGGGCGGCGCCCACGCCCGTGACACGTTCGCCGTGGGCCTCACGCCGAACGCCCGCCGCCTGCTGCGACTGGAGGGGGACCGCCCATGAGCGACGTGGTGCTGACCAACGCCCGCGTCTTCACCGGCACCGGTGACGACGTGATCCCGAACGGCGCCGTGTGGGTGTCGGGGGCCCACGTGCGGCGCGTCGGTTCGGCCGACGTGATGACCGACGTGCCCGCCGACGTCGGTCGTGTCGACCTCGGTGGGCGCTTCGTGATGCCGGGCATGACAGAGTCGCACGCCCACATCTCGTACGCCGACAACGGCCCCACCGAGCTCGACCGCACGCCGGTGGAAGAGGCGATGCTGGCCTCGGTCGACAACGCCCGCCTCATGCTCGGCTCGGGCTTCACGTCGGCCATCAGCTTCGGTTCGGTGCACCGCATCGACGTGTTCCTGCGCAACGCCATCGACCGCGGCCGCATCCCCGGTCCGCGCTTGGCGGCGTCGGGCCGTGACATCGGCGCGACGGGCAGCAACGCCGACTTCCACAAGGAGTGGTTCAAGCCGCAGCTCGACGGCCTCGGCATGATCGTGAACGGCCCGTGGGAGGTCCGCAAGGCGGTGCGCCTCCTCCGCAAGAACGGCGCCGACGTCGTGAAGATCTTCCTCGACGGCGAAGCCCTGTCCGACCACTCGCCGCCCGGTGAGCTGACCTACACCGACGAAGAGGTCGACGCCGCGGTGCACGAGGCCCACACCCGCAACATGCGTGTGGTGTGCCACGCCCGTTCGGCCATCGCCGTGAAACAGGCGGTGCGGGCCGGCATCGACATCATCGGCCACGCCAACGAGCTCGACGACGAGGCCGTCGACCTGTTGCGCGCGGAGCGTCACCGCATCTTCGTGGGGCCGGGCATCGCGTGGGAGATGAGCCTCATCGCCAACTGCGAGAGCATCGGCATCAGTCGGGCCACCGTGCGGGCCCGCGGCTACGACCGCGAGGTCGAAGAGACCGTGAAGTCGGTGCGACGCCTGCGCGACGCCGGTGTGCGGGTGCTTCCCGGCGGCGACTACGGGCTGAACATCACACCCCACGGCACCTACGCCAAAGACCTCGAGCACTTCGTCGAGCTGTTCGGCCTGTCGCCGTTCGAGGCGCTTCTGTGCGCCACGCGTGACGGCGGTGCGGCCGCCGACCCGTCGGGCATGGTCGGCACCCTCGAGGAGGGCCGGTACGCCGACCTCGTGATCGTCGACGGTGACCCACTGGCCGACGTCACCGTCCTGCAGGACCACGCCCGCATCGTCGGCGTGATGAAGGGCGGTCGACTGCACCGGGGCCTCGCCCAGCGCAACCCCTACGTGGTCGACACGCCCGGCGGGGTGGCCGACTGGATGGCCGGCCTGCTCGACCCGGCGTAGACGGGGCGGCGTCAGGCGGCGAGCGCGTCGGCCAGCCAGGGCGACATGCGGTACACCCGCCGACCCGACGAGCTGGCCACCAGGAAACCCGCGAACAGCACGACCACGCCGACGGCGAGGGTCACCGCGAACGCCCGTGCCGCGCCGAGCCGTCCGGCGAACGTGCCCGACGCGCCCAGGATGCCGGTACCTGCGGCGATGAGGATGTTCCCGACGGCCAGCCGCCGGGGCATGGCCACCCGACCGGTCGAGGCCGAGCGGCGCCGGCCCCGCAGCAGTCGCCCCGCCGACCACAGCGCGCCGACGATCACCACGAGCGAGGCCAGGCCCGAGAACACGCCGGCCAGGACGCGCGGCGCGGGGCCGAACAGCTCCGTGCCCGCGGGCAGCCCGTCGGCCGGGACGGAGCGGCGCAGGGGCGCTTCGAGCACCACGCCGGCGGCGAAGGCGGACACGAGGGCGAGCGCCCGCCCGCACGGCTTGCCCCAGCGGGGCCCGGCCAGCAGCTCGACGGTGCCGAGGGCCAGCCACGGCACGTTGAGGATGGCGCCGAACAGGTAGAAGGCGCGGAAGCTGAGCGATGTCCACCCGTCGGCCACCCCCACGAAGAGGGCGAACGATGCCACGGTGAACAGGGCCATCGACAGCGCCCAGGCCCCCTCGTGGCGACGGCGCCGGGCCAGCCATCGGTCGGTGAGGGCGAGCGTGAACGCCAGCGCGACCAGCGTGGCCGCCGCGGCCAGGGCGACGTTGGGGCGGTTCATGCCGAGCGAGCGTACGTCGCTTCCGAACCTTGGTGAGAAGCGGCTGTGGCCCTGGCTCAGGACTTTGTGAACTTGCGCACGTGGGGCCTAGCCTGATGATCGAGATGGTCGATCGCGCCCGACGTCGCATTCCCGAAGCAACGGTGGCCCGTCTACCGGTCTACCTGCGCAGCCTCTATGAGCTGGCGGGTGAACGGGTCACCAACGTCTCGTCCGAGCGTCTGGCCGAGCTGGCCGGCGTGAACGCGGCCAAGGTCCGCAAGGATCTCTCGTACCTGGGCACCTACGGCACCCGCGGCGTCGGCTACGACGTGAACTACCTGCTCTACCAGATGAACCGCGAGCTCGGTCTCACCCAGGCGTGGCCGGTCATCATCGTCGGCGCCGGCAACCTCGGTCGGGCTCTGGCCAACTACGGCGGCTTCGACGAGCGGGGGTACCCGGTGGCGGCCCTGGTCGACGTGTCGGCCGACAAGGTGGGAAGTGTGATCTCCGGGCACACCGTGCACCACCTCGACGAGCTCCCCGAGCTGGTGGCGGCGCGCGAAGGCGGTGTCATCGGCATCATCGCCACCCCGGCTGGGGTGGCCCAGGACGTGGCCGAGCGGCTCGTGCAGGCCGGGGTGAGCTCCATCCTGAACTTCGCACCCGTGGTCCTCGTCCTGCCCCGGCAGGTGTCGGTGCGCAAGGTCGACCTCGCCATCGAGCTGCAGATCCTGTCCTTCTACCAACAGCGTCGTCTCGGCGCGGTCGCCCCGACTTTGACAGATCATGACGAACCCGATGAGGCCGCCAGTGCCTGATCGCGGCGCGTCCCTTCTAGGCTCGGATCACCGAAGCAGCTAGGTGCTCGAACCGTGTCGCTCGTCGTCCTTGGCCTGAATCAGCGCAACGTGCCCCTCGACCTGCTCGAGCGCGCCTCGTTGCCGGGTGACCGCCTCCGCAAGGCCCTGCACGATCTGTGCATGCGCCCCAACGTGAACGAGGCCGTGGTCATCGCCACGTGCAACCGCACCGAGGTCTACGTCGCCGCCGATCGCTTCCACGGCGCCCACGCCGACGTGCTCGGGTTCTTCGCCGAGCTCACGGGTCTCGAACCGGCGCTGGCCACCGAGCACCTCTTCTCGGCGTTCGACGGTGAGGCCGTGGCCCATCTGTTCCGCGTCGTGTCGGGCCTCGACTCCGCCGTGGTGGGCGAGAGCGAGATCCTCGGCCAGGTGCGCGACGCGTGGGAGACCGCTCGGGCCGAAGGATCGTCGCAGTCGTCGCTGAACCTGGTGTTCCGCCACGCGCTCGAGGTCGGCAAACGGGTCCGCACCGACACGGGCATCGGCCGTGGGACCGCGTCGGTGTCGCACGCCGCCGTCGAGCTCGCCGCCGATCACCTCGGTTCGCTCAAGGACCGTCGCGTGCTCGTGGTCGGTGCCGGCGAGATGGGCGAGGGCATGGCGGTCGCGCTGGCCTCGGCCGACGGTGTCCGTGAGGTCATCGTGGCCAACCGCACGCTGGCCAACGGCGAGCGCCTGGCCGAGCGCGTCGGTGGCTGGGCCGTGCGCCTGAGCGAAGCGCCGCGGCTGCTGCGCGAGGTCGACGTGGTGCTGGCCGGTGCCGACGGCGGCATGGTGCTCGAGCGTGCCCAGGTCGAAGCGGCGCTGCCCGCCCGTGGCGATCGACCGCTGCTGCTCATCGACATCGCCGTGCCCCGCAACGTGGAGCCGTCCGTCGCCGAGCTCGAGGGCGTCACCGTGCTCGATCTCGACGACCTGCGGGCGTGGGCGGCCAAGGGTGTGGCCCGTCGCGCCACCGAGGTGCGTGCCGCCGAAGACATCGTGGACGAGGAGCTGGCCCGTTTCGCCGACGTGGCCCAGGCCCGCCAGGTGGCGCCGCTCATCGGGCAGCTGCGCGAGCGGGCCGAGACGCTCCGCCAGGCCGAGATGGTCCGCGTCCGCCGCCGTCTGGGCGACCTGACGCCCGAGCAGGCCGAGGCGGTCGACGCCCTCACCCGTCAGCTCATGGCCAAACTGCTGCACGAGCCGTCGGTCCGCCTGAAGGCCGATGCCGGCACGAGCCGCGGTGAGCGCAACGCCGCCGCCGTGCGCGACCTGTTCGATCTGGACTGAGCGGTGACCGAGCAGCCGTTGAAGTGGCGCACCGTGGTGGTCACGCGCGCCCATGACCAGCAGGGTTCGCTGGTGTCGCGGCTCGCGGTCCTCGGGGCCACGGTCGTGGAGCTGCCGGCGACCGTGGTGGTCGACCGGGTCGAGGGCATGGCCACGTTGACCGCGCTGCTGGCCGACGGGGCGGTGTCGTTCGCCTGGATCGTGGTGACATCGCCCAACGGGGCGACGCGCCTGGCCCGGGCACTGGCCGGTCGCGCCGTGCGCCCGGCGCACATCGCCGCCGTCGGGCCGGGTTCGGCCGACGCGCTGGCCGCGGCCGGGCTGCCGTGCGACCTGGTGCCGCTCGAAGCGGTGGCCGAGTCGTTGGTCGAGGCGTTCCCGCCCGCCGGTGACGCGGTCGGGTCCGTGCTCGTGGTGAAGGCCGAGGCGGCCCGCCCGGTGCTGGTCGAGGGGCTGGCCGCCAAGGGTTGGTCGGTGACGCCGGTGGTGGCCCACGCCGCCGAGCCGGCGCCGTTCGAGGCCACCGTGGCGGCGTCGTTGGCCGGGGCCGATGCCGTGCTGTTCGCCGCCGGCTCCGCGGTGCGGGCCGTGGTCGGGGCGTACGGCGTGGTCGGTCTGCCGGCGGTGGTGGTGTGCATGGGCCCGGTGACCGCGGAGGTCGCCCGCAAGGTCGGCCTGGCCGTCACCGCCGTCGCCGACCCCCACACGCTCGACGGCCTCGTCGCCGCCACCGTCGCCTCCCTCGCCCCGTCGGCGTAGCCGCCCGGAACCCGGCGGTCCCGAACGCGGCGGCCCGGAACGGGGGAGCGTCGGTAGGGTGACCGGCATGGTTCCCGAGGCGTTGGTGTTCGACTTCGACGGCACCCTCGTCGACACCGAGACGGCCGAGTACGAGTCGGTCCGGCGGGTGTGGGAGGCCCACGGCCACGCCTACGACCTGCTGCGGTGGACGCCCTACGTGGGCACGACCAACCCGGTGCCATGGACGCAGGAGCTCGAGGCCCTGCTCGGCATCCCGATCGACCACGCCGGCCTGCGGGCCCGGGCCCGGCGCATCAACCGCGACCTCCTGCACCTGGTCACCGCCCGACCGGGGGTGACCGATCTGCTGGCCGAAGCGGCCGACGCCGACGTCCCCGTCGCCATCGCCTCGAACGCGCCGGCCGACTGGGTGGAGCACCACCTCGACCGCCTCGGGCTCCTCCACCACTTCGCCCAGGTCGTCACCGTCGACCGGGTCGAGCGGCCCAAGCCCCATCCGGAGATGTACCTGACGGCGGTGGCCGGGCTCGGTGCCTCACCCGAACGGAGCGTGGCGTTCGAGGACTCGGCCACCGGCCTCGCCGCCGCCCGTGCCGCGGGGCTCTACACCGTGGCCGTGCCGGGCCCGATGTCCGACGGGCACGACCTCGCCGGGGCCGACCGGTTGCACGCTTCGCTGGCCGAGTGCACGCTGCATGGACTCGGGGAGGCGATCGCGCCACGTGCTACCGCCGTCCCGAGGCCACGGTCTAGCCTGGACCGATGACCTCCCCCGACACCGAAGGGCGGGAGCACGTCGCGGCCTACCAGGAGCTGCGACGTCGCTACGCACCGTTCCGGTTGGTCGGGTTCGCGGCGCTCATCACCGGCTTCGTCGGCCTGGTCCTGTCCGACGTGCGCCACGACGGGCGCATCACGATCACGGTCTGGTTCTTCGTGGCCCTGGTCGGCGTCATCATCGCCATGGCGGCGCAGGTCAAGCTGCGCTGCCCGGTGTGCGGGCGCCAGCCGTTCGGGCAGAACGTGTGGGATCCGCTGTACTGCTCGAGCTGCGGTACGACGCTCCAGTGACCGGCCGCCATCGTTGGGTCGCCGGCTCCGTCCCGGCGTACGCTGGTCGGCCGTGACCTTCCCCACCCACCGGCCCCGCCGGTTGCGTCGGACGCCCGCCATGCGCCGTCTCGTCGCCGAGACGCAGCTCCGTGTCGACGACCTCGTCGCACCGCTGTTCGTGCGGGAAGGCATCGATGCGCCGCAGCCCATCGCATCGCTGCCCGGTGTGGTGCAGCACACGCGGGCGAGCCTGCGGGCCGAGGTGAAGCAGCTCGCCGCGCTGGGTGTGCCGGCGGTCATCCTCTTCGGCGTGCCGCGGCGCAAGGACCACGAGGGCTCCGAGGCGTGGAACCCCGACGGCATCGTGCAGCTGGCGTTGAACGACCTGCGTGGCGACCTCGGTGACGACATCGTGCTCATGGCCGATTGCTGCCTCGACGAGTACACCGACCACGGCCACTGCGGCGTGCTCGACGACGAGGGCAACGTGCGCAACGACGACACCATCGAGCTGTACGCCCGCGCCGCGGTGGCCCAGGCCAACGCCGGCGCCCACGTGATCGCCCCCTCGGGGATGATGGACGGTCAGGTCGGGGCCATCCGTGCCGCGCTCGACGGCGCGGGGCACACCGAGGCGTCGATCCTGGCCTACTCGGCCAAGTACGCGTCGGCGTTGTACGGCCCGTTCCGTGACGCGGTCGACGTGCGCATCGTCGGCGGTGGCGACCGCAAGGGCTACCAGCAGGACTGGCACAACGCGCGCGAGGCGCTGGCCGAGGTGGAGGCCGACCTGGCCCAGGGGGCCGACATGGTGATGGTGAAGCCGGCGCTGGCGTACCTCGACATCATCGCCGCGGTGCGGGCCACCACCAACGTGCCGGTGGCGGCGTACCACGTGTCGGGCGAGTACGCCATGATCAAGGCGGCCGCCGCCAACGGCTGGATCGACGGTCCCGCCGTCGCCTTCGAGCACCTCAGCGCCATCAAGCGCGCCGGTGCCGACATCATCCTGACGTACCTGGCCCGTGAGCTGGCCGAGACCCTCGGCTGATCGGAGCGGTGCATGAGCCTGGCCTTCTGTGACGCGGGCGCGTGCCCGAAGTTGGGGTGCGACCCCGTCGTGTGTCGCGGAGCTGCGCTCACCAACGCGCAGGTGATGGAGCGGGCCGTGCGGGTCATCCCCGGTGGCGTGAACTCGCCGATCCGCTCGTTCCGTTCGGTCGGCGGCACGCCGTACGTGGTGGCCCGCGCCAACGGTGCGCGCGTGTGGGACGTGGAGGGCACCGAGTACCTCGACCTCGTGCAGAGCTACGGCGCGGTCATCGCCGGCCACGCCCATCCGCGCATCACCGAGGCGATCGTGACGGCGGCGGCCGACGGCACCAGCTACGGCGCACCGACGCCGCGCGAGATGCGTCTGGCCGAGGAGGTCTGCGCCCGTGTGCCGAGCATCGAGATGGTGCGGCTCGTGGCGTCGGGCACCGAAGCGACGATGACGGCGATCCGCCTGGCCCGCGGGTTCACGGGCCGTTCGAAGGTCGTGAAGTTCGCCGGCAACTACCACGGGCACGGCGACGCGCTGCTGGCCGAGAGCGGCAGTGCCATCGCGGTGCTGGCCATCCCCGGATCGCAGGGCGTCACCGAGCACACGGTGAGCGACACGATCGTGGCGCCGTTCAACGTGGTGCCCGAGCTCGGCGACGACGTCGCCGCCGTGATCCTCGAACCCGTCGCCGCCAACATGGGCCTCATCGGTCCGGTGCCGGGCTTCCTCGCGGGCCTGCGCGCCGCGTGTGACAAGGCCGGCGCGCTGCTGATCTTCGACGAGGTCATCACCGGGTTCCGGCTCGGCACCGACGGCGCCCAGGGTGCCTACGGTGTGACGCCCGACCTCACGTGCTTCGGCAAGGTGATCGGTGGCGGACTCAACATCGGTGCGTTCGGCGGCCGGCGCGACGTCATGTCGTCCATGGCGCCGCTCGGCGGTGTCTTCCAGGCCGGCACGCTGTCGGGCAACCCGTTGGCCACCGCGGCGGGGCTGGCCGCGCTGTCGCTGCTCGACGGTGACGCATACGCGCAGATCGAGCGGGCCGCGGCGCGGCTGGCCGGGGGCCTGCAGTCGGCCTTCGATGCCGCCGGTCTCACGGCGCGCATCCCGAGCGTGGGCACCCTCACCGGCATCCACCTCGCCGCCACCGACGCCACCGACTACGACAGCGCCCGCACCACCGACACCGAACTGTACAAGCGCTTCTTCCACGCCATGCTGCGGCGCGGGGTGGCCTTGGCCCCCGGCGCCTACGAGGTGCTGTTCGTGGGGTTGGCCCACGATGACGTCGTCATCGACGCCATCGTCGACCGTGCCCATGCCGCCGCGGTCGAGGCCGCTGCCGGCTGACGATCGGACGGTTGTTCGGGGTCCGATCGGGGTCGACGCGACGCCGCTGCCGTTGACCGGCGTGGTACAACCGGTGCGGCCCCGATGGACGACGACGCGAGGAGGTGGTCGAGCATGAAACAGCCCGAACCTCCGAGTCCTTTCCGTTCGCCGGCCCGCATCGCCTGAGCCCTGTCGCACGGGCGCGCGCCGGCTCGTCACCCGAGGCGGTGTCCCATGCCGATGTTCCCGCGCGCCCCTGGCGTGCCCTTCACCTCTGCGCCGGTTGTCGCCGTGTCGCAGCTGCTCGCCCGGCGCTGGCCGTGCTCTCGGTGGTGGGCCGCTAGCCGGCGCTGGTCGGCTGGGCCGACCGCACCCCGGGTACGTTCAGGATCGCCCCGAGGTCGATCTCGCCGCTCACGATCACCGCACCGCGGCCCATGTCGAGCACCGATGCCACGCCGGGCAGCGCCGCCAGCAGGCGCACGACCCGCTCGTCCTCCACGCTCACCGGGCCCTGCACCACCAGCGGGAAGGGTTCGCGGACGTACTCGGTGGTAGCCGTCATGGCTTCGGTCGTCGTGGTCTCGGCGCCGGTCTCGGTCGCGGTGGTCGTGGGGCCGCTCGTCTCGCCGTGGCCCTCGGTCGTGGTGGTGGTGCCGGTCGCGGTGGCGTGGGTCGCGGCACTGGCGCTGCGGGCCGCCGCGGTCGTGGTCGGTCCTGGTTCGATCGTCTTCGACGAGGGCAGCTGGTAGAGCAGGGCCGGCTCGCTGTCGAGATCGCCACCCCAGTAGCGCCCGTCGCGATCGCGCACGAGCAGATGACCGGCGACCTCTTCGTCGAAGGTCCGCTGGGCCGGATCGCCGCCGGGAACGAGGCTGAAGTAGCGCAACGGCACGGCCATCTCGACCCGGCGGCCGTCGGTGAGCAGGAACACCGCCAGCTGGGTGTCTTCGTTGTCGATGGTGTTCACCACGATCGGCGGCGCGGTGGCGGCGGTGGGCTCGGGGGCGGGCGCTTCGTGCGGTGTCTCGGCCGACGCGTCGGTGCCCGACTCGCCGGCCGTGGTACGCGGCGTGGCCGGGCGGGCGATGGTGGTGCTGGTCGTCGTCGTGGGGGCGACGGTGGTGGTCGGGGGCAGGTCCTGCTCGATCAGCACCAGGAACCGGGGGACGGCGTCGGCGGGGTCCTCGGTGTCGGCGGGCGCATCAGCGCCTTCGTCGATCGGTGCCACCGCGCTGGTGGGTGCCGCGGTGGCGACGTTGCCGTGGCTGCCGCGATCGGTGGGAAGGAAGATGGCGGCTAGGAGCAGCAGGGGGCCGACGGTGGCCGCGCCGAGCAGGCGCTTGCGGGAGCCGGCGCCGACGGGGACGGCGTCGCCGTCCGGGTCGGGCCCGGCGTCGTGAGGGTCGGTCGGTTCGTCCCCGGTGTCGGTGGTGGCGGTCCAGCCGATGTCCTGATCGGGCCCGGCGTTGTCGGTCCTCGCATCGTCGGTCGGGGCGTTCCTGGCGGCGCGCCGCCCGCGTCGACCCGTGGGAGGCGCGCCGTCCGCCGCGCTGGCATCGCCCGCCGTGGCCCGCTTGGCCGGCTTCGGTTCCTTGGCCGGCTTCGGTTCCTTGGGTGCCTTCGGCGCCTTTGGCTCCTTGGCCGCTTCGGGCTCCTTTGCCGCCTTGGGCGGCTTGTCGGCTTTCGGGGCCTTGGGCTCTTTGGCCGGCTTGGCGGCCTTCGGTTCCTTCGGGGCTTTCGTCTTCTTGCCCTTCTTGCCCTTCTTGCCCGCCGCCGGGGCCACGGCGGCGCCCGCCGCGGCGGTCGTCCGGTCGTCGGGCGCGTCGGTGCCCTCGCCGCCCTCGGGCGCGCGGGGGGACTCGGCGGACGACACGTCCATCCATCGGCAGGTCGGGTGCCCAGTTGAGAACCGCGCCGGGCGCGGGCGGGTCCGTCAGGCGTCGGGGGCGAGGCGGGCCAGGGCGGCGGCGGCCTTGTAGGCCGCCTCGGCCGGTCCCATCTCGTCGGGGCGCAGCAGGTTGGCCATGATCCGCAGCACCCACTCCATGAGGGTGCGGCTGTGCATGCCCACCCGGGTCATCTCCCGCATGAGGGCGGGGCGCCCGATGATCTTGGCGAACAGGCGGGCCACCTTGAAGTACTGGCCGTACTCGGCCTGAAGGCGGCCCTCGTAGGTGCCCAGCACGGTGGCGTCGCCGTCGACCAGGGCCTGGTGCAGGATCTCGGCGGCCAGCCGGCCGGTCTCGTAGGCGTAGTCGATGCCCTCGCCGTTGAACGGGTTCACGGTGCCGGCGGCGTCGCCGACCACCAGGTACGTGGGGCCGGCCTTGGGCCCGACCGAGCCGCCCATGGGCAGCTTGCCCGCCGTCGGCTTGCCGCACAGGCCCTCGGCCGACAGCTCCCAGTAATCGGGGGCGGTGGCCACGTACTCCTGCAGAGCGTGCGTGGTGTTCACGCTCTTGAAGTCGCGGAAGGTGGAGAGCAGGCCGAAGCCGACGTTCACGGTGCCGTCGCCGACGGGGAAGATCCACCCGTACCCCGGCATGGGGTTGCCGTTGCGGTCCTTCACGTCGAGCGCCGATTCGATCCACGGGTCGGCGTGGCGGGGGCTGGTCCAGTAGCCGCGGATGGCGGTGCCGTAGGGCCACTCCCGCGTGCGGCTGGTGCCCAGGGCCCGGCCGAAGCGGCTGTTGGCCCCGTCGGCCACGACGACGTACTTGCTGCGGATCTCGGTGGTGCCCACGACGCCCTTGCGCTGGACGACGGCGCCGCGCACGAAGCCGCGGTCGAGCACGGGGTCGATGGCCTCGGTGCCCTGCAGCAGGGTGACGCCGGCCTGCACGGCGTGGTCGGCGACCAGCTGGTCCAGGTCGCGACGACGCACGACGTAGCCGTGGCTCGGGTAGATCGGGTGCTTGGGCCACTGCAGCTCGAGCGTCCGGCCGTGGGCGGTGGCCCGCAGCCCCTCGAAGCGGTGGTACTTGGTGAGGGCGTCGGCCAGGCCCATCTCCGTGAGCTGGTGGACGGCCCGGGGCGTGAGCCCGTCGCCGCAGGTCTTCTCACGAGGGAAGCTCTTGCGCTCGATCACGCAGACGTCGTGGCCTTCGCGCGCCAGCCAGTAGCCGGTGGCGGCGCCGGCGGGACCGCCACCGACCACCATGACGTCGTAGGTGCGTTCGTTCATGTCGGCGCGAGTCTGCCCGGGAAACCCGGCTTCAGCCCTGTCCGGCACCAGCGACGAGCGTCACCTGCTCCGGCGGAGGGATGCGGGACCGGTCGGATCAGCCCGCGGCGGGCGTGGCGGCGGGCGTGGCGGCGGCGGCCGGTGACGGGATGGCCACGGCCGTGCTCACGTCGAGCTTGATGGCGTCGAAGCCACCGTCCTCGACGGCGGTCCAGTTGGGCGAATCGGCCGAGCACCACGAGGTGAACTCGGCGGCGTACTTGGTCTCATCGTCCACGGACGACAGGCCGAAGCGCTCGTGGCAGATGACACCCAGGATCTCGGCGTCGGTGAGCTCGCCCGACCCCGAGGTCGACTTGCCACCCCAGAACGGCATGACGCCCTTGACGCCGCCGATGTGGGCGCCGCCCGTGCGGTCGGGCGGCGTGTAGGCCTTGCCCCGGTAGCCCGCAGTGCCGTTGTAGACGAAGCGGATCTGGTCGACGAGGTTCGGGAAGCTCTTGCGGGCCTCACCGGCGTACAGCGGGTAACCCACGCCACCCGAGCCGTCGGCCGAGTGGCAGCTGGCGCACCGCGCGTAGACGGTCTGGCCGGCGGCCAGGGGGCCCACGACCTGCTTGGGCTGCTTGGTCATGGCGTTCACGAAGAGGAACAGCCAGATGGGGAGCAGGGCCAGCACCGGCGAGACCCAGATCGGGATCTTGCGGCGGGACTGGGTTGCCACGACGTAGGCCGGCAGCTTGGGGGCCTCCACCCTGGGTGCCACCGGGGCGGCCGCCCTGGCCGGGACCGCCGCTGGTGCGGTGGTCGCCGGGGTGGCGCCGGGCGCGGCGTCGCCCGCCTCGCCGCCCGTCGCGGCGGAGCGGCGCTCACGGGAGCGCTTGAGCAGGTGCTCGGGGATCTCGGTCACACAGTTCTCCTGGCTACCAACCGCTGTCGGGGCGCGCACGCCCGGTGAGAACGATAGATGCTGACCCGCTCCCGCGGTGAATTCGGTGACCTTTGTCCGGTCCAGATGACCGTCCCGTGTCGAATCCGCCGAACCGGGGCCGGGCTCGCTACGGTACGGGGCGTGCCCGACGCCCAGTGGACCGTCACCCCGACGGACGTCACCCTCGGCGGTGGGCGCGTGCCGGTCGGCACCGGAATGGCCCCAGCGTCAGACCCTCCGACTAGTGTTGTGATGAGTTTCACGAGCACGGAGCCGCCTGCGTGACCAACCTGGTATTCGCCCGCTACTTCATTCCAGGGCTGAACGTCGCCTTCCTCTTCTCGTTCATCGTCACCGCCTTCATGACGCTCGCGGTGATCCCCCTGGCCAAGCGTCGCCCCCTGGGCACGCCGCTGTCGTGGGGCGAGGCGATGGCCGCGGCGGTCTACAGCTTCTTCGTGATGTTCCTCGCCTACGGCGTGGTGCCGCACCAGTGGCTGAACCACGCCGACTCCGAGCTGAACTGGCGGGCCGACCGCCTGGTGATCGGCCCGAAGATCGGCAACCTGCACCTGCTGCAGTACCCGCCGTTCGACCTCACCCGTGAGGTCTTCCGTGACATCATCGCCGCCGGCATCTACATCGTGTTCTTCGGCCTGCAGATCTACGTGTGGGTGTGGTGGCAGAAGCGCGGTACGAAGAAGTCGCCGGCCGGCGAGCTCACCTCGGCCTACGGCCGTCCCCTGGTGAAGAGGAGCTGAGCGCACCGTGGCTCGCACCGATGCGAACCCGCCGATGCCGGACTGGTCCAGCCAGTACCAGCTCGTCGAGGTCGACGCCGACTACCTCGCCAAGGCCGTCAAGCCGAAGCAGTTCATCCACATCGATCAGTCCGAGTGCATCATGTGCGAGGGCTGCGTCGACATCTGCCCGTGGAAGTGCATCCACATGGTCACCCCTGACGCGGTGGCCGAGTCGGTCAACACCGAGCTGCCGGGCGACGATCCGTCCGACCATGTGATCTTCCTCATCGACGACGACGTCTGCACGCGCTGTGCGCTCTGCGTCGACAGGTGCCCCACCGGTGTGATCATCATGGGCAGGGCCGGCGCGCCGGCCAAGGGTGGGGACACCCACGCTCGCACCAACAACCACGGGTACGCGTACGGGATGCGGTTCTAGGAGGCACCATGGCACGCACGATGGATGACCCTCGCCCCGGCAGGAAAGATCGGGCCACCGCCCTGAAGGACTCCGTGCAGGGTTCACAGGCCTGGAACTCGATCTTCCGGCCGGGCTCGATCTTCCGGAAGGGCTACACCGACAGCCCACGAAACCGGTCCTACGTGATCATGAACTCGGTGCTGTACCACCTGCACCCGGTGAAGGTGAAGCGCCACGCGGTCAAGGTGAGCTACACGCTCTGCCTCGGCGGCCTCAGCTTCTTCCTCTTCATCCTGCTGACGGTCACCGGCATCTTCCTCATGTTCTTCTACCGGCCCACGGGTGTGGACGCGTGGAACGACATCTACCGGCTGCAGACCTCGGTCACGTTCGGCCTGTTGGTGAGAAACATGCACCGATGGGGCGCCCACCTGATGGTGCTCAGCGTGTTCCTCCACATGGCCCGCGTCTTCTACCACGGTGCGTACAAGCCGCCGCGCGAGTTCAACTGGGTCATCGGCGTCGTGCTGCTCATGCTCACGTTGCTGCTGTCCTTCACCGGTTACCTGCTCCCGTGGGACCAGCTGGCGCTGTGGGCGGTGACCGTGGGCACGAACATGATGGGCTACACGCCCGTCTTCGGAAAACAGGTGAGATTCGTCTTGCTGGGCGGTGTGGAGATCGGACCGGAGACGCTCTTGCGCTGGTACGTCCTCCACGTGTTGATGCTGCCGTTCGTCATCGTCATCTTCATGGCCATCCACTTCTGGCGCGTCCGCAAGGACGGCGGCATCTCCGGTCCGCTGTGACCGAGGAGGCAACGCACCCATGACCGAGATCCCCGAACACCTCCGCAAGCGGGCCGAAGCGGCCCGCCAGAAGGCCGAAGCCGATGCCGGCGCGGCCGCGGGCGGCGACGCCGCGGCGGCGACCGGAACCGACGCCCCGGCCGACCCGCGCATCCCCGCGGCGCTGCTCGAGCGCTCGAAGGCGGCCAAGGCCCGCGCCGCGGGCGGTGGGGCCGACGCCCCGGCCGCCGCGTCAGGCGGTGGTGCCATCGCCGTGGCCGACCGTCCGGGCGCGGTCGTCGCGTCCGCCGGTGGCGGTGGCGTGCCGGTCGGTGCCGGTCCCGGTGGTCACACCCAGCGCCTCCTCACGGTGGTGAAGTCGGGTTCCATCCAGGACGTGAAGGCCAGCCCGGTCGACAAGGTCCACACGTGGCCCCACCTGCTGGTGGCCGAGTTCGTGGCTGCGCTGGCCTGCACGGGCTTCCTGCTGCTGTTCTCCACGTTCGTGCACGCCCCGCTGTTGCAGCAGGCCAACGTGAACCGCACGCCGAACCCCTCCAAGGCGCCGTGGTACTTCCTGGGCCTCCAGGAGCTGCTCACGATGTTCCACCCCATGGTGGCCGGTGTGACCATCCCCGGCATGGGCCTCTTCGTGCTCATGCTGGCCCCCTATCTCGACAAGAACCCGTCGAACAAGCCGGAGGATCGGAAGTTCGCGGTCTCGCTCTTCACCGTCTTCCTCATGTTCTGGGCGGTGCTCGTCATCATCGGATCGTTCTTCCGCGGACCGGGGTTCAACTTCGTGTTCCCGTGGCGGGACGGCATCTTCTTCGAGCTGTGAGGCATCGATGAGCACAGGAGTAGTCATCGCCATCGTCGCTGTGGGGGTCGTGCTGATCGCCGGCCTCCTGGTGGCAACCCTTCGTCGCAACGACGCCCGACGCGGCGCCGGCTTCCTGTCACGCGAGACCGTGTCGCGCGACGATGCCGCCGCCGAGCCGGTCTCCGTGGCGACGGGTCGCGAGGTCGAGCGGGCCGCGGTCGTGTCCCGGTCCCAGGCGCTGGAGGCGGCTTCGAAGCTGCCACTCGTGCCGTACACCCCGCCGGACCCCGACGCCATCGGCGTCAGCCGCCGCCACTTCTTCAACATCTCGGCCATCACCCTCATGGGCATCGGCCTCGGCGGCTTCGGTGCTGCGTGCATCGCCTTCCTCTGGCCTCGGCTCGGAGGCGGCTTCGGCTCCAAGGTGAACGCCGGCAAGGTCGACGACATCAAGGTCGCCATCCGGGCCAACAAGGGCTTCTTCTACCTGGCCGAAGGCCGCACGTGGATCACCGAGTTCCCGAAGGAAGGCCTGGAGAAGGCCAAGAAGATCTACTCGGCGTCGGTGCTCACCGGCATGGAAGCCGGTGTCGTGGCGCTCTACCAGAAGTGCCCGCACCTCGGCTGCCGTGTGCCGAACTGCACGACCTCACAGTGGTTCGAGTGCCCATGTCACGGCTCGCAGTACAACCGTGTCGGTGAGAAGAAGGGTGGTCCCGCCCCCCGTGGCATGGATCGCTTCCCGGTCACCATCACCGCTGACCGCTCCGTCGTGATCGACACGTCGGCCCCCATCCAGGGCCCGGCCATCGGCACGAACACCACCGGCCAGGAGGCCGAGGGTCCGCACTGCATCAACTCCGCCGGTGGCGGGGGAGGGAAGCACTGATGCTCGCCGTGAGCGATGCACCGCGCACGATCGCGTACGTGGTCGCGGCCATCGTCCTGTTCGGATGGCTGGTGTACGTCTTCAGCAACATCCGCAAGGGTCGTTCGGAAGCGGGCAGCGAGATCGAGCTCGCCCCGAACCGCAAGCCCTACTACGAGGACGACGTCCTCGAGGGTCGTCGGCTCGAGCGGGTCCAGCTGCTGGGTCTGGCCTTCCTGCTCATCTCCGCCGTCGGCCTGCCGCTGTACTGGCTGGCCGAGCCCGGTCGTCAGGCCGGCGCCGTGAACGGCTACGAGAAGCGCTTCGCCTCGTGGGGCCGTGAGCTGTTCGCCCCTACGGCCGAAGGCGGCTTCAACTGCGCCGGCTGCCACGGCGGCTACGGCGCCAGTGGCGGTCAGGCCGACTGGACCATCACCGACACCACCACCGGCGAGATCAAGGCGGTCAAGTGGACCGCCCCCGCGCTCAACACCGTGCTGTACCGCTTCGACGAGTCCGAGGTCCGCTTCATCCTGGTGTACGGCCGGCCGTACTCGCCGATGTCGCCCTGGGGTCTCGCCGGCGGCGGCCCGATGAACGACCAGCAGATCAACAACCTGATCGCCTACCTGAAGAGCGTTCAGCTCCCGCAGCAGGGGTGCACCAAGGACAAGCCCTTCTGCCAGCCCGTGGCGTCCAGCCTGAACGCCACCGATCAGGCCAAGGTGCAGGCGGCGGCCGAGACGGCCGTGACCGAGCGCCGGTACAAGACCTTGGGCGAGGCGCTGTTCAACCTCGACATCGCCGGCGGCTCGTTCGGCTGTGCGCGCTGCCACACGAAGGGCTGGAGCTACGGCGACCCGCAGCTGTCGGCCGGTGGCGGCCTGGGGCCGTCGCTGACCAACGGTGCCGCCACCCGGGCCTTCCCGAACGCCGCCGACCAGGCCGCCTTCATCTGCTCGGGCAGCGAGCTCGGCAAGAAGTACGGCGCCCAGGGACAGGGCTCGGGCCGCATGCCCGGGTTCTGCGGGTTGCTCTCCGATGAGCAGATCAAAGCCATCGTCGAATACGAGCGAGGACTCTGATGCACCACCTGCTGGCCTTCGGGTGGTTCCCTGAGATCAAGGGCATCACCGTCGTCCTCATCGCCGTCGTGACGATGATCGGCGGCGCCTACCTCATCCTCGCCACGAACGTCGGCGGCCGGCTCGGCCTGCTCGTCACCATGGCCGGCCTGTTCGGCTGGATGGCGAGCATGGGCCTCATCTGGTGGTCCTACGGCATCGGCCTCAAGGGCCGCGAGCCGTCGTGGAAGCCCAGGGAGATCGTCACCGCCGAGCTCTCGCTGGCCCGCACCGATCAGGCCCGGGACCCGAACCTGCTCACCGCCACGGTCGAGCAGCGCGTCGACGGCTGGATCAGGCTGAAGGACGACGATCCCAAGCGCGGTCAGACGGTGGCGGCGGCCGACGAGGTCATCCAGACCGCCGGCATCTTCAAGGCCGCCGGCACCGACGGCGCCGAGTACCTGCCCACCGGGGTGTTCGACTACGGCGGCGCCCGCTGGCCCAACATCTCCTTCGACGCCGGCAAGTTCGGCAAGGTCAACTGGGACTACGTGGCCTTCTTCCACAAGCCGCACTACGCGGTCGTGGAGCTGCGGCCCACCGTCAAGCAGAAGACCGAGCCGGGCAAGGCGCCGCCCTCCGCCATCGTCGACGACAAGGCCCCGCCCCGCTACGTGGTGATGATCCGCGACATGGGCTCGAAGCGGCAACCGTCGGTGTTCATCACCCTCGGGTCGAGCATCATCTTCATCATCCTCTGCTACATGCTCCACCAGCGCGACAAGATCGTGGCCGCCAACCGCTCGCGGGCCCTCGTGCCCGCCGGCGCCGGAGACTGAGGCCGGGCTCCATGGGCCAATACCTCCCCGTCCTCGCTCTCCTGGTGCTCGCCGCCCTGTTCGCCGCGGGGTCGTTCCTGGCCTCGGGCCTGCTGAGCAAGGCTCGGCCCACCTCGGCCAAGATCGCACCGTACGAGTGCGGCATCGTGCCGAGCCGTGAGCCGCCGGACCGCTTCCCGGTCAGCTTCTACCTGGTGGCGATGCTGTTCATCATGTTCGACATCGAGATCATCTTCCTCTACCCGTACGTGGTCGCTCATCGCGAACTGGGCGGCTACGGGTTGGCCGAGATCGCGTCGTTCTCGGTGGTCTTCTTCCTCGCCTTCGTCTACGTCGTGGCCCGCGGTGCTCTCGACTGGGGTCCGGCCCAGCGGGCCCGGCGCCTCGACGCGGTGGTGTCGCCCGAGCGCACCACGACCAACACGGTTCGTCGGGTGGGCCTGGAAGGCCGCGACGATCAGCCCGAACGGGCCGCCTGAGGCAAGGACGAACCCCACATGGCTCTCAAGGACATTCTCGACGACGGCCTCGGCGGTCTGACCCACGGCGTCATCACCGGTCGCATCGAAGACCTGGTGAACTGGGCTCGCGCCCGCTCGTCGTGGCCGGCGTCGTTCGGTCTCGCCTGCTGCGCCATCGAGATGATGGCGTCGGGCGCCGCGCACTACGACATCAGCCGCTTCGGCATGGAGGTCTTCCGGGCGTCGCCCCGCCAGGCCGACATCATGATCGTGGCCGGTCGCGTCTCGCAGAAGATGGCCCCGGTGCTGCGGCAGGTCTACGACCAGATGATGGATCCGAAGTGGGTCATCTCGATGGGCGTGTGCGCCTCGTCGGGCGGCATGTTCAACAACTACGCCATCGTGCAGGGCGTCGACCAGATCGTGCCGGTCGACGTGTACGCGCCGGGTTGCCCACCCACGCCCGAGACGCTCATCCACGCCATCGAGACGCTCCACGGCCTGATCGAGAACGGCGAGATCATGCGTCGGCGCGGCCACACCGGCGGCGGGGCCCACGTCCACGTCGAGGAGCAGGCCGGCGGCACTCGCCCGGTGACCCTCGCCCTCACCAGGCGGTGACCTGTGACCGACAACGCTGCGAGCGAGGCGCCCGAGGGCGCCGCTGAAACCCCTGAGCCGGAGACCGTCCACGGCTGCCCCGTGCGCTCCAGCCACGGGCAGCAGGTGGTGTTCGTGTCCCGCGAACGCTACCTGGCCGTGCTGAAGTCGCTGGTCGCCGACGGGTTCGTGCTGTGCACCGACCTGTGCGGCGTCGACTACCTGACCCATCCGGGCCGCACCCTTCCCGACAGCGTGGCGCCGGAGCGCTTCGAGGTGGTCCTCAACCTGATCGCCCTCGACCGACCCCGTCGGCTGCGCCTGCGCGTGCAGGTGCCGGCCGACGATGCCACGCTGCCGAGTGCGTTCGACGTGTGGCCGGGTACCGAGGCCATGGAGCGCGAGGTGTTCGACATGTTCGGCATCGACTTCTCCGACCATCCCGACCTGTCCCGGATCCTCATGCCCGAGGACTGGGAGGGCCACCCGCTGCGCAAGGACTACGAGATCGGCGCCATCCCGGTGCAGTTCAAGAGCGTCGGAGAGAGGTGAGCACGCCGTGACCGTGACCGAGCCGAACATCTCCCAGACCGACGAGGGCGCCCAGGAGCTCAAGCCCCGCCACGAGCAGACGGCGGCCGAACTGATGCGCGAGGTCGGCGCCGTGCTGCGCCTGTCCGAGGCGCAGGTCGCCGCTCTCACCGACGCCGAGCCCACCGACGATCAGACGATGATCATCAACATGGGGCCGCAGCACCCGTCCACCCACGGTGTGCTCCGCCTCATGCTCGAACTGAAGGGCGAAGAGGTCCTGCGCTGCAAGCCGATCATCGGCTACCTGCACACGGGCATGGAGAAGACGGGCGAGCAGCTCACGTTCCTCCAGGGCGGCACCAACGTGACCCGCATGGACTACCTGAGCCCGTTGAACAACGAGCTCGTGTTCGCGCTGGCCACCGAGAAGCTGCTGGGCATCCACGGCGACATCCCCGAGCGCGCCGTGTGGATGCGCATGCTGCTGTCCGAGCTGAACCGCATGGCCAGCCACCTGCTGTTCATGGCCACCAACGGCATGGACATCGGCGCCGTGTCGATGATGATCTACGGCTGGCGCGAGCGCGAAGAGGTCCTGCGGTTCTTCCAGAAGGTCACCGGCCTGCGGATGAACCACAACTTCATCCGCGTCGGCGGCGTGGCCGCCGACCTGCCGCCGGGCTGGCGCGACGACGTGCTGCACCTGCTCGAGCTCATCCCGCCTCGGCTCGAGGAGTACGACATCCTCATGACGCAACAGCCCATCTGGCGCGAGCGCCTGCAGGGCGTCGGCGTGATCACCGCCCAGGAGGCCCTGGCCATCGGGGCCAGTGGACCGATCCTGCGTTCCACCGGTGTGGCGTGGGACCTGCGCCGCAGCCTGCCCTACCTGCACTACGACCAGCTGGAGTTCGACGTCATCGTCGGCACGTACGGCGACTCGTTCGACCGCTACGCCATCCGCCTCAACGAGATCCGTGAGTCGATCCGCATCGTGCACCAGATCCTCGATCGCATGCCCTCGGGCGACTACCGCATCCAGGACAAGAAGGTCACGCCCCCACCGCGCGGGCGCATCGACCAGTCAATGGAGGCGCTGATCCACCACTTCAAGCTCTTCACCGAGGGCTTCAAGGTGCCCGAGGGCGAGGTCTACGAGGCCATCGAGAGCCCGCGCGGCGAGATCGGCTGCTACATCGCGTCCGACGGCGGACCCACGCCGTACCGCATGCACATCCGGGCCCCATCGTTCGTCAACGTCCAGTGCCTGCCCCACATGATGCGCGGCGGCCTCGTGGCCGACGCGGTGGCCGTGATCTCGTCGGTCGACCCGGTGCTGGGCGAGGTGGATCGGTGAGGACCGCCACCGCGACTCGGCCCATGGTCCGCATCGGCGTCGTGAGCGCGCTCGTCGTGCTCGGCGCGTGCGGCTCTTCCAAGCCGGTCGACGAGTCGTTCACCCTCACCTCGGCGGCCGGTCGCTTCACCGCCGAGTTCCCCAAGAAGCCCGATGTCGGCGTGCGTGACGCCACCACGGGTGGCGTGAAGCGCAAGGTCACCTCTGCGCTCGCGTCGAAGGGCAGCGACGAGTTCGGTGTGACCTTCAGCGACTTCCCCAGCAGCTACCTGGCCGAGGGGCCCACCAAGGTGCTGGAGAAGGTGCGCGACACCGTCATCGCCGACGTGGAGGCGACGCTCGTGTCGAGCGTCGAGAGCACCGTCGGCAAGAGCCCGGCCCTCGACGTGGTGGCCAAGGTGCCGTCGGGCGCGACCAAGGGCGAGTACCACGCCAAGTTCGTGATCGCCGGCACGCGCATCTACGAGGTCCTCGTGATCCGCAACGACCCCAAGGCCGACGACACCCGCATGCGCAACTTCTTCGATTCGTTCGAGCTCACCGGGAGCTGATGCAGCCCATGGCCCGTCTCACCGATGCCAACGTCGTGATCGCCCGAGAGATCATCGGGCGCTTTCCACGACCCAAGTCCGCGCTCATCCCGCTCCTGCACCTCGCCCAGGAGCAGGGTGGCTACGTGTCGGAGGAGGCGATGGCCCACATCGGTGAGCTGGTGGGCGTCACCTCGGCCGAGGTCTACGGCACGGCCAGCTTCTACGAGATGTTCAAGTTCGAACCGGTCGGCCGCTACTGCCTGAACATCTGCACGAACATCTCGTGCCAGCTGCTCGGCGGTTGGGAGCTGCTGGAGCACGCCGAGGAGCGCCTCGGCATCAAAGCGGGCAGCACCACCGGCGACGGCATGTTCACCATCGAAGACGTCGAGTGCATCGCCGCCTGCACCGAAGCGCCCGCCCTGCAGGTGAACTACCGCTACCGCTACCAGGTCACCCCCGAGGCCTTCGACACGCTGGTCGACGACCTCGCCGCCGGCCGCCTGCACGAAGAGATCCCGCCCCACGGCACCCTGGCCCGCACCCGGCAGCGCACCACCGACCGCTGGGCCAACACCGGCGTCGACGCCCAGAAGAAGGTCGATGCCCGATGACCGACACCCCGTCCTTCCTCGTACCCGGGCTCGTGCCCACGGGCCCGAAGATGATCACGACCCGGTTCGACCAGGCCGACTCGTACACCTACGACGGCTACACCCGCACCGGCGGCTACACCGCGCTGCGCAAGGTGCTCGGCATGCAGCCGGCCGACGTGCACAACGAGGTCAAGACGTCCGAGATGCAGGGCCGCGGCGGCGCCGGCTTCCCCGCCGGCACGAAGTGGGGATTCCTGCCCGCCAACGTGCTGCCCCGCTACCTCGTGATCAACGGTGACGAGTCGGAGCCCGGCACCTACAAGGACCGTCTCCTCATGGAGCGCGACCCGCACCAGCTCATCGAGGGCATCGTCATCGCCGCCTACGCCTTCGGCGCCGCCCAGGCCTTCCTGTACGTGCGGGGCGAGATGGCCCTGGCCCAGGAGCGGCTGGCCCAGGCCGTGAACGAGGCCTACGCCAACGGTTGGGTCGGCAGGAACGTGGGGGGCACCGACTTCTCCGTCGACATCACGCTCACGTGGGGCGCCGGGGCCTACATCGTGGGTGAGGAGACGGCGCTCATCGAGTCGCTTGAGGGCAACCGGGGCATGCCCCGGCTGAAGCCGCCGTTCTTCCCGGCGAGCAAGGGCCTGTACATGCAGCCCACCATCGTGAACAACGTCGAGACGCTGTCGAACCTGCCGTGGATCATCAACCACGGCGGGCAGGCGTTCCACGACGTCGGCGCGCCCACCTCCACCGGCATGCGCATGTTCGCGGTGTCGGGCCACGTGAACCAGCCCGGCGTGTTCGAGGTGCCCAACGGCAGCACCACGTTCCGCATGCTGTTCGAGGCGCCGGAGTACTGCGGCGGCATCCGCCAGGGCCGCCGCGTGAAGGCGTTCATCCCCGGTGGCGCGTCGGCCATGTGGTTCTTCGACGAGCACGTCGACCTGCCGCTCGACAAGCCGCTCATCGACCGGTCGGGTTCCATGCTCGGCTCCGGCGCCATCGTGGTCATGGACGACACCACCGACATGGTGAAGGCGGCCTGGCGCGTGGTGCGGTTCTTCGCCCGCGAGTCGTGCGGAAAGTGCACGCCGTGCCGTGAGGGCACCACCTGGCTCGAGCGCATCCTGTCGCGCATCCTCGACGGATACGGCCGCAAGGAAGACCTCGACCTGCTGCTCGACGTGTGCGACAACATCAGCCCCGGCCTCGCCTGGCCGCCCCGGCAGACCACCATCTGCCCGCTCGGCCCCTCGGCGGTGTCGCCCATCGCCTCGGCGGTGAAGCGCTTCCGCCCCGAGTTCGAGCACTACATCGCCCACGGCCGCCCCATCGACGGGGTGGAATGGCACGCACCCAAGCACAGCGGCCCGCTCGCGGGCGCAGGCCAGCACGGAGCCGCGCATGTCTGACCCGACCGAAGCGCCGAAGAAGACCACGGTGTCGATCACGGTGGACGGCC
The DNA here is from genome assembly GCA_031359995.1 of Actinomycetes bacterium. Lineage (GTDB taxonomy): Bacteria > Actinomycetota > Acidimicrobiia > Acidimicrobiales > Ilumatobacteraceae > JANMAT01. Next base: position 55,587 of record JANMAT010000225.1, read on the forward strand.
AGCCCCACGAGGCCCGGCCCGGTCAGCTCGTGATCGACGCCGCCGAGGACGCCGGCGTCTACGTGCCCCGGTTCTGCTACCACCCGCGCATGACGCCGGTGGGCATGTGTCGCCAGTGCCTGGTCGAGGTCGAGGGCCCGCGTGGCCCCATGCTCGTGGTGTCGTGCATGACGCCGGTGGCCGAGCACCAGGTCGTGCACACCGAGTCGCCCACGGTGAAGAAGGCGCAGGAGGGTGTGCTCGAGTTCCTGCTGGCCAACCATCCGCTCGACTGCCCCGTCTGCGACAAGGGCGGCGAGTGCCCGCTGCAGGACCAGGCCTTCAGCCACGGCCCCGGTGAGAGCCGGTACGTGGAGGAGAAGCGCCACTTCGCCAAGCCGATCCCGATCTCCGAGCTCGTGCTGCTCGATCGCGAGCGCTGCATCCTGTGCGACCGGTGCACCCGCTTCGCCAAAGAGGTGGCCGGCGACCCCCTGATCCACTTCACCTTCCGTGGCAACAACACCCAGGTGAACACCTTCCCCGAAGACCCGTTCTCGTCGTACTTCTCGGGCAACACCGTGCAGATCTGCCCGGTGGGCGCGCTCACCGCCAAGCCGTACCGCTTCAAGGCCCGCCCCTGGGACCTCGAGCAGCTCGAGTCCACCTGCACCACGTGCTCGGTGGGCTGCCGCACGGTGGTGCAGAGCACCCGTGACGAGCTCGTCCGCTACCAGGGCGTCGACAGCGACCCGGTCAACTGGGGCTGGCTGTGTGACAAGGGCCGCTTCGGTTTCGAGGCCACCAACGCCGCCGACCGGGTGCGCAGCCCGCTCGTGCGCGACGGCAACGATCTCGTGGAGGCCACGTGGGGCTCGGCCATGGCCAAGGCCGCCTCGGTCATCAAGAGCGCCATCGCCACCAACGGCGCCGGCTCCGTCGCCATCCTGGGCGGTGCCCGCGGCACCAACGAAGACGCCTACGCCTGGGCCACGTTGGCCCGCAGCCTCGGCGTGGTGCACACCGACGCCCAGCTGGCCGACGGCCTGCCCGCCGACGTGCTGCTCGGCCTGCCCCGCGCCTCCATCGACGAGGCGTGCAAGGCCACCACGCTCGTGGTGATGGCGCCCGACCTGAAGGAGGAGCTGCCCGTGCTCTTCCTGCGCGTGCGCGACGCGGCCGAGAAGCGCCGCTCGCGGATCCTCGAGATCTCCTCGCGTGACACGCCGCTCACGCCGCTCACCTACCGCAGCGGTCGGTTCCGCCCGGGCGAGCAGGCCGCCGCGGTGCGCCAGCTCCTGGTGGAGGAGGCCGAGCAGCTCGGCAAGGGCAACGTGGTCGTCATCGTGGGTCGGGCCAACCTGGCCGAGAACGCCCAGGCCACCCTCGACGCCATCGCCGAGCTCCAGCGGGCCGTGCCCGGTGCCACGTTCCTGCCGGTCGTCCGGCGGGGCAACACCCTGGGCGCGCTGGCCGCCGGCCTGCGCCCGCAGGCGGGTGGGGCCGACGCCAAGGGCATCCTGGAAGCGGCGGCCGCCGGCAAGATCAGCTGCCTCGTGCTGCTGGGCGCCGACCCGCTGGCCGACGTGCCCGACGCCTCGCTGGCCCGCAAGGCACTGGCCAACGTGGGCTCGCTCATCTCGGTCGACACGTTCGTGCACGGCTCCAACAAGCAGGCTGCCGTGGTGCTGGCCGCCGCCGCCCCCGGCGAGCGCGACGGCTCCACCACCAACGTCGAAGGCCGGGTCACGCGGGTCACGCAGAAGGTCACCGGCGCCAACGTGCGCCCCGATTGGATGATCGCCGTCGAGCTGGCCGAGCGTCTCGGTCACGACCTGGGGTTCACCAGCCTCGGCGACGTCACCGACGAGCTGGCCGTCACCGTCGACGCCTTCGCCCCCGTCACCCGGGCGGCGCAGGCCGACCAGCGCGACGGTGTGCTGCTGGCCATGGGCGGCGGCCTCACGCTCACGCCGTCGGGCATCGAACCGCCGACGGGGAGCTCCTACGAGTACCGCCTCACCGTGTCGCGCAAGCTCTACGACGCAGGCCAGACGGTGGCCCACTCGTCGTCGCTGGCGCCGTTGGCCCCGGGGGCCAGGCTGCACCTGCACCCGCTCGATGCCGACCGCCTCGGCATCGCAACGGGCGCCCGGGTGAAGGTCACCAGCCCGCGCACCACGCTGACCCTCGAGGTGCAGCCCGACGACGCCATCGCCCGCAGCACGGCGTGGGTCGCGTTCAACCAACCCGATGCGTCGGCGGCCGAGCTCATCGACGCCGACGCCTGGGCCATCGACGTGAAGGTGGAGTCGCTGTGATGCCCTCCTCGATGTTCGCCAACCTGCTGGCGGCCGACTCGCTGCTGTCCGGTGGCGTCGGTCTGCGGGTGGTGCTGGTCGTGCTCGTGAAGGTCCTCGTCGCCTTCGTGTTCCTGATGGTCGCCGTCATGCTCATGGTGTGGTTCGAGCGCAAGCTCATCGCCGGCATGCAGAACCGCGTCGGCCCCAACAAGGCCGGCCCGTGGGGCCTGTTGCAGACGCTGGCCGACGGCATCAAGCTCTTCTTCAAGGAAGACCTGATCCCCGAGCGGGCCGACCGCTTCGTGTTCAAGCTGGCGCCGTACCTGTCGTTGGTGCCCGCCTTCCTCGTGTTCTGCGTGATCCCCGTGGGCGGTGACTTCAGCGACAAGGCCCACCCCGGGCAGATCTCGATCTTGGGCCGCTGGACCCAGCTGCAGCTGGCCGACCCGCCCATCGGCATCCTGCTGGTGCTGGCGCTGTCGTCCATCGCCGTGTACGGCGTGATGCTGGCCGGTTGGTCGTCGGGCTCGAAGTACCCGCTGCTCGGTTCGGTGCGGGCCTCGGCCCAGATGGTCAGCTACGAAGCAGCTCTCGGCATGAGCGTCGCTTCGGTGGTGCTGGTGGTCGGCTCGCTGTCCACCCACGACATCGTGGCCAAGCAGACGACCATCGTCTCCTGGAACCTGGTGGCCACCGCCTTCGTGCCGTTCGTGATCTTCGTGATCGCGGCCACGGCCGAGTTGAACCGGCCGCCGTTCGACCTCGTCGAGGCCGAACAGGAGCTGGTCGGCGGCTTCAACACCGAGTACTCGTCGATCCGGTTCGCGCTGTTCTTCCTGTCCGAGTTCATGAACACGGTCACCATGTCGGGCGTGATCGTCACCTTGTTCCTCGGGGGCCCGCAGCCGCCGTTCAAGTTCCTGCACGACCTGCCCGGGCCGGGCTGGGCGTGGGGCATCCTGTGGTTCTTCCTGAAGCTGTACCTGTTCCTCTACATGTACGTGTGGTTCCGGGCCACGTTGCCCCGGTTCCGCTACGACCAGCTCATGAACCTCGGCTGGAAGCTGCTCATCCCGGCGTCGTTCGGGTGGCTGCTCCTGCTCATCACCGTTCGCTGGGCCTCCGACAAGGGCTGGAACGGTGTGCAGCGCGTGGGGGTCGCCGCCGTGGCGGTGGCCGTCATGGCGATCTTCGGACTCCTGCTCGTCGCCGCCTTGCGGGTGTCGGCCCGCAACCGCTCCCGGGAAGGGACGATGTACTGATGGGCTACCTGGGCGGATTCGCCGTCACCGCGCGCCAGAGCCGCATGTTCGGCGGCAAGCGCGTCACCACCGAGTACTCGGGCGGTCGTGAAGCCAAGAAGGGTGACGACAGCCACGACGAGAAGACCCCGAAGCCCGAGCGCCTCCACGGCCGCCACGTCCTCAACCGGTACGAGGACGGCATGGAGAAGTGCATCGGCTGTGAGCTGTGCGCCGGCGTGTGCCCGGCCAAGTGCATCTACGTGCGCGGCCTCGACAACCCGCCCGACCACCCGGTCTCGCCGGGCGAGCGGTACGGCTTCGTCTACGAGATCAACTACCTGCGCTGCATCCACTGCGACCTGTGCGTGGAGGCCTGCCCCACCGAGGCCATCACCGAGACGAAGCTGTTCGAGTTCTCCTTCACCAACCGCCAGGACGCCATCTACACCAAGGCCGAGCTGTTGGTGGGCGACGACGGCAAGCCCCAGCAGCTGCCGTGGGAGGACTGGCGCCCCGGCGACGACGAGCACACCTCGGGCTGGATGCGGGCCACCGCGTCCGGCGGCGACGCCGACTTCGTCGGGGTGGTCGGCTGGTCGGGCGAGCTCGGCTACGGCGTGCGTCAGGCGGAAGCGGCCGACGGCGACCCGGCCGTCGACGGCGACGCGGCCCCGGTCGCCGACGGCTGGGCGGCGGCCGAGAAGGGTCACCACTGATGGAGGCCACCGTCTTCATCATCTCCGCCGTCATCGTGCTCACCGGCGCCGGTGGCGTGGTGCTGCGCAACAACCCGGTGCACTGCGCCCTCAGCCTCGTGCAGACGCTGTTCGGCGTGGCCGTGCTGTTCATCGCCCAGGACGCCCAGTTCCTGGCGGCGGTGCAGGTCATCGTCTACGCCGGCGCCATCGTGGTGCTGTTCCTGTTCGTGATCATGCTGCTCGGCGTCGACCGGGCCGAGTCGCTCACCATCGAGCCGCTGCGCACGCAACGGCCCATCGCCGCCATCGTCGGCGTGGGCACGCTCGGTCTCACGCTGGCCGCCTACTTCGTGGCCGGCAACCGCAAGATCACCGGCAAGGTCGCCGACAACATCAACGCCGACGAGCCCAACGTCAACCAGTTGGCCCGCTCCATCTTCGGCAACAACGTGCTGGCCTTCGAGGTCACCTCGGTGCTGCTGGTGATCGCCGTCATCGGCACGGTGCTGCTGGCCCGGCGGCCCGCCCGCAAGCTCGAGACGGAGGGTGACCGCTGATGCTCGCGGCCATGCAACCCACCACGGCCTGGTACCTGGTGCTGGCGTCGGTGCTGTTCACCATCGGGGCCGTCGGCGTGCTCGTGCGCCGCAACCCGCTGGTGATGTTCATGTGCGTCGAGCTCATGCTCAACGCCGTCAACCTGACCTTCGTGGCCCTGGCCCGCCACCTGAAGGACATCAACGGTCAGACCGTGGTGTTCTTCGTGCTGGTGGTGGCGGCCGCCGAGGTCACGGTGGGCCTGGGCATCATCGTGGCCATCCTGCGACGACAGCCCGGCGCCAATGCCGACGACATGACGTTGATGAAGGGCTGAGCGATGATCGATGTCGTCTGGTTGATCCCAGCGCTCCCGCTGGTCGGGTTCCTGGTGCTCGTGATCACGGGCCGGCGCCTGGGCGAGCCGAAGGCCGGCTGGCTGGCCACCGCCATGTGCGGTGCCAGCTTCCTGGTGACCGCGGGCGTGTTCTTCGACCTGCTGTCGCGTTCCTCCGAGGAGCGCAGCGTCACCAAGACCCTGTTCACGTGGATGGCCGCCGGCAACTTCAAGGTGTCCACCGCGTTCCTGGTCGATCCGCTCTCCATCACCATGGCCCTGTTCGTCACGGGCATCGGCTCGCTGATCCACCTGTACGCCATCGGCTACATGCACGGCGACCCGAAGTTCTCGAAGTTCTTCGTGTACCTGAACCTGTTCATCTTCTCGATGCTCGTGCTGGTGCTGGGCTCGAACATGCTGATGACGTTCCTCGGCTGGGAGGGTGTGGGCACCTGCTCGTACTTCCTCATCAGCTTCTGGCACACGAACCCGGCCAACGCCACGGCGGGCAAGAAGGCCTTCGTCACCAACCGCATCGGTGACTTCGGGTTCATGATCGCCATGTTCCTCACGTTCCAGCACCTGGGCTCGCTCGACTACTCGGTGCTGAACCAGCACGCCGGGTCGCTCACGAAGGGCACGGCCACGGCCATCGCCCTCATGTTGTTCGTGGGTGCCTGCGGCAAGAGCGCCCAGCTGCCGCTGTTCGTGTGGTTGCCCGACGCCATGGCCGGCCCCACGCCGGTGTCGGCCCTCATCCACGCCGCCACCATGGTGACCGCCGGCGTCTACCTGCTGACCCGCACCAACGTTCTGCTGCACATGGCGCCTGCCGCGGCCACCACGGTGGCCATCGTGGGGGCGGCCACCGCGTTGTTCGCCGCCACCATCGCGGTGGCGCAGAACGACATCAAGAAGGTGCTGGCCTACTCCACCATCAGCCAGCTGGGCTACATGTTCCTGGCCGTGGGCTCGGGCGCCTACGTGGCCGCGGTGTTCCACATGGTCACCCACGCCTTCTTCAAGGCACTGCTCTTCCTCGGCTCGGGCTCGGTCATCCACGGCATGCACGACGAGCAGGACATGCGCCGCATGGGCCAGCTGCGCAAGTGGATGCCGATCACGTTCGGCACGTTCCTCATCGGCTGGCTGGCCATTTCCGGCATCGCCCCGTTCGCCGGCTTCTGGTCGAAGGACGAGATCCTGCTCGGCGCCTGGAACCACGGGGGCGGCTTCCGCATCCTGTGGGCCATCGGTCTGTTCACGGCCATGCTCACCGCCTACTACATGACCCGTCAGGTGATCTTGGTCTTCTACGGCGAGGAGCGCTGGAACCAGCAGCTCGATCCGGCCATGGCCGGCGACCACGACGACGCCCACGGCGCCGCGCCGGCCGTGCACGGGATCATGGGCTCGGCCGAGGCCCACGTGCACCCGGCCCCCCACGAGAGCGGCTGGCTCATGCTCACGCCGCTGGTCGTGCTGGCCGGCCTGTCGGTCGTGGGCGGTGTCATCAACCTGCCCGGCCTGGGCATCGGCAAGAAGCTCGAGCACTGGCTGGAGCCGATCATCGGTGGGTCCGAGCGGGCCGTCACCGTGGCCAGCGGCACCAAGTGGGTGCTGGCGCTGGGCACGATGGCGTTGGGCATCGTGGCCATCCTGGCCGCCTTCGCCGTGTACCAGCTGAAGCGGGCCAAGGCCGTCGAGCCCGCCATCCTGGCCAACGGCTGGTTCTACGACGCCACGGTGGCCAAGTTCATGGGCGGCCCCGGTCGGGCCGCCTTCCAGGGTGTGGCCGACGTCGACGCCAAGGGCGTCGACGGGGCCGTGAACGGCGTGGCATCGCTGGTCGGTGCCTCCGCCCGGGTGCTGCGCCGAGCGCAGAACGGCTACGTGCGAACGTACGCCGCCGGTGTGGGGGTGGGCGCCGTGCTCCTCCTCGGTTGGTTCGTGGTGAGGGGGATGTTCTGATGCTGCTCGCCGCCAACTCCGCGCCGGGCTTTCCGATCCTGACGACGCTGGTGCTGCTGCCCCTGGTGGGCGCCGCCGCGGTGGCCCTGGCCCCGAAGCGTCGCTCCGACGTCGTACGTCTCATCGGCCTGCTCACGTCGGTCGCCACCGCCGCCCTGTCGGTCTACATGCTCGTGTCGTTCACCTCGGGTGACGGCGGCATGCAGTTCGAGACGAAGCACACCTGGATCGGTGCCTGGGGCATCTCGTGGCACCTCGGTGTCGACGGCATCAGCCTCTTCCTGCTCGTGCTCACGGGCGTGCTGTTCCCGCTGGCGCTGTGGGGCGCCGACCCGCACCACGACGAAAAGCCCTACACGGCCTGGCTGCTCCTGCTCGAAGCGGGGGTCATGGGCGCCTTCGTGTCGCTCGACCTGCTGCTGTTCTTCCTGTTCTTCGAGATCGTGCTCGTGCCGATGTACTTCCTCATCGGCGGCTGGGGCTACGACAGGCGGGTCTACGCCTCGCTGAAGTTCTTCATCTTCACGATGGCCGGCTCGGCGTTCATGCTCGTCGGCATCTTCGCGGTGGCGTTCATGCACAAGGGCGGCCCCACCTTCGACGTGGTGCAGTTGGCCCAGGACAGCTCGTTCTCGGTGAACGCCGGGCGGTGGCTGTTCCTCGCCTTCGCCTGCGCGTTCACGGTGAAGGTGCCGCTGTTCCCGCTGCACACCTGGCTGCCCGACGCCCACACCCAGGCGCCCACCGCCGGCTCGGTGATCCTCGCCGGCGTCATGCTGAAGCTCGGCACCTACGGCTTCCTGCGGTTCGGGCTGTTCCTGTTCCCCGACGCATCGCGCTACTTCCGCCCGCTGTTCCTCACGCTCGGCGTGGTCGGCATCATCTACGGCGCCATCGCCGCCACGATGCAGAAGGACCTGAAGCGGCTGGTGGCCTACTCGTCGGTGGCCCACCTCGGGTTCATCATCCTCGGCACCTTCGCCATGACCACGCCGTCCATCACCGGCGGGGTGCTCCAGGCGATCAACCACGGTGTGTCCACCCCGGCCTTGTTCCTCCTGGTCGGCATGCTCTACGAGCGGCGCCACACCCGACAGATCGCCGAGCTCACCGGCATCCAGAAGGTGGCACCGGTCTTCGCTGCGGTCTTCACCGTGGTCATGCTCTCCTCCATCGGCGTGCCCGGTCTGAACGGGTTCGTGGGCGAGTTCATGGTGCTGATCGGCTCGTTCGTGACCGCCCGCTGGTGGACGGTGGCCGCCGCCACCGGCGTGATCCTCGCCGCCTTGTACATGCTGTGGGCCTACCAGCGGGTGTTCCACGGGCCGATCGACGACGACAACAAGTCGTTCAAGGAGCTCACGTTCAAGGAGGGCGCCGTCATGCTGCCCCTGATCGGGCTCATCGTGTTCTGCGGCGTGTACCCCAAGCCGCTCCTCGATCGCATCGAACCTTCGGTGAAGGGACTCATCACGCACGTGAGCGACAAGACCGGCTACGCCGAGCCGACGTCGCCGGTACCCGAGGCGGCAGCCACCACGGAGACCCAACCATGATCGCCTCGCTGTTCGCCGCCACCGCCCCGTTCGCCGGGCCGAGCGTCGACTGGTACCACCTGTCGCCGCTGCTCATCCTGCTCGGCGGTGGTCTCGTGCTCCTCGTGGGTGCCGCCCTCACCGGCGAGCGATGGCCGAAGGGTGGCGTGGCCTTCCTGTCGGTCACCACCTCGTCGGCCGCCGCCGTGCTGGCGGTGTTCCTGTGGCACGACGTGACCGATCACGGCACGAAGTCGCTCATGGGACGGGCCATCTCGCTCGACCACTTCTCGCTGTTCCTGATCATCGTCATCTGCGTGGCGTCGTTGCTCACCTCGCTGTTCCTCGACCAGTACCTGCGCCGTGAGGGCTTGGACGGCCCGGAGGTGCACGCACTGGTGCTCATGTCGGCCGTGGGCGGTGTGGTCATGGCCATGTCGAACGACATGATCGTGCTGTTCCTCGGCCTCGAGACGCTGTCGCTGGCCCTGTACGTGCTGGCCGCCAGCCACCTGCGCCGGCTGAACTCGCAGGAAGCGGCCATCAAGTACTTCGTGCTCGGCGGCTTCTCCTCCGCGTTCTTCCTCTACGGCATCGCCCTCGTCTACGGCGCCACCGGCTCCACGAACTTCACCGACATCCGCACCTTCCTCGACGCCAACGTGCTCACGCAGAAGCAGGGCAGCGGCATGCTGCTCGCCGGCTTCGCGCTGCTGCTCGTGGGCCTGGCCTTCAAGGTGGCGGCGGCGCCGTTCCACTCGTGGGTGCCCGACGTGTACGAGGGCTCGCCCTCGCCGGTCAGCGGCTTCATGGCCTCGGCGGCCAAGGCCGCCGGTTTCGCCGCCCTGCTGCGGGTGTTCGTGCTGACCTTCGCCAACCGCGTCGACGACTGGCGCCCGGTGCTCTACGTGCTGGCCATCGTCACGCTCGTGGTCGGCTCGGTCGTCGCCGTCGTGCAGACCAACGTGAAGCGCATGCTGGCGTACTCGTCGATCAGCCACGCCGGCTACATCCTGGTGGGGGTGGAGGCGGCCTCCGACCGTGGCACTGCCGGCGCGCTCTTCTACCTGCTGGCCTACGCCGTCATGGTGCTCGGCACCTTCGGTGTGATCACGGTGCTGGGCAAGCTGGGCGACGACGAGCACGACCTGTCCACCTACAAGGGCCTGTCGAAGCGCCGACCGGTGTTGGCGCTGGTGTTCACGCTGTTCCTGCTGGCCCAGGCGGGCGTGCCGTTCACGTCGGGCTTCTGGGCCAAGGCCGGGGTCATCTCGGCCGCGGCGGCCCGCGGTGACGGCTACGGGTACTCGGTGGCCGTGGTGGCCATGCTGTGCGCCGCCATCGCCGCCTTCCTGTACCTGCGCATCGTGAAGACGATGTTCTTCGACGATCCCGATGGCGAGGTCGTGGCCGCGCCCCGCATCCCGCTGTCGGCCGGTCTGGCCCTGACGCTGGCGTCGGCGTTCACGTTGGCCGTGGGGGTGGCCCCCGGCTTCGTCATCGACCTCGCCCGCCACGCCGTACCTACCCTCGCCCGCTAGCGATTCGCGCGGCGGACGAGCTCGTCGAACAGGGCCTGCTGCTGGGCGTCGCCGTCGGCGGTGTCCTCGGGGTGCCACTGCACGCCGACGACCCAGTCGCGCCCGGGCAGCTCGACGCCTTCGATGGTGCCGTCGTCGGCGTGGGCGGTGACCACCAGCCCGGCGCCGACGCCGTCGAGGGCCTGGTGGTGCACCGAGTGGCCGACGGGCCGGTCGGTGTTCATCGCCAGCGCGGCGCGGCAGCCGGCGACGAGCTGCACGGCATGCAGCTCGAAGCGGTGCTTCACCTCGACCTCGTCGTCGGTGATGTGCTGGTGCAGGGTGCCACCCAGCGCCACGTTCAGCACCTGCATGCCCCGGCAGATGGCCAGCAGCGGCAGGTCGGCGGCGATGGCGGCACGGGCCAGCGCCATCTCGAACTCGTCGTGCTCGGTGCGCACGCCGTAGAGGGCGGGGTGGCGCTCGGCGGCGCCGTAGCAGGCGGGGTCCACGTCGGGTCCGCCGGGCAGCACCAGGCCGTGCAGGCCGGCCAGCACCTCGCGCAGGTGGGGGATCGACGCTGCTACGGGCGGCAGCACCACCGGTAGGCCGCCGGCGCGCACGATGGCGTCGCAGTAGGTGCGCCCGGTGGCGTAGGTGGGCACGCGCCACCCTTCCGCCGTGTCGCTGAAGCGGGCCGAGATCGCGATGAGCGGGCGCACGCCGGTCAGGCTACTGCCAGCGGTCTGGAACCAGACCGTTTCATCCGCCGGGCCGGGTCGGTCGGGCCGACGAATGCGGACGGGTACGCTCCCGGCATGGCGCCTGCACTCGACACCTCGGCAGTGATCGACCGGGTGCTGGGCGGCGCGCCCGACGTGGCCGCCGAGCTGCACGCCGCCCACGACGCGGCCTGGGCCTCGTGCGAGCCGGCCCTGCTCGAGCTGACGCGGTTGCGCATCGCCATGCTGCTCGGCAACGACGCCGAGCTCGCCGTGCGCACGTCGGGGGGCGGGGTCGACGAGGCGACGATCGCCGAGCTGAGCCTGTGGCCCACCTCACCGCGGTTCACCGAGCGCGACCGGGCCTGCCTCACGCTGGTGGAGCAGTGGCTGATCGACGTGGCCGACGTGAGCGACGAGCAGTGCGCCGCGGTGGCCGAACACCTCGGTGCCGACGGCCTCGCCAGCTACGCCAGCGCCATCCTCGTGCTCGAGCAGCGCCAGCGCCTGCGCCTGGCGTGGGCGCAGCTGTTCGGCTCCGACCTGGAGGTCACTGCATGATCCGCAACCGTCGCATCCCGTCGGGCGTCGCCGCCGCCCCGCCACTGCGGGCCTCGCTCGGCCGGTTCGCGGCGGCCGTCGTCCGCATGGACGACGTCGACCCGCTCACCACCGAGCTGGTGCGCCTGAGGTGCGCCAACCACCACGACTGCGGCATTTGAAGGTCGGTGCGCCTGGCGGTCGCCGGGCAACGGGTGGTGGACGAAACGCTGGCGGCCAAGGTCGACGGCTATCGCACGAACGACCTGCCCGCCGCCCACAAGGCGGCGCTGGCCCTGGCCGACGCGCTCATGACCCAGCCGGCCCAGATCGGCCCCGAGCTGGTGGCCGAGCTGAAGCGTCACTTCACCGATCAGCAGTTGGTCGAGATCACGGTGGACATCATGAAGTGGAACGGCCAGAAGGTGCCGGTGGCGCTGGGCACCGATGGCGCGCTGAACGACGACGAGCTGACCGATCTCGTCTTCGACGAGCAGGGCAACTGGGTGCGCTGACCGTCGGGCTCAGGGCCGCAGGCCCTCGGTGACCTCGTAGCCGGTTTCGTGGGCGGCGGCGACCACGGCCTCGGCGTGCAGGCGGTCGCGCACCTCGAGCACGACCTGGACGCCGGTCTCGCGCACGTGCAGGTCGACGCCCTCGCGCACGTGCTCGACCTCGATCAGGTTGGCGCCCCGCTCGGCGAACAGGGTGAGCAGGCGGGCCAGCCCACCCGGCCGGTCGGGGATGTGGGCGAACAAGATCAGGCGACGCCCGGCCCGCGTCTCGTGGCGACGCAGCAGGTTCGGCAGCACGCCGAGGTCGACGTTGCCGCCCGACAGCACGATGCACGTGGTGCCGGTGCGGGCCGGCGCCACCTTGCCGGTGAGCAGCGCGGCCACGCCCACGGCGCCGGCGCCCTCGACCACCAGGCGGGCCCGGTCGAGCAGCACCATCATGGCGTCGGCCACGTCGTCCTCTTCGACCACCACGAGGTCGTCGAGCCAGTGCTCCACCAGCGGCCGGGTGATCACGCCGGGACGCTTCACGGCGATGCCGTCGGCCAGCGTGGTGACGGGGCCCTCGTGCACCGGTTGGTTGGCGTACGGCGCGCACGCCGCCACCTGCACGCCGATCACGCGGATGCTCGGGTCGTGCTGCTTGACCGCGATGGCCACGCCGCTGGCCAGCCCGCCGCCGCCGAGCGGCACGATGACCCGGCGCAGCTGACCGATGTCCTCCACGAGCTCGACGCCCAGGGTGGCCTGCCCGGCGATGATGGCGAGGTCGTCGAACGGCGAGCAGAAGTGCATGCCCGTGGCCGCGGCGAGCTGCTGGGCCGACTGCACGGCGGCGTCCACCGAGTCGCCACCGATGGTGACCTTGGCGCCGTAGCCCCTGGTCGCCTCGGTCTTCGAGATCGAGGCGCCGTTGGGCACGAAGATCTCGCACGGCACACCGTGCACCTGGGCGGCGAAGGCCAGCGCCTGGGCGTGGTTGCCGGCGCTGCCGGCGGTGACCCCGGCGCGGGCGCTGTCGCCCAGCTCGCCCAGCTTGGCCAGCGCGCCGCGCACCTTGAAGCTGCCGGTGCGCTGCAGGTTCTCGGCCTTGAGCACGATGGAGGCGTGCACGCGGGCCGACAGCGCGGCCGACTCGATGACCGGCGTGTGGGTCACGTGGGCGGCGCCGGCCACGCGGGCCGCCGCGATGCGCTCGGGCGAGATCTCGGGGAGTTCCACTGCGCTCATCATGTCGCCTCCGGCTGGCCCGGCGCGCCGGGATCGTTAGAGTACGAGATCAGACCATTTGCGGTCGCCGCGCTCGCGACCGTACGAGGAGGGCAGCGATGGGCCGGTTGGATGGGAAGGTCGCGATGATCACCGGGTCGGCCTCCGGGCTCGGCCTCGTGGCCGCCCAGCTGTTCGCCGGCGAGGGTGCCCGCGTGCTCATCGCCGACGTGGTCGACGGCGACGAAGCGGTCGACAGCATCCTCGACGCCGGCGGCGAGGCCGCCTACGCCCGCTGCGACGTGAGCGACGACGCCAGCGTGGCCGCCGCCGTCGAGTTCGCGGTGGAGACCTTCGGCGGCCTGCACGTGCTCTACAACAACGCCGGCATCTCGCCCGGCGACGACGACAACCCGACCAACACCTCCGACGACACGTGGCAGCGCACGCTCGACGTGAACGTCACCGGCGTGGCCCGCTGCATGCGGCACGGCATACCGGCCATGCTCGCATCTGGCGGCGGCTCCATCGTGAACGTGGCCAGCTTCGTGGCCCACATGGGCGCGGCGACTCCGCAGATCGCCTACACCGCGTCGAAGGGTGCCGTGCTGGCCATGACCCGCGAGACGGCGGCCATCTACGCCCGCCAGGGCCTGCGCTGCAACGCCCTGTGCCCCGGGCCAGTGCTCACGCCGCTGCTCGCCAAGTTCCTGTCCGACGACGCCAAGCGGGCCCGCCGCCTGGTGCACATCCCCATGGGGCGCTTCGGCGAGCCCATCGAGATCGCCCGCGGCGCGCTGTTCCTCGCCAGCGACGACAGCTCGTGGATGACGGGGCAGTCGCTCATCATCGACGGCGGCATCACCGCCGCCTACACCACACCGGAGTAGAGGGGACCTCCACATGGCCACGAATCGCACGGTCGCACCGACCCAGCTGGAACACGACATCCGCAACGGCGGCATCGACACGGTGATCGTGGCCTTCCCCGATCACCAGGGGCGCCTCGTCGGCAAGCGCACCGACGGGCACTTCTACCTGGACGAGGTCGCGCACCACGGCACCGAGAACTGCGACTACCTGATCGCCTGCGACATCGACAACGAGCCGCTGCCCGGGTTCCGCTTCGCCAGCTACGACAAGGGCTACGGCGACATGCGCGGCGTCGTCGACGGCTCCACCATCCGGTACCTGCCGTGGCTGCGGCACACCGCCCTGGTGCTGTGCGACCTGGTGAACGTCGACACCGGTGCGCCCATCGCCGTGTCGCCCCGGCAGATCCTGCGCGACCAGGTGGCCAAGGCCGAGGCGGCCGGGTTCGTGCCCTTCATCGGCAGCGAGATCGAGTTCTACCTCTTCAAGGACGACTTCGACAGCCTGCGGTCCCGCAACTACCAGGGCATCAACCCCAACGGCCTGTACTACGAGGACTACCACATCCTGCAGACCACGAAGGAGGAGGACATCGTCGGCGCCATCCGACGCAACCTCGCCGGCGCCGGTCTGCCCGTCGAGTTCTCCAAGGGCGAGGCCGGCCGCGGCCAGCACGAGCTGAACCTCACGTACATGCGGGCGGTCGAGATGGCCGACGCCAACGTGATCTTCAAGAACGCAGTGAAGGAGATCGCCGCCCAGCACGGCAAGTCGGCCACGTTCATGGCCAAGTACGGCTTCGACGAGACGGGTTCGTCGGGCCACATCCACTCGTCGCTGTGGGACCCCACCGGCTCCGCCTCGCTCATGGCCGGCGACGGCGCCCACCACATGAGCGACACGTTCCGCTGGTACCTGGGCGGCCTCATCGCCACCGCGCGCGACTTCGCCCTGCTGTTCGCCCCCACCATCAACAGCTACCGCCGCTTCCAGCCCGGCTCGTGGGCGCCCACCGCCGTCGCCTGGGGTGCCGACAACCGCACCCTCGGGTTCCGCATCGTCGGCCACGGCAGGAGCATGCGGGTCGAGAGCCGCATCCCCGGCTCCGACATGAACAGCCACCACTCCTTCGCTGCCACGCTGGCCGGTGGGCTGTACGGCATCGCCAACCAGATCGAGCCGCCGGCCCCGTACGACGGGAACGGGTACACCGCCGCCGATCTGCCCCGCATCCCCCACACGATGGCCGACGCCATCGAGCGGTGGCGGAGCTCGACCATCGCCAAGGAGTGCTTCGGCGACGACGTGCACCACCACGTGCTCAACTTCGCCGAACAGGAGTGGCTGGCCTTCCAGCGCACCGTCACCGACTGGGAGCTGCGCCGCTACTTCGAACGCATCTGACGGTCTCTGCGATGGTCCGAGGGCGGGCCTCGCGCCATATCCTTGGACCCCATGCGGGCGTACGTGACGGCCAACAACGACGACGACGACGCCGGCGCCGTCGGTGAACGGCTGCTGCGGCGCGGCTACGAGCTGGTGGTGCTGCACCGGGAGGACCACGACGCCTGGCCGGCCATCGACGACGCCGACCTGCTGCTGGCCCTCGGCTCCAACTGGTCGGTCTACTGGGACCACGTGGCCGAGCCGGTCGACACCGAGCTCGGTCTGCTGCGCAAGGCCCACGAGCGGGGCGTGCCGGTGCTGGGCATCTGCTTCGGCAGCCAGCTCCTGGCCACCGCCCTGGGCGGGCACGTGAGCCGGGCGTCGGCGTCCGACGTGGAGATCGGCTGGTTCGACGTGGTCGCCCGCCCGGGCGCCCCGGCGGTGCTCGGCGGGCGGTGGTTCCAGTGGCACTACGACCGCTGGACCCTGCCCCTCGGTGCCGAGCTGCTGGCGTCGACCCCATCGGCCAACCAGGCCTTCCGCACCGGGCGCACCGTAGCCACCCAGTTCCACCCCGAGGTCACGCCGTCGATCGTGGCCCGCTGGGGCGGCGAGGCGGCCGACACCGAGCTGAAGGCCGACGGCATCGACCTGCCCTCGCTGCTGGCCGAGACGGCGACGGCGGCCCCCGACGCCGCCCGACGGGCCCACGCCTTGGTCGACTGGTTCTGCGACGAGGTCGTGCCGTCGTGACCGCAGCTCGCCCCTCGTTGCGGGTCGTGAGTGCCGACGGCGCGTCGCCGGCTGCGTCCGGCCTCGCCGAGATCACCGCCAGTGCGGCGTTCCGTCCGGTGAAGGCGGGCAACACGTTCGAGCAGACCGTCGAGCGGCTGATGCAGGCCATCAAGCTCGGGGCGGTGGCATCGGGCGACCGTCTGCCGGCCGAGCGCGAGCTGGCCAAGCGCCTGAACGTGAGCCGGGTGACCCTGCGGGAGGCCATCCGCGCTCTGCAGGACGCCGGCTTCGTGGAGTCGCGTCGGGGCCGGGCCGGCGGCACGTTCGTGCGCTACGACGCCAACCGCCGCCGGGGCAACGGTGACGCCCGCCGCATGGCCCGCAAGATGGGGGCCGAGCTGTTCGACGCCCTCGACTTCCGCATGGTGGTCGAACCCGGCGCCGCCGAGCTGGCGGCGGCGCGCACGCTCGACGCCTCGCAGCGCGAGGAGCTCACCGCCCGCCTCGAGGCCGTGCGCACCGCCTCTGACGACGCCCACCGCGTGGCCGACTCGCGGCTGCACCTGGCCATCGCCGAGCTGTCGGGTTCACCGTCGGTCGCCGCGGCCTGCACCGAGGTGCAGACCCGCCTCGACGACCTGCTGGCCGCCATCCCCGTGCTGGTGCGCAACATCGAGCACTCGCACACGCAGCACGCCGAAGTGGTGCGGGCGATCCTCGCCGGCAACCGGGCCATGGCGCGTGCGGCCATGGCCGAGCACGTCGAGGCGACCTCGGCGCTGCTGCGCGGCTTCCTGGCCTGACGCTGACGCTGCGTTGCCGCCGCGTCACGCTGCGGTGAACAACGTGCGGTTGGTCAGAGGTCACCCGTACGCCGTGCCACAATGGTCTGGTC
>JANMAT010000060.1:0-11411 GCA_031359995.1 Actinomycetes bacterium
TGGGGGTGAGCATCCGTGACCTTTCGAGGGACGTGCGTCCGTTCGAAGGTCTCTCCGCTCGCTTGGAGCCGGGCTGCCGGGGCCGATCGCGGTCCGTGATGGCGACAGTGCCGTGGTTGGGATACTCCCCTTCGCCAGCGACTATAGCACCGCTGATCTAAACATGCAATGGTTGCCATGGTCTGTGATGCGGTGTAGGGTGATGGCTGAAGGGGAGTATCCCGAGTCACTTGTTGTCGTCATGACGGCCCCACGGCCCGGCAGCAAGGGCCCGCATCATGCGGGTCGGGAGAGACCTTCGGCCGGCAACCCGCTCTGCGACCGAAGGAACGACCCATCGTGCCAACCCCCACCCAGACTCAAACGGTTGGCATCGGTGGAGACGTTGGGGTGCACGACGGTGATCTGCTCGGACAAGACCGGCACACTCACCCTGAACGAGATGACCGCTGTCGAGCTCGTCGTCCAACTCCGATCACATGTCGTGTCCGGCGACGGCTACGCACCCAACGGGCAGATCGAGCCGGTTGCCGGCGACGAAACCGTCGCCTCGACGCAGCGTTGATCGCAATGGCGTTGTGCAACGACGCCACCATCAGCCCCGACACGGACTCCTGGCGCTCGTCGGCGAGCCGACAGAAGGCGCACTGGTGGTACTCGCCGCCAAAGGAGGCATCGACGTCACCGGACTGCGCGCCCACCACCCGCGTCGTGCCGAGCTGCCGTTCGACTCGGCCACCAAGTTCATGATCACCGCCCACCCAATGGTCACCGTCGACGGTCGCGACGTGGTCCACGTGTTCGTCAAAGGCGCCCCCGACGATGGCCCTCGGACTGGACCCGTCGCCGTGCTCGCCCTCGCCCCAGGCCCCGAACCCGCCGTGGGGACCGCCACCGTTGCGGCGACGATGGCGTTCAACACGTTCGTGCTTCTCCAGTTCTTCAACCTGCTCAACAGTCGCAGCGAAACCCGCACCGTGTTCCACCGCGACACCCTCACCAACCGCTGGCTGTGGGCCTCCCTGGCCGGGGTGATCGTGCTCCAGATCGCCGTCACGCACGTCGGACCCTGCAGCGCCTGTTCGACACCACCAGCATCACCGCCGCCAACTGGGCCGTGTGCGTTCTGGTTGCGTCAAGCGTGCTGTGGATCGAGGAAGCCCGCAAGCTCATCCACCGAACCCGACACCCCCACCACCAGGAGACCAACCCGTGAAATGCCCCGCCTGCCCCACCACGACGCTCGTCATGACCGACCGGTCCGGCATCGAGATCGACTACTGCCCCGACTGCCGCGGTGTCTGGCTCGACCGCGGCGAACTCGACAAGATCATCGAACGAGCCACCCCAACGTCCAACCCGACACCGTCGGCCGGCCCCCAGCCAGTCGGCGCACCGGCACCGTCCAGCCGGACTCTCCGCCAACACCGCGACGACGACATCGACAACGAAGACGACGACGATCGTCGCCGACACCAGTCTGAGTACACCAGCGTTGGGAACCCGATCGGACCACGCCGCAAGAAGAAGGGTCTGCTCGGTGACCTGTTCGACTTCTGACCACCCGCCCCATCGCGCCGTCGGAACATCGTGAAACGGGTCCTGGAACGCGTTCGTCACGTCGTCGTCGTCGCCGTCGCAGGACTCACCTTCACGATGACAGTGACGTTCGCGTGGGCAATCGCCAAAACGGTCCGCCTGACCGGCCTCCTCCTCGACGGCGGATGGCGCAACGACTTGTCGATGGTCGACCTGCTCGAAGTGATCGACACCTACCTCCTCGCGATCCTGCAGCTGATCGTCGTCATCGGCCTCTACGAACTGTTCATCGGAGCACTCGATGTGCCCGACTGGCTCAAAGCACGCTCGCTCGAAGACCTCAAGAAATCGATCGTCGACGTCCTCATCGTGTTCATCGGCGTCAAAGGCGTCGAACGCCTCGTCGCCATCCAAGAACCCCTCGACGCGCTCACCTACACCGGAGCGGTCGCAACCCTCATCGCCGCCCTCTCGCTGTTCAGACTCAAGCCATCTCGTAAAGCGACACGCGACCCGGACTAGGCCTGGTCTATTTGGTGGCGGGGATAGGATTTGAACCTATGACCTTCGGGTCATAAGCGAAACGACACCCCTGTCCGCTGGTGACCGCCGTGACCGTCTCGGCGCCGTGAGCAGCGTGTATGTCTCACAGGAACTGACCGGCGATGCACCGCCGTCGACCGGCCGGACCCGCTACGTGGGTTGCAGTCGGGTTACCGCCGGCCGCGGTTCGCGACCGGTCGTGCGGACTCGACACATCGATCGGGGCTCTCGTGTTGCCGAGCCTGCTCTAGTTCGCGACGGCGGGGATGAAGCCCTGGACGTCGAGGATGTAGTGGGTGCGTCCGCTGCCGCCCGCGTGCACCTCGAGCGTGTTCTCCCCGCCCACGGTCGTCACGACGAGATTCGCCAGGGTCTGCCCGTTGGTCGACCAGTTGATGTTCGACGTGCGTGGGAGGGGGCGATCGCCGACCAGGTCCGACGCCCGGACCACCAGGTACCCGGCTCCCTCGGTGTCAGTGATCGTGACGTTGACGAAGACCGCCCTGGGATCGGTGACGAGTCCTCGCTCGACGAGGAGGCCCACCGACACGCCGTTGGAGCTCCCGGAGACGAGCTTGCCGCCGCCGAGCCCGGGCGGCGCAGTGCGTGAATCGAAGACCCGGATCGGCTCGATCAGCACGATGACGGGTCCGGTGACGGTGTCCGTCGGTGCTGCGGCCCGGGCGACGGCGCTCATCGTGGCGATCGGCGCGAGTGCGGTGGCACCGCCGACGCCGATCATCTTGCGACGGGTGAAGAGTTGTGGCATCGGGCACCCCCTGAGTCGGTGACCGGGCCGACCGTAGCCCTTCTGGCCCGTGCCCGAGCCCGTGCCCGGGGCCGAGGCCGGGTCGGCCTGGCGCCTCGCGCTCGGTCCGTCGGTCCGAAGGGCGAGGTCGTCACCACCTCGTCGACGAACGGTCGGTTCACGGTGACCCTGCAGACCGATCAGGGCACGCGGTCGCTGCTCTCGGTGCGTGCTCGGAGCACGTACACGTTCGGTCTGCCGGTGTGGTCCCCGGAGGGCGGATGGTTCGTCGTGGAGGACGACCTCGATCGACCGCTCGTCGTCACGATCGCCGAACCGTCACGGACTCGTGTGCTCGTCGAGGGAGGTTGGGGAAAGGCGGTTGCGGGTTCCTAGAAGGAGCCGCGTGATGAAGCTCGCCGTGCAGGACGATCGGCGTCGGTGGCTCGATGACCATGCGGCGCGTTGGGCGGAGGCGGGCCGCCTACGCCGGGAGCGCGCTGGCGTTGATCGGTGGCGCGTTCCTGGTCGTCCAGAGCTGGGAGTCGATGCCCGCCGCGGCGCGGATCCTCGTCGGCGTGGTCGTCGGCGTCGTCGGCTTGGTCGCTGGCCGCATGCTGCACGCGATGAGCGAGCGGGGCGCCGAGCGTCTCGCCGGCTTCCTGTGGCTGGTGGCGGTCGGTGGTGTCGCCCTGACGACCGGCGTGAGCGTCCACGCGGCGGGGGTCGACACGCCCGAGCTGATCGCGATGGCGATCAGCGCGGTGGTGCTGGCGGTCGGCTTCGTGCTGTGGCGCAACCTTGAACGCCCGCTCCAGCTCCTCACCACGGTCGCCGGGGCGATGGTGCTGGCGATCTCGTCGGCGTCGTACGTCGATCTGCGTCCGTGGATCGCCGGTATCGCCCTGTGGGTGGCGGCGTTCGCAGCCGGGGCGCTCGCGGCCCGAGGAAGGCTCCGCCCGCAACTGCTCACGCTGATGCTCGCCGCGCTCGGCCTGCTCGCCGTCAGTGCCTTGCTGTCCGATCTGTCCGAACGGGCCGTCGCGCCCGTCGGGATGGTGACGGCCGCGGGCATCGTGCTCGCCGCGCTGGCCCTGCACCGCACCCCGGTGCTGGTGATCGGAGTGCTCGGCACGCTCGTGTTCCTGCAAGGCCTGTTCGCGCTCTACTTCAGCGGTCCTCTCGCCTCGGCGGTGGTGGCGCTCCTGGGCATCGGCGTGGTGATCGTGGCGGGCGAAGGGCCGCGGATTGATCGCGGGCGAGTGGGCGCTGCTGCTCTGGGATCTGGCCGACGTCAACCCACGCAGGATCCACGTCCCGGTGCCGCCGGAGTACCGGCCGCGTCGAGCGGGAGGTGAGCGCTATCAGATCCACCCCGTACGGATAGCGATCTCCGAACGCGACGAAGTTCACGGCGTGCCAGTTGTGTCTCCCGCCGTCGCGATCAGACAGTCCATTCGACTGGGGTGTTGCCGGCGAAATGATCGAGCAGGCGATCCGGCGCGCACAAGCACGCGAACACATCGGTGCGCCCTCCGCAGCACGGCTCCTCGTTCGCCTCTACGACCGTTCCCTTCCGGGCGCCGATCGCGGGAGCGGCCGTGCCGTCTGATCGACGTCCCGGCAACGTGGCCCACCTGGACCGGCTGCTCGACGCATGGTTGCGCGACGTCCTAGAAGACCGGGCGACCGCTGGCCGGCTCAGGCGGCTGGTTGCAGTCTCAGTGCTGGCAACGATGCTCGATGAACTCGACCAAGACGGGGCACCACGGCTCGCGTTCAAGGGCGGCACGAGCTTGGAGATCCACTTCGACGTCGCTGCCCGAGCCTCGCGAGGGGGCTTCGCGGGCAGACTTGGTGAACGCCTTGCCACGAACGCTGGGCTCGCGAGCACCTTGGCAGCTTGCGAAGACACCTTCGACTACGGCAACAAGCACACGTGGCCACCCGTCTTGCCGGAGTGGGACGACTGGGAGCAGCTCTGGAACGCAATCGGCGTGCCCGAAGACGCGCGCTACTCGTACCCCGATGCCCGCAGACGCGTCGAACAACTCATCCGAGAGATCGCCGAGGAATAGCCTCAGGTGCAGCAATGCGCTGTCCATCCCGCGACCGCGAAGCCCTGGTCGGCTCGCAAGACCGACCAGGGCGGCATGGTTGCCTGACCTCTGGTCTCAGACGGGCAGGCCTTCGACGATGGCGAGCATGCTGTAGGTGGGTATGACCCGGCTGAGGGCAAAGCCGGCGGCGGTGAGCAGCGCGGCGAACTCCTCTTCGGTGCGCTCGCGGCCCGTGAGCACGCCCATCATCACCATGTCGACGATCTTCGCCGGGTGGGGTTCGTTGCCGGGCGGGATCACCGCGTCGACCACGAGGAGCCGACCGTCGGCCGGGATCACGTCGCGGCACAGCCTCAGCAGCTTCACGCACGTGGCGTCGTCCCAGTCGTGCAGCACGCGCTTGAACGCATAGACATCGCCACCCGACGGAAGCGACTCGAAGAAGTTCCCGCCCGCCAGCTCACAGCGATCGAGCAGCCCGGCGTCGTGCAGCACACGGGGCTTCTCCACCACCTCGGGCAGATCGAACAGGACGCCGCGCAGCGACAGGTCGGTCTTGAGCACCTCGGCGAGGAACCCACCTTGGCCGCCGCCGACGTCGACGATGTGCGCGCCCGTCGGGAACACGTAGGCCTGTGCGATCGGCGCGTTCTCCATGCCCGAGAAGCAGGCCATGCCTTCGTCCCACACGCGCGCCGCGTCGGGGTCGGCGGCGAGGTGGTCGAAGTAGGGCTGGCCGAACAGGCGCTCGAACGCCGGCTCGCCCGTACGGACCGTCGTGGCGAGATCGCCGCAGGTGCCGTAGTGCATCGGCTCGCTCACCCAGATCACCGCGGCGCGCACCGAATCGGGCACGTCGCTGCGCAACGTCTGCCCGAGTGGGGTCAAGGCGAACGTGCCCGGCTCGGTCTCGGTGAAGATGCCGCCGCTCGACAGCGTGCGCAACAGCCGACGCAGCGACGGCGCGTGCGCTCCGGTCTCCGCGGCGATGTAGTCGACGTGGCGCGGTCCGGCCGCGACCACGTCGGCGATGCCGAGCTTCGCCGCCGCGTGCAACGCCTGCCCCATCACGTAGCCGAGCGACAGGCTCACCACCTGGACGCCTTCCATTCCTGCCATGATCAACACCTCACTGGTTCGGACCGCGTCGTGCGGTCGGGATTCGGTGAGGCCATCGTGAGGGTCGGACGGTACGTGGACCATCCCGTGCGCAGGGGGTTTGTGCGGACCCGACGAAACCGGTTCAACCGCCGCCCAGCAGGCGCACGGCGAGCTGCTGTCGCGACGACACGCCGAGCTTCTCGAACACCTTCCGCACGTGGTCCTGGACCGTGTGCGGCGACACGATGAGGTCGCCGGCTATCTCGGCCGTGGTGCGCCCACGGACGATCGCGAGCGCCACGTCGCACTCGCGTCGCGACAGCCCGTAGCGAGCGAGTGTCTGCGCCTGCTCCGATGTGCCCGGCGACGTCGCGGGCTCGATCATCACGAGGCCACGAGGTCGGCCGTCGGCACCCGGCACCCGTTCCGCACGCAGGCGGTACGTCTCTTGCGACGCCTCGTCGAGCACCGTCAACTGCGGCACGTCGGGCCCCACGTCGCCCGCGAGCGTGCGCTCCAGCCGCGCCGCGACGATGTGCACCGCCGTGAGCAGGCAGTGGCGCGTTCCGCTCACGGGCTGACGGAACAGCCGTTCGGCGACGCCGTTCGCGAGCTCGACCTTGCCGTCGGGTCCGAGCACGACGATGCCCGTCGCCTTGCCTGGTGCCGCGGCCAGAGCGGCGCGGCTGGCGGCGGCGCGCAGCCCCGCGGTCAGGTGCGGCGCGAGGGCATCGAGGAAGCGCACCTCGTGGTGCTCGAACGGGCGGTCCTTCTCGCGGCGCCGCAGGCACATGTGACCCCACGACCAGCCGCCACCGGTGCAGGCGACCTGCACGTCGTAGCGCAGTCCGCACGGGCGCAGGATCTCGGTCGTGTACGGGTCGCGCTCCACGTCATCCACGAGGTCCTCGAGCCTGGCCGCGCGCCGAGGCCGGGTGATCCACGGCCCGAAGTCGAGCGACGGGGTCGACAGCACCAGGCCGTAGAACGTCTGCATCACCGCCGGA
Source organism: Actinomycetes bacterium (assembly GCA_031359995.1). Classification (GTDB taxonomy): domain Bacteria; phylum Actinomycetota; class Acidimicrobiia; order Acidimicrobiales; family Ilumatobacteraceae; genus JANMAT01. Next base: position 6,999 of record JANMAT010000060.1, read on the forward strand.
TCGAGCCCCACGCTCACCGAGTGCACCGGCAGCGCCGTCACCGGGTCGGTGGCGCCGAAGCAATACGACGACCCGCCGAGATGGCGCGAGCCGATCGCCGACCCGCTCGCGCAGTGTGGCCGAGTCGAGGCCGCGGTAGCAGAGCTCCTTGACCGCATCGAACTCGTTGACGTGCGTCGCGCTGAGCCGACCCATCGGCACCCCCTACGTCGTCACCCGATCATGGGCCGAAGGGTCCGCCACGGCCCGGCGCGCGGATCACCGCCCCGATGGTGTCACGCTCGCCGCGTACTGTCGACCCCATGGCCGACGAACTGCTCGACGCGCTCCGCTCGCTGTCGGACCGAGGCGATGCCGCGTTCCACACCGATCAGCGCGAGGCGATCGAGGCGCTGGTGAGCGAGCGCGAGCGCATGCTGCTCGTGCAGCGGACGGGCTGGGGCAAGGGCGCCGTCTACTTCCTCGCCACGCACCTGCTCCGCCAGCAGGGCCGCGGGCCGACCCTGCTGATCTCGCCGCTCTTGGCCCTCATCCGCAACCAGATCGATGCTGCGTCACGCCTCGGCCTGCGCACCATCACGGTCAACTCGTCGTCGTCGACCACGATTGAGTCGGCGATTTGCTGGGCGCTGGCGAAGGGTTCACCGCAACGCCGGCACACCGCCGGGGCGCCTTCGGCGTTGGCTCGTTTGTAGTAGGCGACACCGAGGTTGCCGGGGCGTTGGAAGATGTGGAACAGCTTGCCGAACGGCAGGTACTTCAACCCGAGGATCACGCTGAGCGCATGGATCGTGTTGAGCGCCGAGTAGGCACGACCCTCGAGCCACGTTGCTCGACACCGTCAAGAACAGTCCCGACACCGACACGGCGAACAATCCGGCGAGCGCAAGGAAGTCACCGGAGCGTTCCACCGCCATTGCTCCCGGGTCGCGCAGTCGGCGGCGCAAGAAGATGAACACGCCGGCGAGGACGAGCACCGCGGCGACGTCGAGTGCCCAGCGCCAGCGGGATCGTCACCAGTCCGGCGAGGATGCACTCCCAGAACACGAGCTGGTGGGCGAGCCAGCGTGCATGCGAGCCGCGACGGATGAAGCCTTGGGCGAGGAGGTGGGTGGCGACGAGCGATGGCAGTGCGGCGGCGTTGCGGGCCTTGCGTTGGCGGAACGCATCCCACCCGCGCCGGTTGAGCATCGCCGTCGGTGGGCGGCGCAACCAGACCGCGTAGCGGTAGGCGACGCCGAACACTGCGAACACGACACCGAACAGGTACCCGACCAGTGCGGCGTCGAACCAGACCAGTCGGTCGCTTCCGATGAACGTCAACGCGATCACGATCGCGACACCGACCGCACCCCAGGTCAACCCGCGGCGGTCCAGGTGGTTGGGCGAGCGACTCACACTCGAACCCTGGATCCGTCGGTGGCGGCCATCGGCCCGGGCAGCTTCATGCGCCATCGTGGCGCCGCCATGTCGGTTCGATCGGCTGCGCACCGTCAGCTGAGACCCCCGACAGCAGCCGCTCCATCGCGGCGGCCATCTTGCGGCCGCGAACCTTGGCAGCCTGGGCGCGTGGCCCGTCGAAGGAGGCATCGATCGTGTCACAGAACAGCTCGATCCAGCGCTCGTGCATCGTGTGGGTGAGCGGGGTGCGGGCGTGTACCGGCTCATGCGCTCGTAGTGGCTGACCCTCATACCCGGGTTCGCCGAGCAGCTGCCACGACCAGAAGTCGATCAACGTCGCGACATGCGAATTCCAGTTCACGCGGGCGGCCTCGAACACCGGGCCGAACAGATCGTCCATTGCCGCGTCCCGGTAGAAGTTGCGCACCAGCAGGTCGATGTCGTCACGATCGACGATGTCGGCGCGCGCGTCGTCGAACAGGTGGCTCCAGCACGGTGGATCGCCGTCCTCGGACACGGGCACTGGGTCCGTTCCGCCGTCATCATCGAGCAACGGTCTCCGCTCGTTCGGCTTCCAGCCGCACCACCAGCGGGAACAGCACGTTGTTCTCCTTGTGGATGTGCAGATGGGTGTCGGCTTCGATCTCGGCCATCGCCGAGAAGCACGCCGCGTAGGTCGCGCAACCGTCGGCTGGCGGGGTGTACCCATCGGTCAGACGGCGAAGCGTGGCGAGCAGATCGCCAACCGCGTCGTGTTCGCTGAGCATCACCGAGATCGGGTTGCGCAACGAGCCGCAATGAAACGACGGCGCGCCGGTCGAGACGGCGAGCTCGCGGATCATTGGGAACAGCACACGCTCCTCCTTGATCAAATGCGGTTCCAGGTCTGCCCGCACCTTGGCGAAGCACACGGCGACGTCGACCAGTTCGGGATGGCGTTCCCCATGGACCGTCACGATCTTGTCGACCAGCGTCGTAACCCGGGGCAGCTCGTCCCACAGGTAGCGGTGATGGGTGGCCTCGAGGTGATCGACGAGCACATCGGCCGTCATCGTGGTCCACTCTGCGGGCTCGGCCGTCGCTGACAGCGCAGACAGTTCGGCAACCGTCGCCGACGGATCGAGACCGACCAGAGTGCACGACTCGTCGATCGTGCGGCCACCCCCGCAGCAGTAGTCCAAGCCCCGCTTCTCGAACTCACGGGCGAGCTGCGGGAACGCGTCCACCGCCTCCGCCAACGTCATCGACGCCTCGAGCTGTCTCATGATCGTCTCCTTGTCTGCTTCCACTTCGTTCACGGCTTCGTTCACGACAGCACACCCGCTGCTGTCAGCCCGACCAGTGCCAGGCCCAACGCCATCTGGCGCACGCCGAGTCGCTTGGCGGGAATCGGGGCCCCTCGGACCCACACAGACTGCGCGGCCGAGAGCACCACGACGCCTGCCAGACCCGGGACCAACCGCCGGTCACGGCCCCGCACAGCTCCGGGACCAGCCGTCGACCACGACTGCGGATCTCGAACGACAACTCGATCGCCATCAACGGCCCGGCCACCAACACCGGCATCAGCCACGACCAGCCCGCCGACGCGATCGCCACCACAACAGCACCAGCGAGCACCGCCGCCTCGACGATCGCGATCCGCAGTGCAAGCCGCGACCGATCCAGCCAGCGGCCCCGACGGACGTCGACCGCCACGAGCTTGGCGGGGGTGCGCAGCAAGAACGCGATGAACGCAGCAGTCCCCAACGCGACGCCGGCGGTCGACCACGCAACGAGCAGGCCGAGCAACCCAGGTTCAAGCGTCAACCCCCAGCCGCCGTGCTCGCTCGGCATCGCCACCGCTCGCCAACCGGGGCGCTCACCCACCTCGCGTTCTGCCTGGATCGCCGACATCACACCACCACCCCGGTGGCGGCCGAGACCGGCGTCGACTCCAGCACTCGAATCAGCTCCGTACGCGCCTGCGTCCAGGCCGCGTGGAGCACACACGGATTCGCTGACTGGCAAGGCCGATCCGCGACGACGCAGCGTCCGACATCGGTGGCGCCGTCCACCGCCTCGATCACCTGCAACACGCTGACATCGCCAACATCTGGCCGACTGCGGTAGCCGCCGGTCGGCCCAGGGTCGGACTGCACCCAGCCGGCACGCACCAACGGACCGAGTACCTGCGGCACGAACTTCAAGGTGGTCCCTAAGCGGTCTGCAAGCACTGAAGCCTTGACACGCTCCGGCGACTCGCCGAGCAGCGCCAACGCGCGAGTGGCCAGCTCCGCCCGGCGGGTGATCTCTAGTCGCACAGTGACAGACTCATGGATTCGGCCCTCAACAACTAGGGTCGATGGACCCGATTCGCGGCCCGGCCGGCGTCGACGACCGGTGACGATCCCGCCGTGGCTAGCGTTCACGCGATGACGGGCAACCGATGGCTCGAGTTGACCGAGGCGAACCCGGGCCATTCCGCCTGGTACATCGAACGGTTCCGCTCCATGGCCGCAAACGGAGACGACCTCAACGGCGAGGCACGCTTCGTCGACGCAATGGTCCCCCGCCGATCCCGAGTGCTCGACGCCGGATGCGGGCCGGGACGTGTCGGCGGCTTCCTTGCTCGTGTCGGCCACGACGTTGTCGGTGTCGACATCGACCCGATCCTCATCGACGCTGCTCAACAGGAACACCCCGGCCCGACATGGCTCGTCGCCGACCTCGCCGAACTCGACCTCCCCGCTCTGGGTGTCGAGGAACCGTTCGATGCGATCGTCTGTGCCGGCAACGTCGTGACGTTCCTCGATCCCAGCACCCGCAGACCGGTACTCGCGAACCTCGCTGCGCACCTGCGCCCGGATGGACGCATCGTCACCGGCTTCGGATCAGGACGCGACTACCCGTTCGACGAGTTCTTCGACGACGTCGCCCAGGCCGGCTTGGTCGCCGACGTCTCCCTCGCCTCATGGGATCTGCGGCCCGTCACCACGGAGTCGAACTTCCTCGTGGCCGTGTTGTCGCTCG
>JANMAT010000066.1:0-7869 GCA_031359995.1 Actinomycetes bacterium
GGGCGAGCCCTCGACCTCTACATCGGGAAACGAGCCAGCGGGCCCCTGTTCCTCGGGTTGAACGGCGAACGCATGGACCGCTACGCCGCCGACCGGACCGTGAAACACCTCGCCCGGCGAGCCGGGATCACCAAGCGCATCCCACCCCACAACCTCCGGCACTCCTTCATCACCGCCGTTTTCAGCAGTGGTCAGGCTGTCGCTGGTTGTCCCGTTTGAGGGTGTGCCGTCCACGTGAGCACCAGGTGATCTCCATATCGTCGCTGACGTGTCCACGTGTGCTGATGAAGTAGGTCCGCTCAGTCCCGCCTGCCGCGCGTTTCGTGTCGCTCTTCCCGATGGCCGGGCGTATTGGACGGTGGTGGACGAGCTCTACGCGAAGGTGGAGGTTGCCGACCGGTTCCTGTTCGATCTTCGCTTCGGTCGTGACCGGGCGGAGTCCACGTCGCGGGTGTACGCGGGTGAGCTCGCCCGGTTCTTGGGCTGGTGCGCTCGCAGCGGACGCAGCTTGGAGGACGGTGCCCGTGATCTGAGCCGGTTCGTGCTGTTGTTGCGCTCAACGCCGACGGCACGACCGGGGGCGGGCCAGGGTCGACCGCCGGGACCGGGCCGCGTCAACCACGTGGTGGCGGTGGTGCGAGAGTTCTTCAAGCACGCGGTGGCGGCGCGTGCGGTCGATGGCGAGGCTCTCGCCGCGCTCTACGAGGTGGCAGACGACCGCCACCTGCCCGCGGAGCTGCGTGATGACACGGGAGGGCTGCGCTATCGGGCCCGACCTCGGCACCGGCTGCGGGAGAGCCACCGGGCTCGTCCGGACGCCGCTTCGGCCGAGGAGTGGGAAGCGTTGTTGTTGGCGGCGTCGTCGTGGCGGGACCGATTCTTGCTGGTGCTGTTGTGGTTCAGCGGGCTGCGCATCGGCGAGGCGCTGGGGCTGCGGCGCAGCGACTTGCACCTGATGGTCTCGTCCGCTTCGTTGGGTTGCCAGCTGTCGGGCCCGCATCTGCATGTGGTGCGGCGTGACAACCCGAACGGGGCGTGGGCGAAGTCCCGTAACGACCGGGCAGTGCCGGTGGGGCCGTGGGTGCTCGGCTACTACGAGCGCTATCTGCAGGAGCGTCTGGCGTGTCCGGCCGCCGATGGCTGCGACTTCGTGTTGGTCAACTTGTTCCACGCGCCGCTCGGCGCGCCGATGACGGCGTCGGCGGTCCGCCAGCTGTTCGGGACGCTCGGACGCCGGGCGGGGCTGGGTCGTCCGATCCGGCCGCACATGCTGCGCCATGCGACGGGCACCGAGATGGCCGAGGCGGGCGTGTCCATCGACGTTGTCCAGCAGCTGCTCGGTCACCGCTCGATCATGAGCACGCAGGTGTACGTGCACCCCAGTCCGCTGCGGTTGCGCGACGCCATCGACCGGTTGGAGGCGACCACGAAGCGACGAGTCCATCAACACCGAGACCGAGGCGAGCGATGAGCAGGGTGACACGGGCGACGGCCGTTCGCATCGACCGCGACGAGAAGATCGACGTGAGATCGCTGATCGACGGGGACGAGTTGCAGCGACGGGGATGGCGCCCCGACCGCGAGGTGTTCGCACCGAACGCCGAGGACCCGGTGTTCGGCTTCGCCTTGTGCGCGAGCGCGAACTGCGACCAGATGGCGCATCACCCGGGCCTGGTGTTGTGCCGGCGGTGCCAGACGAGTTGGGAGCACGTGCCGTCGGGGACGAGCTTCGAGGAGTTCTGCCAGCGGGCGCCGGCGCGCACGAAGGCTGTGGGCGGCGGCCTGTGTCTGGTCTGTCGAACGCCGGGCCACGAGCGGCCGGTGCGGGGTGGCGGCTTGTGCACGGCGTGCATGGCCGCGGCGCGCGATCGCGACCAGAGCGTCGCTGTCTACGTGGCCGGCGACGCGCGCTTCCCGCCGGCGGCACCGCGGCCAACCTTCGGCCTGTGCGCGGCCGCGGCCTGCACGCGTTTGGCCCACCGCGCCGAACCGACAGTGTGCGAGGTGCACGAGCGGACCTGGATCCGCGACGGGCGCCCCAGCGGCCGATCGTTCGAGACGTGGCGTGTTCGGGCGCGGGCGTTGGATGTCGGCAGCCGCGTGGTGATGCTCGCTGGCCTGTCGGCCAGCGCCGCCCTCGAGGTGCTCTATGGGCTGCAGTGCGCGGCACGCGATGATCGTCGGACCCACGTCAAGGCGGTCCAAGGCGCGGTGAGCCATCTGCGAACGCACGCAGCCACCAGCGTCGCCGATGTTCCCGACGACGGCCTGGGTCGGGACGCCCGATCATTTCTGCTCTTCATCCGCGATCGTGTCGGGCTGGCGTCGACCAGCCCGGCCGAGGAGATGGCCAAGGACCGCTGGGACCTGCGGGTGTTCGGCCGCGACAGCGGCTGGATGCACTTCGGCCATCTCCGCCAGGCGTGGTTGCGCGAGGGGGCCAAGACATGGGCCCGCGAGCGGCTTGCCACGACCGAGCATCCGGCGCGGCTGGACCAGGTGATCCACGACCTCGGCCCCTTGACCGGGTCGTTGCGCCGCCACCGCGCTGATGGCGGTGACGATCCGATGGTGCTCGGCCGGGCCGACGCGCTGGCGCTGGCGAACGACCTCGCCCATCTGGAGGCCGCCGGCGGGCTGTCGCGCTTCATGCGCCGCCGAGTGCTGCTCGACACCGACCAGTTCCTGCGCGAGTGCCGCTCCATGGGCCTCACCCGGGTCGGGCAACCGATGGCGGGCCTGGCCGAGGACATGGTGCTTCCCTTCCACGATCGGGTCCGCGCCGTTGCCGACGGTGACGACGAGCAAGGCCGCGCGCTTCCCCAGGTCGTCCTCGACCAGCTGCTCGACCCCGCCGCTTTGGACCGCCTGGAGGCGACCTTCGACGCCGACACCCGGGCCATGGTCGAGCTGCAAGCACTCGTCGGTCGACGCACCGCCGAGCTGTGCGGGCTCCGATGCGACTGCCTTCGGGTCGAGGAGGTGCTCGACGAGACCGGCGGCATCCGGCCAGCGCCGGTGCTGGTGCACGACATGCCCAAGGTCGCGTTGCGCCGCTTCCAGCTGCCCATCGACGGTCAAGCCGCCGACATCATCCGCGCCCAACAAGCGCGGGTCCAGGAGCGCTATCCCGACACGCCCGCCTCACAGCTGATGCTGTTCCCCGCGCTGGCGCGCAACCCCCGAGGCGTGAAGCCGTTCAACCGGGTCACCTTCACCGAGCGGCTCCGTGGCTGGGTGCACGAACTGCCCCGCCTCGTCGGCCCCGACGGCGGCGACTACGACCGCGCCGACATCACGCCCTACTCCTTCCGGCACACCTACGCGCAGCGACACGCCGACGCCGGCACCCCCGTCGAGGTGCTCGCCGCGCTCATGGGCCACAACAAGCTCTCGACCACCCAGGGCTACTACCGGATCACTCACAAGCGGAAGCGCAAAGCCGTCGACCAGCTCGCCGGGCTGCAAGTAAACCGCAGCGGCGAACGAGCGCGCCCCGCGGTCCAGCGCCTACTTGAGAGCGAGCACCTCCGCGACGCCGTCGGCCAAGTGGCGGTGCCGTTGGGCGTCTGCCAGGAACCGACCAACGTTCGCGCCCACGGCCAAGCGTGCCCCTACCGGCACCAGTGCTTCGGATGCACCCACTTCCGCACCGATCCCTCCTTCCTGCCCGAGCTGCGCGCCCATCTGGGCCGGCTCCTCGCCGACGATGAACGGCTCCGCGCCTCCGCCCCCGACCTCCAAGACTGGGCGCGCCACGCTGCCATCCCCAACGGCGAGGAAATCGCAGCGGTGCGCCAGATCATCGACCGATGCGAGACCGTGCTCGCCGAGCTGCCCGACGGCGACCGGGATGCCACCCAAGACGCCATCGCCGTGCTGCGGAGAAGCCGAGCCCAGCTCGACACCGCGGTGCCCGTCCGGTTCCTCGGCGTGATCGGCTCACCGGCACCCAGACTGTTCCCCAATGTCATGCGCGACCAGGAGAAGGCACGTGAAGGCTGACCGGGGTGAGGCCATGCGCGAAGCACGCCATCTCGACGGGCAGCGCAAGCGAACGCTCGTGCTCGCCGCCGTCGAAGCCACGGCGCAGCACGGCCAGGCCCTCACCATCGCCGCCATCGCCCGCACCGCAGGCGTCGGACGCAAGTTCATCTACGACCACCCCGATCTACGCGCCGAGATCGAACTCAAGGCCGCCCACGCCACCGCCCGCCAGACGAACGACATGATCGCCAGCGCACACGTCACCGGCGCGTCGTTGCGCGCTGACCTGGAGAACAGCCGATCACAGAACCGCCGCCTCCACCAACAGCTGCGAACCCTCGAGAACCGCCTGTCTCAACTCGAAGGCGCCCGACTCGTCGCCGACGACCTCCTCCCCAACGACGTGCTCACCCAACTCGCCGACCGCCAACTCGCCCAACGCGTCGCCGAACTCGAACGGCAGCTGCTCGAGACCCAAGACGCGCACCGGCAAGCAACCGACGAGCTCGACGCCGCCCGCGCCGTCAACCGGGAGCTCATGGTGCGCGCCAACCGCACCGACGCCACCCGACCGCACGCTCAACCGCGCCAGACCACCACAGAGGAACGAGTGTGACCGACCAGTCGAACGGACCTCGGGCGTTCCGCGACCCCTTGACCACGACCCACCCCGATCATCTCCTGATCGACGACGTCAGCGCCGAAGTCCTCGACGACGCCGTCACGCCGCTCACTCTGCTCCGGTCACCACCCTCGCTCGGCCACGCCCTTGCCGAACTTCATCCCATGGCGAGCTCGCTCGCGGAACTACACGGTTCGCTACCTGCGGCCATCGCTGCGGCCCGCGACCAAGACCACACCTGGCACAACATCAACCGACAACTCCAGATCACGCCGGCAACCCTCCGGCGGCGCTACCGCGAAGCTCGAACGTCGAACACAGCCGACTCCCACGTGAACACCCCCCGGGCCGCGATGACAATCACCAGCACATCCGAGACGCAGCATCGGATCGCGGCCGTCTCCACCTCCGCAAGTCTGCTGAAAACCGCCGCACTCGATGCCGGGGTCCCCCTCCGCGACGTCCAAGAAGCCGCCTCCCACACCGACCCCAGAACCACCATGCGCTACGACCGCGCCCGACACAGCCTCGACCGACACACCACCGACGTCGTAGCCGCATTCATCGCCGGCGCCAGCCGCACCAGCTGACCAGCCGCCCGCCGGGCGATACCGACCACCGGCATCGCCCGGCACCGTCGGAAGTCGTGCAGGTGAGAACGGCTCGTTGGACGTGAGCGCTATCGGGTGGCCTGCGAGAACGACACGGACGCGGGCCTGTTGTCATCCTCATACTCCATGGTTCATACTCGTCGGCATGACCGCTGTCCGCCGAACGATCTCCCTGCCGCCCGCCGTGGCCGCACGCCTCGAGGCCGAAGCGAAACGGCGCGGGACGTCCTTCTCGGCTGTCGTGACCGACCTCGTCGGCCGCACACCTGCGACGTTGCCCTACGCCGGGCTGATCGCCGATGACGACGACCTGTCGGTCAAAGTCGAAGAGGTCCTCTCACGCCTGCACCGCTGATCATCTGCGACACCGGGCCCCTGGTGTCAGCGATGAACCGGTCAGAGGGCCAACGCCACCGGTTCGCCACTGAGCTGCTCGCCCGACTCGGCCGCCGGGTCGTCGTCCCTTGGCCGGTCCTGACCGAGGTCGACCTGCTGCTGCGGGCGCGGGGCCACGCGCCGGCCGCCCGCGTGTTCGCCGGCTCGTTGCACGACGGTGTCCATCTCCTCGAGGCCCCGACCGACGACGAGCTCACGACCGCCCTCAACCTCGGCGAACGCTACCCCGACAGCGGCGTCGACCTGCCCGACCTCGTGGTCATGGCCATGAGCCACCATCGACATGCCCCAATCATCACGTGGGACTTCCGACACTTCCGATCAGTCGTGCTCCGACGCGGCCACCACTGGCCACTAGTGCTCCCGCGCGTAAGTCATTGTGATTTACGCGGCCTTGAGGGGGCGTCCTTGGTAGGTCCAACGGAACGGTGCGGCCCGGCGGTTGTAGTCCTTGATGAACGCGATGATGCGGCGAGTGAGGTCGTCGACGGACACGAATTCGCCGCGTCGCAGGAGTCGGCGCTCGAGAATGGAGAAGAAGAGCTCGATCTGGTTGAGCCAGGAGGCGTGGGTCGGCGTGTAGTGGAGGTGCACTCGCGGGTTGTGCTGCAAGAGGATGTCGACCTTGTCGGTGAGGTGGGCGGAGAGGTTGTCGCAGATGCAGTGCAGGTCCATCCCGTCGGGGGTCTGGTCGATCAGGTCCCACAAGAACGTGACGAAGTTGTCCGAGCAGGTCGAGTCGGTGACCCAGGCGGCCACATCACCTTCGTGCACGTTCAAGCCGGCGAAGAGCACCACCGTGCCGTTGCGTTCGTATTCGAACTCGCGGCGCTCGGGAATGCCGGGGACCGCGGGCTTGGTCGGGTTGACGCGAGCCTTGGCCTGGATCGAGGTTTTCTCATCCACCGACCACACCACGGCGTTGGTGGGCGGGTTGAGGTACAGGCCGCACACGTCGGCGGCCTTGGCCCAGAAGTCGGGGTCGTGGCTCGTCATCCACGACTCCACCTGCCACGGCTTGAGGTCCAAGGCCCGACAGATCCGCCAGCATTGCGACGCCGACATCGGCACCCCGTGACCGGCCATGGCCGCGGAGAGCGCGTCCATCGTCCAGCGGGTCGCCTGGTCCGGTGGCGGCTCGGTCACCGTCTTGACCAGCAGCAGCACGTCGTCATGGTCATACACGCACGGACGCCCCGGCCGTTCCTCGTCCGCCAAGCCGGCCAGCCCGAATTCCCCATACCGCTTTCGCCACACCGCCACCTGGTTGTAATGCATCTCGACGATCTCGCCGATATCCCGGTTCGACACGCCATCGGCGGCCAACAGCACAATCCGTGCCCGTTTCGCCAGACGAGCTTCGATCGTGCCCGCCCGGGTCCAGGACTCCAGCACGTCACGGTCACCACGACGCAACTTCAAGGCAGATAGACGCATGACAAACAGCAAACCACATCACTGTCATTTACGCGGGGATCCACTAGTCGTCACCGAGCACGAACTCCCCACCCCGTAGCCAGCATCCGCGCGCAGTCCCCTCATAGCCAAGCGGCCGACGATGCATTCGTCGTCGCCGATGGCGGGCGCGATACGAGCGTCGATCCAGCGCGCCGCCGACGCCGGGGTTCGCCGGATCCCGAGCGGGTCGCGCTGAGCAGGCGGGTGAGTGATATCGAGTGCCACGCCCGCAGATGGGAGCGGTGCCGCCCGTCTCGGTTAGCAAGGCCGTCGGGTTGTTGGGCGGTTCGCCGCGCCAGCCGATCGACGCCGTCCACGATGATCACAACGACAGCGGCCAGGATCGCGAGCAGGAACGTGACGTCGTCGTGGCCACGGTCGACGTCCGCGATGGCCGCGCGCGTGCCGAGTGCGACCGGGATGGCGTTGAGGGCCAGACCGACTGCACCAAGCGGTCAGATGGTTCCGAACGCGTTGGGTCGTGGCGATGAGGGGGTAGCCGACGAATGGCACCAGCCCGCTCCAGCCGTCGCCGCCTATCGACAGCACGAGCTCCTCACCATCAAGCCCGGCCGCAAGCACACTACGGACCCAACGCGACACCCACATATCATGCGAACTCGTGCGGTCCCGCCGGGCGCGTGCCCAGATCCAACTCCAGCGAGCGCGAAGCTGATGCTCGTGAGCGAGATCGAGCTGCAGCGGGTACGCGAGATTGCCCTCGCGCTGCCCGAGGTCAACGAGCGCGTGAGCCACGGCGCCCCATGCTTCTTCGTTCGCGACCAGCGACCACTG
>JANMAT010000085.1:0-9918 GCA_031359995.1 Actinomycetes bacterium
ACGCCGGCCAGGTCGTCACCAAGGGCAGGGTGAGTTCGTCAAGCGCGGCGAGACATGCGTCGTGATCGGGCTCGTCGGCGTCGATGATGGCGATCAGCGGACCCGCGTCGCACAGCGTCATGGCATGGCGCGGTCTCGGGCGAGACCCTCGGCGAACGCCTCACCGGAACGGCGTGCTCGCCCGCCGCCGCCGTGCACGATGCCGGCGATGTCGGCGAAGCGGCGGCCGGGGTGCTCTGCAAGGGTCTCGTTGGCGCGATCCTCGGCGGCGCGGCGGATGAACTCCGAGACGGTCTGGCCCTTGATCTCGGCCGCGCGTTGGACCCTTTCGTCGAGATCTGGATCAAGGCGGAGGCTTCTCATACCGCGAGTGTATCACAGTGGTCGTCGTGCGTACTACAGGCTGGCCTTTGGTTTCAAGTATCAGAAGCCAACGGCCAGTTGTGGGCAGCGACGGCATCCCGTGTCGACTAGCTGACGAGTTGACTCGATGATCCATGCTTTCCTCGGGGCGCCGGGCGGCGGATAGACCTCCGGTCTCGGCACAGGGGCGTCGCGCAGAACCTTACGGGCGTCGCGAGGCACCGTTCGCGGGCCGGCGGCGCCACCCTGTGACGGCGGCGACTGGTGTGCGGTAGCGTCAGTGGGCGGGGTAGCGTGACGGTGCACGTTCCTGTTCCGAGTTGTGGTTGCCGGACGGGGGAACGACGCCTGTCGTCGACGGAGCACCGGAGCGGGTCGGCATGAGCGCAACGCGCTTGGGTCGTATCGAGGACGTGATGGGCGCCTACGTTGAGCGCGGGGGTACGCCGGCATTGCGGTCGCCCTCGCGCGCCGGGGTGAGACCGTGTTCCGGGGTGAGTACGGCTTTCGGGACACCGAGGCCCAGCTGCCCAAGACGGACGACACGATCGTCCGCATCTACTCGATGACCAAGCCGATCGCGTGCGTCGCTGTGATGTCGCTCGTCGAGGAGGCCAAGCTTCGCCTGACCGATCCCGTGAGCGCCTTCCTCCCCGCGTTCGGTTCGCTACGTGTCATGACCGACGACGGAGCGTTCACCGACCTACGGCGCCCTATGACGGTGCATGATCTGCTCACGCACACCAGCGGGCTGACCAACGAGGTCCAGCCGACGCTGGCGTCCGCGTCGTCTCGCGAGGCGCGACTCCACTACGACGCGTCCCGGTGCCTGGAGGCGTTCGTGGACGTCATCGGTCGCCTCCCGCTGGCCTTCCAGCCTGGCGAACGATGGCACTACAGCGCCGGGATCGACGTCGCGGCACGCGTCGCCGAGGTCGTGACCGGCCAGCCCTTCGACCGCCTGTTGGAGGAGCGTGTCCTCGCGCCGCTCGGCATGGTCGACACGGCGTTCGGTGTGCCGAGCGACAAGGTCGACCGCCTCGCAGCGATCTACGGTCTCCCGGATGTCTTCGGGATCGGGGTGAGCGGGGCCACGATCCAGCAGGCCATGACGGCGGGCGTCAACGAGCGCATCGACGTCTCGGACACCCACCCCGTCGACCGACCCGACGTCTTCGTGCGCGGTGGCTTCGGCCTGTACTCGACACTGAACGACTACCTGCGGTTCGCGCACATGCTGGCGAACCGAGGCGAGTTGGACGGCACCCGGGTACTGGGCACCAAGACCGTCGAGTTGATGTACATGAACCATCTGCCGGCAGCGCTGTTGCCCTTCGCGCCCGCTGGTGTCGAGGAGCACGGTTGGGGCTTCGGGTTGGGTAGTCGCGTGCTCCTCGACGTCGCGAGTACCGGCGCGCTCGGCTCGGTTGGCGAGCATCGTTGGCCGGGCGCCGCGAACACCTACTACTGGGTCGACCCAACCGAGGCGCTCGTCGGAGTCCTCATGACCCAGTACATGCTCGGTTTCGCCGGGCCCGAACACGACCTCCACACACTCGCCTACCAGGCCATCACCGACTAGCACGCACACCACAGTCGCCACGACGCCGGGTGACCCTCCACGCCGAGCTCGAACACGGGTGCCCGGCCCGCCGGGGTTCGCAGGATCCCGGGCGGTTTCGAGGCCGGGCGCTGGTGAGCGGAGTGTGCGGCTGGTGGGCGCTGGTGGACCGCTCAGGTTGGTGCCGCTGTGCGGATGCCGAGTTGGGTCGCGGCGTTGAGCATTCGCTCGTCATAGGTGACGACCCGGCCGAGGTCAGCCTCGAGTTGCTGAGCGGTCGCGAGATGGATCGCGTCCAGCGACCGAACCTCGACGGGAAGTAGCGTCGCCGCAGCGTTGAGGATCCGGTCGTTGACCCGGATGAGGTCGACGCGGTCGAGCACGGAGCGGCCCCGCGCAAGTGCCTCTTCCCCTTCGAGGAGGAGAGATCGCAGGACTTCGGTACGGGCGAGTGCGCTTGACACCAGCGGCCGGCGCCGTCGCAGATACCGGCGAAGCGCTGCCGACTCGGGCTCCTCGACCGCGAGCTTCACCAGCGCGGAGGAATCCAGATACGTCGCCGCCATCAACGCTCTCGCTCGCGAAGGCGAGCCAGCCTGCTTGATGGCCGCTCGGCTCCCCGCGAGGGCAAGGGGACGGGAAGGTCGTCGAGGTCCCCGGTTGCGGGTTCGACGTCGCCCGATGCGCGCATTCGCTGCAGCGGGCTGCCTTGGGGCAACGGACCGAGCAGCGCCACGGGACGGCCTCGATCGGTGATCTCGATCGTCTCGCCGTCTTCGACGAGGCGGAGCAACTCACTGGCCCGCTGTCGTAGCTCTCGCACCCCGACCGTGGTCATGTGCTACTGATAGCATCTCCGACGCTGCTGTGCAACTTGGGCTGGTCGGCGAAGGCCGGGGTCTCGCGAACCAGGCCGACAGACTGGGGCCGTGGCAGGACGGCCCAGCATGCCCACCGGGCACAGTCGCGTTACCGCTCGCTGATCCAGAGCGGCGATTCAGACCGAGTTGATGACCCGCGATCTGGCCAGCTTGGAGGTGGCGGTGTTGATGATCGACGGGCTCATGTCCCTCACGACCTTCTCGGCAGAGCGCGCAGTTCTCGATGGTCGCCGTGCTGCACTCCCGAAGGGACGCTGATGGCAGCGCTGCTGCTTGCCTCGATGTGCGTTACGTGGCCATGAGCGCTTCTGTGGCCGCGGTGTGGCTACAGGGCGACAAGTTCGAGGTAGGCGCCTTCGAACAGCACGTAGGAGACGTCGCCGGTGTCGGGGAACACGATGTGGCCTGCGGCGAGGGCGCGGGTCTTGTCGGGGGCGCCGAGGCGAAAGTGGGGGTAGCCCTCTTGGGCGAAGATGTCGTCGGTGACGCGTTCGGGGAGCGCGGCGCCCGCAGGTGGTGTGAGCAGTTGCAGGGTGAGGGGGCTGTTAGCGTGACGGCGCAGCACGGTGGCGTCGGCGACGCCGTGGAACGGTTCGTGTTTGGCGACCAGTTCGAGCCCGTACAGGTCACACCATCCGGCGATGGCACGGTCGAGTACCTCGGGGTTGGTCCACAGCGAGATCGTGCGGTCGGTAGCCGGGTCGCCCGTGAGGGGCGCGAGCTCGTACACGGCGAGGTCGGGTGCAACGAACAGGGGCCCGTCGACACCGAGGTAGGGCTGCGCCCATCCGCGCGCTCGTAGATCGGTGAGCGTCGCGACCGGATCGTGGACGGGGAGGCGGAACACCGTGTCGCCGGCGCGCGGTGTCGATCCGCCCGCGTGTTCGACGGTCCCGGCACGAAACGACGTGAAGAGGTCGCGCTCGATGTAGCCGGGGTCGGTGCGGGCACCGCGCCGCAGGATCCACTGGCGGCCGACACTGGGGTAGAGGTTGGTGTGCAGCGCTTGAAAGCCGAGATGATGCAAGAACGCGAGGCCGGCGGCGGCGGCACCGCCGGGCGGGGCGGTGGCGAGGGCGTCGTCAGCGACGGGTGGTTCGGCCACCGTGACGCCATAGTGGGCGAGACAGGGCGTACCGTTCATCATCGTGAGATCTCCTGATCGAACAGCTCGATAGTCATGCCGGCCGGGCCGGCCACGAACGCGAACCCGCCCGCGGGTGGGAGTAGCCACCGGGCGTCGGGGTGTGCGGGCAGCGCTCGCTCGACCGCAGCAAGGTCGCGATGCAACAAGCGGAGGTGGTTCGCGCCCGGGTAGCGCTTGCCGATCCCGTTCGGCGGTGTCGGCGTGGCCGGGGAGTCCTCGACCTCGACGCGGCCACCGACGCCATCGGCTCGCCACCGGCCCTCGTGGAGCGGCACGAGGGTGACACCGAGCGCGTCGAGCAGGAAGGCGTACGCCGCCACCCGCTCGCTCGACGCGATATGCAACGTCGCCCACGGCTCGCCGTCGGCACGAACGTCGACGCGATCCCCGAATAGCGGCCGCAGCGCCACGCGCGCCCGGTCGGCGTCGACGCCTGGCAACGGCATGGTCACGGTGAGGTCCCCGGACAGCGGGCCGGCACAGGGTCTCGGAACGATGGCGTGCGCGTCGATCTCGATGAGATCGATCTGGTGGCCCGTGCACGGGTGCTCGACGTAGTGGGTGCGGTACGGCGAGCCGAGGTCGGGGCACGTGCGTCGACCGACCCCGTCGGTGGGGGTGTCGGCGTAGGTCAGCGGTTCCGGCGCGTTCGGTTGCACCACCGTGAAACCGACCGAGGCGAGCGTGGCGCGCGCCGACTCGATGTCGGCGACGCACAGCCCGTGATGGGTTTGGGGGATCACGGCAGGCCGCCGGCAACGGTGAGCACTTGTCCCGTAACCCACGCCGCCGCCGGCGACACCAGGTAGACGACAGCGGCCGCGACGTCGTCGGGCTCACCGAGCCGCCCGAGCGGGATGGTGGCGCCGATCGCCGGGAGCTGATCCGGGGAAAGGCGCAGCGCTTCCATGAAGACCTCGGTCGGGACCGGTCCCGGCGCGACCGCGCTTACGCGGATGCCGCGCGGCGCGAGTTCCGCGGCCCGCGTGGCGGTGAGTTGGTTCACACCCGCTTTCGCGGCGGCATACGGACCGTTGTTGGCCGACGGGCGCCTGGCGGCCATCGACGAGACCATGACGATTGCGCCGCCCGAACCCAAACGCGCCGCGGCGGCACGAGCACCGAGGAACGGCGCAATCAGATTCAACTGCACCTGCGCATCCCATGACGCCAGCGGCGTGTCGGCCAGGTTGCGCCTGACCGGCTCGTCGGAACCACCAGCGTTGCTGATCCACGCGTCGATCCGGCCGAAACGGTCCACGGCGGCTGCCGCGAGCCGCTCGTTATCATCCTCGCGTCGCACATCGGTCGTGACTGCGTGCGCATGGCCACCGAGCACCTCGATCTCGTGTGCGACGGCGTCGATCTCCCTCGTGCGGCGCGCCGCGACGACAACATGCGCGCCGGCGGCAGCCAGTCCGAGCGCGATGCCACGGCCGATGCCCCGACCGGCGCCGGTGACGACGCACACGCGTCCGTCCAGCCCGAACCGCTCGATCATCCCGACCTCCCCTTGGCGACCTGGACAGGGTAGCAACGACACCTCGCCCACGCGAACCCACCGGCCCACCGCGGTCCAGCCGGCCCTCAGACACGCGCATTCGCCGTGGCCGGGCATGGGACGCGGCGATAGCGTCCCTCACCGCACCCACCATCAACGACGCGACCACCGAAGCCACCGAAAACCTGCAAGCCCGACCACCACGATGGTGTGCTCGTTGCCCAGCCGGGCAACTCGCACGAGAGCCCCAGTGCGCGCTGCGACGTGGAGCGTCCACCGATCCCGGGCGACGACCGCGCCCCAAGGTCGCCGGTTCCCCGATGCTGGTGTCGCCAAGTCGCCTATCCCTACCGTCGCAGCCAACTCGACGGATCTCCTGCCCGGCTGCGTCTGCCCGTGTCGAGCCTTGTTCGTCTGTCGCGGACTTGACCCAGGAGATCAGGGTTCGACAACAACCTTGATTGAATCGCGAATGCGATTGCGGTGGCTCTGGTCGAAGCGCCGGCTGTGCGTTGGGATGCTCGAGGGTCTTGCCGCTGCATCTTCTATGAGATTGAGGTCTCAACGATCAGGGGTGGGAGCTTGACCACGTGGGGCTGGGCGGAGCCGTCTGGCACCCAGGCCACGACGGTGGCGTCGTAGCGGCCGGGACCGACGACTGCAAGGTCGAACTCGGCCTGGCTTCGTCCGCGACGCGTGACCGGTGCGAAGGGGCTCCAACCGGACTGATGCGGGCGGTGAAATCGCACCAGCACTTCGAAGTCCTGGTCTGGATCGCTGCCAGCCACCGCTACTGTCAATCGGCACGGGAGACTGCACACCAGCGGGGATGGAGAGCGTTCTAGCATGTCGGTCGAGAGGTCGACACGGGTGGTTGGGCCGACTACGGCGAGTTGGTCGACGTGCACACTTTGTGCCGCCGCCGACTTCTTGGCCGGCTGCCGGCCTTCGCTGGTGTCGGGGGGGCTCGCCGTTGTGGCCGTGGCGCGATCAGCTTTGGTGAGGTCGAGTTGGCTCGTCATCCACTGACAGAGCTGCGTGCAGTCCCAGCCTTGCCACAAGTGCGGCGGCTCCTCAGGTTCCAGTTCGGTCTGCTCGACGACGAGCTGGCGCTGTCTACCGCGTCCGCTTCCGCGTTCCTCGAAGCTCACGACGAACGTTGCGTACCGGTCCCAACCCGAGCTGTCCGTCATGCCTTCGGCCCGGAGCTTCCGGGCGTGATCTTGCCACTCGGCGACCTCCTCGAGCGTCGGTAACGTGGGCCGGCGCATCCCCGCCTTCTTGAAGGCAGCGATGATGGCCTGTCGGTCGGCCAGGACGAGACCGTGAGCGGTGGTCGCGTGCAGTTCCTTCGCGAGCACTTGGCGATGACGGTCTCGCATGCCGGGAATCAGTGATAGATCAGCGCCCATTGCGGACTACCGCCATCCTTTCGTCGGCGCCGGACGCGACCCCAGCCTGGCTCGCCATCGCGGCCGGGACGGAGGTCACGCCGATGCTTCGCCGGTAGACCAGCACTCAGGGCTTGTAGAACTGGAACGGTCCGAGGACTTCGTAGCCGACGAGGATGGCGCCGGGCTTGTCGCAGCATCGCAGCTCGAATGTCGCGCACACCTCGTACATCGTCGAGCAGTCGTCTGCGGTGACCGTTCCTGGTGGGACGGTCACGCAATACTCGATGCATTGCGTGTCGCAGCCCTTCCAGTCGCGTAGGTGAAGGTCTCGTCCCATTCGCTTGGACAAGTTGAACCCGGTGCCCTCACCGCAAGGTGAGAACCCGAGCTCGAAGCACCAGGTGCCACACATGCACCGCCAGAGGTCGCCGGACAGCTCAACCCGGAAGCAGACCTCGAACGGGTCGGTGATGCGGATGATGTTGTTGGGCTGCACACCGTTGGTGTCGTAGATGTCGGTGTCCCATCGGGCCGACAACAGCGCCGGTGGCACGTCAAGCTCAACGGAACCGTCGAGCCACTCCTTCGGGAAGCACGGTGGTCTCGTGGGTAGGTTTGGAGTTGTTGGCATCGAGCTGCTCCGCTTCTGATTTGGGTGCCGGGCGACCGGCACGTGGCCCAGCCACATCGTGCCCGCCCGCGATTAGCGGCCACATCGCGCTGCGCTTAGCGCACGGTTGCAAGACGACTAATCGCGTCGCGCTCGCTGGCACGACGCTTACGTGACGCATAATCGGGCCGGTCGCCGCCCCTGTGCAACGGCTTCACCAAGGGGGCCTCGATCGCGGACCGTGTCAGGCGGTATCGGCGAGTTCCTCGTAGAGGCGGACCGTTTCCGAGGTTGGTCCGATACCGAACTCTTTGTCGAGGGTAGTGACGCAGAGCTGGTACTGGCGGGCCACTAGATCGCCTTGGTGCTGGAGGGCGTAGCAGCGCATCAACAGCCGGTGTGCGGACTCACGGCACGGTTCCTCGCGCAACTCGCGGCTCACGGTCAGTCGCGCACCGTCGACATCGCCGAGGCCGAACTGCCAACCGGCCTCGAGCTCGAGCAACTCGACATGCTGCTCGTGAAGCCAGCGTCGTTCTGGCGCGAACCAGTCCATCAACAGGTCGTCCTGGAACAGTGAGCCTCGATACAACGTCACGGCGTCGGCGGCCGTCGCCACGGCCAGCGGTACACGACCGTGGCTTGCTGATGAACGCGCACGTAGCGCCAGACCGAGAAACCCGGTCCCGATCGATGCTCCACCTGACACCATCGTGGAGTCCGTAGCAGCCGTCTCGATACACCACGTAGTCGTTGCCCGGACCGGCCGTGTGCAAGGCACGACGGAGGCCGTGCACCGCTACGTTCAGGTTGTTGCGGGCTGAATGATAGCTGTGGTTGGTCCACAGCAACTCCATCAGTTCCTCGCGATGGACCGGCCCGGCATGTAACAGAAGGTACTGGAACAACGAACGATTCCGAGAACCCCCCCACGTCACCTGCTGTTCACCGACCGCTACGACCAAAGGCCCCAGCACCCCGACTCGCACACAGGTACCGTTAGCGGGGATCGCCCCCGGTGCCACGGTTGGCACGTCGTGCCCCGTGAGCGGGGCCTGGATCCGCCCGGTTCCGCCATCAGGTGCGAGACGAGCAAGGGGCGATGCGGCGTCGAGCACTGCCAGAGTCGGCGGGTAGCGACGATGTACCTCCACTGGCGTCGCCGATTCGGTGTCGTCAATCTGCGCAACGACGCGTTCGACCTTGCGCAGTGCGTGATGCCCTGGGTCCAACCGCTCAGGAGCCTCTGCGACAGAGGCGCGGCGCCGAAACCGGTACAACCAGCGCACATCACATCACCTCCTCGACACCACCCGACACATCGCCAGGCCCGATCGGCCCGACACCGAAGCTGTCCACTCCTCACTAGACAGGACGACGACTGAACGAATACCCCAGCCAGCGCTAAACCCTGGCGACCTCGGCATTCGTCGGCGCTTGAGGTGGCTGCGGTGTCAGGGTTGAACGATGCCGCGTCCCCTCGGGTTGACTTCCGTCGGTGTCCGCGCCGTCGTGAACATTGCCCTCGCGTGCCCACCGTAGCTCGCTACATGGCGGTCCTCCCGGTGACCGTTGGAGCACTTGAACAAGTGGTGTTGCCCGCCACGCTCGTCGAGGACGGCAGCGACATGGTCGGTGCGGACGGGTTGGTGTTGATCGTTTCGTTGCCGTGATCATCGTGGCGGTGGAGGTCTTCGGTGACACACCAGCCGATGCGGGCGACTGCTTCGTGGTGAACGCTGGTGGCGGCGAGCATGGACGGGGCGAGGTCTGTGCTGAACGGTCTGCGGGTGAAGCCCAGTGGGCGCGGAGACGGTCGATGCTCATGGCGAGCCCTCCTTGGGTTGCGGGAGGAGATCGTCGCGTAGGGCGAGCTGGTGGAACTCGATGCCACCGGCGGCGGCGAGGTCGCGGTCGCGTTGGGTTTCGACGAGGCGCAGGTAGTTGATCCCGGGTCGCGAGGCCCGACTCGGCCGTCGGGTCGGAGCGGGCTGCGGGGTGGGCATGACGGCCGATGTACTGGGGGACCGCGGCGCCCATCGCCCGCCCGTGGAGGCGCACGTCGATCCGGGTGAGGTCGAACGGGTCGAACACCAACTCGACGCGTTGACCAACAAGCGCGGCGTCGACTTGGTAGTGACTGCCGAGCGGGGACACGGTCGCCACCTTGGTGACCGTGCGCGTCTCGGACCACAAGAACGCCTCATGGATCTCGGCCGGGGTGGGCAGCCGCACCGCGGTCACGTCGACCCGGGCGAACGGCGTCTGTGCGGTCTCGGAACGGACGCGGCGGTGATGGACGCCTTCGACCCACGCCGCGAACAATCGGTTCAGCTCGGCCACGTCCGCCGGCGGATGGTGGGTGTCGAGTTCGACGAGGACTGGTCGCGCACGGTGCGGAAGAACCGTTCGATCCTCCCGCGGCCCTCCGGGCGCCGTGGTGTCGAGTGGGCGAGCCGGA
>JANMAT010000087.1:0-44559 GCA_031359995.1 Actinomycetes bacterium
GGGGAACTGGGTCATGTCGATGCCGATCTCGGCCACGATGATCTCGGCGTTGCGTTTCCCGATGCCCGGGATCGTGTCGAGTCGATCGCGGGTTTCAACGAAAGGGATCATCAACCGGTCGATCTGGTCGTCGAGGTCCGAACGGTCCCCTGGTTCTTCGTGAAACCCGGGAAGGGTGGCCAGGCGGAGGCGATCCTCGACCGGTTCCAGCCACTGGCGCCCGGGATCGGTGCCGACTCCGGATCGCTGCCGGACCGGCCCAGCGTGAGCACAATGGTGAGGCTCGCCGGTTCGGAACCTCGGCGATCGTCCCTGCGAGCCGAGTTCGTCGACGCGGGCGCCGAACTGGTGATCACGCTCGGTCAGGAGGCGCTGGACTCGGTTCGTGCCGTCGCGGACACCGTCACGGGAGTTCAGGACCGGCTGCAGCCCCAGGGCTACGGCACGAGGGGTCGTGTCGTCGTGGACGGCTGGAGTGGGGACTTGCTCCCGCTCGTGCACCCGGGCCTCGCGCGTCAGACGAAACGCGTGGAATGGGTCACCGCCTTGCAGACGTGGCGGGACACGCTGAACTCGCAGTAGGGCCGGGCTGACCTTCCGCCGGTGGCGTCACTTTGCGAGCTTCTCGGCCAGCTCCGCGGATGGAGGTGTCGAGCTCGTCGGTGGCCTTCAAACTGCCCTCGTAGAGCAGCACCTCGACGATCCCAACTCGCAGGCGGGGAAGGGTGGCGTGCTCGGGTACACCAGGTGGGCTCGGTCGAGGCCGCAGCGAACGGCCTCGATGACCGCCTGGTACAACGTCGTGTGGGCGATGTCCTTGTCGGCTCGCCTGTACTTGAGGTCGACTACCGCCGATCGACGGGGCCGTCCGAACCGAACTCTTCAGCGACGGCAGGCCCTGCGGGATCGCTAAGAACATCAGCTACCCGGCCTGGAGGTCTTCGCGGACCAGCGCGAGGCCCTTGGTCACCGAAGGACACGGTGGGACTCGGCGGCCCACGGCACCATCAGACCCGGGCGCTCGCCGCGACCTTGGCCCACGACCTTGGCCCACCGCTATAGGCACGTCGTAGGCACGCCGAGCCGTCCCCTCGACGAGGGGGCTTCCCAAAACATGCCCTGAGCTGGTACGATCGGAGAGTGGGTGACGGAATCGAACTCGCGTCCTCAGTTTGGGAATCGAAGACGGCCGATCGCGGTGTGTACCAGCGCGACCCGCTCTGGCCTGCTCAGGGCCTCGATGGCCTCCGTGCGGTCTCCTCCTCGGTTGGTCCCTGTGGGACAGGAGTGGACGGGGTCATAGGCACGTTGTAGGCACGCCGACGACGGGATGTGTTCAGCCTGGCGGTCGGTGGTGTGCACAGATCTACGGTCGCGCCGCGGGCGGGGCTGAGCAAGCACGGGCGGGGCGGCCCAGGACCCTTTCGGCCGTGTAAGGGTCGAGGCTTGTCTCTAACGTGAACGACGGATCTCGTTAGAGACGGGTAGGGTTGTGGTGTGGACCCGGACCGGTACAAGCGGCACGCCCTGGGGCAGGTGCGACGGACGCCGGGCCGGCACGGGTACTGGGCGTTCCACCCGTCACCGTTGCCGCGGCGTCTCGCCGTGAGCGCCGAGACCGCCGCCTTGCTCGGCGAGGCGGAATCGGCGCTTGGCCGGCTCGACGGTGTGTCGCAGCTCCTCCCGAACCCCAACCTCCTCGTCCGCCCCTACGTGGTGCGCGAGGCGGTCGCCTCGACCCGGATCGAAGGCACCCGCGCCTCGATCGCCGACGTGTACGACGCGGATGTCTCCGATGCCGGTCTCAGCCCGGACGTCGAGGAGGTCGTCAACTACGTCCGTGCCACCGACTACGCCGTCGCCCGACTGGCTGACCTGCCGTTGTCGGTGCGTCTTGTCCGGGAGGCGCATGAGATCCTCCTCGACGGTGTCCGCGGCCGCGACAAGCAACCCGGCCAGTTCCGCACGACCCAGAACTGGATCGGATCGGCGACGTCCACGATCGACACCGCCACCTACGTGCCCCCACCTCCCGACGTCATGGGGACGGCGTTGGATGACTGGGAACGGTTCGTCAACGATCACTCGGTCGCGCTGCCGGTGTTGGCGCAGTGCGCGTTGATGCACTACCAGTTCGAAGCGATCCACCCGTTCCTCGACGGCAACGGGCGTGTCGGGCGTCTCCTGATCGTGTTGTTTCTCATCGACCGTGGCCGTCTCGCCCGACCGGTGCTGTATGTGAGCCCCTACCTGGAACGGCACCGCGACACGTACATCGGGCACCTCCAAGCCATCCACGAGCACGGCGACCCCGACGCGTGGATCGGGTTCTTCTGCCAAGCCGTCGCCGACCAAGCCGGCGACGCAGTCCAACGCGCCCGACGCCTCGTCGAGCTCCGCGAGGACTACCGCCGCCGCGTCCCCGCCCAGGCCAACGCCCAAGCCCTCGTCGACGCCCTGTTCGAGACGCCAGTGCTCACCAGCCGACTTGTCGAGCAGCACCTCGGCGTCACCCGACCCACCGCCCTGCGCCTGCTCCAGCAGCTCGCCACCGCAGGCCTCGTCACCGCACGGCCGGCCGGACCGCGAGGCCAGCACCGCTGGCAAGCCGACCAGATCGTCGGCGCGCTCACCAGCGAGAACTGACTGGTCGTCCATGTTCTCGGGAGCTCGGCGCGGCCTTGCGCCGGTCGCTAGCGTGGCGCAATGGCGACGGCGTCCCCGGAAGGCGAACGGGCGGGACTGATCGAGTTCCTCGACTACCAGCGCGAGGCGCTCATCGCCAAGGTCGACGGCCTCACCGACGAGCAGGCGCGCCTCACCCCGACGGTGAGCGCGCTGTCGCTGTTGAGCATCCTGAAGCACTCGGCCATCTGGGAGCGGCGGTGGTTCCAGGTCATCGTGGCTGGCCGCCGCTTCCCGGGCGAGTGGCCCGAGGTGCGGCCGACCGACCCCGACCCCGACGCCACCTTCCGCCTAGACGACGCCGACACGATCGCCAGCGTCGTGGTCGACTACCGCACCCAGATCGCCGCGGCGGAGGAGATCCTGCGCAGCCACGACCTGGACGCGCCGTGCGCCTTCCCCGAGATGGCCGGCCAGAACCTTCGCTGGGTCGCCCTGCACCTGATCGAGGAGACCGCCCGCCACGCCGGCCACGCCGACATCATCCGCGAGACCATCGACGGCGCCCGCGGGCGCTGACGCTATTCGGGGATGAAGTCGAACACCTGGCGCTGACGCAACGTGTCCATGAACGACGGCTCGTACGCCGCCGTCGGGTCCTCGCGCACGAGGCCGTCCAGGATGTGGGCGTCGTTGCCGACCAGGATGCGCCAGTCGTTGCGGCGCACACCGTCGAGGATGATGGTGGCCGCCTCGGCCGCGCTGGTGGGGGCCTGGTCGCGGAACGACTCGGCCTGCTGCACCACCATGCTGCGGATGTCCTCGTCGCTGGCCGCCGACAGGTCGACACCCTGGGTCTGGTAGCGGGCGCGGATCTCGGCGATGTGCTCGGCCCGCAGCTCCTTGGGGTGCCGGTCGAAGTAGCCGCCCGAGTTGAACACGATCGACGTGCCGATGTGGCCGGGCATCACGACCGACGCCCGCAGGTGGGGCGCGTGCAACCGGAAGTCGGTGATGAGTGCCTCGGTGAACCCCTTCACCGCGAACTTCGCCGAGCTGTACGCGGTGTGGGCCATCCCGGGGCCGAGGCTGGCCCAGAACCCGTTCACGCTGCTCGTGTTCACCACGTGGCCCTCGTCGGCGGCGAGCAACATGGGCAGGAACGTGCGCGTGCCCAGGTACACGCCACCCCAGCACACGGCGAACACCTTCTCCCACACGTCACGGTCGTCGATCACGAAGCTGCCGCCACCACCGATGCCGGCGTTGTTGAACAGCAGGTTGATGTGATCGGTCGTGTGGGCCTGTTCCACGTGGGCGCGGAACGCCCGCAGCTGCGCCTCGTCGGCCACGTCGGCCACGAACGTGCTGATGGTCACTCCGGCGGCGGCGTCCGCCTCGGCCAGGGCCTTCGTCTCGGCCATGTTGTCGGCCGAGACGTCGCACATGGCGACGCGGCAGCCGGCGGCCGCCAGTTGACGCGTGAGCTCGCGGCCCATGCCGGTGCCGCCCCCGGTGACGACGGCCAGCCGTCCTTCGAATCGTTCCATCAGGCCATTCTCGCGCCGTGCGTCCGCGTCGCCGACAAACGGGTCGGTGTCGCCGGGCATGATGGGGCCATGCAGACCCGCTCGCTGTGTCCCCGGAACCCGTCGTCCCCGCAGGTGCCGATCATCGGCATGGGCACGTCGCAGACGTTCGACACCGACGATCGGGCGCTCGTGCGCGCCGTGGTGCACCAGGGACTCGTCGCCGGCACAACGCTGTTCGACTCGTCGCCCATGTACGGCCGGGCCGAGGAGCGGCTGGGCGAGGCCCTCGCCGACCGCCGGGCCGGCGCCGTCGTGGCGACCAAGGTGTGGACACCCGACGACGCCGAGGCCGAGCGCCAGATGGACGCGTCGGTGGGCTTCTATGGCGGGCGCGTGGAGCTGATGCAGATCCACAACATGGTCGAGTGGCGCACCCGCCTCGACCAGGTGGAGGCCCGTCGCGATCGCGGCCAGGTGGCGCTCGTGGGCGCGACCCACTGGCAGGTCGCCGGCTTCGACGACCTCGAGGCGGCCATGTGCACCGGCCGCATCGACGCCGTCCAGATCCCCTACAACCCCATCGAGCGCGACGTGGAGGCCCGCATCCTGCCGCTGGCCGCCGAGCTCGGCCTCGGCGTGCTCATCATGCGCCCGTTCGCCAAGAACGGCCTGACGCGCGTCGTGCCCACCGCCGGCGAGCTGGCGCCACTGGCCCCGCTCGGGATCGCCACGTGGGGCCAGGCGCTCCTGGCATGGGGGCTGTCGCACCCCGCCACCACGGTCTCGATCCCCGCCACCACGAAGGCGGCGCGGGCCACCGAGAACGCCGCCGCCGGCTCGGTGCCGGTGCTCGACGCGGCGACACGCGACCTGATCGCCGGTCTGGCGGTCCGCAACGCGTGACGGGTGCCGCGGCTGACCCGTGATCCGACGGGGCACCCCGTGGCGGATGACGGGCATGGGCGCGGTGGACGTGCGGGCCGGCGACGAGGTCAGCGTGGCGTGGGGCGTGCGGCCGGAACGCGGTGTCGTGGTCGAGGTGCTGCAGCTCGGCCGGCATGCGTACGCCGTGGTGAAGCTGGCGGCGTCGGCCCAACCGGTGGTGGTGGTCCCCACGACCGACGTGTGGCGGCGGCAGCCGGCCCGGCCGGTCAGCGACGGTCGAGGGGGATCGCCGACAGCGCCGGCGCGATCGTGTCGAACACGAGCTTGGCGCCCGGCTTGTACACGTGCACGCCGTCCCACCGGTAGCTGAGGTCGGACGCGACGGCGGGGTCGTTGCACCAAGCCGCGGGGCCGGGCACGAACGTGACGTGCGACGGATCAGCGGTCGCCGCGGCCCGCAGGAGCCCGTTCAGGTGGGCGACGCGGGCATCGTCGCCCCGTTCGGGCAACAACGGCACGGGTGACTGCGAGCTCTCGATGGGCCGCATGCACGCCACCTCGAGCAGGGCCACGTGGGTGCCGGCGGCCACGAGCGCGTCGATGCCCGCCTTCAGGCGCGTCTGCATCTCGTTGTCGAGGTCGGCTGAGCCGTACACCAGTTGGCCGCGTGGCACGGCCACGTCGAACAGGTCCCACGCGCCGATGACGACGAGCGCGATCTCGGCCCGGTTCGCCCGCGCCGCGTTGGCCCACTTCACCTGCCAGCCTTGGCACTCGGCCAGGTTCTTCGTGTACCCCGGTCGCACGCTCACGATGCGACCGGTGTCCATGAGGCCGCACCCCTCGACCGCCCCGTTGCTGATGTCGAACACGCGCTCGATGCCGGCCGGGAGGTTCACGGCCAGCGCATGGGCCTGCGAATCGCCCACGAGCACGATGCGGCGCGGTGCGGGGACCGCGGTGGTGGGCGCCGCTTCCGGGGCGGGGACCGTGGTGGGTGCGTCGGCCGTCGGCTCGAACGCGACGTCGGCCGAGCGGTCGACGGCCAGGTTCACATCGCGGGCGGTGGCGACGCGGGCCAGGAACGGGGCCAGCGCGAGCACGGGCACCGTGGCGTACAGACCGGCGCGCAGTGGCCAACGACCCCCGGCGCGCACGCGCTCCCACCATCGGCCGAGCACGCCGTGGCGCACCGGTTGCTCGACGAACCGGTAGCAGAGCTCCGACGCCGCCACGGAGGCGGCCAGGGCCAGCGCCAGCCGGCCCACGCCCCGGTCGACGCGCGCGAGCACGAACGCCGGCCAGTGCCACAGGTAGAGTCCGTAGGAGCGCTTGCCCACCGCGACGAGCCACCGCTGGGTGAACGCGGCCCGCATCCAGCGCGCCCCCGGGTGCACCACGGTGGCGATGGCCACCGCCGACAGCAGCGACACGAGCGTGAGCCCGCCGCGGTACACGAACGACGACGTGTTCGAGAGCCCGATCACCGCGGCGCCGAGGCCCACGATGCTGGCGATGCCGACGGCGTCGAGGCCGACCAGGTGGCGGCGTCCGGCGTTCGGCCACCGCCACGGCGTCCACGCGGTGGCCAGCGCCGCGCCGATCAGCAGCCCACCGGCCCGGGTGAACGTGGCCAGGTACACCAGGTTCGTGCGGTCGGCATCACCCGAGCGGTACAGCACCTGCATGGTCACCACCGAGGTGACCGCCCCGGCCAGGATCGGCAGGCGTATGCGGCGGGCGTTCCCGCCGAAGGTGCGCATCAGCACGATGAAGACCGGCGGCCACAGCAGGTACCACTGCTCCTCCACCGCCAGCGACCACAGGTGGCGCAGCAACGGGGGCGCGCCCACGGCGTCGAAGTAGCCCACCTTGGCCAAGACCTGCACCCAGTTCGACACGTAGAAGACCGCGCCGGGCAGGTCGGTGCGCAACCGGACCAGGGTGTCGGTGCGCCACGTGACCGCCGCCATGAGCACGACCACCAGCAGGGCGGCCAGGGCGGGCAGCAGCCGCCGGGCCCGCCGGAGCCAGAACTGGGTCAGCGAGATCCCACCGAAGCGGGCCCACTCCTCCAGCAGGAGCGAGGTGATGAGGTAGCCCGACACCGCGAAGAAGAGCTCGACACCCAAGAAGCCGCCCCGGGCCGCGCCGAAGCCGCCCGCCCCGAGGGCGTGCGCGTGGTATGCGATGACGGCGACCACCGACACGGCGCGCAGCCCGTCGAGCCCGGGCTGGTACCCCATCGGCGCTCCCGTGCGGTTCCGCCCCGCGGTGCTCCGATCCTGTACCTCACTCACCACAACCCCCTGATCCTCCCAGATCGGGGGGCCGCCGGCGCAGCATGGTCACCGTCAGTGGGCGCCCGATGGGGGGCCCGGTCCGGCCGGGCGGTGGGGGACGCCCGCTAGAGTGAGCCGAAGCCCAGAAGCGCACTACGAAACGAACAGGGTGATCCTGATGCGAATCCTCGTGGTCGGCTCAGGAGGCGTCGGTGCATCCATCGCCTCCATCGCCGAGGAACGGGACTTCTTCGATCTCTGCGTGATCGCGGACATCTCACAAGAGCGGGCCCAGAAGGCCATCGATGCGCTGGACGATCCGTCTCGTTTCGTGGCGGCCAAGGTCGACGCCCGCGACAAGCAGTCCATCATCGACCTGGCCCACGCCGAGAAGGTCGACGTGGTGGTGAACGCCTGCGACCCCCGCCTGAACCCGCCCATCTTCCAGGCGGCGTTCGAGGCCGGTTGCCACTACCTCGACATGGCCATGAACCTGTCGGAACCGCACCCCGACCGGCCCTTCGAGGAGGTGGGCATCCCCCTCGGCCGCGACCAACTGGCCGTGCACGACGCGTGGGCGGCCAAGGGCCAGCTGGCGCTGGTGGGCATCGGCGTCGAGCCCGGACTGTCCGACATCTTCGCCCGCTACGCCGCCGACCACCTCTTCGACGAGATCGACGAGATCGGTGTGCGCGACGGTTCGAACCTGTCGATCGACGGCTACGAGTTCGCGCCCACGTTCTCCATCTGGACGACGATCGAGGAGTGCCTGAACCCGCCGATCGTGTGGGAGAAGGACCGCGGCTGGTTCACCACCGAGGTGTTCAGCGAGCCCGAGGTGTTCCACTTCCCCTCCGGCATCGGCCCGGTCGAGTGCGTGAACGTCGAGCACGAGGAAGTCGTGCTCATGCCCCGCTGGGTCGACTGCAAGCGCGTCACGTTCAAGTACGGCCTCGGCGCCGAGTTCATCGGGTGGCTGAAGACCTTCGCCTACCTCGGCCTCGACTCGAAGGAGCGCATCCGCGTCGGTGATGTGCACGTCTCCCCGCGTGACGTGCTCGCCGCCGTACTGCCCAACCCGGCCCGGCTCGGCCACCTCATGCACGGCAAGACGTGCGCCGGCACGTGGGTGAAGGGCACCTACGACGGGGCCCCGCGTGAGGTGTACCTCTACCACGTGGCCGACAACGAGACGACCATGCGCGACTACGGGTCGCAGGCCGTGCTGTGGCAGACGGCGGTGAACCCGGTGGTCGCGCTCGAGCTCCTCGCGTCGGGCGACTGGCAGGCCAGCGGCGTGCTCGGCCCCGAGGCGTTCGACGCCGTGCCGTTCCTGAACCTGCTGGCCGAGTACGGATCGCACCACGGCATGGTCGAGCTCGGCCGGGGGCGCTGGCCCACGCCCCGCCTGCTCGGTGCGGTGCCCACCAACGTGGCCGAGCGCCCGGTGGTGCGGCCGCCCCAGCTGCGCAACTGGCACTACGAGAACCGCCTCGCCGTTCCCGACGAGGCGTGATCGGCGAGAACGTCCCCACCTGTCCCATCCGGGTCGACCGCACCCCCATGCGCCAGCGTTGGGGACGGCTCACGTTCCTGCACTGGAGCTACGACCCGGCCGTGGTGCAGGCCCTGCTGCCGCCCGGCCTCACCGTCGACACGTTCGACGGTCGGGCCTGGGTCGGCCTGATCCCGTTCTACATGGACATCCGGGCCGCGCGCGGCCCGGCCGTGCCGTGGCTCTCCCACTTCTGCGAGACGAACGTGCGCACCTACGCCACCGCGCCCGACGGCACGCGGGGCGTGTGGTTCCTGTCGCTCGACGCCGGGCGCCTGGCCGCCGTGGCCGCCGCCCGCACCAGCTACCGCCTGCCCTACTTCTGGTCGACGATGGCGCTGGAGGAGGCGGGCGACGTGCTCACCTACACCTGCCGCCGGCGCTGGCCCGGGCCGGCCGGCGCTCGGTCGCGCATCCAGGTGCGCGTCGGCGATGCGTTCGCGCCGCACGAGCTCGACGAGCGCGACCACTTCCTGACCGCCCGCTGGCGGCTCTACAGCGCCCGCGCCCGGGGCTTGCGGTACGCGCTGGCCGATCACGGCGTGTGGCCCCTGCACCGGGTCGAGCTGCTCGACCTGGACGACGAGCTCATGGTCGCCGCCGGCCTGCCCGCACCCGAGGGCGCGCCGCTCGGCCACTGGTCGCCCGGGGTCGACGTGCGCATCGGCTACCCGCACCGCCTGTGGTGACCACGCCCGGTCAGTGGGCGATCTCCCAGATGTGGCCGCCGGGATCCTGGAAGCTGGCCGTGCGCGGCCCCCACGGCCGGTCCATCGGCCCGTTCAACAGGGTCACCCCGTTGGCCTGCAGCCGGGCGCACAGGGCGTCCACGTCGTCGACCTGCACGGTCAGCACCAGGCGCGACCCCACGGCGGCCGGCGCGATGGTGGCCGGTGCGATGAGCTCGGGCGCGGCGGCCACGTCGAGCAGGTTGATCATGGTGTCGCCGAAGCGGAACACCGCCGAGTTCGCGTCCTCGAACACGACGGCGAGGCCGAACGCCCGCCCGTAGAAGCCCTTCGCCGCGGCCAGGTCCTCGACGAACAGGGTGATGGCGAAGATGCCCGTGGGCCAGGCTGCGGTGGATGGGTCGGGGTGCTCGGTCATGGGGCCTCTCGGGCTCGGTGCGGTCGGTGCTGAGACGGCCGCCGCGCGGCATTCTCATCGCCCGCGGCTAGCGTTCGGGCATGCAGGTTGCCGGCATCCATCACGTGTCGATCAACGTGGACGACCTCGCCGCGGCGCGGTCGTTCTACATCGAGCGGCTGGGGCTCGTGGAACGCACCGACCGCCCCGACCTCGACGTCGCGGGCACCTGGCTCGACATCGGCGGCCAACAGGTGCATCTGATCGTGGCCGACGTGCCGCCGCGCATGGGCCAGCACTTCGCCGTGCGCGTCGCCGACGTGGATGCCGCCGTGGCCGACCTGCGCGAGCATGGCGTGCGGGTCAGTGACCCCGTGGTGGTCGGCACGGGGCGCCAGTGCTTCCTGCGCGACCCGTGCGGCAACACGATCGAGATCCACGAGGTCGGCGGCGCCGCTCGCGTCTGAGCTTCGCGGGCCCTCAGACGTCGACGGCCCAGCGGTCGTCGCCGTCGGCCGAGATGCGCCCGGCGCCCGGCCCGCCCCAGTGGGTGCCGATCACGAGGGTGCCGTCGCTGTAGCGCGCCAGGAAGCTTCGGCGCGTGTCGGCCGCCGCGACCGGGTCGTAGTCGAAGTCGGACGACAGGCCGACCTCGGCGATCTGGATCGGTGTGTGGATCATGTCGCCGGTGATCACGGCGCGCTGACCGTCGGACTCGACGACGACCGAGACGTGACCCGGTGTGTGACCCGGTGTCGGGTCCAGGCGCACACCGGGACAGACCTCGGCGTCGATGGCCACCAGGTCGGCCAAACCCGCGTCGACGATGGGGGCGACGGAGTCACCGAAGATGGCGTCGTCGTCGGGGTAGGCCGTCTCGCGCCAGTACTCGAGCTCGGGCGTCACGAACAGGTACCGGGCGTTCGGGAACGTGGGCACCCACTGGCCATCGACGAGTCGGGTGTTCCAGCCCACGTGGTCGACGTGCAGGTGCGTGCACACCACGATGTCGATCGACTCGGGCGGGAAGCCGGCGGCGACCATGTCGTCGAGGAACGGCAGTTGCAGCTGGTTCCACCCCGGGTTGGCCCGCACCTTGTCGTTGCCGACGCATGTGTCGACGGCGATGCGCGTGCCGTCGATCTCGACCACGAGGCACTGGATGCGCTGCAGCAGGTAGCCGTTCTCGTCGACGAAGCTCGGCACGAGCCAGGGCGATCGAGCGGCGATGTCCTTCACCGCGGTCTTGTCGACCTTGCGGAACAGGAACCGGGGTGAGGTGATCGTCTCGACCTCGATGATGGGCGTGATCGTGGCTCGTCCGATGGTCCATCCGCGCATGGACCGCACCGTAGTTCGTCCTGCCGAACGGCCCGGACAGGTACCGGTGTCACCCGGTTGCCGTCACCCAGAGCAGCTCTTGATCGGAGGCGGCAGTCCGGCCCGACCGGGGAGCCCTGGCATTCTCCGATTGTGCTCAGGTCCGGACGGGTTGCGGCCGATGAAGAACCCGGAAGAGCACGTGCTCATAGCTTGCGGTTGGTCGACGACGTAGGAGGACGAACGATGGACGAGGCTGGATCCCGAGGCGCAGGCCAGGGGAGGAACCCCCGCCTGGTCTCGGTGGAGCGGGCCAAGGGTCCGGCGGGTTTCGCCTACCTGGGCCGCCAGCCGGTCCTCGACCGGCACGGGCATGTGGTCGCCTACGAACTGCTGCAGCGCCTCGATCCGCTCGAGGAGGTCGGCGACGACGACCAGACCACGCTGGCGCTCACCTCGAAGGTGCTGCTCGAGTTCGGCTTCGACCGGCTCGTCGGCGGCGGCCGCGCCTACGTGAAGGCGCCCCTCGGCTTCCTGCAGGGCGAGTTGTACCACTTCCTGCCGGCCAACCGGTCGGTGCTCGAAGTCGGCAACGAAGACGATCCGGGCGAGCTGCTCCCCGGTGTGCGCGAGGCCCGCAAGGCCGGCTACGCGGTGGCGCTCGACCACTACCGCGGCCAGCCCGAGTACGAGGTCCTGCTGCCCGAGGTCGACATCGTCAAGGTCGACACCACCGGGCTCACGGCCCAGCGGGTGCGGGCCATCGTCACCCAGCTGCGCTGGTACGCCGGCCGCACGATCGTGGCCGAGAAGGTGGAGACGCGCGAGCAGCACCAGTTCCTGCGCGGCCTGCCCATCGACCTGTTCCAGGGCTACTACTTCGCCCGCCCGGCGCTGCTGTCCACCGAGCGCATCCCGGTGCACACCCTCGTGCTGCTCGAGCTGGCCGCCGCCCTGCAGGTCACCGACCTCGACCTGCAGAAGGTCGCCCGTCTCGTGGCCGCCGAGCCCCGGGTCAGCTACCGGCTGCTGCGCTTGGTCAACTCGGCATCGCTCGGCTTGTCGCAGCGCATCGATTCCATCGAGCGCGCCGTCACCATGCTCGGCGCCGAGCAGGTGCGCCGCTTCGTGCTGCTGCTCACGCTGGCCACGTCCGAGTCGGACACCAGCGAGATCGTGACCCTGGCCGCCATCCGCGCCCGCATGGGCGAGCTGCTCGCCGCCCACTACGGCGTCGACCCCGCCGCCGCCTTCACCGTCGGTCTGCTGTCGCTGCTCGACGCCGCCCTCGGCACCAGCATCCGCGTGCTCGTGGAGCACATGCCGCTCACCGAGACGGTGCGGGCTGCGCTCGTCGACCGCCAGGGCCCGCTCGGCGTGCTGCTGTCGCACGTCATCACCTACGAGCGCGGCACCGTGCACCCGGCCTCGCCGGCCAGCGCCGACGACTTCGTGAACAGCTACGTGAACGCGCTCAGCTGGCTGGGCAAGCTGCAGGGCGACCTCGTCGGCTGAGCAGACCGGGCGATCGACACAGGTCACCGGAACGGCCCGGCGCAGCGTGGCGCCGGGTCGTTGCGCGTGCAGGCTCAGCGGCGGGCGGTGCCGACGGCGTTGCGCAGGTCGTTGGCCGCCGCCAACGAGGCGGCGTAGGCGGTGACGAAGGTGCGACGCCGGTTCGGCTCGAGCTCGATGGTGCCCCGCTCGTAAGCGATCACGTCGTTCAACAGCCGGCCCAGATCGCCGGTGCGGTGGACCAGGGCGTCGCGGATCGACTCGCTCAGGGGCAGTTGTTCGACGAGGGTCTCCATCGGCGACTGGAAGGCCACGTCGCTCATCGAGAGCATGCCGGTGGTGAACGCGGTGGCCGGGTTCACGCTGTACATCGGCGCCAGGTTCTCGGCCATCTTGGCCCGCACGATGGCCAGGTTCACGACCTCGTCGGGACCCTGGCTGGCGGTGGCCATCATCAGCAGCAGCACCAGCCGGCGCAGTTGATCGGCGCCGAGCATGGCCGTGGCCCGCTCCACCGAGTCGATGGCGCGCGCCAGGCCGACCGAGGCCGAGTTCACCAGTTGCAGCAGCCGGAAGCTCATGCGGGGCTCGTGCGACACCAGCCGGGCCACGCGCTGCAGGTCGAGGTCGGCCCCGTCGAGGGCGCCGGCCAGCTCGAGCAGCACCATCGCGTCGGCCGGCACCTTCGTCGCCGTCAGGATCGTGGGCGTGGCGAAGAAGAAGCCCTGGAACAGCTCGGCTCCCAGGCTCTTCACCAGCGCGAGCTCCTTGGCCGACTCCACCTTCTCGGCCAGCAGCCGAGCCTGCGGGGCCTTCTTCCTGGCCAGCGCGAACGCGGTGCGCAACCGGGCCGGGCTGAGCCCCATCAGGTCGATCTTCACGATGTCGACGAGACCGAGGAGCTTCTCCTGCTCGGGTCCACCCTGGTAGTCGTCGAGGGCGAGCTGGTAGCCCTCGGTGTGCGCCTTCTCCATGTTCCTGATGACCGATGGCGTGACCTCGACCCGTTCGAGCACCTCGAGCACCGTGCGGTCGGGTGGGAGGGCCCGGTACACGTCACCGTCCAGGTAGCCGGCCGGGGTGTTGACGAACGCGAGCGCCGGGCCTACCAGCCGATCGAGGCCGAAGCCGATGAGCGCCTTGGCCGTGACGGCCATGGTCATCTGCTCGTCGTCCATGTCCCGGCTCTCGCCCGGCGCGGTGCGCTGCAGCAGCTCGTAGCCGATGACGCGCATCTTCCGGTCGAAGATGGGCTGGCGAGCGAGGTAGTGGACGTCGGAGGACCCGCCGGGCGAAGCCGTGGTCACGGCCCTGGCGCTGACCTGTCGACTTCCCTCTGGCATGGGTGGCCCGCTCGCTCGATCTGCCGCACGACTCCGACAGGAGGCCAGATCGGCACCCGGAAGCAGGGCGTGAGGGTCTTGCGACAACGCTGCCGATGCGGCCGCGGGCGCCTCAGTCGGCCAGCAGTTCCTGGGTGCGGGCCCACAGCCGCTTCATGCCGCGTATCCAACGGTCGGTGTCGTCGGCCTTGCGACTCATGAGCGTCTGCATGTCGGGGTGCGTGAGGATCAGGAACCGGTCCTCTTCCACCGCGGCCACGATGCGGGCGGCGGCTTCGCCCGGGTCGAGCACCTCGCCACCGCCGATCATGGCGGTGGCCTTGCCGGCGTCGCCGCCACTACCGCCGCGCAGCATGTCGGTGTCGACCGCGCCAGGGCAGATGCAGCTCACGCGGATGCCGCGGTCGCCGTAGGTGATGGCCATCCACTCGGCGAACCCGACGGCGGCGTGCTTGGTGGCGGCGTACACGCCGTCGCCCAGCGTCGTCAGGATGCCGGCCATGGACGCCGTGGTGATCAGGTGACCCTCGCCGCGGGCGAGCCATCCCGGCAGCAGGGCCCGGCTGGCGTGCACGTGGGCCATGAGGTTCACGTTCCACTGCAGCGTCCACACGTCGTCGGGCTGCTCGGGTCCACCACCGCCCGACACGCCGGCGTTGGCGAAGAACAGGTCGATGGGGCCGAGGGTGTCCTCGATCTCGGCCACGAGCGCCTTGGTGGCCCGCTCGTCGGTCACGTCGAGCTTGCGGGGGAACACCCGACCGCCGCCGGCACCGCCGTGCCCGGCGTC
The DNA here is from genome assembly GCA_031359995.1 of Actinomycetes bacterium. Lineage (GTDB taxonomy): Bacteria > Actinomycetota > Acidimicrobiia > Acidimicrobiales > Ilumatobacteraceae > JANMAT01. The sequence goes on from JANMAT010000087.1 coordinate 14,934, forward strand.
GCCGTGCAGCGACGCGGCCATCGCCTCGACCGCGTCGAGGCGCACGTCGGTGGCCACCACCGCCTGCGCGCCCTTGTCGAGCAGGGCTCTGACGATGGCGCCTCCGATGCCGCCGCCTGCCCCCGTGACCACTGCGATGCGTCCCCCGATGTCCATGCGGCCGACGGTAGTGCGATCACGCGGCCGGGAGCACCACGCGCACGGTCGTGCCTTGTGCGGGCGCGCTGTCGAGGGCGACTCGCCCACCATGGGCCTCGGTGATGGCCCGCACGATCGACAGGCCGAGCCCGGCGCCGTTGGCGTTGCGGGCGCGCGAGCGGTCGGGCCGCCACCCGCTCGATGACGCAGAGCTGGTCGAACTTCTTCTTCGGCGCCCTCGACCCGGGTGGTTGGATCACGGTGGACAAGCCGCCGGCGGCGCTGTGGTTCCAGGCCGCGTTCGCCAAGCTGTTCGGGTTCTCGTCGTGGAGCTTGCTGCTGCCGTCGGCCATCGCCGGTGCCGGTGCCGTGTGGCTGCTGACGGTCACCGTGCGGCGCGTGTGGGGCCGCACCGCCGGGTTCGTGGCCGGCTTCGCCCTGGCCCTCACGCCCGTCGTGCTGGCGGTGAGCCGCTCGAACAACCCCGATGGCGTGCTCATGTTCTCCGTGGTCGCCGCGGCGTGGGCGACCGAGCGCTCGATCTCCACCCGCAAGGCGCGGTGGATGTACGTCGCCGGCGGCCTGTGCGGGTTCGCCTTCCTCACCAAGCTGCTCGCCGCCGGCCTCGTGATGCCCGGCATGTGGCTGGCCTACCTGCTGGCGGCCCGGCACCCGTGGCGGTGGCGCGCGGGCCACCTGCTGCTGGCTGCCGCGTCGTTCGTGGGCGTGGCCGGCGTGTGGGTGGGCGCCGTGCAGCTCACCCCGGCCAGCAGCCGGCCCTACATCGGTGGGTCCACCGACGGCACCGCCCTCGATCTGATCGTCGGCTACAACGGCCTCGGCCGGGTCACGGGCAACGGGAACGGTCCCGGCGGTGGTGGTGCCGGCGGCGGTGCCCGCCCGGGCGGCTTCGGCGGCGCGGCCGGCAGCGGGAGCGGCTTCACCGTCGACCAGTTCGGCGGCACGCCCGGCATCGACCGTCTGTTCAACAACGGCATGGGTGACCAGGTGATGTGGCTGGCGCCCGTGGCCGGCGCCGCCGCGTTGGCCGGCGTGGCCGACGCCGTGCGCCGACGGCGCCTCGACAGCAAGGTCGGCTCGGTCGTGCTGTTCGCCGGCTGGGCTGCCGTGGCGTACGTCGTGTTCGCCTTCGCCGAAGGCATCTACCACAACTACTACGTGTCGCTGCTGGCCCCGGCGGTGGCCGCGCTCGTGGGCGTCGGTGCGGCCATGGCGCGGCGGGCCGGCCGGGTCGGGCGCGTCATCGTGGTGGCGGTGCTCGTCGCCACCGCCCTGCTGCAGCTGGCGTTGCTGCGCCGCATCCCCGCCTACACCTGGCTGCGGGTCGTGGTGCCGGCCGGTCTGGCCCTGGCCGCCCTGGCCTGGATCGGCCTCGCCGTGGGGCGGGGCGCCGGGCGCAAGACCATGCTCGGCACGGTGATCGCCACCGGTGGCGTCGCTCTGCTGGCCCCGGCCGTGTGGGCGTGGAACGGCACCCAGTCGCCCAGAGCGGCACCTTCCCCGACGCCCGCCCGGCCGTGGTCGGATCCGCCTTCGGCGGCCCGGGTGGCGGGGCGGTGCCGGGCGGGGCGGCCGGTGCGGGCGGGCCGGCCGGTGGCCTTCCGGGCCCGGGTGCCTTCGGCGGCGGCCTCGACGCGAGGATGCTCACCTGGCTGCGCGCGCAGCGTACGACGGAGCCGTGGCTGGTGGCCGTGAGCAGTTCGATGCAGGCGTCGAGCGCCATCATCGGTGGCGACTCGGTGATGGCCATGGGCGGCTTCTCGGGCAGCGACCAGGCCATGACGCCGACCCGCCTGGCCGAGCTGGTCGCCAACGGTGAGCTCCGCTTCGTCATGGAGGGCAACGGCGGCGGCCCCGGAGGCTTCGGTGGTGGCTCCGACATCACCGGCATCGTCAGCCAGGCCTGCATCGCGGTGCCCGCCTCCACGTGGGGCGGTACGTCGGGCACGCTGTACGACTGCCGGGGCAAGGCCGATGCCGTCCGTGCCGTGAAGGTCGCGGCCGCCGCCGGCGGCCAGGGCTTCCCCGGTGGTGCCGGCGGGCCGGGCGCGCCTAGCGCCGAGGTCGAGGCGTGCCTGAAGGAGGCCGGTGTCAGCCCGCCCGACCCGAGCTCGGGCGGGGCACCGCTGGCGGTCGACGACCCGAAGGTGATGGCGGCGATGCAGACCTGCTTCGCCGCCGGCTGATCGGCTCTGGGCGCGATGTGTCTCGCCGGTGAGACACCTCGCGCCCAGAAGTTCCCGGGCGCCGCCGTCGACGATGCGGCCAGGGCCGCGGGACGACGGCCGTCGGTGCGTCAGGGGTTGCAGACGATGGTGCCGCTCGGCGCTGTGGTCGGGTCGGTGCACAGCGGCCCGAGGTTGGTGGTGACGTTCGGTCGGGTGATGAACGCGAGCGGTCCGGCGCGATGCTCGCCGTTGAACGGCGTCGAACCGGTGAAGCCGCACGGGGCGGTGTCGGCCGGATCGTTGAACCAGAAGCCGACGTTGAACGTGTTCGTCGGCGCGAGACCGGCGCCCTTGTCGAAGCCGAAGATCTGGTCGAGCAGGATCGTCTTGATCTGCACGCGGCCGCGGCCGTGTCCGTCGACGTGGATGTCGGACTGGTACCAGGCCAGCCCGAAGTCGTTCTTGAAGGCCGGGTCCGGTGCGCCGTTGGCTCTTCTACCAGGCGTGGTTGAAGGGCGACGGTGGCCTGGTGCCGATCGGCACGTTCCACACGGGCGATCACGTCGTGCTGTGGGCCGGTGTGGCCCTGCAGGACTTCCCCACGATCACGGTGACGCAGGAGGAGGTCGGCGACCAGAGCTCGTCGGGTCTCCGGGTGCTCTCCGGCTCGGTGTCGCCGGAGGGCGACGGGCCGGGTCGCTGACGGGTCAGCCGGGGCGGATGGCACCGACGACGCTGCGGCCGGCGAGGATGCCGATCTTCACCACGTCGCCGGTGCGGGGGGCGTGCACGATCTTGCCGTCGCCGATGTACATGCCGACGTGCCCCAGGTTCAGGTTGAAGAACACGAGGTCGCCCGGTTGCAGCTGGTCGAGCGGCACGTGGGGGAAGGCCTGGAACTGCGACACGGTGTAGTGCGGCATCGACACGCCGGCCGCGGCCCACGCCCACATGGTGAGGCCCGAGCAGTCGAACGTGTCGGGGCCGACGGCGCCGAACACGTAGCGCTTGCCGAGCTGGCGGAGCGCTTCGGCCACGGCGATGCCGGCCGCCGGTGATGGGGCCGGGATGTTCTCGGGCGGGGCGACGGTGGGGGCCGGTGCCGGCGGGTCGGTGGTGGCGGTGGGGCGCGTGCCGCTCGCCGCCGCGGCCGGGGCCGTGGTCGCCTTGGTGGTGCCGGTCGTGCCCTTGGCTACGGGAGCGGCGGTGGCCGTGGTGCCCGCGGCGGCGACGACGGCGGCCTTGCCGCCTCCGGCCGGTGCCGCGGCCGCGGTGCGGGCCGTCGGGGCGGCGGTGGTGGCCACCGTGGTGGTGGTGCGGGCCTTCAGCTCGGCGGCCTTGCGGGCCAGCGCTTCGGCCTCGGCCTTCTGCTTGGCGGCGGCGGCCGCTTCGGCCTCGGCCTCCTTGCGGGCCTGCTCTTCGGCCACCAGTTGCGTCAGCGCGCCGTTCACCTTCGACGCCAGCGTGGTGAGCTTCTGCTGGGTGGCGACCACGGCGGCGCTGCGCTGCGCCAGCGTCTCGTTCAGGCGCTCCTGCTCGGCTTTCTGGGCGCTGAGCTGGTCGACCAGCCGCTGGGTGTCCTCGACGGAGGCCCTGGCCTGGTCGATGACATCGGTGCTGCCGCCGAGGGCGACGGGGGTGTAGCCCCGGGCCAGCTGCAGGTTCACGGCGCCGTCGTCGACCATGACGGCGGCGAGCCCGCTGGAGGCATCGCCGTGCATGTACGCGTTGATGGCCAGGTCGGCGGCCTGCTTGTTGAGGGTGGCGGTCCTGGACTGCTGCCCGGCCAGCCGGGCCGTGGTGTCGGCGGCCTGGCCGTCGAGGCGGGCGAGCTCGTCCTGGGTCTGCTTGGCCTGCTCGTTGAGCCGCTCGGCCTCCTGGGTGAGCTGCTCGCGCTGGGCGGCGATGCGCTTGGCTTCGGCCCGCTTGTCGCTGATGGCGTCGGCCGAGGCCCGGCCGGGCAGGGCGGTGAGGGCGAGACCGAGGAGCACGACGACGCCGACGGCCCGCCGCCGATGTTTCGGTGTCGGCTGGTCGCTCCCGTCCGTCATGATGACGAAGATGTTACGACATCCGTCACCCCGCTGTCATCTCAGGCGCATCTCTGTCACGAAACCCGCAACCGGTCCGCCCGATGGACCGGGCCGAGCGGCGCGGCCGACCCGGTCAGGTGCGGAACTGGCCGACGCGCGCTGCACACTGGTCTGGATCTCGTAGGTCGTCGCCGTCTGCTCCTCGACCGCGGCGGCGATCACGTGCTGGGCCCCGCTGATGTGGCCGATGATCTCGCGGATGTCGCTGGAGCAGGCTCACCGCGTGCGCGGCCGCCGTCTGCATGGTGGTGACCTGATCGGTGATCGAGCTGGTGGCCGACGCCGTGGCGCGCGCCAGCTCCTTCACCTCGTCGGCCACCACGGCGAAGCCCTTGCCGGCCTCGCCGGCGCGGGCTGCTTCGATGGCGGCGTTCAGGGCCAACAGGTTCGTCTGCTCGGCGAGGGTGGTGATGGCGAGCACGACGCCCGAGATGGCCTCGGAGCTGGCGCCGAGCGACCCCATGATGTCGTCGGCCCGATCGGCGGCGGTGACGGCGGCGGCGGCGACACCCACCGTGTCGCTGGACGACCGGGCGATCTCGGCGATGGCCTGCTGCATCTCGTCGCTCGACGACACCACGATCTCTGGTACCGGGGTTGCCGATCCGCACGGCTGACAGCGTAGTCGGCGCCATCGTGGCGAAGATCGCCAGCGCGGCCACCGCGACCACGGCCGACGCGGTCAACTTCGCACGGACGGGGAGGTCACGCAGGCGGAGTCGACGGGATCGTGCGGGCATGAGCGGGTCTGCCTTGGTGGAGGGACCGGACGCAGGTTCGATCGACCACGGGGCGCCGAACTGGGGGGGTAGCCGGCCGGGAGCGGTCTCGCCGGGGGGCCTCCCCCGCCGATCGACGGTCGTAGGCAGTACGCTCGGCGGGCTTGACCAAGTCTTGAACGATGCTCCGCGCATGCTCCCCGAGCGGGCGCCGACAGGTGAGCGGGCCGGTCCGAGGAGAACGTGATGACGCGCAACGGGGATGCGAAGGGCGCTCGTGTCGCGCTCGCCGCCGCCGTGCTGATCAGCGCGGGTCTGCTGGCCAAGGCCCTCCTGTCGACCGGGCCGGAACCGGCCTCGTCGCTGTCCGCGCCCACCACGCCTGCGGCGACCGCCGCCCCTGCCCCGACGACCGCCGCCCCGTCGCCGGTGGCGATCGTCGCCGCCGGATCGACCGTGACCGGATCGACGGTGACCGGATCGACGGTGACCGGATCGACGGTGACCGGGAGCACGGTGACCGAGCCGGCCGGCCGGCTGACGAACGCGCCGTGCCAGGCCATCGTGCTCGTGCACGGTGGCGCCTACGTGGTGGGCGATCACACGCTCATGGACCAGCCCTTCGCCGAGCCGTTGCAGGCCCACGGCTGGAGGGTGTGGAACGTCGACTACCCCCTGCTGGCCGACCACCCCGACATCCCCTACGACCCGCTCCAGCCCTGGTACCCCCGGACCGACCTCACGGCGGTGCCGCCGGCCATGCGCGAGGTGCACGAGCGGGCGGTGACCGCGGTGATCCCCCAGGTCGAGCAGGCCCTCGCCTCGGGCTGCCCGGTGACCCTCCTGGGCGTGTCGGCGGGCGGCTCGATCGTGCTCGACCTGGCCCACCGCTACCCCGACGTGCGCGAAGCGGTCGTGGTGAGCTCGTCGGCGGTGGCGCCCGAGCGGCTCGGCGGGGCGCCCGTGCGGATGTTCTACGGCGGCCTCGACAAGACGGTGCTTCCCGCCGCGACCCTGGAGACGTGCGCGCGGTGGAAGGCGAAGGGCTCGGTGTGCGAGGCCCACGGGGTCTGGGGCGGCGCCCACGGCGACGCCGCGGTCGAGTCGGTTGCCCTCGACCACCTGCTGGCCGAAACCTGAACGACACCGGAGCTCTTGCTACGAAGATCGTCGGCCTGGCCCCATAGAGTGATGTCGGCGGCCGCGCCGCCCTACTCGCTGCCCAGCGAGGACGCCCTCGTCGACCACGTGAAGCGCATCGCCGGCCAGACCGGCCTGCCGATCATGCTCTACAACTTCCCCGCCCGGACCGGAGTGGACATGACCACGCCGTTCCTTCGCCGCCTGGTCGACGTGCCCGAGCTGGTGGCCATCAAGGAGTCGAGCGGATCCATCGCCAAGCTCCACGAGCTCGTCGTCGACCTCGACAACCGGTTCACCGCGGTGTGCGGTTCCGACGACCAGGCACTCGAGTTCTTCCTGTGGGGCTCGCGCAGCTGGGTCGCCGGGGCGTCGAACTTCCTGCCGCACGCCCACGTCCGCCTCTACGAGACGGCGGTGCTGAAAGGCGACATCGAAGGCGCCCGCACCCTGATGCGGCTGCTGCTGCCCCTGTTCTCGGTGTTGGAGAACTCGGGCAAGTACGTGCAGTACGTGAAGGCCGGCATCGAGGCCATGGGCATGGCGGTGGGGGCACCCCGGCCACCGCTGTGCCAGCTGAGCGAGGTCGAGCGGGCGAGCCTCGACGGGCTGCTGGGCGGCCTGCGCGAGCACGGCCTGGTCTGAGCGCACCCACCCTGCCGGGCCGACCGCGGCCCCTCCTGCGATCGCCGATCGGTGCGTCGTCAGACGCTGTTCACGCGCTCGTCACAGAGGCGTGATCCCCCTCGAACCCTGGTTCCGTACCGTCACCAAGATGGTCGTGACCGAGGCCGACTGGCTCAACGAAGAGGCACCCGGCCCGGTTGCGACCGCGTGGTTCGACAACCTCAGCCCCGGCCTGGAGCGGGCCTGGCACGCCGTCGCCACGAGCGACGAGGTCGGCACCGAACGGCCCTTCGGCATCACGCTGCTCGGACGCCCCTGGGCCCTGGCGCGTCTGCGCGATGGGCTGGTCGCCTTCGAGGACCGTTGCCCCCACCGGATGGCGCCGCTGCGGATCGGCTCGGTGTGCGGCGGGGCGACCCTGCAGTGCGCCTACCACGGGTGGCACTTCGACGGTGCCGGTCGCTGCGTGGCCATCCCCGCCCTCGGTGCCGATGCCGCCATCCCGCCGCGGGTCCGCGTGGCGACCGCGGCCCCCTCGCCCTCGACCTGTGCACCGAGGTGCACGCCCGCGTCGACCGCCTCAGCGTGATGTACCGCCGCCTGCTCGCCGAGCTCGTGCACGGTGCCACGACGAACCCGACCCTGGAGGATGTGTGATGGACGTGCCGGTGATCGACCTGGCCCACACCGACGACAGCACCATGGCCCGCACCCGGGCGGCCGTCGCCATCGACGAGGCCTTCGCGCATGCCGGGTTCCTCACCGTCGTGCACCACGGGGTGCACCCGCGCCTGGTGGCGCGGGCCTTCGATGCCGCCCGCTCCTACTTCGACGGGCTCGACGACGAGGCCGACAGCTTCAGCGTGGGCATGGGACCGCTGGCCCCGCTCAACCGGTGGCCCGACGAACCGCTCGGGTTCCGCGAGCACTGGCTCGCCTACCTCGACGCCGTCGGCGGCCTCACCGAGCGGCTCATGGGCCTGTGCGGGCTCGCCTTGGGTGTCGGCGAGGGACAGTTCACGCGCGCCCTGTCGCAGGGACGGTTGACGCTGCGCGCCAGCCGTCACCCTGACGAGAACGGCGGCTCGGCCGTCGTGGACCGCGTCACGTCGCTCACGGTGCTGGCCACCGACGGCCTCTCGGGGGTCGAGATCGTGGAGAGCGCCGACGGTGCCGGTCGCTCGTGGTCGGTCGACACGCCGTCCGGCTCGTTCGTGGTCACCGCCGGCCCGGCGCTGGCCCGGTGGACCAATGACCACTGGCGCATCGCCTCGCACCGCGTCACGCCGCCGTCGGCGCGCCCGCTGCGGGGTCGGCGCACCAGCCTGGCCCTGCTGCAGCACCCCGATGCCGACGCGCTCATCGACTGCCTGCCCAGCTGTGTGCGCCCCGACCGACCGGCCCGCTACGCGCCGATCACCGCGGTCGAGCTCGACAGGGTCACCTCGGAGCGGAAGCGTTCGTCGCGCACGAGCGCGGCGTGACGAGCAGCGCCTGACGCGCTCAGGCCGGGGTGAACCCGATGTGCAGCTCCTTCAGCGCACGCAGGCAGAAGTTGGGTTGCACACCGAAGTCGTTGGCATCGTCCACGAACCACAGCGAGTCGACGCGCTGCAGCAGCGCCCGGAACCCGAGGAACAGCTCGCGCCGGGCCAGCGGCGCACCCAGGCAGTAGTGCGTGCCCACGCCGAAGGCGAGGTGCTGGCGGGGGCTGCCGCGGTCGAGGTCGATGGCATCGGCATCGGCGAAGGTGCGGTCGTCGCGGTTGGCCGACGCGTAGCGCACGTTGAGCACCGCCCCTTCGGGGATGTGGACGCCGTGCAGCTCGAGGTCGCGTGACGCCGTGCGGAACAGCCCCTGCACGGGTCCCTCCAGGCGAAGGACCTCCTCGCAGAACACGGCGAGGTCGTCGTCGTCGCCCTGCTTCAGGCGAGCCCACACGTCGGGGTTCCGGACGAGCAGCATCACGCCGGCCGACAGGGCGTTCGTGCTCGTCTCCGAGCCGCCCACGAACGTGTCGGCCATCATCTCGGCGTGGAGCTCGTTGTCGGTGAGCGGGCGGCCCCACTCGGGGATCGTCGTGTTCACGAGATCGGACAGCAAGGTGTCGTCGGGCTCCCGACGCAGCCGTTCGAAGATGGCCTGGAAGTAGTGCTGGGCCTCGATCTCCATCTCGGTCGACCAGATCGCTTCTTCCTCGGTCTGCATCATGCCGAGGCGCTGCACCCACGCATCGGTCCACGCCTTGATGCGCCAGATGTCGGCCTCGGGCGCGCCCATCTGGTGGCCGATGATGATGAGCGGCAGCGGCACCGCGAACGAGTGCACCCAGTCGCACCGACCCTGCTCGAGGAAGCCGTCGATGAGGCGATGGGCCAACGCGTCGACGAACCCGTCGAGCTGCTTGATCCGGCTGGGCCGGAACGCGTGGTCGAACAGCGCGCGCATCTGGCGGTGCTCGGGGTCGTCGCGGCCGGCGAGGGTGGGCGCCGGCACCCAGCCCCGCTCGTGGTAGAGCGCCTGGATCTTCCTGGCCCGGGCCAGGGCGTCGGGTGTGCTCGGCAGCCGGCGGTGGCCGCTCACGAACGTGTCGGTGTCCATGAGGACGGCGCGCAGGTCGTCGTAGCGCGTGATCACGAACATGCCCGTGCGCGGGTCGCGCCACACGGGTGCGTCGTCGCGCAGCTGCCGGTAGGCCGGGTACGGGCAGTCGTTCGTTCCAGGATCGAAGAAGTTGACCTCGGTCGTCATGGCGTCCCCCTCGCGTCGACCAGCGCGACGCTACCGCCTCAGCGCAGCACCGACAGCAGCTCGTACATGCTGCGCACCACGCCGTTGGTCGCGGCGGCGAGGCGATCGGGCGGCACCGTGACGGCGAAGCCGATGGTGGTCATGCCCACCCGGTTGCCGGCCTCGATGCCCAGGGCGCTGTCGTCGATCACGACGCAGCGTTCGGGCGTGACGCCCATGGTCTCGGCCGCCAGCAGGAAGAGGTCGGGCGCGGGCTTGCCCTGGGAGACGTCGTCGCCGGACACGATGCGCCCCTCGAAGTGCTGCAACAGGCCGGTGAGCCCGAGCCCGAGGGCGATCTGGTGCTTCGATGCCCCGCTCACCGCGCAGTAGGGCACGGTGAGGTGCTCGAGCACGTCGACCACGCCCGGGGTGGCCTGCAGGTGCAGCCGGTACGAGTCGAAGAAGCGTTCGTGGAACGTGCGGTCGAACGACTCGGGCACGGTGAAGCCGCGCTCGGCGGCCAGCTCCATGGTGCGCTCGAGCGAGTTGCCGAGGAACAGCTCGGCGGCCTCGGGGACCGTCAGGAACCAACCGATCTCGTTCATGAGCCCGACGACGACACCGAGGGCGAGCGGAGCGCTGTCGATCAGCACGCCGTCGTTGTCGAAGATGACGAGGTCGTACCCGGACACCGGTGTCGCCATCAGGTGCCGACCCCGATCCGATCGAGCAGGGTCAGCGGTTCCACGACGTCGTGGTCGGCGTGTCCGGCGAGGGCAGCCAACAGGGCATCGCGGCGGACCAGGGCGGGTCCGGTGACCCAGCGCAGTGGCGCCCGGTCGACGGTGGTGACCACGAGCCCCCCGTCGACCTGCTTGACCGCGTCGGTCACCGCCCGCGCCGTCACGGCGGCGTCGAGGGCCGGGTCGAGCGGTGCGTCGGCCCACGACGGCACCGCGACCCCGGCCGGGCACACGATCACGGCCGTCCCGCCTGCCAGGGGAGCGAGCACGGCACGCAGCGCGCCCACCGTGCACCGCCATGCGTGGTCATGGGGGTGGGCGTCGTAGCGCACGACCGGTGGCCCGTGCCCGGCCGCGGCCGGGTCGAGGGCGAACCCGCTCACCACGGCATCGATGGCGGCCACGGGGGAGCCACTAGCGTCGATCGGGTGCGAGGAGGAGCGGTCCATTGTCGGGTGGGATAGCGGTGGTCCTGTTGGCCGGCGGGTCCGGCACCCGCATGGGGCTGGACGGTAACAAGGTCTACCTCCCGCTCGCCGGTCGGCCCGCACTGGCGTTCCCGCTGGCCACCCTCTCGGCGGCGGCCGACGTGGCCGTCATCGTGATCGTGGCCCGGGCCGGCGACGAGGCCGCCGTCGAGGACGTGCTGGCGCAGGTGCGGTCGCCCAAGGTCGGCGCCGTCGTTCCCGGCGGCGTGACGCGCCACGCCAGCGAGCAGGCCGGGCTGGCCGCGGTGCGGTCGCTGATGGCCGCCGGCGTCGAGGTGGCGCACATCCTGGTGCACGACGGCGCCCGTCCGTTCGTCACGCTCGACCTGCTGGCCGCCCTGATGACGGCGGCCCGACGCGTCGGCGGTGCCATTCCGGCGCTGCCCCTGCCGACCACGGTCTTCGTGGCCGACGGCGCGTGCGTGACCCCGCGGGTGGCCGCCGACCTCGTCACGGTGCAGACGCCACAGGTGTTCCGGGCCGACGCCTTGCTGGCCGCGTATGCCGCCGCACTGACCGAGGACTTCGACGGGGTCGACACGGCACAGGTGGTGGAGCACTACGCCGCCCACCTGCCGGCACCCGTCGCCGTCGCCGCGGTGCCGGGCGACGAGCGCAACCTGAAGGTCACCACCCCCGCCGACATCGACGTCGCCGAGCACCTGGCCGGCCTCTTCACCGCCGGCCGCTGGCGCGATCGCCCTGGTCCTCAGCCGTCGTAGAAGTACGCGCCGTGGAGGCCGATCAGTGTGCGCTCGCGGTCGGTGGTGGCGCGGGCGATGGCATCGGGGGAGAGGTGGTGCACCTCGTCGGTGGTGAGGATGCGTTGGGCGATGTCGCGCCGGCCGTAGTGGCACTGGATGAACAGGCGGCCGAACCCGCCCGGCCCGGCCGGCGTGCCCCGGTGCCAGGCGTCGGACACGAACAGGGCCACGTCGCCGGCGCGTGCCTCGAGCAGCGCGGGCGGGCGGCCGTCGTAGGTGAGGTCGTCGTCGTGGAGACGGTCGCTCGGAGCCAGGCACCCCGAGCGGTGGCTGCCCGGCACCACGGCGGTGGGCCCACACACGAGCGGACAGTCCCACAGGTACAGATGGGCGCCGATGGCGAACACCGGGTACGGGATGCGGACGTCCCAGGGCACGCCCTCGGGGCGGGGCACGTGTGGTCCGGCGTCGCAATGCCACGCGCCGCCGGTGAAGGTGGGCAGGTTGCGCCAGATCGTGTTGGCGATGACGTGGCAGTCGCCACCCAGCAGCGGTTCGATCGTGGCCAGGATGCTCGGATGGGCGATGGCCCACTGGGTCAGCGCCGAACGGTTCAGGCCGCCGTAGCGGAACTCGGCGCGGTCGGGGCGCGGCCGGGGGTCGGGTTCGGTCGTGGCGAACAGCGCCTCGACCTCGGCGGTCATGGCGGCGACCTCGGCGGGTGTGAACACCTGGGGGAGCACCACGTAGCCGTCGCGCTCCAGCTGGGCGGCGGCCGCAGGCGCGCCGCCCTGGTGCAGACCGAGGTTCTTCCCCAGACGACGGATCATGGGCCGGTCACGACACCGCCGCCAGGATCTCGGCGCACACGTGCTCGGCGATGGCCAACGATGATGTGGCCGCCGGCGACGGCGCGTTGCGCACCAACGTGACGCGGTCGGCCGTGGTGATCCAGAAGTCGTCCACGAGCGAGCCGTCGCGCCGCACGGCCTGGGCCCGCACGCCGGCGTGGGCCGGCTCCAGATCGGCCGCGGCCAGCTCGGGTACGTAGCGGCGGGCCTGCTCGGCGAAGTACTGCCGGCTGAACGACCCCCGCATCTCGTGGATGCCGGTGCGCCAGTGCTGGCGGGCCATGCGCAGGAAGCCCGGCCACCGCAGGATCGTGGCGAGGTCGCGGGCCGAGATGTCACGCCGGCGGTAGCCCTCGAGGGCCAGCGCCAGCACGGCGTTCGGGCCTACGCCGACGGTGTCGTCGACGTGACGCGTGAGGTGGATGCCGAGGAACGGGTAGCGCGGGTCGGGCACCGGGTACACCAGGCCGCGCACGAGGTCGGTGCGGTGGGCGGCCAGCCGGTGGTACTCGCCCCGGAAAGGGATGATGCGCGGGTCGTCGTCGCCGCCCACCAGTGCGGCCAGGCGGCTCGAGTGCAACCCGGCGCACACGACCACGTGGTCGGCCGAGAGCTCGCCGTCGGAGGTGTGCACGACCAGCTCACTCGAGCGCCGGTCGATGCCGGTGACGGCGCCGCCCGTGCGGATCTGGCCGCCCAGGGCCCGCAGGTCGTCGGCGTAGGCCAGCGCCACCTGGCCGTAGTCGACCACCGCGGTGGACGGCGAGTACAGCGCCCTCACACCGATCACGTGGGGCTCGATGCCGGCGATGTCGACGCGGTCGATCATCCTCACGTCGGTGATGCCGTTGGCCATGGCCCGACCGTGGATGTCGTCGAGCCGCGTCGCCTCGACCTCGTTCGTGGCCACCACGAGCTTGCCGAGGTTCCGGTAGGTGATGTCGTGCTCGTCGCAGAACGCCTTCATGAGCCCCACGCCGCGCCGGCACAGCCGGGCCTTCACCGAGCCGGGCGTGTAGTAGATGCCGGCGTGGATGACGCCCGAGTTGTGGCTCGTCTGGTGGGCGCCGAGGCGGGGTTCCTTCTCCAGGACCACGAGGTCGATGTCGGGGCGGTCGGTGCGCACCTGGCGCGCCACCGCCAGGCCCACGATGCCACCGCCCACCACGACGATCCTCACGAGGCGCGCCCCGGTGCCCGTTCCCCACGTGCCGCGCGGCGCAGACGTCCAGCCATGTGCCGGCCGAGCGTACCGGTCCGGGCTGGCGCCGTCCCAGCCGATGCGTCCCACTCGACGGCCCCGATCGGCGCGTGCGGCGCGGCTGCGTGCCACATACGGTGCAGCTGTCCCGCCAGCACCCCTCGAGGCGATCCCGTGACCCTGCCCCGCCGTACGATCCGTCGCCACCCGTGTCGCCACCGTGTGGCCGCCCTCGGCGCGGTCATCGCCCTCACGTTGAGCGCCTGCTCGGGCGGGAGCGGCAAGGGTGCCGCCACCACCGACGTGGTCGACAGCACGGCGCCGCCCACCACACCGGCCCCCGCGACCACGTCGACGACCGAGGCGCCCACCACGACCGATGCGGCCCCGAGCACGACGGCGGCGGGCGCGGGTGTCACCGACGCCGGCGGCCAGCTGTCCTATCAGGACTCGATCGACCTGTCGCTCGCGGACATCCAGGCCTACTGGCGCACCACGTTCCCGAAGGTCTACAACGCGCCGTACGAGGAACTGCAGGGGAAGATCTACGCGGTGCGCCCGGGCTCGTCGAACGTGCCCGGCTGCGGGGCCGACGAGACGCTGTACAGCGACGTCGAGGGCAACGCCTTCTACTGCTCGCTCGGCGACTTCATCGCCTTCGACGACGCCGACCTGCTGCCCGGTCTGTACAAGGACTTCGACGGCAACGGTTTCGTGATCGCCGTGGTGTTCGCCCACGAGTTCGGCCACGCCATCCAGGCTCGCGCCGGCATCAGCGACAGCCTGCCCACCGTGGTCAGCGAGCAGCAGGCCGACTGCTTCGCCGGCTCGTGGGTGCGCCACGTGGCCGACGGCAAGAGCGACAACCTCGTGCTGAGCGCCGGCGACATCGACCTCGCCCTCGCCGGCCTGCTGCGCTTCGAGGATCCGCCCGGCTCCGACATCCGCGCCGAGGGCGCCCACGGCAGCGGGTTCGACCGCGTCCGGGCCTTCCAGGAGGGCTACGACGACGGGGCCGAGCGCTGCGCCACCTACCCGCAGGACGACCTGCCGCTGCTCGATCTCACCTTCACCGCGGCCGACGAGGCGACCGGCGGCAACCTGGACGCGCCGACCATCGTGACCGAGGCGACCACCGACCTGGAACGGTTCTGGAAGGAGCTGCTCGCCGCCGCCAGCATCGACTACACGCCGCTGTCAGGTGGGCTCGTGCCCTACGAGCCGACCCAGCCGTTGTCGTGCGGCAGCGAGGCCCTCGACGAGAGCTTCATCACGGGCAACGTGTTCTACTGCCCGGCCCAGGACGCCATCTTCCTGGACGGCGGGTTCCTCGACGACGTGGGCACGCAGATCGGCGACTTCGCGGTGGCCACCCTGGTCGGCGGCGCCTGGGCCGACGCCATGCTCGTGCGGCTGGAGTCCGACCTGACCGGCAAGGCCCGTTCGCTGCAGGGCGACTGCCTCACGGGCGTGTGGACGGCCGACGTGTACCTCGGCCGGTCGCCGTTGCTGTCGCTGTCGCCCGGTGACCTCGACGAAGCCGTGGTGGCCTTCCTGGCCTTCGGCGACAGCCCCGACGTGGCCGACCAGGGCGGCGCGGTGGGCTCGGCCTTCGAGCGCACCGCCTCGTTCCGCAAGGGCTTCGTCAGCGGGGTGAAGGCCTGCGCCGCCGGTTGATGATCGGGCGTCAGGAGTCGAGACCGGCGACGGGGGCGTTCAGGGCGCCGCCGTCGCACGGGATGGCGACCGCGCTGATGAAGCTCGCGGCCGGCGACGCCAGGAACGCGGCCAG
The DNA here is from genome assembly GCA_031359995.1 of Actinomycetes bacterium. Lineage (GTDB taxonomy): Bacteria > Actinomycetota > Acidimicrobiia > Acidimicrobiales > Ilumatobacteraceae > JANMAT01. The sequence goes on from JANMAT010000087.1 coordinate 30,352, forward strand.
GTTGCCGATGTCGGCCGGTTCGCCCAGGCGCCCCACGGGCGTGACCCGGCGGTACCCCTCCTGCAGGTGCTCGGGCATCGAGCGCACCAGCGGCGTGGCGATGAGGCCGGGCATGATGGCGTTGGCGGTCACGCCGCCGGGCCCGAACTCCTGGGCGACGGCGCGCGTGAAGGCCACCACGCCGGCCTTCGACGCCGTGTACGCCGGCTGACCCAGACCGGGCTGGACGGCGGCCACCGATGCGATGTTGACCACCCGACCCCAGCCCCGCTCGGCCATGGCCGGCACGAACGCCCGTACCGTGTGGAACATGCCCGACAGGTTCACGCGCAGCTCGTGGTCCCACGCCTCCGGCGTCATGTGGGCGATGCGGGCGATGTTGTTCACGATGCCGGCGTTGTTCACCAGGATGTCGGGTGACGCCAGTTCGGCGGCGCAGCGCGCCGCCGCCTCGACCACGGCGCCGGCATCGGCCACGTCGAGGGTGAGCTCCATGCTGCGCCGCCCCAGCGCGGCGACCGCCTCGGCGGTGGGCACGGCCTCGCTGTCGTCGGACACCCGCGAGCGCAGCCGGTAGTAGCGCTCGCCCGTGAAGGGCGCGGGGTGCAGGTCGGCGACGATCACGTCGGCACCGGCGGCGGCGAGGGCCAACGCTATGGCTCGGCCGATGCCGCGGGCCGATCCGGTCACGAGGGCGGTCTTCCCGGCGAGGGCGTCAGCAGCGAGCATGCGGCCGACCGTAGGCGATGCGCGGCGCGGCCCGGTCAGTCGATCAGGCCGCTCGGGTCGGCCGGAACGTCGACGGCCACCTGCTGCAGCGCGTCGAGCGGCACGATCTCGAGCGACCGTACATGGGTGGACGCCAGCACCACCGGCGCGGCCACGCCGTCTCGGAACGCCCGCAGCCAGTTCACGGCCGTGACGCACCAGCGGTCGCCGGGGACCAGCCCGGGGAACGCGTACTGGGGCATCGGGGTGCTCAGGTCGTTGCCGATGCTGCGCTGATGGGCCAGGAACTCGGCCGTCATGACCGCGCAGATCGTGTGGCTGCCCAGGTCTTCGGGGCCGGTCGTGCAGATGCCGTCGCGGTAGAAGCCGGTCATCGGCTCCGTGCCGCACGGCTCCAACTGACCACCCAGCACGTTGCGGTCGCTCACCTCCCCAGTATGGCCGGTCGGGGCGACGTCCTGCCCGAGGTGGGGCTGGTGGCGTGGCCAAAGGTCGTACGACGACCGGGCATGTGACACCGCGCCACGTGGCGGCGATGTACGGGGCACAACAGCGACACAGCGTCGCACCTCCGCCAGGAAGGCCCCACCACCGTGAAGAACTCCCGCAAGCTCGTGATCACCGGCATCGGCTCGCTCGTCGGCGTCGTCTGCTTCAGCTCGATCGTCTCGGCCCGCACCGGCAGCAACGGTTCGGTCCGCCGTGAGGATCGCCGCACCGTGGTCGCCACGGTCGCCGATGACAGCACCAGCACCTCGGCCACCGCCGGCACCACCGCCGTGAGCGTGGCGACCACGGCCACCACGGCTGATGGCACGGTCACCACCGTCGAACTGCGCCACGGCGCCGACGATGCCGCCAGCCACGACGTGAACGACGACAAGGGCGTCGATGCCGCCACCACCGCCGGCACGGTCGAGGACAACCCGGCCCGCATCGGCCAGGACGACACCAGCACCGCCTCCACCAGCGTCAGCGCCGCTCCGGCCCCCGCCCCCGCCACGGCCGTGACGGTCGACGACAACGGTGGCCAGGGTCGCAACCGTGGCGGCAACGACGCCCCCAACCACGGCTGAGCACCCCCCGAACCACCCCCACCAACCGCCGTGGCGCGTCGGGGGGTCGGCCGTTCTGGGGCGAACGGGGCCGGGCGCGCGATACTCGTCGGGTCGGAGCGTCGGTGCCGCGTCGTTGGGGAACGTCGCCGTGGTCACCGACCAGCGGGACACGGGGAACGCACATGTCGAACTCGAAGGATGCAGCACCGGCCCGACCGGGCGTGGCCGAGAAGCACCGGCGGCCGGCCCACCCGCCGGAGTACTACGAGCAGGTCAAGCAGCGCTTCGCCGAGGAGCGCGACCTGCGGCTGTCGTTCCGGCCCGAGGGCACCGCCCAGTACGTCACCGACCTGTCGGGTGACCTGGCCCGGTACGAGACCGACCCGTACGGCGGCGACATCACCCCCCGCAACGCCATCGACGACACCGTCGAGGTGCTCTTCATCGGCGGCGGGTTCTCGGCCCTGCTCACCTCGGCCCGCCTGCGCGAGGTCGGGGTGGAGTCGATCCGCATCGTCGAGCGCGGCGCCGACGTGGGGGGTACGTGGTACTGGAACCGGTACCCGGGCGTGGCGTGCGACGTGGTCGCCTACGACTACCTGCCCCTGCTCGACGAGATGAACTACGTGCCCACGCGGCACTACGCACGCGGCGACGAGATCTTCGCCCACTGCCAGGCCATCGCCCGCAAGTACGACCTGTACGAGCTGGCCGTGTTCCAGACCACGGTCACGTCCACCGAGTGGAACGACGCCGAGCAGCAGTGGTACGTGCGCACCGACCGCGGCGACGTGATGCGGGCCAAGTTCGTGGTGTGCGCCAACGGCACCCTCACCAAGCCGAAGCTGTCGCGCATCGATGGCATGGAGACCTTCGCCGGGCACTCGTTCCACACGTCGCGCTGGGACTTCGACTACACCGGATCCGACCTGGAGAAGCTGTCCGACAAGGTGGTCGGCATCATCGGCACCGGCGCCACCGCCGTGCAGGCCATCCCCCACCTGGCTGCCCACGCCAAGGAGCTCTACGTCTTCCAGCGCACCCCGTCGTCCATCGACGTGCGCGACGACTGGGAGACCGACCCCGAGTGGGCGGCCAAGCTGGAGCCCGGCTGGCAGGCCGAGCGCCGGGCCAAAGCGCTGAAGGACCCGCCGCTCACCGCGCTGCAGATCGATCAGCGGGTCAACATGACGACGGAAGAGAAGGTGCAGCGCCAGGAGCAGGCCAACATCGACTACATGATGCGCATCCACAAGCGCATCGACGAGATCGTCGAAGACCGGGCCACCGCCGACGCGCTGAAGCCCTGGTACATGTTCATGTGCAAGCGGCCCTGCTTCCACAACGACTACCTGCCCGCGTACAACCGGCCCACCGTGCACCTGGTCGACACCCACGGCAAGGGCATCACCGAGATCCGCCCCGAGGGCCCCGTGTCCGACGGGCAGGTGCACCCGGTCGACGTGCTCATCTACGCCACGGGGTTCGAGGTGCAGAAGACCGGCACCTACAACAAGATCGTGGGCGAGGGCGGGCTCGACCTGCAGGACAAGTACGCCGAGGGCATCCGCACCGTGCTCGGCATCCACACCCACGGCTTCCCGAACATGTTCATCATGGGCGGCTACCAGGCCTCGTTCAACTTCAACCTGACCGACGTGCTGCAGGCCCAGGGCGACCACATCGCCGCCTGCATCGACTACGTGCGCAGCCACGGCCACGACACCATCGACGCCACCGCCGACGCCGAGGAGTGGTGGGTGCAAGAGGTCATCGCCCACCGGGGCAAGACCAACCGCAACGCCGAGTGCACCCCCGGCTACTACAACTTCGAAGGCGAGTTCAACCGGCGCCAGGACGGCAACTACAACGGCGGGTTCCCGAAGTACGGCGCCCACATGGTGAACGTCCGCACCGAGATGGAGAAGCGCTTCACCTTCACCGACTGAGATCGCTCGGCGGCGGCACGATCGCGTCAGCGAGGGTGTCAGTGGTGGATGCCGCCGTCCACGGTGAACTCCTGGCCGCTGCAGTACGACGACTCGTCGCTGGCCAGGAACAGCACCATGTTGGCGATGTCGACCGGCTGGCCGAGCCGCCCCACCGGGATGTTGCGCTCCAGCTTGGTGCGCACGCTCGGGTCGGTGACCATGCGCGTGTCGGCGGTCATCGGCGTCTCGATGAAACCGGGATGCACGGAGTTCACGCGGATGCCGTAGCGGCCCCACTCCTGCGACGCGACCTTGGTGAGGCCGCGCACGGCCCACTTGGTGCCCGAGTAGGCGCCGTGGCCCTTCACGCCCTCGAGCCCGGCGACCGAGCTGATGTTGACGATGGAGCCGCCCCGCCCCACGTTCATCATGGCCAGCGCCGCGGTGCGCATGCCCAGGAACACGCCGGTCTGGTTGATGGCCACGATGTTGTTCCACTCGTCGAGTGTGGTGGCGTCCAAGCGCTTCACCATGTCGATGGCGGCGTTGTTCACCAGCACGTCGAGCCCGCCGTGCTGGGCCACGATGCCGGCGACGGTGGTCTCCCACTCGGTCTCCGAGCGCACGTCGAGGTGCGCGTAGCGCGCCCGGGGGATGGATGCCGCGGCCCGGGTGCCGTCGTCGTCGAGCACGTCGGCCAGCACCACCGTGGCCCCCTCGGCGGCGAACAGCCGCCCCTCTTCGGCGCCCTGCCCCCGCGCGCCACCCGTGATCAACGCGACCTTGCCGTCAAGTCTCCCCATGGGCGGAGTCTGGCACGGGCGATGGTCGGGTCGTGACGCCGCCATGCACGAGACTGACGCCATGGGCATGCGTTCGCGGTGGTTCGCGTCGGTCGGTGCGGCGCTGTTGTCGGTGCCGGTCGCGCTGGTGGCACCGGCGCGCATGGCCGCGGCGGCCGTACCGGCGACGGTGTCGATGGAGTTCTCGGGCGACATCCTCATCCACCGGCCGCTCATCGCCCAGGCGCTCGACTATGGCCACGGCGCCTACGACTTCACGCCGATGTTCGCCCGCATCGCACCGATCATCTCGGCGGCCGACGTGGGCTTCTGCCACTTCGAGACACCGATCGCCCCGCCGGGCGAGCCCCTGTCGTACCACCCGATCTACGGCGTGCCCCGCGAGGTCATCGGCGGCATGGTGTCGGCCGGCTTCGACCGTTGCTCGACCGCGTCGAACCACTCGTTCGACCGCGGCACGAGCGGCATCGACGCCACGGTCACCGCGCTGGAGGAGGCCGGCATCGCCAGCGCCGGCATGGCCCGTACGCCCGAGGAAGCGCAGGCCAAGCTGTTCACGGTGAAGGGGATCCGCTTCGCCCAACTCGCCTACACGTTCGGCCTGAACGGTCTGGTTCTGTCGGCCGACCAGCCGTGGCGCGTGCGCCTGCTGGACGCCGACCGCATCATCGCCGACGCCCGCGCCGCCCGTGATCGCGGTGCCGAGTACGTGGTCGTGAACCTGCACTGGGGCAGCGAGAAGAACTGGCCGATCACCGCTGAGCAGCGGCGACTGGCCGAAGCGCTCACCGCCGGCGGCCAGGTCGACCTGATCGTCGGCGAGCACGTGCACGTGCTGCAGCCGATCGAGCAGGTCAACGGCAAGTGGGTCGTGTACGGCATGAGCAACCTGATCTCGAACCTGCCCGGCGGGGCCGACTTCCCCGACGCATCGCAGGACGGCGGCCTCTTCACGCTGTCGGTGTCGCGGCAGGCCGACGGCTCGTTCGTGACGAGCCGGCCGGTGGTGCACCCGACGTGGGTCGACCACGCCGGGTACGTGGTGCGGCCGGTGCTCGAGGACCTGGCCGACCCGGCCACGCCGGCCGGCGTGCGCGCCGCGCTCGAGGTGTCGCTGGCTCGCACGCGCGCCGTGCTGGGCGACTACGTGGCCACCGCGCCCGTAGGCCCGGTGCCCGCCCGCTGTGCCGGGGAGCAGCCGACCGGCCCGGCCGACACGGGCTTCGTGGTGGACCCGTCGCCGGCGAAGTACGTGCCGCTCGACCCCGCCCGCATCTACGACTCCCGCGATCGCGGTGATGACGGCTACCTGTGCCCGGGCGCGATCGTGTCGGTGCCGGTGGCCGGGCGCGGCGGTGTGCCGGCCACGGGAGCCACCGCGGCGGTGCTCAACGTGACCTCGGTGGACGCCGGCGGGCCGGGGTTCGTGAGCGCGTGGCCCACGGGCACGGCCCGGCCCACGGTGTCGAGCCTGAACCTGACCTCGGTGGGACAGGTGCGGGCGAACCTGGTGATCGTGCCCCTCGGCGCCGGCGGTGAGGTCAGCTTCTTCGCCTGGTCGGGCACCAACCTGGTGGTCGACGTGGCCGGCTGGTTCACGCCGGCGGCATCGTCGGCCGACGGCCGCCTGCTGCCCGTGACGCCGGCCCGCCTGCTCGACACCCGTGACGCTTCCGGTCCGACGGGCGGTCAGCGCCTCGGGGCCGGTGCGTCGCTCGATCTGGCGGTGGTGGGTCGCGGCGGTCTGCCGCCCACGGGTGTGGCTGCGGTGGTGGTGAACATCACCGCCACCGACGCCACCGGCGCCGGCTTCCTCACCGCCTGGCCCGTAGGGGTGACCCGGCCCGAAGCGTCGAACGTGAACATCAACTCGGCCACCGAAACGGCGCCGAACCTGGCGGTGGTGCGCGTCGGTGCGGGCGGCGCCGTCTCGCTGTTCTCCCATGCCGCCGCTCACGTGGTGGTCGACGTGACGGGCTACATCACCGATGCCTCCGCGCTGTCGGTGTCGGCGGGGCTGTTCGTGCCGCTGGCGCCGGCCCGCGTGTTCGACACGCGTGACGGTGCGCCGGTGGCCGGGCCGGTCCCGGCCGGCGGCACCGTCGCCCTGGTGCACACCGGGCGGGCCGGACTGCCGACCACGCGGGTCGGTGCGTTGGCGTTGAACGTCACCGCCGTCGATGCCGCGGCGGCCGGTTTCGTCACCGCCTTCCCGACGGCGTCGGGTCGCCCGGCGACGTCCACGCTCAACGTCGTCGCCGGTGACGTCCGCCCGAACGCCACGATCATGAAGGTGGACACCGCCGGGTCGATCTCGTACTTCGCCCAGCGCGGTGCCCACCTCGTGGTCGACGTGACCGGCTACTTCACCTCGGCGGCCTGATCGCTCAGACCCGGCCGGACTGCAGATCCTTCACCGCCTGGGTGGTGAGGCTCTGGCCGCCGATGCCCCAGTCGCCGCTCTCGACCTCTTCGATGGCGACCCAGGTGACACCGCGCATGGCCTCACCCTCGATCCCCACCATGGTGTCGGTGAGCTTGGCGATCATGTCCTGCTTCTGGTCGGAGCTGAAGACGCCCTTGATGACCTTCACGTTGACGAACGGCATGATGTGTTCCTCCTGGAACCTCGTTGGTGACCCCACCCTGCGCTGGGCCCCTTGCCGCTCCGTGGCACGCCGCTGTCAATGGTCTGCAATCAGACCTTGCAGCGTTCCGCAAGGCGACGGGCCACAATCGGGGGTGTGGGGCTCCTGGTGAGAGTGCTGGGCCCGTTGGCCGTCGAGCGCTCCGACGCGCCCGTGGCCACCCTGAGCCCGAAGCTCCGGGTGGTCCTGGCCCTGCTGACCGCCAACCGCGGTGGTGTCGTCTCCACCGACCGCCTGTGCGAGGCGTTGTGGGCCGACGACCAACCCGCCGCCGCGCTGGCCACCCTGCAGAGCCACCTGTCGCGGCTGCGCCGCCTCCTGGAACCCGACGCGCAGATCGTGGGCACCGACGGCGGATACCGGCTCGACCTGCCCGGCGACCTGCTCGACGCCGACCGATTCGGTTCGCTGGCCCGGGAGGCAGCCGGCCTGCCCGACGCCGCGGCCGCGGCCCGTGGCTACGGCGCCGCCCTCGAGTGGTGGCGGGGGCCCGCCTTCGGCGAGCTGGCCGAGAGCGACTGGACGCGCGCTGAGGCGGTGCGGCTGGACGAGCTCCGCGTGCACGTGGCCGAGGAGTGGATGGAACGACGGCTGGCCGCTGGTGGCGATGCCACCCTCATCGCCGACCTCGAGGCCTGGTGCACGCAGCACCCTCTGCGCGAGCGGTTCCGGCGCCAGCTGCTCGTGGCCCTCTTCCGCACCGGTCGGCACGGCGAGGCGTTGCGCCGGGCCAACGAGTTCCGCACCCTGCTGCGCGACGAGATGGGCTTGGACCCATCGACCGCGCTGGCCGAGCTCGAGGGGCGCATCCTGGCCGAGGACCCGACGCTGCTGGTCGCGCGCAAAGCCGATCGGTCTCCACCGTGGGCCGCCAGGGCGGTGCTCGACGACCCGACCCCCTTGGTGGGGCGTGCCGTCGAGCTGTCGTCGGTGATCGACGCGGTGGCGACGAACGCTCTGGTGACGTTGGTGGGTCCGGGCGGGGTCGGCAAGACCAGGCTGGCCCGGCGCGCCGCCACCACGGTCGCCGGGTTCGAGCACGGCGTGACCTTCGTGGAGCTCGCCGCGGTGAGCGAACCCGACTCGTTGGTCGACGCGGTGGCCACCGCGCTCGACGTGCAGCCGCGCCAGCACCTGTCGATGGAGGACGCGCTGGTGGTGGCGCTGGCCGAACGGCACCAGCTGGTGGTGCTCGACAACTGCGAGCACGTGCTCGACACCCTCGTGCCCCTCGTCGACCGCCTGCGATCACGGTGTCCCCGGTTGCACGTGCTGGCCACCTCGCGCGAAGCACTCGGCCTGCCCGGGGAGATGGTCAGCACCGTGGCGCCCCTGGTGGTGGCGGCGCCCGACGTGGACGATCCTTCGGCCATCGCCCGGTCGCCTGCCGTGGCGCTGCTGCTCGAACGGGTCACCGCCGCGGTGCCGGGCTTCACGGTGACCGCGGCGAACGCGCCGGTGCTGAGCGAGATCTGCCGTCGGCTCGATGGCCTGCCGCTCGCGCTCGAGCTGGTGGCCGCCCGCTTCCGCTCGTTGTCGCCGGAGACCATCCTGCAGCGGTTGGTGCTGCCGTCGGTCGTGCTCGGAGCCAGCATGCGCTCGGCCAACCCTCGCCACCGCACGCTGCGCGACACCGTTGCCTGGTCGTTCGGCCACCTCAGTCGGGCCGAGCAGACGTTGTTCGCTCGCTTGTCGGCCTTCGCCGGCAGCTTCGACCTGGCCGCGGTGGAAGCGGTGTGCGGCTCGGTGATCGACCCGCTCGACGGTGACGACGAGCTCACCGACGTGGTCGGTGTGCTGGCCATGCTCGTCGACAAGTCGATGGTGCAGCTCGTGAACCCCGAGCGCGGTCGCTACCAACTGCTCGAAACGCTCCGCGAGTTCGGCCGCGAGCAGCTGCGCGAGCTGGGGGCCACCGACCTGGTCGACGATGCCCATCTGCGGTGGTTCACCGCAGTGGCCGAGCGGGCCACCACCGGCATCACCGGGCCCGAGGAAGCGGTGTGGTCGCACCGCATCGAGGCCGACATCGACAACGCCCGCGTCGCATTCGGGCGCGCCGTGCGCACGGGCGACACCGACGCCGCCCTCCGACTGGTGGTCGGCCTGCGCGAGTTCGCCTTCCGCCGCATCCGCTACGAGCTGACGGCGTGGGCCACGACCTGCCTCGGGCTCCCCGGTGCCGCGGACCACGCGTTGTATCCGGTGCTGCTCGGGGTGGTCGGCTACGGCCACTACGTGCGGGGCGACCTGGAGGAGAGCGTGGCCGTGGGCCTGCTGGCCGTGGCGGCCAGCGACTCGTGGCGTGACTCGAGCGGCCTGGCCGAGCGCGCGCTGGCCAACGCCTACTTCTACCTCGGCCAGACCGATGAGGCGCTGGCGTGGATGGACCGCATGCTGCGATCGGCCCGCCAGGGTTCGCCGACGCGTCTGGCCCACGCGCTGTACATGCGCTCGGTGGCCGAGACGAGCATGGGCCGCACGGTGCCGGGCGCCATCCTCGCCGGTGAGGCCCGGGCGGTGGCCCGCACCAGCGGCTCGCCCACCGCCAGGGCGCAAGCCGCCTACGCGCTGGGACTCGCCCTCGAAGGCTCCGACCCCGAGCAGAGCCTGCTGCTGCTGCGGGAGTCGGCCGAGGTCGCCGGGGCGGCCGGCAACCGCTGGATCGAGGCGTTCGCCCAGACCGAGGTGTGGTGGCTCGAGGCCCGCAACGGCGACGTGCACGCTGCCCTCACCGGCTCGGGCGCCGTGATCGACACGTGGCACCGCGGTGGCGACTGGGTCAACCTGCACCTGTCGCTGCGGCGCGTGTTCGGCCTGCTGCTGCAGCTCGGCGACCACGCCGCCGCCGCCGTGCTCTACGGCGCGCTGAAGGCCGCCGGTGCCACGTCGGCTCTGCCGTTCGAGCCCACCGGGGCCGAGGACCTGGAGGGCGCCGTCGACGTGCTGGGCGCCGCCCTCGGTCGGGAGCGCCTGGACGCCGAGGTGGCGCGCGGTGCCGACCTGTCGGACGCCGCGCTGGTGACGTTCGTGCAGGACCGCATCGCCCGGCGGGGCGCACCCGCGCTCGGGTACCGTCGCCAGCCGTGAAGCGACGCGAGAAGGCCGACCGGATCGGCGACATGCTCGACGACCTCTACCCCGAGCCGCCCATCCCGCTCGACCACCTCGATCCGTACACGCTGCTGGTCGCGGTGGCCCTCTCGGCGCAGACGACCGACAAGAAGGTGAACCAGGTGACGCCGGCGCTGTTCGCATTGGCCGACACGCCCGAGAAGATGGCGGCGCTGGGCCCCGAGCGCATCCTGGGCATCATCCGGGAGGTCGGGCTGGCGCCGACGAAGGCCAAGAACCTGTGGGTCGCCGCCAACCAGATCCTGGAGGCCGGTGGCGAGGTGGTGCCCGACTGGGCGTTTCTCGAATCGCTGGCCGGTGTGGGTCACAAGACGGCGAGCGTGGTGATGTCGCAGGGGTTCGGCCACGCCGCCTTCGCCGTCGACACCCACATCCACCGCCTGGCGGCGCGCTGGGGTCTGTCGAACGGTTCCACCGTCGAGCGCACCGAGCGCGACCTGAAGGCGGTGTTCCCGAGTGCCACGTGGAACCGCCGGCACCTGCAGATCATCTTCTTCGGTCGCGAGCACTGCCCGGCCCTGCGCCACGACATGGCACAGTGCCCGATCTGCTCGTGGGCGGCCACGAAGGCCCGCATCCGCGCCGGGTCGCGTTGAGCGACCCGGCGCCGACGGGCTGACTCAGACCGGGACCGAGGCGCCGAAGAAACCGCGGATGGCGTCGGCCATCTGGGCCCGCATCGGGGCGCCCGACGGCAGCATGTCGACCGCGGTCATCGACGTGTGGGTGTGGCCGCGGGCCTGGATGTAGGTGACCGTCACGCCGGCGGCGCTGAGCGCGTCGGCGTAGGCCTTGCCCTCGTCGCGCAGCGGGTCGAAGTCGGCGGTCACGATCGTGGCCGCCGGCAGACCGGCCAGGCTGGCCGCCAGCAGCGGCGACGCCTTCGGGTGCAGCCGCTCGGTGTCGTCGGCGTACAGGTCCCAGAACCACTCCATGAGTGGCTTGGTCAGCACGAAGCCGTCGGCGTTCTCCCGGTACGACGCCGTCTGCATGCGCCCGTCGGTGACCGGCGTGAGCAGCAGCTGGCCGACCAGGGCGGGGCCGCCGGCGTCACGCGCCGTCTGGGCCACCACCGCGGCGAGGTTGGCGCCGGCGCTCCAACCGGCCACGGCCAGCTGCCCCGGGATGCCACCGAGCTCGGCGGCGTGGGCGGCGACCCACTGCAGCGCGGCGAAGGCATCGTCGGGGGCGGCCGGGAAGCGGTCTTCGGGGCCGTGGCGGTAGTTCACCGAGATGATCACGGCGTTCGAGCGCACGCACAGGTCGCGGGTGAACGGGTCGTCGGAATCGTGGTTGCCGAGCACCCAGCCGCCACCGTGGTAGTAGACGACCATGGGGTGCGGGCCGGGCGTGGCCGGCCGGTACAGGCGGTAGTCGAGGTCGCCGCCGGCGCCGGGCAGCGTGCCGTCCGTCACCTCGCCCACGTCGGGGCCGGGGGCCCGCATGGCCGACGATGCCGCCATGAAGTCGCGCGCCTCGGTGGCGGTCATGCTCTCGATGGGCGGCAGGCCCATGCCCGCCATCATCTCGAGCAAGATGGCCACGTCGGGCTGCACCTGGCGGATGACGCCGTCGTTGGCCTTCGTGCCGTTCGGGCCGGTGCGCACGAAGCCCACGTAGTCCTGGGCGACGACCTCGTTGCAGATCTGGCGGTACCGGTCGACGCCGCCCGCGTAGGGCAGGAACACCCGCGGCTTGCCGGGCACGTTGGCGCCCATGTACCACGAGTTGGCCAGCGGGAAGAGCGTGATGTCGCCGAAGTCGTTCACGTGCTGCACCCAGCCGTCGACCGCGGTCTGCGTGGGCTCGATGGTGTCGGAGCCCTCGGCCTTCAGGTGCTGCAGGGTGTCGGTGATCCAGTCGACGTGCTGCTCGATCGACACGATCATGTTCGACAGCACCGACGGGCTGCCGGGCCCGGTGATCATGTAGAGGTTCGGGAAGCCCTTGGCCATGAGGCCCAGGTAGGTGACGGGGCCGCCGGCCCAGGCGTCCTTCAGCGTGATGCCGTCGCAGCCGGTGATGTCGACGCTGACGATGGCGCCGGTCATGGCATCGAAGCCGGTGGCGAACACGATGGCGTCGAACGCCATCGACTCACCGGTGATGTCGACACCTGTCTCGGTGATGGTCGTGATCGGCGTCTTGCGCAGGTCGACCAGGCGCACCGTGGGCTTGTTGAACGTCTGGTAGTAGTTCGTGTCGACGCACAGGCGCTTGGTGCCGATGGGGAACGACTTCGGGCACATGGCCTCGGCCGTCTCGGGGTCGTTCACCGTGGCGCGGATCTTGTTGCGCACGAACTCGCACAGCAGCTCGTTGGCCTGCAGGTTGGCGAGGTTGTCGGCGTAGGTGTTGAGGAACTCGATGATGCCGCCGGCCTGCCACGCCGCTTCGTACGTGGCGAGCCGCTCCTCGTCGGTGGCGGCGAGGGCCATGGCCGTGGCCGGCGGGATGGGCACGCCTGCGCCCGACCAGCGGGCGGCTTCGCGATAGGCGGCGCGGTCCTTGTCGAGCTCGGCCCGCTTCTCGGCCGGCACGGGGCCGTTGTAGGCGGGGATGGAGAAGTTCGGCGTGCGCTGGAAGACGGTGAGCTGGCTGGCCTGCTCGGCGATGATCGGGATCGACTGGATGGCCGACGAGCCGGTGCCGATGACGGCGACCCGCTTGCCGGTGAAGTCGACGCCCTCGTGGGGCCAGCGGCTGGTGAAGTACACCTCGCCCCCGAAGCGGTCGGTGCCCTCGATGTCGACCTCCTTCGGCGCCGAGAGGCAGCCGGTGGCCATCACGTAGTGCCGGGCCGTGAGCGTGGCGCCGGTCGAGGTGTGGACGTGCCAGCGGTTGGCGCCACCGTCCCACTCGGCCTTGGTGACACGGGTCTTGAAGTCGATGTCGCGGCGCAGGTCGTGCTTGTCGGCCACGTACCGGGCGTAGCGCAGGATCTCGGGCTGGGGCGCGTACTTCTCGGTCCACGTCCACTCGTCGTCCAGGCCGGGATCCCACGTGTACTGGTAGTCCAGGCTCTGGACGTCGCAGCGCGCACCCGGGTACCGGTTCCAGTACCAGGTGCCGCCGACGTCGTCGCCGGTCTCGAGCACCCGGGCCGAGATCCCCAGCTTGCGCAGCTGGTGCAGCAGGTACATGCCGGCGAACCCCGCCCCCACCACCACGACATCGAACTCCGTCGGCCGATCGGCCCCCGAACCATTGCTGGCCATGAACAGTCCCTTCGTGCAGAAACGACGGACTCCCGCGTCCGTCGGGATCCATGATCCCATAGGCGCCCGCTGGTTCCCCAACGCCCAGCGTCCCCATCGAGGTCAGGTCGGCGTTAGGTTGCGGGGGTGCTCCTGACCGACGTGGCCGCCGCCCTCCCGTCGCCGGCCGAGCTGCGCCGGCTCAGCCTGGCCATGGCCGCGCTCGACGTGATGGTGAGCCTCGACTGGGAGAAGCAGTACTTCTCGTTCCGGCCCCAGTTCGGCCCGGCCCACGCGCTGGCCTCGATGGATGACAACCAGGGGGACACGTACGCCATCGTGTTCGGGGCCGAGGGCACCGTGGTGCGCGGTTGGGACCACGAGTACGGCACGGTGCCGACGGCGGCCGCGGGCCTGCCCGACGACCTGCGGTGGATCGTGGACGAGCCCCTGCTGGGCGGGTCGCGGGAGATGAGCTGCTGCTTCTGGACGACGGGGGCCGACGGCCCGTGGCGGTGCGGCCAGGGCGACGACGATGGCGGTGCCGAGTGGCTGCTCTCGCAGGTGCTCGACGGGACGCCCGAGGCGTACCGCCGCTTCGCCGCCTCGTACTACGAGGAGGTGCTGGGCCCCGTGGTCGACGAGGTGTACGCCCTGCGCACCATCAGCGCGTTCACCATCCGAGCGGTGAACCGCGAAGCCGACAT